>CBFHIS010000025.1:0-21890 GCA_965655975.1 Wenzhouxiangella sp.
CCAAAGCCTGCCGCCATGGATTGGGCGACGGTGTTGGATTGGACCATGTTGCCCAGCCCAAAAGCCGAGATCCCAGCGAAGAAGGCATAGGCCACCGCCAACCATTTCCATTGGGGGCCGAGACCTTTTTCGATGTAATAGAACACACCACCAGACACATGACCGTTGGCATCGATGTGGCGGTACTTCAAGCCCAGCGTGGCTTCTGCCATCTTGGTGGCCATGCCCACCAAGGCGACCATCCACATCCAAAAGATCGCGCCGGGACCGCCCAAGACCAGCGCGGTGGCCACGCCTGCGATGTTGCCCACGCCAATGGTCGCCGCCATCGCAGCCGCCACGGCTTGAAAAGGACTGATCGCCCCCTCTTCGGTTTTGATGTCTCGCCGAAACATCTCACCAAAACTGTTTTTCCATGAATGGATCAGGTAACGGAACTGGAAGAAACCGAGCTTGTAAGTCAGATAGGCGCCGGTGCCAACCAACAAGATCATGAACGGAGGGCCCCAGACAATGCCATTGAGCCAAGCGTTGGCAGCAATAATCAATTCAAGCATTCGGTGGTTCTCCTTGTTGTGATTGGACTGAGTCTAGCCCCCGCTTAAGACCAGCGCCTCCATGCCATTGTCTTGCAAACGTCTTCTGGCGCCATCGGCTGCGCGGGCGCTATCAAAGGGCCCCACGCGCACTCGGTGCCAACTTTCGTCATCTACAGTAACCGACTGCACCTCAGCGCTCAATCCCAATAAGGTGATCTGTGCTCTAAGGCCCTCGGCATCGTCTGCTGAACGAAACGACCCTGCCTGTAGGGTATAGGTTTTTGAGGGCTCGGGATTGGCATCTGCCAGTGCTTGTTCGATTTCTCGCTCGGGCACCACGCGCTCGACCTCGGGCAGCACACTAAAAAACTCATAGCGCCTGGGTGGTGCAATCTCTTCTTCCAACGGCGCAATGACTTCACTGCTTTGTGCTTGTGGCCCTTGAGGCTCGGGGCTCGAACGCATCAAACCCATGGCGGTGGCCAAGCCCAAGCCAACCACCACGCCCAAAGTGAATCCAATCAGGCCGTGAGACGCTGAACCATTAGAACGCTTGGCTTGGCGCCTGGCCACTACATGGCCTCCGGTGCGCTGACGCCCAGCAAATTCAGGCCATTGCGGATCACGTGCGCGGTGGCTTGGGCCAAGTTGAGGCGCGCGTTTCTTAAATCATCATCATCGACCAAGAACTGTGCGTGGTTGTACCAAGAGTGAAATTGTCCAGCGATCTCATGCAGGTAATGCGCCAGAATGTGTGGCGCTCGGCGCTTGGCGGCGTTTTCGATCACTTCTGGGTAGCGGCCTAAGGCGCGCAGGAGAATTTGTTCGGGCTCTGCCACCAATTGAGAAATCGCGGCTTCCCCAATGGCTTGGTTGTGACGCTGTCCGGCTTCATCGAGCTTATTAAAAATGCTCTGAATCCGAGCATGCGCATACTGAATGTAAAACACGGGATTTTCATTGGCCTTTGACTTGGCCAAGTCCAAATCAAAATCCAAGTGCTGCTCGTGCGAGCGCATGATGTAGAAATAACGGGCGGCGTCTTTGCCCACCTCGTCTCTTAAGTCCCGCAAGGTCACAAACTGGCCCGAGCGGGTCGACATTTGTATTTTTTTGCCCTCTCGATACAACACCGCAAACTGCACCAATTGAAAATCGAGCCGGTTGGGGTCTTGGCCCAAGCCTTGTGCGGCGGCTTTAAGCCTGGGCACATACCCGTGGTGGTCGGCACCAAAGATATACAAAGACTGCCCCCGACAACGCTCGAGCTTATCTAAGAGATACGCCACATCGGAGGCAAAATACGTGCTCCGTCCGTTATCTCGAATGACCACCCGGTCTTTGTCATCACCCAATTCAGACGCTTTAAACCACACAGCGCCGTTGCGGGTTTCTAGCCAATCTTTTTCTTTGAGTGTGGCGAGTGCCTGATCGAGCGCACCGGATTCGTGCAGGCTTCGCTCGGAATACCAACGATCAAAGCTCACTCCGAACTCATCAAGGTCGTCGCGAATGTCCGAGAGCATCGCCTCAAGCGCAATGGCAAAGACCGCTTGGTAATCTGTCTCACCCAGCAATTCTTTGGCCCGCGCGATCAACGCATCAATATGGGCCTCGGCATCCCCGCCTTCATCTCCATCGGTGGGCAAAGATTCGGAGACTTCGTGACCGGTGTGGCGCAAATCATCCCCGTGGCGCGAGCGCACCTCGCGCGCGATCTCGTAGACGTAGTCGCCTTGGTAGGCATTGTCGGGGAAACGCACGCGCTCGCCGGCAAGCTCCAGGTACCGAAGCCAAACAGAGACGGCCAAGATGTCCATCTGCCGGCCATCGTCATTGACGTAATACTCTTTCTCAACGGGGTGACCAGCGGCTTGTAGGATCGAGGCGAGGCTGGCACCGTAAGCGGCGCCACGCCCATGACCCACGTGCAAAGGCCCGGTTGGGTTGGCGCTGACAAACTCAATCAAGATCGGCTCTAAGCTGTTGGCGGGTGCCTCGCCGTAACGCTCACCTTGGGCCAAGATCTCGCGAACCACAATTTTCAGATAATGTCCGCTGGCGAAGAAATTCAAGAAACCAGGGCCTGCGATCTGGACTTCTTTCACCCGCTTGGAGGCGGGTAAGCGTTTGAGGATTTTCTCCGCCAGCTCACGCGGGTTCATGCCCGCTGACTTGGCCAACATCATGGCCACGTTGCAAGCGTAGTCGCCATGGCTTCGGTCTTTGGTGGGCTCGACTTGAATATCGACGGATTGATCGTCTTCGATGACGCCATCGCGTTTGAGATACCCCAAGGCCTGAGAGACTAGTTCTTCGATGTGAGCGCGCATGCTGGTTGTGATCTTTGATTGTGATCGTCAGGGATAAGGCGTTATTGTAACGGTCTAGACACAACAATAGGAACATGAGCATGCGCGCCTACCTCGATCACACCCCCATACTTGGCGAATCTGTCTATATCGATCCGGATTCCACCGTGATTGGGCAGGTCCGGCTGGGCGATGATGCCTCTGTTTGGCCCCAAGCCGTGCTCAGGGGTGATGTGAACACCATCACCATCGGCGCTCGCAGCAACATCCAAGATGGGTCGGTGTGTCACGTGACCCACGATGGTCCCTACACCCCAGGCGGCCAGCCCTTGGTGGTCGGGGACGATGTCACGGTGGGCCATGGCGCGATCTTGCATGCGTGCACCATTGGTGATCGCTGTTTGATTGGGATGGGGGCGATTGTGCTCGATGGCGCGGTGATTGAGCCTGAAGTGATGGTGGCCGCTGGGGCCTTGGTGAGCCCAGGCAAACACTTGGTCTCGGGCTTTTTGTATCGCGGACAACCTGCCACGCAGGCGCGACCATTGACCGAACAAGAAATTAAAGCGCTGAAATACTCTGCCGAACACTATGTTCGGGTCAAAAATCGCTTTATGAATGCTTGACAACTGAGCTGTAATCGACACCATAGATAGACCACCGCCTCATCTACTCACAGGCAAGCGTTCAGCCTGCGCTGGGTGTGGCAAAACGACAAACGCCGATCGCTATCTGGAGAATCAATATGGTCGATGTGCCCACTTTGGCAGCCAATGGTTTAAACATGCCTGTTTTGGGCTTCGGAACCTGGGAGCTCGATGAAAACACGCTCGATGAAGTGCTGCCAGCGGCTTTGGAGATTGGCTATCGGCACATTGATTGTGCTCAGATCTATCGCAACGAGTCGGCAGTGGGCCGAGCGCTCGCCGGCGCGGCTGTGCCCCGAAAAGACTTGTTCATCACCACCAAAGTCTGGGTGGATCGCTACGAGCCCGATGACTTGTTGGCCTCGGTCAGAGAGAGCCTAGATCGCTTGCAAACCGATTATGTGGATTTACTGCTGCTGCATTGGCCCATGTTTGAAGGCCATGGCATGAACCCCACACTCGAGGGGCTGATGCGCGCTCGGGCCGAGGGCTTGGCGCACCACATCGGCATCAGCAACTTCAATATTGATCAGACCGAACAAGCGGTGGCGTTTTGTGGGCCGGGTGCTTTGGCGACAAACCAAGTCGAATACCACGTGTATTTGGGGCAAGAACGCTTGCGGCGGGTCTTGGCACGCCACAATCTGGTGCTGACCGCCTACATGCCTTTGGCCAAGGCGGGCGTGGTCAACGACACCGTATTGTGGGAGATCGGGGCCCAATACAACAAGAGCGCAGCCCAAGTCGCGCTTCGCTGGTTGATCGAGCAAGACCGAGTGGCCGCCATTCCAGCCACCTCGAACATCCACCACGCCCAATCAAACTTTGAAGTGTTTGATTTCAGCTTGAGCTTGGCGGATCACGAAAAGATTGCTGCCTTAGAAAAAAGCCGGCGTTTGTGTGCGCCGGCTTCCTTGTCTCCGGTTTGGGACGACTAGCCAAGCATTTAGGTTTTCGTCTTGGCAGAGAGTGTTTTTAAGCTCTCCATCAAATCAATCGGCATGGGAAACACAACGGTGGTGTTTTGCTCGCCACCGATCTCTGTGAGCGTTTGCATGTAGCGAAGTTGCATGGCGCCACCGGCTTCTGAAAGCTTATTGGCTGCTTCTACCAGCTTCTCCGCCGCTTCTTGCTCACCGGCAGCGTGAATGACTTTGGCGCGCCGCTGCCGTTCGGCCTCGGCTTGTTTCGCGATGGCTCGAATCATGGACTCATCCAGATCCACGTGCTTGATCTCGACATTGGCCACCTTCACACCCCAGCTGTCGGTTTGCCGGTCTAAGATTTCTTGAATGTCTTCGTTGAGTTTGTCGCGTTCGGCGAGCATTTCATCGAGTTCGTGTTTGCCCAACACCGAGCGCAAGGTGGTTTGTGCCAACTGGCTGGTGGCGTCCATAAACCGCTCGACGTTGATGATGGCTTTTTGTGGATCCACAACACGGTAATAAATCACGGCGTTGACTTTGACGGAGACGTTGTCAAACGAAATCACATCTTGCGTGGGGACGTCCATCACGATGGTGCGAAGGTCCACTTTAACGATTTGCTGGATGAACGGGATAACGATGATCAGACCAGGGCCTTTGACTTTATAGAACCGGCCCAGGGTAAAAATCACGCCCCGCTCGTACTCGCGCAACACTTTGATGGTGTTGGCGATCAAAACCACCAGCACGACGACAACGGTCGTTACGAAATATAAAAAATCCATACCAAACTCCTAAAAAATTTATGGTGCCAGCGCAGCTGGCTTTTTAAACGCATTGATTGTGTTGTTGTGGCGATGCTTCATGGCAAAGCGCTGACCTTTAGGATCAGTCCATCAATGCCCTCTACCCGAGCTCGATCACCAGGCATCAACCCATCGGGCCCGGTGGCTTGCCAGTCTTCCCCGTCCAGATGCACGCGACCGTGACCGTTTTCAAAGGCCCTGATCACTTCACAGGTTTGCCCCATCAAAGCTTCCGTTCCGCTGACGGTTGGGCGCCTGACCGCACGGCTGACCAAATAAATCAACATGCCAAACAACAAGGCGGCGCTCAAGCCCATGCCCATCACCAGGCCTGTGTTGATGGCAAAGCCAGGCACGCCTGAGTCCATCAAAATCACAGAACCAAACACCACAGCCACGACACCGCCAATGCCCAAAATGCCAAACGAGGGCACGAACAGCTCGACGGCAATCAAGGCAAAGCCCAACAACATCAGCGCAAGGCCAGCGAAATTAATCGGCAAGATCTGGAATGCGTACAAAGCGAGCAACAAGCTGATCCCACCGATCACGCCAGGCACCAAAGCGCCTGGGTTATAGCCTTCCAACACCAAGCCATAAATGCCGACCATCAATAAGATATAGGCCAATGTGGGGTTGGTGATCACGCTCAAAAATTGATTGCGCCAATCGGGCTCAATCACTTCAATCTCAGCGCCGGCCACGGCAATGGTCTCTGTGCCGTGGTGCATTTTGACTTCACGCCCATCAATTGCCGCCAACAATTCGGTGATGTCTTCGGCAACAACATCAATCACATTGATGGCCAACGCATCGCTGGCGGTTAAGCTCACCGCCTCTCGAACGGCTTGTTCTGCCCATTGGGCATTGCGGCCATGCCGCTCGGCCAAGCCTTGGATGTAAGCGACCGCGTCTTCTAAGACTTTCTTCTCGGTGGCGCTGCCCTCGGTGCTGGCTTCTGGTTCGGTGGCAGGCTCAACCGTCTCGGGCGCTGACTCAGAACCCGTCTCAGATGTGGCTGCATCTGCCGGATCTTGTGTGTTCTCTTGTGTGCTCTCTTCTGAGTTCTCTTGCAAGGCTTCCGCCAAGCGCTCCAAGGTGCCACCCCCAGAATCGGCGGGCTCACCACCGCCACCACCAATTTGGACCGGTGTGGCCGCGCCCAGATTGGTCGATGGCGCCATCGCGGCAATGTGGCTGGCATACAAAATATAAGTGCCCGCACTGGCAGCACGCGCACCTGGCGGGCCCACCCAGGTGGCCACAGGCACCTCAGCGTTTAAGATTTTTTTGATGATGTCGCGCATGGAATCCGACAAGCCACCTGGGGTGTCTAGCTCAATCACCACCAATGCTCCGTCTTGGGCTTCAGCGCGCGCGATGCCTTCAACCAAATAATCGCGACTCGCGGGGCCAATCGCACCCTCAACCGAGAGAACAAACACCTTTGGGCTCCCCGTTGGATCTTGCGCCAAAGAGGCCGGTCCGAGCGCTGCGCCGAAGACGATCGAGAACAAGCCGGAGGCAAGCGCCAGCCACGAAAGGCGCTTCAGCGTCCCAGATCGGGGTTCGAATGTTTGATTGCTCACCTTTTTCATACCCCCATCCTACCGCCCTTTCATGACACAGACGTCAACGAGATCGCCTAAACTATAAGGCTGTTGTCATTAGCCATGAGATGAACCATGTCAGAACCTTCAATTCGCGAACAACTCAAGATGGATCCGAATGCGCTGTACCACGAAGAGCAGTTTTCAGATCAGCGTGCCGGCCAAATCCGCAAACTCACGCCAGTGACGCCTGAGGGTGCGATCGACCCATCGCGGCCAGTGATGTTTGTGGGCTCGACCCAAGTCATGACGCCTGCTGGCGCGTTGCCGCTGAGTTTTGAGTTGCCGGGTGAAACCATTGGCGAGGCGGCGGAGCACTTTGCCGAAGAGGCCGAAAAAGCCATTGAGAACACCATGGAAGAGCTCAAGCGCATGCAACGCGAGGCGCAAAGCTCAATCGTGGTGCCTGGCCAAGGTGGCCCAGGGGCGCCAGGCATGCCCGGCCAAGACCCCATGGGAAAGATTCAGCTCAAGTAGCGGCCAAAGAAACCATCGAAAACACCCAGGCTGGGCTTTAAGTTCTCAAGCCCACGCCTCGGTGCAACAAGCTCAGACAAATCGCGAACAACACGATCCCAAACCCGCTGATGATGGCATAAGCCACCCACAGTGGCACATCGCTCACCCCCAAAATCCCATAACGAAACGCGTTGACCATATAGACAATCGGGTTCACCAACGAGACTTGTTGCCAGATGCCTGGCAATAGACTCACTGAGAAAAATACCCCACCCAAATAGGTCATTGGCTGAAGCACAAAGGTTGGGATGATAGAAATATCATCAAACTTTTGGGCATAGACACCATTGATGAACCCGCCTAAGGCAAACGTCACCGAGGTCAAAATTAAAATGCTCAACGTCACCCAGATGTTGTACATCTGAAAACCGGCAAAAAAGGAGGCAACCAACCACACCAACAAGCCCACCACTAAGGCTCGGGCAACCGCACCAGAAATATAGCCCAACAAAATAATCCACGGTGGGAGTGGAGAAATCAGCAGCTCTTCGATGTGCTTGCCAAATTTGGCGCCGAAAAATGAGCTGGTGACGTTGCCATAGGAGTTGGTGATAACCGTCAACATGATCAAGCCAGGCACAATGAATTCCATATACGGCATGCCACCCATCTCACCCACACGGCGGCCGATGATCGCGCCAAAGATCACAAAATAAAGCGTCATGGTGATCACAGGCGGAATCAAGGTCTGCGCCCAAATACGAACAATGCGGGTGATTTCTTTGATCAGGATGGTTTGATAGCCAATCCAATAGCTTCTGGCCGATACCTTCTCACTCATGCCACACTCTCCTCTTGCTCATCTCGGGCGGGCGCATCGGCATGAACCAAGCGAACAAACAGCTCTTCCAAGCGGTTGACCTTGTTGCGCATGGAGGTCACCTCAATGCCCGCTTCTTCAAGCCCCCTGAACAATCGGTTCAAACTTCGGGACTTAGGAATGCTCGCTTCGATGGTGTGGGCATCTTTTAAGACCAACTCAATGCCATCAATGCTCGGTACGTCTTGGGTGGGTGCGCGCAAATCCAAGATGAATGTTTCCACATCGAGCTTGCTCAGCAAATGTTTGATCGTGGTGTTTTCAACAATCTCGCCATGATCAATGATGGCGATGTTGCGGCACAAATTCTCAGCTTCTTCTAAATAGTGTGTGGTCAAAATGACCGTGGTGCCTGCCCGATTGATCTCTTCAATGAATTGCCACATGGAACGGCGGATCTCAATATCCACCCCAGCGGTGGGCTCATCCAAGATCAAGAGCCTGGGTTCATGAACCATCGCGCGGGCAATCAATAGCCGCCGCTTCATGCCACCCGAAAGCGTGCGGGACATTGAAAAAGCCTTGTCCCACAGCTCGAGTTTTTTTAGATAATACTCGGCCCTTTCTCTGGCCACAGCCCGAGGCACACCGTAATAACCGCCTTGGTTGACCACGATGTCGAAAGGCTTTTCAAATTGGTTAAAGTTCACCTCTTGCGGGACCAAGCCAATCTCTGCCATCGCCCGCGACCGGTCTTTTTGGACGCTGATGCCAAAGACCTTGCTTTCCCCTTGGCTGGCGTTGACCAACGAGCTGATGATGCCAATGAGCGTCGACTTGCCAGCGCCGTTGGGACCGAGCAGGGCAAAAAAATCGCCTTCGGTGACCTCTAGATCGATGCCTTTTAAGGCGACCACGCCGTTTTGGTAGGTTTTTTGTAGGTTTTTGACTTCGAGGGCGAGCATGACAATTGGCCTATTGGTCTTTTGACTGATACACGTGCACAATACACCCATTGTCCAACAAAACGCATCAACAAGAGGCGAAACCTTGTCAAATTTATTCCGAGATCACTGGGGCCGGGCGATTTTTGCTCTGCTCTGCACTGGGCTTTTTATGAGCGCATCAGCCAATGAGCGCTATGATCAATTGTCTTCTTGTGAATTAAGCGCGCTACAAGGCAGGGTCACCGCCGAGGCGCTCTGCGGCACCTTAAGTGTCCCCGAAGACCCCAGCCAAACGCTTGATCAGGCCGACCGCGTGTTGGCGCTTTCTTATGCAGTGTTGCCCGCCCGCGATGGCAATGGCTTAGCTGACCCCGTCTTTTTCTTGGCCGGCGGGCCGGGTCAGAGTGCGCGCGATGTCGCACCGATCATGCGCCGAGCCCTGCGAGACATTCAACGCAATCGCGATCTGATTTTTCTCGACCAGCGGGGCACGGGTGGATCGAATGCCCTCAATTGTGCGTTTGAGGAGAGCGAAGAAGGCCTATTAGAGCCCGACCCCGAGGCGGCCATTGAACAAATCAACGCCTGCCGAGATGATTGGGATGCCGATGTTCGTTTCTACACCAGCACCCATGCCGCCCAAGACATCGACCAGCTCCGCGCCCATTTGGGCTTCGAGCAAATCAACCTCATTGGCGGCTCTTACGGCACACGCTTGGCGCAGGTCTATCTTAAAAATTATCCCACTCGGGTTCGCTCAGCGATCTTAGATGGTGTGGTGCCCATGCGCCTGGCCTTGGGCGCCGAACACGGCCCCTCGCTCGATCAAGCGCTCGAGCGTCTAATCGTGGCGTGTGGCGAAGATGTCGCGTGTAGCGAAGCTTTCCCCAATTTGGCCGATGCTTTCCAAAGCCTCAAAAACGAATTCGACAGCTGGACCGAGGGACCGCGCATTCAAGTCACCCACCCCAGGTTGGGGGAGGCGGTAGAAATCACCTTCTCGCGGACGGTGTTGGCCACCGCGCTTCGATTCTTGGCCTACGACCCATCCACCCAGATGCTGCTTCCCTATTTGATTCACGAAGCCAGTGCGACCGGCAACCCACAAAGGATTGCTTCGCAAGCGCTGATGTTGAGCGAGCAGATGCAAGATGCCTTGGCTTTGGGCCTCAATTTTGCCATTGGCTGTGTCGAAGACTGGCCCCAGTGGCCCGACAACATCGCCACCGAACAAACCTTGTTGGGCGACAGCATTGGGGATTTGTATGACCGGCTTTGCCCCGACTGGCCAAGCGCGGACGTGCCCGATGACTTTAATGAACCCTACCGAGGGGATGTGCCGATCTTGCTGTTGTCGGGTGAGTTGGACCCGGTGACGCCACCGAACTATGGCGATGAGATCGATGCGCTCACCGAGAATTCTTTGCACTTGGTGGCCAATGGCCGCGGCCACATTGTGATCACCCAACCGTGCATGGCCCGAATCGCAACCCACTTCATTGACCAAGCCAGCGTGAGTGATCTCGATACCAACTGCATGGACTCGCTCGGTTCTGAGCCATTTTTCACAGACCTTTTGGGGCCAACGCCATGATTGATGTCAATAACCTCGTCAAAACATTCAACAAGGGCAAAGTCGTCGCGGTCGATGGCGTGAGCTTTCAGGCCAAAGATGGCCAGATCACCGGGCTCTTAGGGCCCAATGGTGCCGGTAAAACCACCACGCTTCGCATGCTCTACACCTTGCTACCACCCGATGAGGGGGAGATGTCGATCGATGGCGTCAATCCCGCCAAAGCGCCCTTGGCGGTCAAACGCGCCATTGGTGTGGTCCCCGATTCCCGGGGCCTGTATGACCGCTTGACGGCCCGAGAGAACATTGCCTATTACGGCAAGTTGCAGGGTTTGAGCCAAGCCGATATCAAGCAACGGATCGAGCGGTTTTGTGAAGTGCTCGACATGCACGAGTTCATCGACCGGCGCACCACTGGGTTTTCCCAAGGCCAACGGGTCAAAGTGGCCATCGCCCGAGCGCTGATCCACGACCCACAAACCGTGCTTCTTGATGAGCCCACCAACGGGCTGGATGTCATGACCACCCGCGCTCTGCGGGGGTTTTTGATGGACCTTAAAGCACAAGGGCGGTGTGTGGTCTTATCCACCCACATCATGCAAGAGGTGGCCGCGTTGTGTGATCACATCGTCATCATTGCCAAAGGGCGGGTGGCGGCCGAGGGCTCAGCGGAAGCCCTGTTGGCCAAATCGGGCGCCAAATCATTGGAGGATGCTTTTGTGCAACTGATCGGAAGCGACGAGGGGTTGTTGTCATGATGGCTGTGTGGTTCAAAGAAGTGATGGACAACTTCCGCGATCGGCGGGTGATTTTATCGACGCTGGTGTTTGGGCCTTTGTTTGGTCCCGTGTTTTTGGTTCTGATGATTGGGTTTGCCGAAAGACAAACCACAGAAAGGCTCGAGTCTGCGCTGGAGTTGCCCGTGGTGGGTGCCGAACATGCCCCCAACCTCATTGGCTACCTCAAACGGCAAGGGGTGATGATTGAACCCGCCCCAGAAGACCCAGAAGCGGCGATCAAGAGCGAAGAAGAAGAGGTGATTTTAAGAATCCCCGAATCGTTCGCTGAAGAGTGGGCCATGGGCCGGCCAGCGGCTGTTGAAGTATTGGCCGATCAATCCAGACGGTATTCCGGGACCACGATTTCTCGAGTACGAAGTTATTTGGGTGGGTATTCCTCGACCATTGGGCAATTGAGGTTGCAAATGCGCGGGGTGGATCCAAGCCTCACTCGGCCGATCAATGTGCTCACGGTTGATCTTTCCACACCCGAGGCGCGTGGTGGGATGGTGCTCTCGTTTTTGCCCTACTTTATCTTGATCATGGTGTTTGTAGGCTCCATGCACATGGCCACCGACACCACCGCCGGTGAGCGTGAGCGAAAATCACTCGAGCCCTTATTGATCAATCCCCTGCCCCGTTGGCAGATCATGGCCGGCAAATTGGCCGCCACGACCACCTTTGGTCTGTTGACCCTGATCTTGGGCTTGGTGGCTTTTGTCATCGCCATGGACTTCTTGCCCATCGACAACATGAACATGACCCTCAACCTTGATTTCACGGTGGCGGCTTGGGCGTTTTTGATGACGGCGCCGGCGGCTTTGCTCGCCGCGGCGCTGTTAACCATCTTGGCGTCTTTCGCCAAGAGCTTTAGGGAGGCACAAAGTTACATGGGGCTGGTGGTGTTGGTGCCCATGCTCCCGAGTTTGTATATTTTGATCAACCCCACCAAGGCCGAACAGTGGATGGCGTGGGTGCCGCTGCTGAGTCAAAACGTTTTAATTTTGGAGCTCGTTCGTGGTGAGCCCATCAATGGGCTTTGGGTCGCGATTTGTGTGGGCTCAACGCTTGCCGCGGGTCTCTTACTCGCCAGCGTAGCCGGCTCTTTGTACAACCGGCCCAAGTTGATTTTTACTTCCGACTAGGCGACGAACCAGGCGAGGAACTAGGCGCGTTTTTTCTTCCAGGGAATGAACGGTGAGGTGGTTTGTTGATATCGCACATACCGCTCACCCCTGGATTTGATGGCCTGTTTCTCGGTGTAGGGGATGCCAGTGATGCGGTAAAGAAAGACCAACATCACCACTGGTGCCAACCAGGCGATCCAAACCTGCTGCGCGCCAATGGCGATCAATGGGTAGCTGAACCAATGAAGCCACTCAAAAAAGTAGTTGGGGTGTCTGGAGTAATTCCAAAGCCCAATGTCACAGACCTGGCCTTTGTTGGCTGGATCGGCCCGAAAGCGCGCCAATTGCTGATCAGCGATGGACTCACCGGCCAAGCTCACCAACCACATCACCACACCGGCCACGACCCAAGCATTTAAGGTCGGACTTGGGTCTTGGGCCACGACCCAAGCTGGAAGTGCAAACAAGAAGGCCACCGTCGCCTGCCCCATAAAGAACAGCCACATCCGAAAATTGACCCGCTCACCCCAGTGTTCGCGGAGTGCTTGGTAGCGCCCGTCTTCCTCTGCGTGGCTCAACAATCGAGTCACCATGTGATAAGTCAATCGCACAGACCAGGTGCCCGCCACCAATGCGGCCAAAATTCTTTTTTCCACCGCGCCATCGCCTGTGATGGCAAAGCCGATGGCCAAAACACCAATGCTCGCGGCCCACGCGGCATCGACCCAATCGGCTCGGTTGGATTTGAGTTGCCAGGCCCACAGGCCCGTCATGAACAGGGCGGCGAGAAGATAAGCGATCAATAATGGGTGCATGGGCTTATTGTGACCGCTACTTGATGAAAAGCCAATGAAGAGCAAAAGGGGGATTCATGGCATTGGGGGTTCATTAAAAAGGCCGGATCAGGCACAATGGCCGCTTGAATTGGGACGTTATTTGCCATGCCGCTGCCGCACTTTTTATTGCTCTTGATGGTCTGCTTTGTGTGGGCGGGGAACTTCATCATTTCTGCTTGGGCGGTGCAATTTCTTGAGCCCGTGACCTATACCGTGGTTCGCTTCGCCATGGTGTTTGCTCTAATTTTTCCCTTGCTCAGACGCCCAGCACCGGGGCAATGGCTTGGTTTGATCGTGACCTGCTGGTGTGTGGGCGCATTGCATTTTGCGTTCTTATTTATGGCCTTGGGCCGCTCGAGCGACGTGTCCTCTGTTGCGCTGTTGATGCAAGTCTATGTTCCCATCTCAACCATTTTGGCGGTGGTGTTTTTGGGTGAGCGCATCGGCTGGCGAACCAGCAGTGGCATCGCTTTGTCATTTTCTGGGGTGTTGGTGATGGGGTTTGATCCCCTGATCTTGGCGCAACTGGATGTGATGGTGTTGGTGCTGCTCTCTGCTTTGGCCTTAGCAACCGGAACCATTTTGATGCGCCAGCTCAAAGGCGTGAGCGCAATGAGCTTCCAAGCGTGGAATGCCTTGTTTGCCTTTCCGCTGTTGTTTGTGTTGGCTTTTTGGATTGAATCTCCCATTGAGGGGATCCAGGCCAGTTTCACCGAATACCCCGAAGTCTGGGCGGCCGTGGCGTTTTCATCCATTGGTGCCTCTATTATTGGGCACGGCACGTTTTATTGGTTGGTGCAACGCCACGAAATCAACACACTGTTGCCCGTGTTGCTATCCATCCCTGTCTTGGCGGTGATCATGGGTGTGCTGTTTTGGGGAGACCGGCCTGGGCCTCGGTTGTTGCTGGGTGGGGCCTTGGTGTTGGCTGGGGTGTTGTGGATCACGCTTCGGATGCGGTGGCGACGGACGGTCAAGCCCGATACGCCACCGACGGCCTAACTTAAACGCCCTACTGAAACCCGGGTGCGCCCACCTGATCGGGGAATTGGGGCACTTTTTGCAGTCGGCTGGCATCAAACCCCAAGGCTTCAAAGCGCGCCAGCAGGTCTTGGTACAGCGCTTCGTCCATTCGGGGTTCGCGGGCCATGATCCAGGCATAGTTTCTCGATGGGTGGCCCACCATGGACCATTGGTAGTCGGCGTCCAGACCCACGATGTAATAGCCAAAGCTCAAAGGCCAATAAAAGCGGACCTTCCATTGTGCATTGGAATCCGTGTCCACCACCCAGGCCACACCCTCTAAGCGTTCTTCGGGGGCATCAAAGTTGCCTTTTCGGTAGAGATAAATGTCATCCATGCGGCCATCGTCACGGGCGCGGTAAATGGCTCGGCCAGCCACGTTGCCACGTTCGCCGAAGTAGGGAATGTTGGAGATGACGTACCACTGGCCCATGTAGCGGTCCAAATCCACCGAATCCACGGTTTCTAGGGGTTCGCCGCGCTGAAGCATCGCACAGCCGCTGAGGAAAACCAGCAACAGCCCCACGGCGAGAATTCTCAGGGCACTTTGACGCGCGGGAGGGGTTTGGATGGGTTGAACAGGCATGATCTCGGCCACCTCGGTGGTTGTTTGGATGGCTTAAATTACAGCACACGGCGTGTGAAGGGCATGCTCATCTTGACATGTTCTAATGTACTAGCGTAATATCACGCTGTTACATTAAAACAAATAATGTGGGAAAACCAATGAAACAACGCGATAGCGAACACGCCCAAGCCAACCGAGCAGCGCGCGCCAGCCTGGCCGAGGCTTTTGCGGTGATGGAGACCGCCGATGAGCTGCGGGCCTTGCTGCGTGACCTGACCACACCCGCCGAACTCGAAGCGCTGGTGGATCGCTGGCGGGTGGTGCAACTGCTTGACCAGGGCTTGCCCTACCGTGAAATCAACGCCCAAACTGGGGTGAGCGTGACCACCATTGGGCGGGTGGCCCGGTTTTTGGAATCTGGCCACGGTGGATACCGCATGGCATTGGAGCGCGTTGAACGCCCTGCCCGCGAAAACCTGCCCGATGCAGCCCCATCGCTTGAATCGGCTCCTCGAGGCGTTGGCCAATGACCCGTCTAAAGCTGGCCATCCAAAAATCCGGTCGCCTGGCAGAAGACTCGCTGGCGCTACTTGAGCGCTCGGGCCTGAAATTTGCCAAAAGCAAAGACAAATTGTTCTGGTTTGGCGAGACCCTACCCATTGATTTGTTGCTGGTCCGCGACGATGACATCCCACGCCTATTGCTCGCTGGCGTCTGCCAGCTGGGCATTGTTGGAGGCAATGTCGCCGAAGAAAAGGCGGCAGAAAAGGCCCGTCAAACAAACTCGGATGTTGTTCTTGATCCCTTGCTGCCCCTTGGCTTTGGGCGTTGTCGGCTCATGCTGGCCGCGCCTGAGCGGGGGGAGATTCAGGCCTCTGGCGACTTGGCGGGTAAGCGCATTGCCACCAGCTACCCCGAGCTGACCCAGCGCTATTTGCGCGACAATGGGGTCAGCGCCGATGTGGTCTTACTCAATGGCGCCGTTGAGATCGCCCCTTCCATGGGCTCTGCCGATGCCATCGTAGATTTGGTATCAACGGGCACCACCTTGCGCGCCAACCACCTTGAGGTCATCGATGAGGTCATGGTCAGCGAGGCGGGCTTATATCGCTGCCCCAACGCCCTCGATCCCGAGTCAGAATCACTGATCAAGACGCTTTTGACGCGCATTGAGGGGGTGAAACAAGCCGCTGAGGCCAAGTATGTGATGATGCACGCCCCCCGAGCCAAGCTCGCCGACATCACCGCCCTGCTCCCAGGGGCTGAAACGCCGACCATCTTGGAGCTTGAGGGCGACCCGCACCGGGTGGCCTTACACGCCGTTTGCACCGAGCAGGTCTTTTGGGAGCACTTAGAACGCCTCAAAGACGCCGGCGCCTCAGCCATTCTCGTTCTACCTGTGGAAAAAATGCTGGCATGAGCACAGACGCCATCCATGTTGCGATTGAGTCCGTCACTGGCTCGCCGAAGGACAACCCGCGCTTGGCGTCCCTGTTGGCCAGGCCCCGAATGGAAACCGCCGAGGCCTTGTCTTCGACGGTGGCGGCCATTGTCGCCGAGGTCCGAGCGGGTGGAGATCGGGCTTTACAAGCGTTGGGCCAACGTTTTGATCAGACACCCGCCGATCAAATTTGGGCCAGCCCCGAGGAGATCGCTGCTGCCGAAAGCCGACTAGATAGCGACCTAATCGATGCAATTGACACCGCGATCGATACAATTGGCCGATTTCATGCCGCCGGCCTGCCCTCAGGCTATGAGGTCGAAACCGCGCCTGGCGTGGTTTGTCAGGCGCTGTGGCGACCCCTGGATGCGGTTGGGCTATACGTCCCCGCTGGTGGCGCGCCTTTGCCCTCGACCGCCATTATGTTGGGCGTGCCCGCCAAGCTCGCTGGCTGCAAGCAAGTGGTGTTGGCCACCCCACCGGGGCCCGACGGCCGCCCAGACCCGGCTGTATTGATGATCGCGAGCCGTTTGGGGATTGAGCGGGTATTGGTCGCTGGTGGCGCGCAGGCCATTGCCGCCATGGCTTACGGCACTGAGACCTGCCCAAAAGCCACCAAGCTTTTTGGCCCAGGCAACCGTTTCGTCACCGAAGCCAAAAGACAGGTGTCTTTGGACATTGACGGTGCGGCCATGGACATGCCCGCTGGCCCCTCTGAGGTCATGGTGATCGCCGATGAGACCGCCAACCCCGATTTTGTGGCGTGCGATTTGTTGTCTCAAGCCGAACACGGCGTGGATTCTCAGGTCGTGCTGCTGACCCCATCAGAAACACTCGCTCAAGGCGTGGTGGCCTCTTTGGCCCACTTCTTACCCAGTCTTGGCCGAGCAGACGTGGCCAAGCAGGCACTGGCCCATGCCCGAATGTTGGTGGTCGATGACCTCGACCACGCCACCCTAATCGCCAATGAGTATGCGCCAGAGCATTTGATTTTGGCGGGTGATGCCGCCGAGCAATGGGTGGCTGGCATCCAAACCGCAGGCTCTGTATTTGTTGGCCACCACACCCCCGAAGCCTTGGGCGATTACATCTCAGGCACCAACCATGTGCTCCCCACCGGCGGCTGGGCCAAAGTGTATGCCGGCTTATCGGTCAGCGACTTTATGCGGCGCATGACCGTCCAACAAGCTTCTGCCGAAGGGCTGAGAAACCTCGGCCCCAAAGGCGCGCGCTTGGCCACTCATGAAGGCCTGGACGCCCACCGCTTGGCGATTGACATTCGCCTCAACGCGCTCGATCAAACAGCCAGCAAGGGCGGGGCGTAAGCGTGGCGATTGATTTTTCTCGCTGGGTCCGACCCGAGCTTCTTTCGCTCAAGCCCTATGCCTCAGCCAGGACCATTGCCGCAGGCACCAAAGATCCGGTGGATCTCAGCGCCAATGAAAACCCTTGGCCCGTGGATGCCACCTGCCCGCTCAATCGATACCCCGACCCTCAGCCGCCTGAGCTGGTGGCAGCCTTGGCCGATCACTACCACATGGACCCAGCCCAGCTTCTCATCACGCGCGGCTCAGACGAAGGCATTGATTTGCTCAACCGCTTGTTGGTGCGTCCCGGCATTGACCGCGTGATGATCAATTCGCCTTGTTTTGGGATGTATGCGCTGTATGCCAAGATCCAAGGCGCTGAGGTGGTGGATGTGCCCGCTGTGGAAGGGCAGTCTGACTGGGCCATGGACTGGCCGGCGGTCAACAAAGCGCCCGAGTGTCGCTTGTATTTTTTCTGCTCGCCCAACAACCCCACCGGCCACACCTTAAACCCCGTCGATGTGTTGGCGTTTGCCAAACGCGTTGAGTCACACGGGCTGGTGGTGATCGATGAGGCCTACATTGAATTTTGTGAAGCAGACTCGATGGCCTCACTCATCAACCAACAACCCAATTTGGTGATCCTTCGCACCTTATCTAAAGCATTTGGTTTGGCTGGCGCACGCTTGGGCGCTGTCATCGCCCACTCAGATCTCATTGAGTGGCTCAAACGGATCATCGCGCCTTACCCATTGCCCACACCGTCTGTGGATGCAGCGCTCCACGCGCTCAGCCCGGAAGCGCTGGCCCAACAACAAGCGCAACTAACGAGCTTGAAGGCAAACAAAGCTCGGCTGATTGCAGCACTGAAGGCCAACCCAGCCTTGGAGCGGCTTTGGCCAGGGGAGGCCAACTTTGTATTGATCAAAGTGGCCGATGCCGAGTCGTTGATGCAACACTGTTTGGTCGATGGCATTCGCCTGCGCAACCAATCGCACCAACCCAAACTCGACCAGGCCATCCGCATCACGGTGGGCACAGAAGATGAGACCGAAAAACTCATCGCTTCATTGGAACGATTTGGCGCTGAACATAAGCGCATTCAAGACTAAGGACAAGCCATGGCGCAACAGAAAATATTGTTTATCGATCGCGATGGCACGCTCATCGAAGAGCCTGCTGATGAGCAAATCGATGCCTATGAAAAATTCCGATTGGTGCCGCACGTGATCGAGTCATTGTTGGCGCTTAAAAAAGCAGGCTTTCGGTTTGTGATGGTGTCTAACCAAGATGGCTTGGGCACCGACGCTTTCCCCACGGCTGACTTCGAAGGACCACAAACCCTCCTGTTACAAATCTTGTCGTCTCAGGGCATCGAGTTTGATGCGATCCACATTGACCCCTCGCTGCCCGGCGACCAAAGCCCTTCCAGAAAGCCAGGGATTGGTATGGTGCTCTCTTATCTCAAAGACCCCGCATTGGATCGGCAACGCTCGGCGGTGATCGGTGATCGGGAGACCGATTTAATCATGGCTCAGAACATGGGGCTTCAAGGGTTTAAGCTAGCGGCAGATGGTCTCGACTGGCCCGCCATCACCAAAGCCTTGATCGAGAGCCCACGGGTGGGGGAGGTCAACCGCAAGACCAACGAAACCCACATTCAGGTTCGTGTGGATCTCGAGGACCAAAGCAAACCATCGATTGCCACGGGCGTGGGCTTTTTTGATCACATGCTCGACCAGCTCGCCTCACACGGCGGCTTTGGACTCGATCTTAAAGCGGTCGGGGATTTGCACATCGACGAGCACCACACGGTCGAAGACACCGCGCTCGCGCTGGGGCAAGCATTGGACCAAGCCTTAGGGGATCGCCGCGGCATTGGCCGCTATGGTTTTACCTTACCGATGGATGAGTCGATTGCGCATGCTGCCATTGATTTGTCCGGCCGTCCGGCATTTGTGTTCAAAGGCCAATTTGGTCGCGATGCGGTGGGCGATCTACCGACTGAAATGGTCCTGCATTTTTTCCAGTCGCTGTCACAGACCCTGCGCGCGGCTATTCACATTGAGGTTGAAGGCGAGAACACGCACCACCAAATAGAGGCCTGTTTTAAAGCCGTGGGCCGAGCCCTTCGTCCCGCGTTAGAAAAACAAGTCAATGCGGGTCTGCCATCGACCAAAGGCGTGCTCTAAGCCATGGCGGTCGCTGTCATTGATTCGGGTGGCGCGAACATCGGCTCGGTGTTGCAGGCGCTTGGGCGTTTGGGCGTGGAAGCCCAACTCACCCAACAAGAAACCGAGATTAGGCAGGCCAAATATGTGATTTTGCCAGGCGTTGGCACCGCACACGCAGCCATGGCGCACCTACAAAACGCCCAGTTGGTGAAGGCGATCCAATCGCTCACCCAACCCGTGCTCGGTATTTGCTTGGGGCTGCAGTTGCTGTTTGAATCATCGGCCGAAAACGACCTAGAAGGCCCGGGGCATCCAACCGAGTGTCTGGGCATTATTCCTGGGCGGATCAAACGCTTGAGCGATTCAGACGGGCTTCGGCTGCCACACATGGGCTGGAATCAGTTGCACTGGAAGGTCTCAGATCCCATTGCCAAACACCTCAGTCCCGATGATTGGTTCTATTTTGTGCACAGCTATGCATTGAATGCGGATCACCCCAGCACCCTGGCCACCAGTCACCACGGTGAGTCCTTTGCCGCGATCGTCCGTGAAAAAAACTTTGTGGCCTGCCAGTTTCATCCCGAAAAATCAGCCGATGCCGGCGCGCGGCTTCTTAAAGGGTTTTTAGACGCATGATTCTGATTCCAGCACTCGATCTCATTTCAGGCGCTGTGGTGCGTTTGGCCCAAGGCGACTATGCCCGCCAGACCCAATACCAAGACGCCGCCATTGAGCGTGCCCTCGCTTATGAAAAAGCTGGCGCGAACGTGTTGCATGTGGTGGATCTCGACAGCGCCAAGGAAGGCGGGCGGGCCAACCTCGATCTTATCCAAGAAATATGTGGGGCGCTTTCCATTCCCGTACAAGCCGGCGGTGGCGTGCGAGCGGCTGCCGATATTGAGGCGCGCCTGGAAGCGGGGGTGAAGCGCGTGGTGGTTGGCAGTGTGCTGATCAAAACACCCCAGATCTTCATGCAATGGCTGGGTGAATTTGGGTCAGATGCTTTGGTGGCAGGGCTGGATGTCAAAGCCCAAGGGCAGGGCGATGAGATGCGTTTTATCCCACACGCTTCTGGGTGGACCGAAGCGGGTGAGGCTGACTTAATGGGCCTATTGGATCGGTTGGTGCCAGCAGGTTTGGTGCATGTATTGTGCACCGACATCAGCCGCGATGGAATGATGGAAGGAAGCGCCAATGATTTGTATCGCCAACTGGTGGCCCGTTATCCAAACCTCAGCATTCAGGCCTCTGGGGGCATCGGTTCGTCCACCGACCTAGAAGCCACAGCAAAAACCGGTGTGGCTGGCTGCATTGTTGGCCGTGCCTTACTCGAAGGTGCCGTGCCTTTATCAGACATCGCCCGCTTTAACGCGCCGGCTGATGCCCCTTTTGGGGCAACGTTCTAATGGTGGCGGTGCGCATCATTCCGTGTCTGGACGTTAAAGACGGCGAGGTCGTCAAAGGCGTCCGCTTTAGAGACCATCGGTCCATGGGCGGCATCGTTGAATTGGCTGAACGCTACCGAGACCAAGGCGCCGATGAGTTGGTGTTTTATGACATCACCGCCAGCCCCGAAAAACGAAGCGTCGATCTTCAATGGATTGAACGCGTGGCCAATGCCATCGATATTCCCTTTTGTGTGGCCGGGGGCATCCGTGATGTGCCAACCGCACGCGCCATCCTCAAAGCGGGTGCTGACAAAGTGTCGGTCAACTCACCGGCTTTGGCCAACCCTTCTTTGATTGCCCGCTTGGTCGATGCGTTTGGCTCCCAGTGCATTGTGGTGGGCATTGATTCGGTGGCCGTCGATGGCCAATGGTGGGTTAGACAATACACAGGCAACCCCGATGCGATGGTCAACCCCAATCGCCTGACCCGTGAGTGGTTGCTTGAGGTCCAGCGCTTGGGCGCTGGCGAGATCGTTTTAAATTGCATGGATGCCGATGGCGTCCGTGATGGCTACGACATCGAACAACTTCGCACCATGCGGGGCCTG
>CBFHIS010000026.1:0-19963 GCA_965655975.1 Wenzhouxiangella sp.
AAGGGCCAAGGCCCTATGGAAATTGGGTGGGTTAAACGGCTTGCGCGGGCTGGACGTAGGAGATCGGTGCGAAATCTGGGTCTTCATAAGTGACCTCTTCCCAAGCACTTCGATCGGCCAACAAGGCACGCAGGAGCATGTTGTTGAGTTCATGGCCTGATTTGTAGCCCACAAAAGAACCAATCAGGTTGCGCCCAAGTAAGTATAAATCGCCCACCGCATCGAGCACCTTGTGCTTGACCAGCTCATCGTCATACCTGAGACCATTTTGGTTGAGCACACGATAATCATCGAGCACCACCGCATTGTCCATGCTGCCACCCAAGGCCAGATTACGGCTTCTCAAGTACTCGATGTCTCGCAAGAACCCAAAGGTTCTGGCGCGCGCCACTTCCTTCAAATAAGAGGTGGTGGAAAAATCAAGATCTGCTCTGCAAGCGCTCCCACGAATCACGGGATGATCAAAATCAATCGTGAAGTTAACGCGGAAGCCTTCATAGGGTGAGAACCTTACCCATTTGTCTGCCTCGGGGTCTTTGATCTCAATGGTTTTGAGGACCCGGATAAACCGCTTGGCCGCAGGCTGTTCGCAGATACCCGCTGATTGCAACAAGAAGGCAAAAGGCCCGGCGCTACCATCCATGATGGGCACTTCTGACGCCGACAAGTCAATATAAATGTTGTCTACGCCTAAGCCCGCCAAGGCTGACATCAAGTGCTCGATGGTGGCCACGCGGACATGATCGACGACCAGTGTGGTCGATAGCGATGTATCACCCACCAAATGTGGCTCGGCTTTGATTTCAAACACAGGCGAGAGATCGACACGCCGAAACACGATGCCGGTATCGACAGGCGCGGGGCGAAGCGTCATCAAGACCTTCTCACCCGTGTGGAGTCCAACCCCTGTGGCCCGGATCACATTTTTTAATGTGCGTTGTCTAATCAAAATCCCAACCTTCTATTTGGCTTCTTTTTATTGGGTTGTACGCCCGCCTTCTCCAGCGATTGGACGCATATTAGAAGACGATGATACCACAGCGTCGGGCCATCTGCGACAGAATTTGGCTATTTCACCACACCTGTGGTTTCTATGCAACACCTAAGGCTGACTGGCTCTGGGGCGCCTGAGGCACCCCATGGACGGCATCGTTAGGGCCTTGGCTGCCCTTGACCCCATCGGGCCAAGCCAACCATCAATCCGCTTGGTTGCGCAAGAACGCAGGGATATCCAACCAGTCGAGCTCTTTTTGCTCACCAAATGTCCGCTCTGGCGCCACATCTGAACCCGATGCGCCTGAGGTGCTGGAGCCAGCCTGCCCAGTTGTCCCAGCTGATTGTGGCTTGGCACGGAAATCTCGATCGGGCAGTGGCAAATTATCCGTACCTGTTCGGACCAACTGCATTGGTGGCTCTTCTTGCTTGGCGACCCGATCACCCAAGCCCGTTGCAACAACGGTGACACGCATCTCATCACCCATATCAGGATCAATCACGGTACCGATGACCATGGTTGCATCTTCGCTGGCCAAATCAGCCACAATGGTGCCCACCTCCTCGAACTCACGCATGGTCAGTGTCATGCCAGCGGTGATGTTGACCAAAATGCCACAGGCACCATTTAAATTCACATCTTCCAACAGTGGCGAGCCAATCGCAGCTTGAGCCGCCATTAAGGCGCGGTCTTCACCTGTGGCGCTACCGGCACCCATCATGGCCATGCCCATCTCACTCATCACAGTGCGCACATCCGCAAAGTCAACATTGATCAATCCAGGCCGGGTGATCAACTCAGCAATGCCTTGAACCGCGCCCGAGAGCACCTGGTTGGCTGACTTAAATGCATTCAGCAAAGACACCTCGGCACCCAGCACGCTCAACAACTTGGCGTTGGGGATGGTGATCAGTGAATCAACGTGGTGGGCCAGCTCATCGATGCCTTGCTGTGCCAAGCCCAAACGGCGCTGACCTTCAAAAGGGAACGGACGGGTCACAACGGCAACAGTCAAAATGCCCATCTCTTTGGCCGTTTGTGCAATCACTGGTGCCGCACCTGTCCCAGTGCCACCCCCCATACCTGCAGTGATAAAGACCATATCCGAGCCTGATAACATTTCGCTGATCCGCTCGCGGTCTTCCAAGGCGGCTTGCCGGCCGACTTCTGGGTTAGCGCCTGCACCCAGTCCCTTGGTCACACTCGAACCAATTTGTAAGGTGGACTTGCCATTGAAATTTCTAAGCGCTTGGGCATCGGTATTGACGCAAATAAATTCAACGCCTTCGATGTCTGCGCTCACCATTTGATTGACGGCATTTCCACCACCGCCACCCACACCGACCACTTTGATGGTCGCGCCTGGTGCATAATTTTCGACAACTTCAAACATGATGCTCTCCTTATTGCTCGCTATTTAATGGTTTAACTTCTTATAACTTGGATGGTTCTCCATCCTTTATTGCTTTTTAGTTTTTCTCGCATACTTGCCCGCCCTTCAAGCGAAGCGGCGGCTAAAAATCCCCTTTGAACCAGTTAGAGACTCGAGACCAGAGGCCCTCAACACTCGCGACGGATGGCTTTGATGCACTGGCTTCTGTTTTGGAGCCATAGATCAATAAACCCACGCCAGTGGCATGGATTTGGTTGTTGACCACATCAGACAGTCCTGTCACCACATTAGGCTTTCCAATGCGCACAGGCATGTGCAAGATCTCTTCGGCCAACTCAGCCACACCTTCCATTTTTGAACCACCACCGGTTAATACCAGCCCGGCTGGAACCATCGAATCAAACCCCGATTGACTGAGTTGCTTGGCCACGTGCTGAAACAGTTCGCGGTAACGGGCTTCAACCACCTGCGCCAAGGTTCTCCGCTCCAAGCGACGGGCCAGCCGATCACCCACACTCGGTACCTGAATGGTCTCGTCAGAGGCAGTCATTTGTTCTAGGGCACAGGCGTACTTGATTTTGATTTCTTCGGCATGAATGGTGGGTGTTCTCAGCGCCACCGCAATGTCATTGGTCACCAAGTCACCTGCGATCGGGATGCAGGCAGTGAATCGAATCGCCCCTTCTGTGAATACCGCAATGTCTGTGGTGCCTGCACCGATATCAATCAAAGCGATGCCCAAATCTTTTTCGTCTTGACTCAAAACGGCATAGCTAGAAGCCAATTGCTGCAAAATCAAATCATCGACTTGCAAACCGCAACGGGCCACACATTTGCTTAGGTTTTGAACCGCACTGGCACCTGCTGTTACCAAGTGCACATGCGCCTCCAAGCGAACCCCTGACATGCCAACGGGTTGACGTATGCCATCGGTCTGATCAATCACATACTCTTGAGGGAGCACATGCAAGATGGATTGGTCTGCTGGCACAGCCACAGCGCGGGCTGATTCCAGGACCCGCTCAACATCACCCTCGGTGACTTCTTTGTCGCGAATGGCCACCGCACCATGCGAGTTCAAGGACCGAATGTGTGAGCCTGCAATGCCAGCGAATACAGAATGAACCGTGCAATCGGCCATCAACTCAGCTTCTTCCACGGCCCGCTGAATGGCTTGCTCGGTAGATTCAATGTCAACCACCACGCCTCGCTTCAGACCTCTAGACGGATGCGAGCCAACACCGACAACCTGCAAAGTGCCATCTTCTTCAATCTCACCAATGATGGCAACAATCTTGCTGGTTCCAATGTCCAGACCCACGACCAATGATTTTTCTGATCTTTTAGCCACGTCTGCCTTGCTCCCTGTTGGCATCTATCCATTCCACCGCCATGCCATTGGCATACCGCATGTCCACCCGCTCAGCCCGTTGTGACTGGGTCCTCAAATACTCATGTACCCCAACAAACCGCGCCAAACGTTGGTCGCGGTGCTCACGCCCCAGCAACAATTCAATTCCGTTACTTAAGGTCAATGTCCACGCACCACGCTCATCAAGCCTCAGCGCCTCCATATGCAAACCCGCACTTGCCAAATCACTACGCATCTCCATCCAAGCCTCCAACACCACATTGTGTTGACCCTCAGGCCCATACAAACGCACCAAGCCTTGAATGTCTTCACTGCCATCGATCGTGAGCAACGCACCCCCGTGCGCTTGCAAGCCACTGAGCACGCCCGTTTGATTCCATCTAGCCATCGGCTGATGCTCTTTAATCTCAATCAGTAAGGTATCGGGCCAAGCACGTGAAACTTGTGCTTGGGATACCCAGGGCAATGCCTCCACTGCCTTGCGAACATTGGCAAGCTCCATGGCAAAGTAACCTTGGCTGGCATGCGGTCCAGCGGCAGCCCGCACTTGGCTGGCGCTGGTGCGTTGTAAGCTCCCTGAGACCTCAAGCCACTCAATGGAGAAGCGGTCAGCGCCGATCAGGCCCATCTTTAACCAAACACCCAACAGCGCAGCGAGTCCAAGGGCAATGAGGGTTGCCCAGGTGGTCACCGAAATCAGGCGATTTGGGCTTGGCTGAGTATCTGCCATACCAACTCCTCAAAATCCATGCCAAACGCCAATGCGGCTTTGGGCAACAACGAACTTTCGGTCATCCCCGGGGTTGTATTGACCTCCAATAACCATGGCGTGTTGTCTTGATCAAGCATCAAATCCACGCGACCCCAACCACGCGCACCAACCACCTCAAAGGCGCGTCTACACAGATCAGAAATGGACTGTGCCAAGGCCTCTGCGATCGGTGCTGGGCACAAGTACTCCGTGGTACCAGCTGCGTATTTGGCATTGAAGTCATAAAATTCATTGGGGGTTTTTAACTCAATCAAAGGCAATACCTGAGAACCCACAACACCAACAGTCAACTCGCGGCCTTCGATCAATTGCTCAACCAACACCTCATCATCAAACTCAAAAGCTTTGACCAAAGCGGCATCGATTTCATTGGCCGCCATGACTCGACTCATACCCAGGCTTGAACCTTCGCGGTTGGGCTTGACGAACAAAGGCAAGCCGATTTCATTAATCAAAGCAGCCCGCTTGTGATCAAATAGCGCCCCATCGTCATCCAACCATTGGTCTTTTTTGCACGCTTGGTAGCGAGGCGTGGGCAAGCCCACGGCTTGCCAAATTCTTTTGGTTTGCACCTTGCTCATGGTCAATGCCGAAGCCAATACACCCGAGCCTGTCATGGGTATGCCGTAAAGACGGAGCGCGCCTTGCAAAGCACCGTCCTCCCCGCCTCGGCCATGCAATAAATTAAACACACGATCAAAGTGACCAGCCTCAACCTGTTCGAGTAAACGTCTGGGCCCGTCGACCAAACTGTAATGAATGCCAAGACGGTCCAATGCACCCGCCACCGCTTTAGCACCTTTCAACGAGACCTCACGTTCGGCACTGTCTCCACCGGCGACCAAGGCGACATGACCCATCGCTTTGGCGTTTTTTTTGATTTGGGCCGAGCTCATGTTGCTGAGGCCCGCAAGGTTTGACCGAGACGACCGACATCACCGGCGCCCATCACCAACACCAGATCCCGGTCTTTACAGACCCGGTCTAGGCAAGCTGGCGCCTCATCTACAGCGCCGATGCGCTCGACCATCTCGGCACCACGCGCTTCAATGGCTTGGGCCAATGCATCGGCATCAATACCAAGAATTGGATCTTCACCAGCCGCATAGATGTCAGCCAACACCACCACATCGGCTTCGGTCAGCACACGGGCAAAGGCATCGAATTGATCGCGCGTTCTGGTATAACGGTGCGGCTGAAATACCACCACCAACCGTTTATCGGGCCAGCCACCTCGGGCGGCGGCAATCACTGCATCTAGCTCGGTTGGGTGATGGCCATAGTCTTCAAAGGCCAAGACCCGTTGACCCTGGCCAAGGGTGAGCTCACCAATTGAATCGAAGCGACGTCCGACGCCAGAAAATCGTGCCAGCCCCTCTTGAATGTCTTTTGGCGCGACCCCCAATTCCCAAGCAACGGCGGCAGCACCAAGTGCATTTTGGACGGTGTGTCGACCCGGCAACGCCACTTCTATCGGCAGTGAGTCTGTTTGATCGGGCAACCACAGGCTAAAGCGCATTTGAATCTTGTCTTGTTCAACATCCGTGGCGCGCACATCGGCTTTGGGGTTGAACCCGTAGGTCACCACGTTCCTGGCCACCTCTGGAATCAATTGGGCAACGTGTGGGTCATCCATGCCCATGACCGCGACTCCATAAAAAGGCAAGTGGTGCAAAAATGCCAGGAATGCGCTTTGCAATTGATCGAAGCTTCCTTGATACGCATCCAAATGATCGCGGTCGATGTTGGTCACCAGCGCCATCATGGGCTGGAGTTGTAAAAATGAGCCATCGCTTTCATCGGCCTCTGCAACCAAATAGTTGCCTTGCCCTAGGCGTGCGTTGGTGCCATAGGCATGGATCAAGCCGCCGACCACAAACGTGGGGTCTTGCCCAGCTTGTGCCAAAATGGCCGCGATCATTGAGGTGGTGGTGGTTTTCCCATGACTTCCAGCGACGGCGATGCCATGGCGAAAGCGCATCAACTCACCCAACATTTCAGCGCGCGCCACCACTGGAATGCGTTGTGCTTGGGCAGCCACACATTCTGGGTTATCGCTGGCAATCGCGCCTGATAAAACCACCACATCCACACCCTCAACGTGCTTGGCATCGTGGCCGATCGCGACCTCAATACCCAATTCGCTCAAACGGCCGGTTGCGACATTGGCCTGCTGGTCTGAACCACTAACCGCAAAGCCTAAGTTCAACAACACCTCAGCGATGCCACACATGCCCGCACCG
The DNA here is from genome assembly GCA_965655975.1 of Wenzhouxiangella sp. GTDB lineage: Bacteria > Pseudomonadota > Gammaproteobacteria > Xanthomonadales > Wenzhouxiangellaceae > Wenzhouxiangella. The sequence goes on from CBFHIS010000026.1 coordinate 6,775, forward strand.
CCAATGCCCACCAAATGAATGTGGCGGACCCGATGCATCAAACTTGGTGCCTGACGAAGTGCTGAGGCATTGGTATGGATCGATGCTTGCATCACAAAGCCTCCTCCAAACACGCCTCAGCTACAGCGTCGGCTGCGCCTGATTGGGCCAAAGCGCGTGCACGCTCTGCCCGTTGCAACAAATCCACTCGATCGAGTTGGGTGAGCCACTCGGCTAACCGCTCAACGCTCAGATCACTCTCTGCAATCTGCCATGCGGCACCAGCTTCACTGAGATGTTGCGCATTGGCGCTTTGGTGATCATCCACCGCTTGAGCAAATGGCACCAAAAGGGCACCTACACCAGCAGCGCTCAACTCTGCAATGGTCAAAGCGCCTGCTCGGGTGATGGCCACATCGGCCTCACCCCATGCTTTGGCCATGTCATCGACAAACTCCACCAAATCCACATCAACATGGGCGGGCAATTGGACCTTGGCATAGGCCTGCTTGGCCTCATCCATCACACGACCTGCCTGATGCAGTACTTTAATTTCTTGACTGGCTGACAATGATTGCAAGGCCACAGGCAATTGCTTGGCAAAAATGCGCGCGCCTTGTGAGCCACCAATGACCAGCAAACGAAGCGGACCGGCTCGGTCTGCCCATCGAATTTGGGGGTGTGGTAACGAGGCAATGGACTCGCGGACTGGATTTCCAACCCACTCGCCCTTTTTGAGTACATCAGGAAAACCGGTGAACACCCGATCGGCGAGCTTGGTCAGCACGCGGTTGGTCAAACCCGCGATGGCATTTTGCTCATGAATGATCAAAGGCAATCCCAAGAGCTTGGCCACCAAACCTCCAGGACCGGCAATGTAGCCACCCATAGATAGACAAACCGAAGGACGCGTGCGACGAATCACGCCCAATACTTGAACCATCGCACGGAGCAATTGAAACGGTAGCATCAGCCATCCGATCAGACCTTTGCCACGAACGCCACCAATCTGAACCTGCTCTAGCGCAATGCCATGCGCCGGCACCACCTTGTTCTCCAGCCCGCCTGGGGTGCCGAGCCACGTCACACGTGCGCCTTTTTGTTGGAGGCACTCAGCCACTGAAAGACCTGGGAAAATGTGCCCACCGGTACCCGCTGCCATGATGAGAACATGCGCACTCATACCGCAAACCTCTGACGTCGTCTGGGTTGCTCGAGTTGTTCACGCTGTAACTCCCACTGAATGCGCAGCACCAGCCCAATCGCAAACAGCGTCATCAAAATGCTAGAACCCCCCGATGAAATCAACGGCAACGTCAACCCCTTAGTCGGTAGCACCCCTAAGTTGACCCCCATGGAAACCACCGCTTGAAGACCCAGCCACAAACCCACACCCCACGCGCACAGCGCCGAAAATGGCTTGTTCATTTGATGGGCTTTAAGCCCAATGTGGAGCATGCGAGCGACAAGAAGCCCAAATAAAGTAAGCACCACAACAATGCCAATCAACCCGAATTCCTCGGCATAGACAGCGAAAATGAAATCAGTATGGGCTTCGGGAAGATAAAACAGTTTTTGGATGGAGCCACCCAGCCCCACACCTGCAATCTCACCACGACCGATGGCAATCAACGCTTGGGTCAATTGGAAACCTGCATTAAATGGATCCGCCCAAGGATCAATGAACGACGCAATGCGCCGCAACCGATAAGGCTCGAGCGTTGCAAAGGTCACCGCGGGCGCGGCAAGCAAAGCCAAAATACCAATGTGTTTGAGCGCGGCACCGGCCAGCCAGACCATGCCGACGGTCACAGCGCCAATCACAATGATCGAACCCAAATCGGGTTGCTGCAGCAAGATACCAGCAAACACCGCAACCACGATTAAAGGGGCAAATGTATAGATCGTCGGCGCTTGATCTAGGCGTGGCTGCTTGGCCAAGAAACTCGCCACAAAAATAATCAATAAGACCTTGACTGCCTCGACAACTTGAAAATTAGCAATACCCAGCTTGACCCAGCGTGTGGACCCATTGACCGTGTGGCCAAGACCGGGAATGAATGGCAACACCATGGCAATCAAACCCAATACCAGCGCCACCATGCCGAGCTTCTCAAGCTGACGAATTTCTAGCCAACGAAAAATGCCCGCAGCGCCAAGACCGGCACCAATAAACACCAAATGTCGCATGACATAGTGCCAACGCCACTTATCGTAACCCTCAGCGACCACGATTGAGGTCGAAGTCACCATAACCAAGCCAATGGCAAGCAAGGCCACGCTGATCAACACGATCCATGGATCCAAGCCAACAGAGCGTGGGCTGTCACTGAAACGATGGGCTTGTCGTCTTTGGCTCATCCCCATCTCCTCAACGAATCTTCATCGTCGCCAGCGATGCCAACACCAACATCACAGCAATGATCCAAAACCGCACAATCACTTTGGGTTCGGGCCAACCTTTGAGTTCAAAGTGATGATGAATCGGCGCCATCTTGAACAAACGCTTGCCGGTGAGTTTGAATGACGCCACCTGCAAAATAACTGACAGAGTCTCAATTACAAAAATACCAGCCATCACAAAAAAGACAATCTCTTGGCGAACCGCAACCGCCACCAAACCCAAGGCGGCACCCACTGACAAAGCGCCAATGTCCCCCATAAAGACCGAAGCTGGATAGGTGTTCCACCACAAAAAGCCCAAGCCCGCGCCTGCCAATGCGGCACAGAAGATGGCCAACTCACCAACCCCTGGGACAAAGGCCATATCCAAATAGTCAGCAAAGACTGCATTCGATGTGGCATAGGCAAAAATGCCCAAGCCCGTGGCCACAAACACCGCGGGCATTATGGCCAAGCCATCCAAACCATCGGTGAGGTTGACCGCATTCGATGAACCCACAATCACAAAATAGGCCAGCACCACAAAGCCCCAACCCAACGGAATGGCGATGTCCTTAAAAAACGGCACAAACAATTGGGTGTTGGCCGCCACATCGGCCGTAAGAAACAAAAATACAGCGGCCATGATCGCTGCCAGCGACTGTAGGGTGTACTTCCATTTGGCAGAAAGCCCATCAGAGCTTTTGTCCTTGAGCTTTTTGAAGTCATCAATAAAACCAACGGCTCCAAAAGCCACTGTCACAAATAAGACCACCCACACATAACGGTTGGATAAGTCCGTCCAGAGCAATGTCGCGACCACGATGGCAATCAGGATTAAGGCACCCCCCATGGTGGGCGTGCCAGCTTTCACTTGATGGCTTTCTGGCCCCAGCGCACGAATTGGCTGGCCATACTGCCTTTGGGTCATATTTCTAATAAACAAAGGACCCACCAAAAGTGAGACCAACATCGCAGTGAGTGCCGCCATAATGGTTCTGAAGGTGATGTAGCCAAACAAAGCCACATCAACAAAGAACACCTCATTGAATAACCATAAGAGCATCAGGCAGCGCCTCCCAACAAAGCAGAGACAACGCGGTCCATGCGCATGGACCGGGAACCTTTCACCAAAATGGCCACCTGTGGGGGTCGCTTGAGTCTCAATGCCTCAATCAAGCTGGCCTGATCCTCAAACCACGCACCCTTGGATCCAAACCCATCCACGGCATGCTTGGCCAATGGACCACAACCCAACAAGCGTTTAATGCCGGCTTTTTTGGCCTGCTGGCCGACCTCATGATGCATTTGGGCGGCTTGCTCACCGAGTTCGAGCATGTCACCCAACACCAACCACGACTCGCCCGGGAAAGCAGACAGCACTTCGATACTCGCTTGCGTTGAGGCTGGGTTGGCGTTGTAGCTGTCATCGACAATCACACAATCTGGATCAGGGTGATGAATTTGGAGACGTTGGGAGACAGCTTCGAGTTCTTTCAGTGTGGACAGAGACTGCTCAACACCGATGCCCAGTGCGTGAACCGCAGCCATGGATGCCAAAGCATTCATTACATTGTGGCGACCGGGCAAAGGCAGGGTCATTTCAAACTTGCCCTCGGGCGTTGTGATGGCAATTGAATCACCCATCTGATAATCATCGGGCAAGGAGGCTTGGAATTCCGCGCCGTGTTCGAGCCCAAAATGCAGACCATGGCAATGCGCCGCCAGATCACGCCAATGGCGGAGGTAGGGAGAGTCTGCATTGATAATCGCCGTACCATCATCAGACAGAGCGCCAAAGAGCTCACCTTTGGTCTGAACAATGGTCTCAATGGAACCAAAGCTCTCTAAATGCGCAGGGCCTGCGTTGGTCAAAATTCCGACATGGGGCTTAACCAAGCGGCTTAAATACCGAATATCACCTTGCCGGGCGGCACCCATTTCGATCACCGCATACTGGTGGCTTGCATTCAATCGAGACAGTGTGATGGGTACGCCAATTTCATTGTTGTAATTCCCAGCAGTGGCTAAGGTCTCACCGACTTGGGAGAGAATGGCTGAGACCATCTCTTTCACAGACGTCTTACCATTTGAGCCAGTGATGCCAACGACTTGCACGTCCAAGCTGGCCCGCCAAGCTGCGGCCAATTCACCCGCTGCGACCAAAACATCAGACACTATAATTTGCGGCAATGGATCATCGACCGGCTTGGACACTAAAGCCGCGCTGGCACCCGCTGCCCGAGCTTCGCTCAGGTGTGCATGGCCATCACTGTGCTCGCCTTTGAGAGCCAAAAATAAGTTGCCATGACTCAATAAGCGCGTGTCATGAATCATGCCCTCGACCAACACCGATTCACCATGATGTTGGCCACCCAAGACCTCAGCAATGGTTTGACTGGTCCAATTGAGCGCCATCAGCCAGCCTCCCGCCTTTCATTGGTCCAAGCAGCCAGGGCTTGTTTGGCGATTGAGCGATCATCCAATTCGATGCGCCGGTCACCGACAATCTGTTCGGTTTCATGACCCTTGCCAGCCACCAACACCACATCATCGGGTCTGGCTTGCGCAATGGCCAAGCCGATGGCCTCAGCACGATCGATCAGGACACGCGCACGCTCAGGATGACGCATGCCCGCTTGTATGGCTCGGATAATGGCCAGAGAGGATTCGTGGCGCGGATTATCGTCAGTTAACACGACTTTATCCGCCACCGATTCGGCCACACGACCCATGGGCGCGCGCTTAGAGACATCGCGGTCACCGCCGCAGCCAAATACACACCACAAGTGCCCATGGCACATGCGACGCAACATCACCAGTGCATCCCGCAATGCATCGGGGCTGTGCGCGTAATCAACCACGACCAAAGGGCGCTCAACTGAATCATGATTGTCTGTTTTGATGCACTCCATGCGACCTGGCGCTGGATTCAGGCCACCCAACCGTTCAGCGATCACATCACCAGCAAAACCAAGCTGATGCATGACTTGCGCGCAGACCAACAAGTTGTAGGCATTGACTTCACCAAGAAGCGCACTTTGTGTGAAGACACAAACCCCATCCGATAAGTTGAGTGTGACAGCCAGACCCAATTGAGCTGCATCATTCGACAGCGCCGTGCTTTGCGGGCAAATATTTGTTGATACATCAGCCCATATGTGATCAGAGTGGCCTTGGCTTAATCCATAGCTCAAGACTTCAGTTGAGCGCTCGGCCGCCTGACTGCTCAGCTTCGCCAGAAGTTCAGCACCAAACGGATCGTCAATGTTGATCAGTTGATGTCGGCTTTCAAACTCAACAAACAAACGCTCTTTGGCTTGACCATAACTGACACGGTCACCGTGATAGTCCAAATGATCGTGGCCGAGGTTGGTGAAAATCGTGGTCTCAAAAGACAAGCCCCGCAAGCGGCCTTGCACCAAGGCATGCGATGAGGCCTCAATGACCACCTGTTTGATGCCTTGGTTCCGAAACTCGGCCAAATGTCGATAGACCGAGAAAATGCTCGGCGTGGTTAAGTCGGCTTTGTGATGGCTCCCGGGCACGCCATTACCGATGGTGCCAATCATGGCACCATCGAGCGCTTGTGCCAAAAGCCAGGCAATCGATGATTTGCCATTGGTGCCGGTGACAGCATGTAGAGTCAACTCTTCTACTGGGTTGCCGAAAAAAAACGACAGCCAATGTGGCAACTCTTGCTCCAATGTCGGGCACTCAATCGCGGGAATCTTTATGTGCCTTAAGCGAGCCAGATCGGCCGAGTCTGCTTTTCCATCATGGATCACAGCGCTGGCGCCGCGCTCGATGGCCTCATCCAAACCAACCAAGCCGTGTCGGCGCTCTCCAGCCATCGCGACGAACACCGCACCCGGAATCAAGAGTCGGCTATCACCGCAAAGATCACTGGCTTTTTCTAACAGCGCTTGGATGGTTGCATCGATCATGGCGTGACCTCGCTAGAAACCATCAAATGCCCGATGTCATCGGGTGGAATATTGTTTAGACGAAGAGCAGCGCCCATGACACGCCCAAAGATGGGCGCAGCCACTTGGCCACCATAGTAATCATCTCCTGATGGGTCATTGATCACCACCACAGCAGCCAAACGTGGACGTGATGCAGGCGCGTAACCAATGAAACTTGAGATATATCGATTGGCATAACCACCAGAGACAGATTTTCGAGAGGTCCCGGTTTTTCCTGCCACACGATATCCGGGAATGCGAGCACGCCTGCCAGTCCCATTTTCTGACTCAACCACAGCCTCCATCATGTCTCCCAATTGGCGGGCAATGGCCGGGTCCAACACAGACTGAGGCGGATATTGTGTGTCATCCATAATCAAGAGCGGCTGACGCAAACGGCCTTGGTCAGCAATGGCACTCACAGCGCGGGCCAATTGCAGTGGTGTGACTGACAGACCATATCCATAAGCCAAAGTGGCTTGCTCTAATGTGCGCCAACGCACATAGTCTCTGAGCACACCCGCCGATTCTCCTGGGAAACCCGTGCCTGTCACTTGACCAAAGCCGAAGCGCTGATACATTCCCCACAATCGCTCCGGGGGCATATCTAAAATCAGCTCAACCATGCCCACATTGGAAGAGACCACCAACATCTCAGTGATGGTTAATTCACCAAAGTCACGCACATCTCGAATCGTGTGACCCGACACTTGCAATGTCCCAGGCGAAGTATCAATCATCATCCCAGGGGTGACTTGGCCCGATTCGAGTGAGGCGGCGAGTGCAAATGGCTTAATCACCGAACCGGGCTCAAACATGTCGGTCATGGCGCGGTTACGCAACCCCTCGCCCACAGATCGGTTATTGGCATTTGGGTTGTAGGAGGGATAATTGACCATGGCCAATACCTCTCCGGTCGTGACATCCATCACCACCACTGAGCCCGACTGGGCTTGGCGTTCATACACGGCCTCACGCAACTCGCGATAGGCTTGATACTGCAAGCGTCGGTCGATGGTCAACCGAAGGTCTTGTCCTGCCTGCATGGGCTGGAGCAAGCCAACCTCTTCGACCACCCGCCCTTGTCGATCTTTGATGACCTGCTTGCGACCCGGTGCCCCATCCAGCCAATTGTCGAAAGCCATCTCCAAGCCTTCTTGCCCACGGTCATCAATGTTGGTGTAACCGACGAGTTGTGCACCGGCTTCGATGGTTGGGTAATACCGTCGATACTCACGCCTAAAACCCACGCCCGGCACTTCAAGACGATGCACCTCTTCGGCCACATCGGGGGTGACGCGGCGCCGAAGCCAAACAAATTCTGACTGAGTGCGTTGGGTTAAGCGTCGCTCGAGGTCTTCGGCAGAGACATCCAAGACTCGAGCCAGTGCTGGAATTTTCTCCGGCGCTTCGAGTGCTTGTCTGGGGTTGGCCCATACAGATTCTACTGGCGTGGAGACTGCCAAGGGTTCGCCATGGCGGTCCAAGATGCTACCCCGCATGGTCGGAATCTCAACCGACCTTAAGTGCCGTGCTTCGCCTTGGCCCTGTAAAAAATCAGTCTCAGCCACTTGCAAATAAATGGCTCTGGCGAACAATCCCGCACCAATTAAAATCACCAATGCCATGGCCACGCGCACGCGGCCCACCACATTCGAACCTGCACCCTCGGGCTGCTCGACTGGTTTGGATTTCCGGATACGCCTTGCCATCAGCGCTTGCCCTCCCGGCCTGATGTGCCATCGGCCATCATGGTACGTTGCTCAATGACCACGCGGGTCTCGGTGGGTGTTTGCATCTTCAGCTGCTCAATCGCTGCTTGCTCAATGCGTCCAAGCTCTGCCAAGGAAGCCAATTCCAACTGCAAACGAGACCACTCGGTCAATGCTTGGTCACGTGCTTCATTGGCTACTTGCAACTGGGCAAAAGCCTGCCTGGATTCGTGCTTTAACACCGCCACTGCCATGGCTGAGGCAACAACAGCGACCAACAAACCCACTGCAATCCAAACCCGCATCAGGCCGCCTCCGCCATCAATCGCTCGGCCACGCGAAGCCTCGCGCTTCTTGAGCGTGGATTGGCTTGACACTCGGCGTCATCAGCGCTGATTGGCTTACCAATCAGTTTTAAGATTGGCTTGAAATCTAGCGCCACTGGATCACGACGACTGGCCGCTGGCGGCTTCGCCAAGGCATTCCAGGCTTGTTTGACGCGGCGGTCTTCTAGGGAATGAAAACTGATCACGGCCATACGACCACCTGGGGCCAGATGTTGATAGAAATCTGCCAACCACTGGTCTAAGACATCAAGCTCACGGTTGATGAAAATTCGGATGGCTTGAAATGTCCTTGTGGCGGGGTGGTGGCCGGGCCGCCCGCGAACGACTGCCGAAATCACTTCAGCCAGCTGCCCAGTGGTCTCGATCGGTGCGTGCTCTCTTGCCTGAACAATGGCTTGAGCGATGCGCCGAGCGTGACGCTCTTCACCATAATCTTTAATGACCTGAGCCAATGTGGACTCATCAACCTCAGCCAACCACTGCGCTGCACTGTGACCAGCCTGGGTGTTCATGCGCATATCCAATGGCCCATCGGCCATAAAACTAAAACCGCGTTCGGCCTGATCAAGTTGCGGGGATGACACACCCAAATCCAATAAAATTCCATTGACTTGCCCGGACCACCCGAGCTGCTCAACAATCGGTCCTAGCTGAGAAAAATTGGCTTGACGCACAATCACACGCGAATCTTGACCAATGCCAGCCTGAGCATGGGCAATGGCTTCTGGGTCTTGATCGACCACCAGCAGTCGGCCGCTTGCACCCAGGCAATCCAAGAGCGCCTTGGCGTGACCGCCACGTCCGTATGTGCCATCGATGAGTGTGTGGTTGGCCTCAATCGCCAAGGCATCCACCGCTTGGTTGAGTAAGACCGGGATATGTGGCATCTGCCTGCCCTACAACACCAACTGCGACATCTCTGAAGAGCTCTCGCCCTGCATCTGGCGCTCTTCTTCGATTCGGCGTTGGCTCAATATGTTCTCATTCCAAATCTCAAAACGCTGCCCCATGCCCATCAACACCACGCGCTTTTCTAAACCTGCGACTTGACGAAGTGTTTGCGGGAGCAGCAAGCGGCCATTGCCATCGGCCTCAATCTGTGTGGCCGAACCCACCAAGCGCCGCTGCAGGCTTCGGTGGCTGGGATTAAAAGTCGACAGCGCCATGACTTGTTCTCTGACCCGAGACCACTCCGATTCTGGGTAGAGCCAAAGGCAGCCGCTGTCGAAAGCCGAATAGGTCAGCACGAGCTTGCCCTCACAGGCACTCATCAAGTCTTCACGGTAACGCGTGGGCATCGCAATGCGGCCCTTGGCGTCCAATGTGATCGCGGTTTCTCCAAAAAACACTTTGACCTACCCTTCTCCACGAATCAGTTCTAATAAGCCACTGATTCCCACTAATTTCCACTTAGTGCCACATTAAAGCCGCTGATAAGGCTTGTCAAGCAAAAAAGTCAATAAAATTGGGGGTCTACGACACTTTTGGGGCGGAAAAATAGCTCAAAATGGCGATTTTTCAAAGAAAATTTTGCTTATTTTTCAATGGCTCACAAAATGCTTCTCACTGGGGGTATTAAGCGCACGAGGATTGATGCTGGACTGAAAAAAGATTGTCCGTACTTGGCCACATAAGCCCAGGCAAGCAAGGCGCTTGAGCCGTGACAAATCAAGCAGGTAGATCAAGCGGGACTCATAGTCGGGTTCGGTGCCAGAGACACCAGCCCTACCCGACGCTATTGGGACAAGCGTCATCGGACTGATCAACACTGATGCAGAGGCTATCCCTTGCTAGGCGCCCAAATCACACATGACTCACAGGTTAGACGGGGTTGGAGAAAACGCGCTGGGCATAATGGGAATCATATTGGGCAGTTGGGGGGGGTTCCGTCACACAATCCCCATTAGCCCAGCGCTTGAACACACCCAAGCTCGCTGGCAAAAATCGCCGTAGAGCTAAGGTCTAAAAACTGTATTAGGGATAAAGTTTGACAGACCCAGTCATCGCGGCTTTGTCAGCATCACAAAAGCTCTTCCCAAAACCACAAAAACGGTTGCCAAAATCACAAATGGCTCGCAAAATCACAAAATCTGAGCCCATATTGCCCCAAGCGCTGCAAAGTTCGACGACACCCGCCCACACCATGACCAATAAAACCACCGTCTTGGTGGCTCTTGATGGCAGGTTGCATTGCCCTGAGAAAAAACTGACCTTGTGTACCTAGAAGCCCTTGCCCTCGCGCTCGAGCCGGATGGCTTCGGCATAACGTGCTGGGCTCATGCCCACGTGTCGCTCAAAGGCACGATACATTGACGAAATTGAGCCGTACCCCACTTCAGTGGCCAACGACTGCGCTGACCAAGCTCGCTCGTCCTCATGCAGCAACCGTCGGGCCTCAGTCACTCGATAAAAGTTCAAAAATGTGGGGAAATTCATATTGGAACCATGTGCAATGGCTTGCGATACATAGGTGCGGTTGGTGGCCAAGCGACTTGCTACATCACTGATTGAGACATCGGGCTGAGTAAACATCTTGCCTTCTTCGAACAAAGCCACGATCTGTTCAAACAGAGCTTGCATGCGCTCGTTCGTGGCTTGCTCTCCCTCAGGCACCGAAACATGATCCAGAACCGGCGTGTCAGGCAGTGTTGCAGCGCTCAGACGGTGCAATTGCCGCATCTGTCTGGCTTTCGAATTGGCCAACATCAATTCTTTGTTTCTTTGGTAAAGCGCCTGAAACTTTTTGCTGCGGTCTCGCATGAAGCCGATCAAACCGCCAACGATTGCCAACAAGGACACAATTACGATTGAGGCCATTTGCAGGGTTCTTCTCTGTTCTCCAATCTCAGCGTCTTGCAATGCCAATTGAGAGTCTTTTAAGAGCGTCTCATAACGGGTTTGGATTTCCTTAGAAGCCACCCTGATTTCTTTGTTCATGATCTCTTCGTTGATCTCATTGAAGCGAAGCAATGCATCAAATGCTTTTTCATGCTGCCCCAAGGCCTGATGGGTATAAGCAAAGCCCTCATAGACTGCCCGCTGCTCAGAGGGCCGATCCATGTCACCGAGAATGGCGTCCGCCATTTCATACTTGGTCAACGCCGACTCATACTCCCCTTTCAGATAGTGAACCAATGCTTGGTTAATGTGATTGATCCCCACGCCATACTCTCTGCCTTCAGCTTCAGATATGGCCAAAGCTTGGTCGAAGTAGGTCAGGGATTCAGCAAACTCGCTCATGTCGCGCAATACATTGCCGATGTTGTTATAAAACATGGCATGCAAAACAGGATCATCGATGTTTAAAGCCAAGGCCAGGCCCTGCTCATACGTCAAAAGTGCTCGCTCATTGGCCGACATGGAGCGGTAAACTGCAGCTCGGAGCAGGTACACCCGCGTCAAAGATTCGCTCAAGCCCGCGGCCTGTGCGACCTCTTCGGCCCGCTCTAGATACCCCAGCGCTTGATCGGTTTCCTTGAGCTTCCGAGAGACATCACCCAGCGATAGCAGCAACTCAACCTCGACATCATCGCCTCCTTTAGCCACCTGTAAGCCCTCTAGGTATGCCTCGAGAGCAGGCTCGAAAGCACCAGTGACGGCATAGACGTCTCCCACCCAACGCTTAATGCTTGCCAAGGCATTATCCGAATTGCTCAGTTGGGCAGCACGCAAGAAAAACTCCAAAGCCTGCTCATCTCGCCCCGCCCTGAAAACCAAGCGCCCAGTGTCAAAATACACCTGAGCGGCTTCTTTGACACTAAACCTTGCGCTGGTGGTTTGGGCTGCCCAATCAATTAGCCCGTCCGCCTCCTTTGCTGTAAGCACCACCTCTTGTTCCTGAACCCGTTCCCGCAGCCAAGCAACAATGGCTTCATCTGATGCCTGTTGGAAGAAATTGGGGGCGAGCGTGTGATCACTGACTTCGCCATCGGGTAAGTCAAGGCCTTGGTCGCCGAGTTGACCCTTTTGAGAATCTAAAGAGAAGATTTTCGAGACAGACCTTGGACCCGGGTCTGATTGGGCACCCACTGGGGCATGTAGGCTAAGTACCCCACCAAGCACCATAAAAAGCAACAGCCAACGAGCCGAGCCTGCCACAGCGCCTTTCAAGGAAGGCAACACAACCACCCGATTTAGCTTACCCAACCACCCGATAGCAGGGCTCATACGCAACACCCCCCGGCAGCTTCATTCGATCATCTCGCACAAAGGCTGCCAGCAATTCATCCAGAGCCTTCATCATGCCTGATTCACCGTGAATTTCAAAGGGGCCATGTTCACGGACCGCAGCAACCCCAGACGGCTTGACGTTCCCAGCCACAATGCCTGAAAACGCACGCCTCAAATTGGCCGCGAGCTGATGGATGGGTAAATCTTTCGAAATGTCCAAACCCGCCATGGCCTCATGGGTGGGCTCGAATGGATGCTGAAATTCAGGATCCACGCTCAGCAACCAGTTGTAGTAAAAAGCATCATTGGCTTCGATACGCCACTCGCGGACTTGCTCTATGCCATCGTTCATTGCACGGGCCACGGCAGGCGCATCATCGACGATGATCTGATACAAGGCTTGTGCCTGAGGGCCCAGAGTCAGTCCGATGAAAGCATCGATCTGTTCAAAGTAAGCCTTGGCACTCTCGGGCCCAGTGAAAACCAGAGGAAATGGCATCGAGTGATTGTCTGGGTGCAATAGCACCCCCAGAATATATAAAATCTCTTCGGCTGTTCCTGCACCACCGGGGAATACAACGATGCCATGGCCCAAACGAATGAACGATTCCAGACGCTTTTCAATATCAGG
>CBFHIS010000027.1:0-15532 GCA_965655975.1 Wenzhouxiangella sp.
ATGCCGATGGCATCGAGGCCGAGTTGATTGCCGCAGATTTCGCCTCAGGCACTGTCAGCTTTGCAGCCTGCACCAATGAGGGCTTTTTGGTCTCAGCTGTCTACATCAATGGCGAGGGCGCGGTGGCCGGTGCGCCCGCCGATGTGCTGGGTGTCGGCCATGAGGTCAATTACGCCAATGTGACCACTCAAGGCAATCGCCGCATCGGTGTCAAATTCAACAACGGTGGTGCCGAACGCGCATTGGGCATTGTTTCTACCCAACTCGAGGCCCAGGCACCAAACCTTGACCCACCCGGCGTGGTGGCGGAATTGGTGCTCACCGAAAACATCACCAATGTGTTTGATTTTGCAGAGTCACAGGCACCCGTGTTTGATTTCACCGAAGGCAATTGCGAAGTCAGAGACCGCGTGGTCATTCATAAAACAGACCAAAACTGTGTTGGCAAAATCAACCCAGCGGTTTCAAGTATCGCGGTGCTTGAAGACATTGGGCCAGTCTTTGTGAGTAACGGTGACACTTTTACCAGCCGACCCGATCGTGTGTTTGTGGCCACCATCACCCAATCGTCTGACTCGCGCGAGGTGATCTTTGCCTCTCGGCTTGAGCAAACCTTTCCAGAAACATTGTCCAATGACCCCGCCAACCCAACGGCTTTGACTTTTGATGTGGGGGATAACACGGTCTCTGGCCAAGTGGCGGGCCCCAGAAACGTTCGAGATTTTGTGACATTTACTGTGCCCAATGGCCATGAGCTCACAGGTATCTTCTTAACAGACTGGACAGCTCCGGGGGATAACTTAGGATTTGCGCACATTGATGAGGGAACAACCACCGTGATCCCGACTCAAGAAACGGCGCTAGATTTTTTGGGGGGCACGCACGTGAGCCAGGCTTTGTTTGGGCCCACCGACAACATGCTCACGACGCTCTCGCAAGCACCACAAGGTGGGATTGGGTTTGATGCGCCGCTGCCCAGCGGGGATTACACCTTTAACATGCAACAAACAGGCCCTCAAGAGTCAGGCTACACACTGAACTTTGTGATCGAAAAAGAAGCGTCTGCTCCGACCACTTTTAATGTCTCGAGTTCGGGCACAAGCGCTTATGTCATCGATGGGGCCAACAACCCCACGCTGACGTTGGTTCGAGGCCAACGCTATGTGTTCGATGTGAACGCATCTGGTCATCCTTTCTGGATCAAGACCCAAGGGGTGACAGGTACTGGAAGTGCTTATGACAGTGGTGTCAATGGCAACGGCTTGGCAGTGGGTGAGATCACGTTCACTGTTCCCATGGACGCGCCTGATCAGCTTTTCTACATTTGCCAATTCCATGGCTCGATGGTTGGGGATCTCAATATCGTCGATCCATAAAAGTGGTCACAAACACCATGGCCCAATTGATCGCTCTGGCTGAGACAAAGATGGGGCGGGTTGCCTTGAGCGCCTTGCGTGATCCAAGGTGTTCTCTTATGATAGATGGCCCAATTGGATTTGGGCGATTAGCTCAGCGGGAGAGCACTGCCTTCACACGGCAGGGGTCGCTGGTTCGAACCCAGCATCGCCCACCATTACTGCACAATGTCTGCTTTTCGGGCACATTCAACCAAACATCTCGGGGGCCGAATATGCGATCAGTGAAACCAAGCACAAAAAACCATCGCGAGGAACCCACTGGCCTGCTGGCCGTACTCGCATCACTGCCACCACTCGACGTCGAATTTACCGAGCCCTCAGCGATCCAACACCACCCGATAACGGGCTTTTCCTGAGCGCAAATGCTCAAGTGCGTCATTGATGGATGCCATCGGAAAATGCTCTGTTTGTGGGGTGATGTTGTGGCGGGCGGCAAACGTGAGCATCTGATTGATCGCATTCGGCGCACCCACGGGCGAGGCACCGATGGCCCGCTCACCCATGATCAAGGGAAAGATCGGGACTTCTAGGGGCACATCCACCGCACCCACCGAATGGATTCGACCACGCGGTGCCAGCGTTTCTAAAATGGCTGCCCAGTTCATAGAGACATTGACCGTTGAGAGCACCATATTAAAGCGCCCAAGCCCCGCCTCACCTGATTCGAGTTCTTGAGGTGTGACCACATGATGGGCACCCATCTCTCTGGCCTCGGCCGCTTTTTCATCCGTTCGAGTGACCGCAGTCACCTCACAGCCCCACTTGTTTAAAAACTTTATGGCCAAATGTCCCAAGCCACCAATACCAATCACAGCCACCTGGTCGGTGGGTGAGACGTGCTCGGCGATTGGCGCAAACACAGTGATCCCACCACACAACAACGGCCCCGCACTCGCCACATCGATGCCTTTGGGGAGCACAAACACCGCAGCGGCTCTGGCGCGCACATGATCGGCAAAGCCCCCATGGCGACCCACAATGGTCATCTCGACACTCGGACAGGTGTTGTGGTGGCCACTCATGCATTGACCGCAATCCATGCAGTAGCCGGCCTGCCATCCCAAGCCAACGTGATCACCCACGTTCATGTGCCGCACCCGCTCGCCTACAGCTTTAACACGACCAATCACCTCATGGCCTGCCACCAGTGGATAGGCACTAAAGCCCCAGTCGTTGTTGATCATTGAAACATCAGAATGACAAATCCCGCAGTGGAGGACTTCAATGTCAACTTCATCCGCACCCAATGTGGGCAACTCATACTCGAAAGGCACCAGGCTCTCACCTGCTTCCATGGCGGCATAGGCTTTAACGGGTTGAGTCATTTCAATGTTCCTCTGATTGATAAGGGGGTGGCTTTTTGAGAACAGGACTGCTCACGTCTCAAAAGCATCAATTGATCACAGTTTTAAGAATACCACTCGGTGTGAAAATGCCTGTGATCCTTGTGAATCTGACCCTGTCACTGCGCCGGTGCTTAGATACTGCAAAATATCCAAAGCGCATGTGCACTTTTGCCACCCCTGAGATCTTGCAGTCCGTATGATGCTCTTAATGGATGGCGATGATCAAAATCTACTGACGCCCTTTGCTGGGCTTTTGCCTGAGGTGGTGTTATCGGCTGTTGAGTCCTTGGGATTTGTGACCGATGGCCGGCTCTTGCCACTCAATTCTTATGAGAACCGCGTTTGGCAAGTGGGTCTTGACGAAGACGCCCCGCTTATTGCCAAATTCTATCGCCCAGGGCGATGGTCTGATGAGGCCATATTAGAAGAGCATGCCTTCGCGCTTGAGTTGGTTGAGCACGAACTTCCCATTGTGCCGCCCATGGTGGTGGCGGGCCTTAGCCTGCAACATCACCAAGGGCAACGCTTTGCGCTGTTCAAACGCTTTGGTGGGCACGCACCCGAGCTGGCCGATGAAGAAACGCTCAAAGTCTTGGGCCGACTGATGGGCCGGATTCATGCCATTGGTGCGACCGCTCAGTTTGCCCATCGACCCACCCTAAACCCCAAAAACATGGGCTCAGACTCGGTGGCGTATCTATTGGAAAATGATTGGGTGCCCATGCACTTGGTCCAGGCATTTGAATCAACAACGCAAGATTTGATGACTGAGATCGATCAGCGTTGGCAAGCAGCCAACGCGCAGTCTTTAATCCGGCTTCATGGTGATTGCCATCCAGGCAACATTTTATGGCGCGATGGGGCGGCGCATTTTGTGGACTTAGACGATTGCCGAATGGGGCCGGCCATTCAAGATTTGTGGATGTGGTTGTCGGGCAGCCGCGAAGAGCAAAACCAACAAGCCTCTTGGCTGATTGGCGCCTATCGAGAGTTTTTTGATTTTGATGCCCGCCAATTGCATTTGATTGAGTCTTTGAGAACGCTTCGCATGATTCACTACCAAGCCTGGCTCGCCAATCGCTGGGACGACCCCGCCTTTCCGCAGGCCTTTGAATGGTTTGAACAACCCAGGCACTGGGAGAGCGTGGTCGAGCAACTCCGGGAACAGTTGGACGAAATTCATCAACCCACTTTAGAAATTGAGCCACAATAAGCCCCCATGGCACACGATCAAGCCACCTTAGCGGTCACCTCATCAGACCAACATCGATTTGAGCTGATTCATGTCGGCTCAGACACGCCTCGGTGGCGTCTTTTGATGGTGCCTGCCATGGGCATCAGCGCACGCAACTACATCGCCTTTGCAAAAGCGCTCAGCACCTTTGATGGCGAGGTCTTTATTCATGAGTGGCGCGGCTTGGGCTCATCAAACCTCAGAGCCAGTCGTGGATGTGATTGGGGGTATCGCGAGTTGTTGATGGACTTAGAAAGCTCACTTGAAAAAATTCAGCTCGAAGCCAATCGCTCTGGCGATACACCTTTGGTCGTTGCCGGTCACTCGCTGGGTTCCCAGCTGGCACTATTGCTACACGCCATTCGCCCCGAGTCGATCGATGGCACGGTTTGCATCGCCGGTGGTGCGCCTTTTTACAACGCCTTTCCGTTCCCCATGCGCTCGGCCTTGCGGGTGATGTTTTGGGCCATGCCGTGGTTGGCCCAACGCGTGGGGCACTATCCTGGCTATCGCTTGGGTTTTGCCGGGCGCGAGGCGCGTTCGGTCATGCGCGATTGGGCGATGAGTGGAAAAACAGGCCGCTATGCGCCCTTGGGCGTCGCGACAGACTTAGAAGGGGCGATGGCTGAAATCACACAACCCATCCTAGGCATTGCCATGGCCGATGATTGGTTTGTGCCACCAGGCTCATTAGAATACTTACTCAACAAAGCACCCCATGCGCAAATTTCAGTGCATCAACAAGGGCGCTCTGGCCTCACGGGTAAAGCCGATCATTATCGGTGGATGAAAGAACCCAAGGCCACCGCTTTGGCCATCGCCGATTGGGTGGCGCAGCAATTCAAACCAACAAAAGATTAAGGACGATTGATCAGACATGGACAGCTACATTGCACTCAAACACACCCACACCCTTTTGGCGTTAATCAGCGTCTTAGGCTTTGGTCTGCGCGGCCACTTGGCCTTGGTCATGAATCGCCCACTCACCAACCCGGTGATCAGAATTGGGCCGCACGTGATCAATTTGATTTTTATCTTGCTCGGACTGGCCATGTGGCACATCTCAAAATTGCCTTTGATCGGCTGGTTCGGGTTGAAGATGGTGTTTGTGGTGGCCTACTTCGCGAGCGATGGCTTGGCCTTTTCTCGCGCCAAGAAGGGACAACGCGCGCAAGGCGTGGTGTTTTATGTTTTGGGCCTGATCACATTTTTAATCGCTGCTTGGACCGCCGTGTCCAAACCGGTGCTGTTTTAATGGAAGCAGCTTCAAAAAGGTATGGACGCCCCATCCCAAGCAAAAAAGCCCCCGCTGTCTTCTGGAGTGAGGCCCAGCAACACCGAGGTTAAGCGCTCGGCCACAAATTCAGGCGAGAACAATTTCTCAGGCGCCACGTTCGCTTGGAAGGGCTTGGATAGGTCAGTATCTGTGGTGCCTGGGTGCAACGCCGCCAAGATCAGCTGTGGGTAGCGGCGTTTGGTCTCAATGCTCGCTGTTTTCAAGAGTTGATTGAGCGCTGCTTTGCTCGCTCGGTAGGCATACCATCCCCCAATCCGGTTATCAGCGATTGAGCCCACGCGGGCTGATAAGGCGGCGAAGTAAGTGCGCTCGTTTTTCCCAAACTTTGGCAAGAGGTGTTGTAACAACAAGGCACTGGAAAAGGCATTGATCCGCATCAGTTTCTCAAAGCTCTCCCAAGTTAGATCCTCCAAGCGCTTTTCAGGAAACACGCCCGATGCTTGATCGTGCAAGATCCCGGTGGTGTTGATCACCCAACCCAGACTTTTGTCTTCAATGCTTGAGGCGGCTTTGGCCACACTCGCTGCAGAATTGATATCGAGATCCAACCGGATCAAGCGCTCTGGATGGGCCTTTTCCAAGGCAGCCAATGGCGCATTGGTGTTGGCGGCTCTGGCCGCTGCAATAATAGGCATTTGAGCTTGGGTGAGCAGATGTTCCACCCAAGCCAGGCCAATGCCCCGACTGGCGCCCACGATCAAAGCACTGCCTGTTGGGAACTCTCGGGTGGCATTTGTATTCATTTTAGGGCTTCCCGTATTTTGAGCTCATGCATCTTGAGGCGGTGATCGCATCTGAGGTTGGCTTCCATTATGATGGTGCCATGTCATTAAAGCATCCACGCATTGTTCATCGTCATGCCCGTCCTTGGTTGGGCTGGTCAATTTGGTTGGGCGGATCAACGGCAAGATGGATGGCTGTGGCGGTTTTTCTGATCGCGCTCTCAGGTTGCAGTCTTTCCACCCGACCACTTGAGCCTCCGGTGGTGCGCATCTCAGGGCTTGAATTGCTGGGCAATGACCGAGCGCGCCTTGATCTCATGATCACCAATCTCAATCCCGAACCTTTGATGCCCTCTGGGGTGATGCTTCAACTGGCCATCGAAGGAAAAGACTGGGTGATATCGGAACAACCGATTCAGTGGCAGGTCTCACCCAGCGCCCGAGAGACGGTTTCGATCACCGTATCGCATGAGGATCGTGAAGTGTTGGCTTGGCTGCAAGAGGTCAGCGAGAACCAACGGCCCAGTGTGCGCTGGTCCATGACGCTGTCTTTAAGCGTTGCGGATGATCAAACCATAGAGACAGAAAACACCGGTTTCTTGTACCGCGTCCCGGGTCAGGCCATGCGGTTTCGATGAGGCCAAATAAATTGAACCAACAAATAAGGAAAACATCATGACCATTGCATTTTGGTGTGTCTTAATCGCAGGCTTTATGCCGGTGGCCTTGGCGCTGATTTCGAAAGCAGGCGACCGTGGCTTCGACAATAGAAACCCACGGGTTTGGTACCAGACTTTAACCGGTTATCGGCAGCGGGCGGCTTGGGCACAAGCCAATAGCTTCGAAATCTTTCCCATATTTGCAAGTGCGGTGATCATTTCACACATCGCAGGTGCTGCCCAAGAAAGCATGGATTTGTATGCCATGGTCTTTATCGCCAGTCGGGTGGCGTTTGCTGGGTTTTATTTGGCCGATCGCCATTTGGCCCGATCGCTGGCCTGGACCGCCGGTGTGCTCTGCATCATCGGGCTATTTGTCGCAGCGGTATAATGAATGTCAATTGCACGACCATGGATGTAGGAGTCAGATCATGTCATTAAGAATCACGTTGGAATTTAGCGACAAAGACTTGGAGTATTTCAAGCGCCTCACCGATGAGGCCATGAAAACCACCCAAGGCCAATCGCCCGATCAGATCATCAAAAATGCCAAAAAGCTCTTGGGCAAAATGTCCGAAGCGGTGGGCTCTGATTACATCCAAGGCCGCATCAATCAATTAAAAGTATTGATCGATATGCTCGAAGACAAAGGCTGGGGCATGAAAGAAATCGGTCGTGGCCGTGTGTTGGCTGCACTCGCCTACTTCATTAACCCAGAAGACATCATTCCCGATGATGTGCCGGTTCTGGGTTATCTAGATGACGCGATCATGATTGAGTTGATGACCCGTGAGCTGAAACCTGAAATTGAGGCCTATGCCGACTTTGTTTCTTATCGGGCATCCGAGGCCAAGCGCCGAGGCTTGGATCCCACCTCACTCGATCGCGCTGATTTCTTGGAAGCCAGAGAACATGCGTTGCTGGCCCGCATGCGTCGTCGCCGTCGTTCAGGCGGTTCACTGTTTCGGTAGGCGAAGCATTTCCAGGTGGGGGATGTTGTCTTCGAGGTAAGGCTCGGAGACCGTCTCAAAACCCAAAGACGAATAAAAGCCTTCGAGGTATTGCTGCGCCGAGATGCGAATGGATGACTGCGGGTATTGAGACTCGATGGCCTCAATGGCACGCACCATTAAAGCCCGACCCAAGCCTTGGCCACGGCCTGCTTGGGTGGTGATCACCCGACCAATGGATGGCTCATCGAAGCGAACACCCGGATGGGTGATGCGGGCATAGGCGACAACCTCACCCGCTTGGCTTCTGGCAAACAAATGGAGCGCGGCCCGGTCGCGCCCATCGACATCTTGGTATGGACAGTCTTGTTCGACAACAAACACCTCAATGCGGGCCTGTATGAGATCATAGAGATCATCGAGGGTGAGCGCCTCATACGGCGCCAGCGTCCAATTGACTGAATCCAACACAGGTCACTCCAAAAAACGTATGCACCAACCAACCCATCATATCCCCATTTTGGCTGGCTTTGAAATCCAGCCGTCTCCCGATTATCAGCCACTGCTCGATCGGGTTGCTGCACAAGACATGGCCCAAGCCCTGGCGGCTGATCTGGGTAGATTGTTGCCCGAGACGCTCGATGGCATGTTGGTGGCTGGTGGCCTAGTGGTCGAACCCGCCAGCGTGTTGCGCCCAGGCTTTGATGTCTGGCGCGCCTTATCGCAATTGGCCAAGCCCGTCTTGACCGAACAAGGACTGAGCGCCAGTGTGATGGCGATTGGTGCCCACAACGGACAGATGCCCGATGACAGACTACAGCCCCCGCCTGCCCGATTGATGGGTCAGTTTGTGGTTTTGCCCATGCTGTTGATCACCGATGAGGCTTCAGGCCCAGCGTTGGAGAAAAAATTAGAAGCCGAGTTGTTTGAATCAGGGAGCATCAACCCACCGGCTCGCGCGCTCTTGGCCGAACACGCTCGGCTTGACTCCGTCCATGGCCAACTCCTCACCCGCAATGATTTGATGGCCTTGCAACGGGTCCAGCTCGATACCGCGGGCTTGAGTGGTTTTTGGGATGTGGTTGAAGCCATACTGCTCGATGGCGACAAAGACCACGACTTAAACCTGCCGGGTGGCGTGGATGCACACTGGCAAGCCAATGAGCGCAAGCTGGCCATCGAGTTCTTAACTTTTAACCAATGGGCAGCCAAGCATGGAGATGGGCATGATCAAACGCCTCTAGAGACCAGCTATGGCGTATGGGTTCGCGCCTATCGGACCTTGCTGGCCGTGCTTGAGGGTCATGGAATCCAGTGGGTGTTGGCGCTTCAATCAAGCGCGGTGTTTGATGAGCAACGCGCTTGTGTCATTGAATCCATCCCCACACCACAAGAAAGCCTCGATGGCATGGCAACACTGACCGAACATACCGATCCTGCGCTTGGTTTGATTGCCTGGACTTGGGTCGAGCCGGGCCGAATGATTCATTTGTATCCAATTGAGGCCAGAGCCATTGCAGCGATCAAGAAAGATTTTCAGCAACATCCCATGGCTTCAATCGCCCGCCCTGGGAAGCTTTGTTACAATGACCAAACGCATCAACTGATCGGTGTTTGATTGCTGCTGCGTTGTTCTCTAAGCCCTCAGTGTCATACTGATTGATAAAAAGTCAAATCCCCTAAATCAGATGCCATGAATCAACCCATCGCCCGCACCCATGATACTGACTGTTTGGATGACAGTGCCGATCTAAATGATAGCGCTTATGACCAGAATCCACGGGCGGTGGTGGAAAACTCTCCCATTCATGGACGCGGTGTGTTCGCCAGAAAAGACATCCCCGCTTTTTCATTCATTGGCCGCTACGAAGGCCCGATCACTCATGAAGATGGGATGCATGTCTTGTGGCTGTACGATGAGCAGCAAGACGAGTGGGTGGGCATCGATGGTCAAAATGAAATGCGTTTTTTGAACCACTCCGATGATCCAAATGCCGAATGGTCTGATCTTGATTTGTATGCCACCCGTTGGATCTCAGCCGGTGAAGAGATCACCTTCGATTATGGCTGGGATGACGAGGAGGATGATGAGGAAGATGACGAGGAAGATGACGAGGATGAGAACACACCCGACGACATCGACTCAGCAGGCCACTTCGAAACCAACGCTGATGGGTCAAGTTCCATTGAGCCGAACCCTTTAGACCCCATCAATAACCAGGACACCCCTTAAGCCATGAAATTTGCCAGTTGGAACGTCAATTCACTCAAAGTCCGTTTGGAGCATGTCTCAGATTGGCTGACCCATCACCAGCCCGATGTCTTGGGCTTACAAGAAACCAAACTCATTGATGAGAAGTTTCCGCGCGCAGAGATTGAAGCCCTCGGTTACCACGTGGCTTTTTCTGGCCAGCCCACTTACAACGGTGTGGCACTGATCTCAAAAACCACACCAAAAGACCTCATCACCGCCATCCCCAATTTTGAAGACGAGCAAAAACGAGTGATCGCTGGCACCTGCGGCGATGTGCGTGTGATCAATCTCTACGTGGTCAATGGCAAAGAAGTCGGCAGCGACAAATATGACTACAAACTCCGTTGGCTCTCGGCGGTTGAGGCCTGGATTGCTGATGAGGTCAAGCAACACGAGAATGTCATTGTGATGGGGGACTTTAATATCGCACCCGATGATCGGGACGTGCACGATCCTGAGGCTTGGAAAGACAAAATCTTGTGTTCAGCACCCGAAAGAGATGCCTTGGGGCGACTCTTAGACTTGGGCTTTAGCGACAGCTTTAGATTGTTTCCTCAACCCGATGAGACCTTCTCATGGTGGGATTACCGCGCCGCTGGGTTTAGAAGAAACCTAGGGCTTCGCATCGATTTGGTGTTGTGTTCAGACGCCCTCAAGGAACGCTGCACCACCAGCTACATCGACAAAGAACCCAGACGGCTTGAACGCCCGTCAGACCATGCCCCCGCCGTGGCGGAGTTTAAGGCTTAAGCGGCAAACTCAAATCAACCGAGCGTGAATCGAGTACAAGAGTTCTGATGATTCGATGTGGTGCAGGCTCTAGCCCAGAACCGCTTCAACCCCACCTTCTAAGTTAAACAGCTGGGTCATGCCCTGCTTTCGGTAGTGCTCTGCAATTTTTAAGCTGGTGATTCCGACATGGCACATAAAGACCACTGGTTGTTGCGGGTCGGCTTCTTTCAAGCGCGCCATCATGTCGGCATCGAGCGGCTTGGCAAACTCCACCGGCTTGGCTTGGCGATCGGGCTCTGGGCGTGTGTCCACCACCCAAATGTCTTCGCCTTGATTGAGTCTTGCTTGCAACTCATCGGGGCTGATGGCTTTCACCGCAGGTGGGGCGCCAGGCAAATCGAGTTTCAAGCCCGAGCCTTGCATGGTATCGATCCAATCGATGGTGGCGCCTTTGGCTTTTTGTGCCGTTGCCAAGTCCATCAAAACGGTCATGCCCGCAGCTTCTGTGGCGATCTCGTGCCCACCGCGCGGTCCGATTTCAAAACGCGCATCCCAATCGGGGGTAACTGAGAAATGCAAATACTGACCTGGGTACTGATCCAAAAACCCCCGAATTTCGACAGCAGCCCGTTCGGTGATGGTGATCTCAGGTGGCGTACGATCTGGCACCTCAAGACCCAACATCTCATGGAGCTCACCGGCGTTGTACATCTCGGTGATGATGTCGCAACCCCCGACAAACTCACCACGAATGTAGAGCTGGGGAATGGTTGGCCAATCGCTAAATACTTTAATTCCCTCGCGCACCCGCTCATCGTCAAGCACGTTGTAGGCCGCGTAGTCACCGTTTAACAGACCATCCAATAAGCCGGCTGTTTTGGCAGAAAATCCGCACTGCGGCATTTTTGGTGAGCCTTTCATATACAAGACCACCTCAGCCGAGGCGATTTGCTGCTCGATCAGGGATTGGACTTCAGGGTCTAGGGCAGTACTGTTGTTCATGCTCACTCACTTCAATGGTTGGGTTTCAACGGATGTCTCTTGGGCCTTCGCGCATCTTCTCTTGGGAGTCAAATAAGGCCTTTTTACACGCCGACTGGCCCCAAGTTGCGCCCAAGTTTGGATCAAATTAAGCCCATGATACTGGCAATGTGGGCCCATTGCTGGAATTTGTAAGGAACCGAGGTCACGGCTTTGCGGTCCCTCAGCCCAGCCGAGGGATCGATATTTTTAAGATATTTCCGACTGATTATTCTGATAAACCCGTAATTTATTTAAAGATTTTGGCATATCCATTTCCATGACTGCTTGCTACTGTCTCTACAGAGTAAAGTGTGGGGCCAGTGCTTGAATTCATTAAAAACACCATGTGCCATCAGCGTCATCTCAACCGCCCGTTGGTTGACCGATGCGTGGCGGCTGTATTGCCGATATAACGAGCACATCACACTGGCCGAATGTGTGCAGTGGTCTGAACAGACCCCTTGGCCCATGGAGCTGGATGCAGATATTCGTGTCATGGTGCTCTCCCCCGACGACAATCTGAGCTTGCACTGCCTCAAAGCCTCAAAACAAGCGCCGAGAACGCTGCCTACTTTAGCGCTCTCAACCCGACACGATGATCTTTGGATGAAACGTTTGTTTCGTGACCACGTGCAAGCCTACCTCACACTTGACCAAAGCCAAGCCGAGATTGAGCATGCCTTTGGCTTGTTATTGCAAGGTGACACACACGTCCCGCAACCGTTTATTCGCTCGTTTGTTAATGAGGCGCCCCCCAAGCCACTGTGTTTAAGCAATCGAGAAAAAGCCATTGCCCGACTGCTCGTATCGGGCCACAGCCATCAAGACATTGCCGAACAGCTCCATATCAGCGACAAAACGGTGTCTACGCACAAGACCAACATCCTAGACCGTCTCGGCCTGAAACATTTGCCAGACTTGGTGCGGTTTCATGACAAATACCCCATGGAATTTAAATACATCAACAAGCGAACAAAGGTACATAAAAAACCCAAGCGTTAAAGACGACGCTCCACTTTTGCGTTTTGCAATGTGGTTCCTTGCCACTCAATCGGGCGGGGCTGGTAACGGGCTACCCAGGTCAGATGACTTTTTTGACTTGGCATCACCTCAATCCATTGGCTGGCCTCTAAAAATGCATGATCTTCGGGCAACAACGCGCCCACCCACTGCCAGCGCCAGTGACCAGGCATCAGATGATCCACGACCCACTGACCGGCCTGATTTCGTTTTGCGGTTCTTCTTTGATGGGCACTGGGACAGGCATCGCAGGTGCCAACCAGGCGCAAGTTATCCATGACCGCTTGTTTGGTCAATGCATCAATTGGACTGTCATTGGGCCAGACCACATCCACAATCACACGGGCTGGCATTACCCACAACCAATCATGTGTGTGTGTAACTGCCTCTACACCATCATGGTTGATGGATGCTTGATCAGGACCCACCCATAGATCTACAACATTGTCGGTGGTGAGTAAGCGTCTTTGGTCAAGGCCATTGTCTTGAATGGCCAAGCGGTAGTGACCTTGGCTCAATCCTGAAAATTGGTAGTGCCCTTGCGCATCGGTCATCGTGGTTTTTTCATCCAACGAAACAAGGACGCCGGCCACAGGTTGGAGTCCCGTGGATGTGAGCTGGCGCGCATAACCCGATAGCGAATGTCCCCTGTCTCGACTCACCCAACGCGAGACAATGGGCATCGGAGATGGGACGCTTGTGCGCCATCGATGGCGAAGCCATAAGGTGGTGTCCGATGCATCAGACGTCGATGGACTCAGCGTCAAAGACCACGCTTGGTGTCGACCCACCCGCCTGGAAACATCCACATGCACTTTGAACGCCGTGTCATTGGCGGGCTTGAGTTCCCGAACATCACCTCGATCATCGAGCGAAAACCCCGTCTCATCGAAACGGCTTGATGTGAACAGCGGCATGATCCGAGTGTCGCGCTTTTCAACGGCGACCGACCAACGCCAAGGCCCTGATGGGAGGCTCTCCCAACTCAGTTGTGTGTATTGATTTTGCATGCTCAAGCGCCACAGACCGATTTTGGGTTGCTGCCAATGCGTTGCCAAACCAAATCGTCCGCGTGTATCAAGACGTGCTGAAAGGTGCCAACTCCCCACACGACCACGCAAACGAAGGCTCAATGATGACTCGCTTGTCTGATGCCGTGCCCTTGCCTCCTCTGGAAAAACATTAAGACCATTTTTTGGGGTGCGTTGGTGAATGCCCCCCAAACCCACCCGAAAGTGAGCCAAAGGCGCCTCGGAGAACCGTGAAACAGAGAACCATGCATCGAACAAGTTAGATATTGGCTGCCAGTGTTGCACCTCCAATCTTTGGCGACTGTAGCGGATGCCTGTGGCACCCCGTTGCCGAGAAGCCGACAACACGGCTCGAAAAGATGCCTCTTGACCAACGGCATGGCGCGACTGGATCTGCATGCGGTCTCCCGATGGCAATTCACTCAAATGATTGCTGGGAATGGACTCTGCCAAAACCCCCAAAAACGTATGGCGATGCGGCCGGTAGCGGTACTCAAAGCGCCCAGCCAGCTGATCTCGGTTTCCGGTAAACAGCGCCTTCCAGTGATGCGCGCTCACTGGGTCAGCGCCACCTTGGCGGGCATGACGATAATCTCCATTGGCTTGGCTGGGATGTTGGTAGGCAAGCGACCACCACCCACCCAGCCGAGGACTGTTGGCCTCAACCGATGATGCATCAATGTAGGCCAAGCGCCAACCATCCCACGACCACCAGGGGCTTTGATAATGAATGCCTCGGGACTTGAAAGTGATCCACCCCACCTGCCAAGGGTCTTTGCTCCGATTGCTCTGCCAAGCCCCGCTGAAGCCCTCCCCCAAACGAGACAACCCATCAAGGCGTTCGCCCAAAAAAACCTGATGGCCCAGTCGCCATCGGACCTGATCACCCACAAACCCAACATACCGACCCCAACGGGGTGCTTGATGCCAAGAAAGCTCCACATGCCGCTCACCCAATGGATGCCAATTGCCCACCGCACGAATGCCCCAATCGCTTGGTTCAATGCTTGCGCCAAGCCCAGCACCTGGCATCGCTTGCCAATGCATAAAGCCTCGAAAATCCCAAGGTTGGTGTCCTGGTTGCTCAAGCCCTTGAGAGAAGGGCACCAGCACCCACTTTCGTCTGGCCAAAATCTCCATGCTCTGGGCATTGAGCACATCAATGGCAATGGGTATGCGCTCCGGATATGCACGGCGATGGCTTGCATCCAGACTGACTGCAATGGAAAACTCGTGAGCAATGCCTGGAACAAAATGATGCTCATTTTTTTCTATGTTGATCTTGACCCCAGTGGGGACTCGGCCCACCAATCGGATATCCAGCGTTTGATTGCCAGTCAAGATCAATGCCTCATCCATGGTCCATGGTCGATCAGGCCACCAACGATGGATGGATTGAGTTGCGGCCGGAGTGTTGGGGCGATTGGATACATTCAAATCACCCAGCCATTGAATCTTGTAAGTCGCCTCGACTGAGACTTCAGCACCCACCGACTCATCGCCGATGGTGAGAACAACGCGGTGTGAACCTGCAGGCGCATGTTTTGGCACGGCCACTGCCACGGTTATGATTTGGGTTTCATTTGCTCCAAGATCTACAGGGCGTGGGGGCAGCAACAGGGACCATCCCAGCGGCAGACCCACCTCTGGTTGGTGGGTCTGTCCGGTGGACTCTTTTGATTGATCGGCTGATTTGACCACAAACCCCAGAGAGACCCAAGCGCCGGGCTGAACAGATTGACTGGCTGGTGCATGCAAGCTCAATGCCTGGGCTGAGGTCGGGCAAAAGCCCAACCACAGACACAGGCCCAAAAAAGCGCACCAAAATCTCAAGCCCTTCGCCCAC
>CBFHIS010000027.1:15629-19732 GCA_965655975.1 Wenzhouxiangella sp.
ACACAGCCATCAAGCCATCAACAAACTCACTGCTGATGGGCCACATCCGGGCCCCAATTGAGATCAAACCGCGCGCCAAATCGGTTGGCGTGTGGCATCCAAGAAGCGGGTGTGGCCATCACCAGCGCCTCGGCTCGATTCCCAAATCGGTTCCCAAGTGACTGCCCTTTAGCATCTGCCAGGGCCCACTCAATGCGTCGGTGGCTGCCCGGATAAATCCTAAATTGTCCCAACTGAGTTCGCCCCAATGACTCACCTTGGGCGCTGAATAGCTCACCAACTAGGGCCACATCCAATAAGCGTTCACCCTTGTTGTGTGCTTCAAACAAAAAGATGGGATCAGGTGCTTGCTCGGGATCTAGAGCCAGCTTGAGGACAGGCGACTGGAACAACAAGGCCGTAGAGGCTTGGCCACGAACCGCGGTGGTGATCCGCACCGCGGTTTGAAACCGTTGCTGAATGACCCATTGGTCTTTTTCCACCAAGTCTTCAAATGTCTCTAAGGCTTCATGGCGGATCATCAACACCGCCCAGTAAGCACCAGCGAGTTCGGGGCGTTCGGCCAAGGTCGGCAGCTTGACCTCAAAGCCGACACGCGCCCGAGCCCGTGGTCCAATCGTTTGCTCAGCTGGCATCAGTTGGATGTAATCAGCCAATGAACGCGTGTGGGCACCCGGTGGCAGGTATTGGGCATTGGCCTGACCGTCCATCACTTGGTCATAGACATCCACCCGCACCAAGGCGTCCTCATCGAGGGTATTTTGGATTTCGATCTCTCCACGAATCACCTCGCCGGGATCGGCGACATGCAGCCGGTCCAAAGATCCCACCACGCTGACGCCGGCTAAGGCATCCAAGCTCATCACAAAAAACAACACCCCAGCCATCATCAGGCGAGCAGCACACCCCGAAGCCCGCATTAGAGCGCGCTCGCTAGCGTGAAGGTCACCTCCAACATTTGGGTGCCCGTGCCAATTTGATCCAAGTCTTCGGTCATCGCCAACTCGTAGCTCAGCAGCAAGCCATCGGTCGCGCCATCGCCGGTGTAACCCGTCCCAATCCCTGTGACCAAATCGACCGGTGTGGTGGACAGCAAAGCCGCCCCTGCTCCAGTACCTGTGTACTGAGCCACACCCACCGCGCCGCTGCCGTTGGTGGCATTGGTTGATAAACGAACCGCCATCCCGGCTGGGGCTGCCGCACTCAGTTGCGCCTGCAAAGTCCGGCTCTCACCAGTGGGGGCGATTGATGTGTATTGCAGATAACGGTCATAAGTGTCTCTCACGATGCTGGGCGCGCCCCCAGGGGTTGGCGCACTAGACACGGTAAAGACCGGCACACCAAGGCCTGTGATGGCCATTTGAGCCACACTTTGTACCGTCACACCCACATCTTGGGTGAGCGTCTCCGTCGCTGATGTTTGCGTGGACCAAGCACCGGCAACCACGCCCAGCATCAGTGCTGATGTCCATTTGAGACGACGAGAAGACAAAAGATTTGGAACACAAACAGATTGATTCTGGCAGCAGTATTGAGACATGACGCACTCCTTTTTGGGTTGAGTTTTTATTTCGCAGGCACATCGTGTCACGAGGCATTGGCTGCATCGCAAAGGTTGGCAGTTGTTGACAGTCGATCGGGCATGCGTGGCAAAGATCACCGCCGCACAGCGTCGTTGGCTTGCCGTATCATTGAGCGATGGAATGGATGATTCAACCGGCTAGCCGCATCGATGCGGTTTCTTATGAAATCCGAGGGACGCTGGCCAAGCGCGCACGCGAGCTCGAACACTTGGGCCATGAGATCTTATATCTCAACATTGGAAACCCGGGTGCATTTGGGTTAAGAACACCAGAGACCATGCGCGAGGCGGTGGTCAGAAACCTCCAGCGCGCAGAACCCTACGGTCACCAAATGGGCATTTTTCCTGCACGCGAAGCCATCGCCATGCAGTTCCAAGACCGCGGCCTGACAGAGACCCGCTACCACGATGTGGTGATTGGCAATGGCGTCTCAGAACTGGTGGATTTGTCACTGCGCGCGCTCATCGAACCCGGTGATGAGGTGTTAATCCCATCACCCGACTACCCCCTGTGGAGTGCCTCGGTGGTCTTAAATGGCGGCCAACCGGTGTACTACCCGTGCCCACCCGAGCATCAATTTGAACCCGATCTTGACGCCTTGGTTAAGGCCATCACACCAAAGACCCGCGCGCTGGTGGTGATCAACCCCAACAACCCCACCGGTGCGGTGTATTCAAAAGAGACCCTCATTGCGCTGGCAGAAATTGCCAAAACGCATCGGCTTGTCTTGTTGGCCGATGAGATCTACGACGGCATTGCCTATGATGGTGCTGAGGTGGTGCCCATGGCCAGCTTGGTCACCGATGGGGTCTGTTTGACCTTTGGTGGCCTGTCTAAGGTCTATCGCGCCTGTGGGTACCGCATCGGTTGGGCGGTCATCTCCGGTGCCACCGATCACGCCAAAGACTACTGGGCCGCGATCGAAAAGCTCGCCGCCCTCAGACTGTCTGCCAATGTCCCGGGTCAGTGGGCCGTACAAACGGCGCTCGGTGGCCATCAATCCATTCAAGACTTGGTGGCTGCTGGGGGTCGACTCCATCAAGCCCGACAAGCCGTCCTTGAGTCGGTCCACGCGAGTCGGCATTTGTCTTTGATGGCACCCCAAGGCGCACTGTATGCCTTCCCCTGTATCCAAGCCATCGATGAGGCACACCGCCAAAGTCGGGCGCTCCCCTTCACCGATCAAGCCTTTGCTGAAGCCTTGGTCGAACAAAAACATATCTTGGTGGTGCCCGGGTCGAGTTTCAATTTTTCAAACCCCGCGCACTTTCGGGTGACTTTGCTGCCCGAGGCTGATGTGTTGAAGGCTGCGTTTGAGTCTATTGATGAGCTCTTGTGCGATTGGCTGGATTAAGATTGCTGGATTAAGATCGCTGGAACAAGATTGCTCGATTGAGCTTGCCCAATCGAAGTTCGCTTAAGCCAAGTTTAGGCAAAACGCCGACATCCCCAAAACCTGAGTAAACAACTCAGCCTGGATCTGGGTCAGGCCCTCACTGTTGAGCTTTATAATGGTGGGCTATTGGTTTTGATGAAATAAGGATGGCTTCGATGAGCGTGACCGACAACCCCCTACTCAGCCCCGGCTTGCCCCGTTTCAACGCGATTGAGCCAGCGCATGCCCTGCCCGCCATTGAGTACTTGGTTGGGGCTTACCGCGCATGCATTGATGACATCACCGGGCTGGCACCCGAAGCGATCGATTATCCAAACACGCTGTGGGCCGAGGCGCATGCCGATGAGGCACTGTCGAATGCTTGGTCAACCATTGGTCATTTAAACCGCGTCACCAACACACCGGCCTGGCGGGATGCGTTTCAAGCCTGCCTGCCCATCATCAGTGCATTTGCCACAGAACGCGCCCAAAACCAGGGCCTCTATCGGGTCTATCAAACACTCGCGAATCGAGCAGACCACAACGACCAACCCCAGGCCATCCAGGCCGCGATCGCTCACAACTTAAGAGATTTCAAGCTATCGGGTGTGGACCAACCCGAAGACGTCCGCGATGCCTTGAAAGAAAAAAGCCTGCGCTTGTCTGAGCTATCCAATGCCTTTGGCAATCACGTGATGGATGCCACCGATGGCTTTCAAGTGCATTTTGAGTCCCAAGACGCGCTCAAAGGCCTGCCCGATGATGCGCTGGCTCAAATGGCCGATCGTGCCAAAGCGAATGATCAAAGTGGTTGGCTTGCGGATTTGTCCTTGCCGAGTTATCGAGCCATTGTGACCTATGCCGACGACCGAGATTTGCGCGAGCGTTTCTATCACGCCTATTCCACCCGCGCATCGGATCAAGGCCCGCAGGCCGGTCTTTTTGACAACACGCCGCTGGTCGCCGAGATGCTGTCTTTGCGCGATGAGATGGCGCGTATGCTCGGCTTTGACCACCACGCTGGGCATCGTTTAGAGACCCGCATGGCCGAGTCGGTGGAGGCCATTGAGGCTTTTTTAAATGACCTGGCCCAACGCGCTCGTCCCATGGCAACCGCGCAACTGCAAACGCTTGCAGACTTTGCC
>CBFHIS010000028.1:0-19561 GCA_965655975.1 Wenzhouxiangella sp.
ATGCGCCAAGTGGCACTGATCACCCTGCTCGCCCACGCTGGCAGTTTTGTGCCCGCTCAGAGCGCACGAATTGGTCCCATTGACCGAATCTTTTCACGCATTGGCGCCGGCGATGACTTAACCAGAGGCCACTCCACATTTATGGTGGAAATGGTTGAAACAGCTCACATTCTTCGCCATGCGACTGAGCGTTCTTTGGTCTTGATGGATGAAATCGGGCGCGGCACATCCACCTTTGATGGATTGGCTCTGGCTTGGGCGGTGGCCCACGAGTTGGCTGTGAACATCAAAGCCTTGGCGCTGTTTGCAACCCATTACTTCGAGCTCACCAAACTCGCCGATGACCACACCGGCATTTCAAATGTGCACCTGGCTGCCCGCGAGCACGCCGATGGCATCGCTTTTCTGCACGCCGTGCAGCCGGGTCCGGCCAATCGGTCTTATGGCCTGCAAGTGGCCAAGTTGGCTGGCATCCCAAAGCATGTGGTGTCCCAAGCACAAACCCACTTGGCCGGTCTTGAAAAGAACCAGGCGATCGCCTCATTGCAGGCCCCAACACCACAGGCCGATCTTTTCACCACAGCGGCCCAACAGCCCATCATCAGCCCAGAACCAGTAGAGCCTGCCGTTGTTAAGGCATTGGCTGAGCTTGATCCCGATGCACTCACCCCACGCGAGGCACTGGATGCGCTCTACAAACTGCAGCAAATCATGAGCGGCGATGTCGGCCATGACATCGGCGATGACATCACTAGAAAAATCCGTAAAAAACATCAGTAAAAAAACATGAGTGAAAACAAAGAGCCACTGGGTTAAGCTAGAAGGCATGATATTTCGCCAAAAGAAACGTTCCATGACCTTCAGCCACTGGGTTCTTGTCCTGGCTGTGCTGGCTGCTTTGTTGTTACTGATTGCTGGGCCCGGCACGCGCCTTGGCTGGTGGGACTTCCGATTTGGATTTTTGCTGATGCGGTGGGCCGTCTATGGCGCCATCGCCACTTTGGTTGCAGCGGGCCTATTGGTCTTTTTGAACAAAGCCCGTCGCGGTCCAGCCGCCATTCTGATCTTGGCGGTGGTGGTGTCATTGGCCACAGCTTTTGTGCCGTTGAGTCTCCTGCAACAAGCGCGTAGCCTGCCAAGAATCCATGACATCACCACCGATGTGGTGGACATCCCTGAGTTTGTGGCCATTGCACCGCTCCGAGCTGATGCGCCCAACCCCGTTGATCACCCAGGCCCTGAGGTGATTGAGCTGCAGCAATCGGCCTACCCCAATCTTGCGACCTACCAAAGCAACCGCTCAGCAGATGAAGTCTTTGCGGCCGCTCTGGCCGTGTTCCAAGATGCCGGATGGCGCGTGGTGGACCAAAGCCCTGCCGAGGGGCGAATAGAAGGGTTTGACACCACCTATTGGTTTGGCTTTGTGGACGATGTGGTGATTCGCATTCAGCGCGTGGATGGCATGACCCATCTAGATATGCGATCAAAATCACGGGTTGGTTTGAGCGATGTGGGTAAAAATGCCGCTCGGATTGAAGACTTTATGGCGGCGCTGGATCGGCGCCTAACCGACTCACCGTAAGCTCTCTGGGGCTCTGGGTGCTGTCAGCGCCTACTGAGACATCGGGCCAGTCTCGAATGTGGATGACCCAATCAGCGACTGGAATATAGCCCTCACCCCGCTCGGGCCACTCAATCAAGAACACAGCCTCGCCCTCGCCATAGGCCTCGATGCCCAGATCCAAAACTTCAGCGGGGTCCCCAAGCCTGTAGAGATCCAGATGAACAACGGAGACCGCGGTGGCTGGATAGGCTTCGATCAAGCCATAACTTGGGCTTTTCACTCGCCCCTCAAACCCCAAAGCACGAATGATGGCTCGGGCCAGCGTGGTCTTCCCCACCCCCAGATCCCCACTCAGATAAACCACATCCCCTGGCGTTAATTGCGCGGCCAGCTTTGCCCCAAACTGAGCCATATTTTCTTCAGAAGCCACTTTAAGAGGAGATTTTAAATTCATCATGATCAGGGACTTATCATCATGACTTCAGAAATGTGATCAATAAGCTGCGGTGCTGTAATCTGCCGTTTCCCATGCGCGGCCCGCTCACCGGCAAGGGCATGAATCAAGACACCGTACCGAGCAGCCTCAATGGCCGCCATCCCCTGCCCCCACAGACTGGCCACCACACCGGTCAAGGCATCCCCCATCCCAGCACTGGCCATGGCGGGTGTGCCTCGGTCACACAGCGACACTCGACCACTGGGCTCGGCAATCAGCGTGCCCCATCCTTTGAGGACCACCACCGCCTGGTATTTGTCTGCCAAGCAACGAACGGCGTGGAAGCGGTCTTTCTCGATGCTTTCCACATCGGTGTCGAGCAACCGCGCGGCCTCACCGGGGTGAGGTGTCAAAATCCAATTTGATCGAACAATGGGCGCTTCGGCCAGCGCATTGAGCCCATCGGCATCGAGCACCAAGCATTTGGCTTCAGACAGTGCGGTCTCATAGCGTGGTCTTGACCAGGCACTCACTCCCAAACCAGGGCCCAAAGCCACCACGTCGGCCGCTTGGATTCGCTTGCTCAGAGCCTCCAAATCCTCATCACAGTGAGCCATCAGCGCAGGGGATGCCGCCAGCGCCCCGTTGATGAGCGCCTGACGGCCCATCAACTCCACCCAGCCGGCGCCAGCCTGCAGCGCGGCCAAGCCCGCGAGAATCGGCGCGCCCAGCATGCCGTGATCGCCCCCCACCACCAGTACCCGACCTGAATGGCCCTTGTGCTGGTCGGGCACCCGTTTGGGCAAAGCGCGTTGGCAGCTATGGATTGAAAGCAACTCTGCATCGGGTGGCTGGCTGGCATAAACCGCTTCTGGAAGATTTAAGTCTGCAAACACCAACAACCCCACATAACGGCCGGCTCGCCCCGTGAATAGGCCCCGCTTGAGACCGATAAAGGTCACCGTCAAGTCCGCTTGCACAACAGCGCCCAAGGCCTGGCCGGTATCGGCCAAGAGCCCGGAAGGCAAATCCACTGAGACGATGGGCCGAGCGCTTTGATGGATGCCCTCAATGAGTGAAGCCATCTGGCCTGTCACGGCAGCACTGAGACCCGTGCCCAATAGCGCATCCACGACCACCTCGCCTTCGATCACCTGATCCGCCCACAGCATCGCCTGTTGGGCCGATGGCTGTTTGAGATAGTCTTGGTAGGCTTGTTTGGCGGCCCCGGTCAGATCGGCTGGGGATCGAGTCACCAAGGCTTGGACACGCCAGCCCGCCTCCAGCGCCAATCGCGCCACCACCCAACCATCCCCACCGTTGTTGCCTGGGCCACAGCACACTGTCATTGAGCGTTGCTCCGGCCAGCGGGCGCGGATGGCCTGAAAAACGCGTTGGCCTGCCGCTTGCATCAGCGCATAGGCATCCATGCCCAACTCCTCAATGGCTTCGTGATCAAGCGCACGCACCTGATCGGCTCGATATAATGCCAAGTCATGTCTCATGATTCTGATTATAGGTCGGACCTGCCCGATGGCGTCGCCATGGTGTCGCAAATTAAGCAATGGGGCAAAGCACTGGGTTTTGATCAAGTGGGGATCAGCGACATTGATTTGAGTGCCTACGAGCCCAAGCTGGAGGCTTGGCTGGATGCGGGCCTGCATGGTGAGATGGACTGGATGGCCAGTCATGGGAAAAAACGCTCGCACCCCGACCAGCTGATCCCCGAGACGCGCTCAGTGATTGTGGTTCGCATGGACTATCTGCCGGCCGATGCCACGCCTGTTGAGGCGCTTTTGGAGACGCCTGAGCGGGCGTGCATTTCACGCTATGCGCTTGGTCGTGACTACCACAAAGTTTTACGGAAGCGATTACAGACACTGGCGAGCCAGATTGAAGAGTGGATCGGTCCATTTGGCTACCGAGTCTTCACCGACTCAGCCCCCGTCCTAGAAAAGCCATTGGCCGAAAAAGCCGGTTTGGGCTGGATTGGCAAACACACAAATGTGTTGAATCGAACGGCGGGGTCGTGGTTTTTCTTGGGCGAGATCTATACAGACCTGGCATTGCCTGTCGATGCGCCCGTGAGCGATCATTGTGGCAGCTGCCGGCGTTGCATTGATGTCTGCCCAACGGGTGCTATCATCGCGCCGTATCAACTCGATGCCACCCGATGTATTTCTTATTTAACCATCGAACTCAAAGGCGCCATTCCTGAGCCTTTTCGAAAACCCATGGGCAATCGCATCTATGGCTGCGACGATTGCCAAATGGTGTGCCCTTGGAACCGTTACGCACAATTCACCAAAGTCGATGACTTCAAGCCACGCAAGGACCTTGATAGCGGCGCATTGGTCGATTTGTTCGCATGGGATGAGGCTGAATTCTTAGCGCGCACCCAAGGCAGTGCGATTCGGCGCATCGGGCATGAGCGATGGCTGAGAAACATTGCAGTCGCACTGGGCAATGCGCCCACCTCGCCTGCTGTCCTCAATGCCCTAAAAAGTCGACTCGACCACCCCTCTGCCCTGGTACAAGAGCATGTCACTTGGGCGCTGGCACAGCACGGCGTCGATGCCAACAACCACCGGGCTCAATCCTGATAAAATGAGGAAAACTTTGAGTGGAATGTGTCTATGACCCGCGCAATTGACAAACTGGCCAAACTCCGCAACTTTCCTGGGCATGCGCTCTCTGAGGGCTTGTCTGATTCGGTCATTGAGCAGTTTTCCGAACAAGACCCACAGCTCGAACAAGCCATTGATATGGCCTGTGGGGTCATTGACTGCTGGGCTTCGGCCTACCCTGAGTTAATCACCCAAGATGAGCAACAAATCAAGCACGCGCTCCAATCTGGCTATGTCAATTTTTATGCCAACGACGCGGTGAAACCCTACGTTGCGCTGGCCGCTAAGGGGCCTTGGATCATCACCGTCAA
The DNA here is from genome assembly GCA_965655975.1 of Wenzhouxiangella sp. Classification (GTDB taxonomy): domain Bacteria; phylum Pseudomonadota; class Gammaproteobacteria; order Xanthomonadales; family Wenzhouxiangellaceae; genus Wenzhouxiangella. The sequence continues at coordinate 4,939 of CBFHIS010000028.1, forward strand.
GGGACGCGTTTTGCATGACTCAGGCGGGTATGGAATGCTCGGGTTTGGGCATGCCCCAGACAAAATCATTCAGTCCATGGGCCAACCGCATGTCATGGCCAACATCATGACACCAAGCTTTTCCCACATGCGCTTTAACGAAGCCCTGCGCCAAGAAATTGGCCATGCTCGGACTTCTGGCTGCCCCTACGCCCAGTTTTTGTGCATGAACTCTGGCTCTGAATCGGTTTCTGTCGGTGCCCGCATTGCCGATGTCAACGCCAAGCACATGACCGATCCAGGTGGTGCCAAAGCTGGCCACACCATTAAGAACTTGTCATTGGCCGGTGGCTTTCATGGCCGAACCGATCGCCCCGCACGCTACTCCGATTCCACTCGGCCAACCTATATGGCGCACTTGGCATCGTACCGAGACCAAGACAGCCTGCTCACCGTTGAGCCCAATAATTTGGAGCATTTGCGCGCTGTGTTTGCAGAGGCCGAGAAAAACAATGTGTTCATCGAGGCCTTTTTCATGGAGCCTGTCATGGGTGAAGGCAACCCAGGCGCGGCAATCACCCCAGCTTTTTACGCGTTGGCGCGGGAACTGACCGAGGCGCACGGCACGGTGCTGTTGGTGGATTCTATCCAAGCGGGGCTTCGAGCCACTGGCACTTTGTCCATTGTCGACTACCCGGGATTTGAAGCTTTGCCAGCGCCCGATATGGAAACTTACTCCAAAGCACTCAACGCCGGACAGTATCCACTGTCTGTTTTGGCCATGAACCAAAGAGCCGCTGAGCTCTATCGCAAGGGCATCTACGGCAACACCATGACCGCCAACCCCAGAGCGCTGGATGTCGGCACCACAGTGTTGCAGAGCATCACAACAGAGCTCAGAGCCAACATTGTCGAACGTGGCCTTGAGTTTTTGGAGAAATTCAATCAGCTCAAGCAAGAGTTGGATGGACCCATCACAGGGGTTCAGGGAACCGGGCTCTTGTTTTCGGTCGAGCTCGATCATCAGCAATATAAAGCCTATGGCGCACACTCCACCGAAGAATATATGCGCCTAAAAGGCATCAACGTGATCCATGGTGGCGAGAACTCATTGCGGTTTACCCCCGTGTTTGCCACCACCAGCCAAGAAGTAGACTTAATTGTTGCAGCCACCCGAGATGCCCTCTTAAACGGCCCGAAAAAACAAAGCGCCGAGCACCACTCGGAGACAGAACAGGCCGCTTAGTGGGGCGTTGAGTAGACGCCCCGGCCTGGACTTTAATAGCAGCCACTACAACACCGCGCTGACCACCATCAGCAAGCTGACCTGAACCATCAGCAATAGACCCAAAGCGAGCGTTTCTCTCATAACAACCCCCATCCAGCGTTTGACCGCTTGGGCTTTGTGAACAGCAATCTGGCGGTTTGGGGTGTTGCGGTGTGCTTGTGAACTGTGCATGGTTGTTCCTCCATCATGGGTTGATGGAATCATTAAACCAAGACCTGTTCTCAAAACATGAGAAATAAAAAAAGCCCCAGAAAATGGGGCTTAAGAGGCTTTTCTAGGGCGGTCAGTCGTTCTCGCCCAAGCTTTGCTCAATCTCTTCTGCTGAGGCGCGACGAATGTCTTTGCCCTCGACCATATAGACGATGTACTCACCAATGTTCTTGGCGTGATCGCCAATTCGCTCCAATGACCGAGCCACCCAAATGGAGTCAAGAATGCGACTGGTATTTCGGGGCTCCTCAACGAGATAACTATAGTACTGGCGCAAGATGGCCTCATACTCAGAATCCACTTTTTGGTCTTGGCGTTTCAGCGCGATGGCCACTTCGGGCTCGAGTCGTGCAAAGCCATTGAGCGCGTCGCGGATCATGGCGCGCACATGCGTCCCCATGGTCTCGAGCTCTCGGTAGTTGCCCCGAGGGCGGTCTCTGCTCACCAAGCGAATGGCCATCTTGGCAATTTGCTCAGCCTCATCACCCACACGCTCTAGGTCATTGACAGTTTTAATGATGGCCATCACCAAGCGTAGATCACTGGCAGTGGGCTGGCGTCTGGCTAAAATTTGAATGCACTGCTGGTCAATCTGCTTTTCCATTTGATTGACCTGGTGGTCATTTTCAATGACCTGCTCAGCGCGGGCCGACTCACCTTCAATCAAAGCGGTCACCGCATCTGCAATCATCTGCTCGGCGAGCCCACCCATCGTCATCACATCTTTTCGCAAATCCTCAAGTTCTTGATTGAACTGGCGCGATATGTGTTGGTGAAAATGCTCTTCCATACTTAATTTCCATTCGGGTCATGGACCCTTGATTGATTAACCGTATCGACCGGTGATGTAGTCCTCAGTTGCCTTTTCACTGGGGTTGGTGAAAAGCTTGGCCGTGTCGTCATACTCTATCAGCTCGCCCAAGTACATGTAAGCGGTGAAGTCAGACACGCGGGCGGCTTGTTGCATGTTGTGAGTCACAATCACAATGGTATAGGACTCTTTTAAATCAATAATCAGCTCTTCGACTTTGGCGGTGGAGATGGGATCCAAAGCAGAGCAAGGCTCATCGAGCAAAATGACCTCAGGCTCAATGGCAATGGCACGCGCGATGACCAAGCGCTGCTGTTGACCACCCGAGAGCCCGAACGCATTGTCGTCTAAGCGGTCCTTCACCTCATCCCACAAAGCCGCACGCTTCAAAGACCGCTCAACCACCTCATCAAGCGTCCGCTTGCTCTTAATGCCTTGTAGGCGCAGACCATAGGCGACGTTGTCATAAATCGACTTGGGGAATGGGTTGGGTTTCTGGAAGACCATGCCGACCTTGCGACGCAGCTCAGGCACATCGATGGATGCTTTGTAAATGTCATCGCCATCGATTTTCACCTGCCCTTCAATCCGACATGAATCCACCAGATCGTTCATGCGATTGAAACACCGCAACAGCGTTGACTTCCCGCAACCGCTGGGACCAATAAATGCCGTGACCCGTTGTGAGGGAATCTGCATGGTGATGCTTTTCAACGCATGGGTCTGGCCATAGTAGAGGTTTAGATCATTGGTCTCTAAGGCGATCGACTCATGATTGAGATTCAGGCGTGGCCGATTGGCATCGAGCCCCGCATTTTGATTCACGTTGACCATATCTTTATTCCATTATTCATCAGTCACTGTCACTCTTGTAGCGTTCTCTGAGTCGATTTCGAATGGCGATGGCAGTTAAATTAAGCAGCAAAATCAAAGCCACCAAAACAAGTGCCGTCGCATAAACCAAAGGCCGGCCCGCCTCTACGTTGGGGCTTTGGAACCCGACATCATAAATGTGGAAACCCAAATGCATGATGCGGCGTTCCAAATGCAGGTAAGGGAACTCACCATCGACAGGTAGGTTTGGCGCAAGCTTGACCACACCCACAAGCATTAACGGCGCCACCTCGCCGGCGGCTCGGGCCACCGCCAAAATCAGGCCCGTCATCATGGCCGGTGTGCTCACCGGGACAATGACTTTCCAAAGCGTTTCTGACTTCGTTGCGCCGAGCGCCAGCGAACCCTCACGCATCGCCTTGGGGATTCTGGTCAGGCCCTCTTCGGTGGAGACAATCACCACAGGAAGTGTCAATAGAGCCAAGGTCAAAGACGCCCAAATAAGCCCTGGCGACCCGAAGGTCGGGGCTGGCAACGCCTCTGGATAAAACCATTGGTCAATGTTGCCGCCTAAGAAATACACAAAAAAGCCCAGCCCAAAAACGCCGAACACGATTGAGGGGACACCGGCCAGATTATTGACCGAGATGCGAACCATGCGCGTAATGGGCCCTTGGTGTGCATATTCCCGCAGATAGATCGCTGCCAACACACCAAAGGGTGTGACCACAATGGACATGATCATCACCATCATCACGGTGCCAAAAATGGCCGGCAAAATTCCACCCTCGGTGTTGGCCTCACGCGGATATTCGCTCAAAAACTCCCAAAACCGAGCGCCATATTCGGCCAATTTTTCGCCCAGGCCCATGGTGTTGGCACGGGTGGCACGCACCACTTGTGCCAGTGGGATGGTCACTTGCCGCCCATCGGCTGTGCGGGCAATCAGCGCGTCTCTCAGCGACCTGTCCCTAACCGCTCTGAGCTCTTCGAATAAAACCTCATACTGGGCATTAAGCTCGGCCACCGTCTGCTCAATGTCTGCGTAGCGTGCGGCCTTTTCTTGATCACTCAAGGCGTTCGATAATTCAATGCGACGACGCTCCAGCCGCTGTTGTTCGATCTGTTGGTTGATGCCCCCAATATCAAACCGCTCGATCTCATAAATCTCGCGCATGATGGCATTGGCGCGCTTGAGACGATCGGGGAGCACATCGAAAGCAGCCTCCCCTTCCGCCACCACCTCACCCTCTTGGGAGATGGCCTCGAGATAACCAAAAAAATCACCCCATTCCCGACGCTGTAATTGAATGGCATCATCGGGTTGACGAAACTCAGATAAGGTATCGGCAACAAACCATTGGAAGTCTTGGCCCGATAGATCGCGGTTGCCGACTTTGAACAAGTAGCGGTCAACAAAATTCTGACCCTCCGGAACCGACACGCCCGATTCGCGGACGGACTGCGCTGAGACGGTTTCGATCGTTCGAATGGTGCCGAGAATGTCCTGACTCTCAACGCCTGAGGGCGTTTCAATGCTGACGGTTGCCTCGATAATGGGTGGTTGCCAAAAATGACCGAGGCCTCGGACGCCAATCATCAATAACAAACCAATGACCATGATCACGCTGATGCTCACCGCCCCGCCGATCAGCCAGATCCATGGGTCACCACTTTTAAACCAGCGTCGAATCACAACCCAATCTCCATCCGATTACAGCGAGCTATAGCGGGTTCGCAACCGCTGCCGAACGACCTCGGCAATGGTATTGAGCACAAAGGTAAAACCAAACAGCACCAGGGCAGCCAAGAACAAGATCCGATAGTGGGTCCCACCCACCGCAGCTTCTGGCATCTCGACGGCAATGTTTGCCGACAACGTCCGCATCCCTTCGAAAATATTGAAATTCATCACAGGGCTGTTTCCAGTTGCCATCAAGACAATCATGGTCTCACCCACCGCACGCCCAAAGCCGATCATGACCGCTGAAAAAATCCCTGGGCTTGCGGTCAGCAACACCACACCCAGCATCGTTTGCCAAGGCGTGGCGCCAAGCGCCAAAGATCCCTGCGTCAAATGCTTGGGCACATTGAAAACGGCGTCTTCTGCGATCGAGAAAATGGTTGGAATGACGGCAAAGCCCATGGCGATACCAACGACCATGGCATTGCGCTGGTCATAGGTAATGCCAACATCGGTAAACCACTGGCGCATGCTGCCATTGAAAAAAGCGACTTCCACACTCGGGCTTAAGGACACACAAGCCCAAACCGCGAAAACGATCGCAGGCACCAAAATGACCGCTTCCCATCCCGGCGGTACGCGATGGCGCAAGGTCGAGGGCAACAACTTCCAACCAAAGGCCGTCAACAGCATCACCAAAGGCAACACCAGGGCAATGGAGAACACCGCCGGTAGATGGTTTTCAACAAACGGGGCAAACCAGAGCCCTGCCAAGAACCCGAGGATCACAGTGGGCAAAGCTTCCATGACCTCGATCACAGGCTTGACCCAGCCACGAATGGTCGGATGCATGAAATAAGCCGTGTACACGGCCCCGAAGATGGCCAACGGCATGGCAAACAACATGGCATAAAACGCAGCTTTCAACGTCCCCAAAGTCAGGGGCATCAGCGAGAATTTGGGTTCGAACTCATCGGTGGCGGAAGATGACTGCCACACGTAGTCTGGTGCCGAGCGCCCTTCGTACCAAACTTTGCGCCACAGCGACTGAATGGAGGCTTCAGGGTGATCATTTTGTAAGGTTCTGTAGTGGATCACGCCCTCTGCATCGGTGTAAAGCACGCCATCATTGCGTGGCGCCACCGCGACTTTTTCCAATGGGCCGTCTAGGACTGATTCAATCAACAAGGTGTTTGTTGAGGTTCCAAAATGCACCCCAAAATGGCCAGCATCGTCTCCGACGACAAAGCCTTTCCGAGCAAACTCAGGAAAAATGCTGGTGATGGCACCCGGGTGGTCCTCAAACGACCGAACGTATTCAATTCGACCGATGTTGTTGGCGTCTCGGACCAACATGTATTGGCTCAAACTGCCATCGGTTCTACCGACAATCACCGAGACGGTCCCCAATAAATAGCTGACGGCCGATACATCCACCCCCTCGCGCTGTTGCGCGGGTGAGAGCAAACTCGCCGAATCCAAGAGCGCCGATTGGCTGGGATTGGATACATCGTAGTAATGCATGCCATTGGTTTCATCCACCACCAGCAGATTTTCTTGCGTGATGTCCAAAAGCAACGCCCGAATTGTGGCCGGTGGTGCGGGCAACTCAACTTGGCTTTCGGTGTATTCCGTCTCGCCCGTTAAGAACGACCGACGGGCTGAGAAGCGTTTGAGCAACATCCGATCATCTGCGGTGACTGCCACCACCGTGATTCCCCGCTCACCCTCTTGGATGGCGATTTGGCTCAACGGCTGGCCTTGATCATCCATCACCTGGGGGGCGGGCCCCATGGGGTAACGAAGATTGGGAGTGACTTTTCTCACATCATCTGGGTAGGTGATCTCATAGTGGTGCTTCACCATCACCATACGGCCATCAGACAAACCCACGACTGCCATTTGAGTCCGTGGTTCGCCGTGCCCGAAAGCGGTGATTTTTGCCCCATCGGTATCGATTTGATCAACCGACAAAAGATCGCCCTTGGTCGGCTCAAAAAAGACCACTTGACCATCGGATAAGAACCGAACCGCTGCCTCTTGATAGCGTTCTTTGGCCAGATACAAAGTCTGAGCGTCGCCAGCCTGTGATTGAGTGGCAGTGGAGTAACTGACCGGCTCACCCATGTTGGCTGAGCGCAACAAGGGGGCGACCTCAATGAACAAGAAGATAAAGATCAGCGTCAATGAGATCACCACCCCGTAGCCGGCGGTGGAGACCATTAACCGGGTGCCAATGTCTCTTAAGCCGCGAAGCTTACGGTGGCGAAGACGCGCGGCCTCGCCAGGCTTTTGAGACACCGAAGAATAGGATTGCATCAAACAGCTCAGTCAAGCTCAAGCTCTGCCCGAAAACGCTCGACCACAGCGGCTGGCAGCGGGATGTAACCATCTCTGACCACCACCTCTTGGCCCTGCTTCGACAACACCATTTTGAAAAACTCTCGCTCGAGTGGCGGCAACGGTCTGTTGGGGTGCTTGTTCACCGTGACATAGAGAAGACGCGCCAATGGATACTCCCCTGAGGCAGCAGTTTCTTTGTTGGGTGGCACTGGCGGGTTACCAATCGGCACTGCACGCACACCTGATGTGCCATAGCCAATGCCGGTGTAGCCGATGCCATTGATGGATTCGGCCACACCCTGAACCACGGAAGCTGAGCCGGGTTGTTCATTGATCGAGTTCTTAAAATCGCCATCGCAGAGCGCAAACTGGCGGAAGTAACCATAGGTACCAGAGACCGCATTTCTAGAATACAGCGCGATGTCTCGGTTGGACCAGCTGCCCTCGAGTCCCACCTGACCCCAGCGGCTGATGTCTTCAGCACCCCCGCACCGTCGGGTGGCTGAGAAGATCGCATCCACTTGCTCAATCGTCAAGCCCTCAATTGGGTTGTCGCGGTTGACGAAAACAGCAATGGTATCGATGCCCACACCCACCACGGTCAGCGGGTAACCGTGGCGTTCTTCAAAGGCTTGCTGCTCATTTTGACGCGGCCGGCGACTCATGGGGCCGAAATTGGCTGTGCCCTCAGTCATGGCTGGTGGCGCGGTTGATGTCCCAGCTCCTTGGATTTGAATGTTGACATTGGGATAGATGGTCTGAAATTCCTCAGCCCACAGGGTCATGAGATTGTTTAAGGTGTCAGAACCAACCGAGGACAAGTTCCCTGAGATGCCAGAAACTGGCGTGTATTCGGGCAATTTTGGATCGACCTCGGTTTGAGCGATGGCCCATTGCATGGGGATCATCAATAAAAAGGCCCCAACGGCCCGAATCATACGACGGTTCATCTCGATTGGCTCCAATTTTTACTTCTGCATGACTGTATTTAAAGGGTTGGGCGTGTCAGTTTCATGACTGTCCTTGGCTGACAGTACGCCCTCGGTTGAAACATTCATCCGACCAGGGGGAAATATACACCGAAACGCACTGCCCTCGCCGAGGACAGAGTCAATTTCTAGGCGCGCTCCATGACGTTGAAGCACATGTTTGACGATGGCCAAACCCAAGCCGGTCCCACTTTTGGACTGATTTCTGGCGCTGTCCACCCGATAAAACCGTTGAGTGATGAAGGGAATGTGTTTGGCGTCAATCCCAAGCCCCTGATCTTCAACGCTAAAAATACCCTCGCCCTCAGCGCCCACGCGCCATGTGACCTCGATCGAGCTGCCTGCCGGACTGTAGCGGATTGCATTCATCACCAAATTTGAAAAAGCGCTGTGCAATTCCCGCTCCACACCCAGCAGGCCGTGATCGGATAAAGCCTTGAAATTGAGTTTGTGGTCAGCCTCATCTTCACTGAGTGCCGACCGAATGACCCGTGAGATCAGGTCAGGCACATCCACAACTTGCTCAGCAGATGCATCAGCAAGTTCAGTTTCTAGTCTGGAGAGCTCCAACAAGCCCTCAACCAGCCCTGACATGCGACTTGCCTGTGCTTGCATCTCTCGGATCGGATGCCGCCACTCCTCCGGCAACTCATCATCTTCAGGAAAAGCCTGTAAGTAGCCAGAAATCACCGTCAGTGGAGACCGCAACTCATGCGAGGCATTCGCCACGAAATCTCGGCGCATCATTTGCAGCCGATGAATGGGTGTCACATCTCTAAAAAGCAGTAAATACTGATCACGGCCATAAGGAATCAACCGTGCTGACAACAACACTTGGTCGCTCTGGGGAGACGTGAATTCAGCCGGTGTCTCATACGCTTTGGAATGCACATAATCACGAAACACTGGGTTTCTGACTAAGTTCAAGATAGATTGCCCAAGATCCCGGTTGCTGGATAGCCGGAGCATCTCCTCAGCTGCATCATTAAACCATTGAATGCAAAAATGCCCATCCAACACGAGCGTCCCATCAGGCATTGCCGAGGTTGAGTCACGAAACTCTCTGATCACCTTGCCAAGCTTTTTCTTGCGGCTGTAGTAGCGGCGCTGCCAACGATAGTATTGTTCAAACACGCGCCCCCAAAGCCCCCAACTCTCGGGCGGATTGCGCAACCGCCCCACACGGAGCCAGCGCTCGAATCGATACAACTGGCGCAAGTGGTGACCCAAGTAAACACACACGGCGAGAAACAGCCCCACAAGCGCTCCGGACCCGCCAGAGACCAAACCAAAAAGCAACACAAAGACTGTGGCCCAAAGGACAAACACCATCAGTTCTTTGAGCCAAGCTCTGCTCATCTAACTCTTCTTCTCGGCTGAGAAGCGATAGCCTGCGCCTCTAACGGTTTGTATGTAGCGATCACAGCCGCTGGCCTTCAGCGCGGTGCGCAGTCTCAAAATATGCACATCAACGGTGCGCTCCTCGACATACACCCCGCTGCCCCAAACATGATCCAGCAACTGGCTTCTGCTGTAGACTCTTTCTTGATGGGTCATAAAAAACTTCAATAAACGAAATTCAGTTGGGCCCATGTGAACAGGCTCATCATTGGCATAGACTCGATAGGTTTCTAGATTGAGTCTCAGGCCATTCATTTTAATTTCTTCACCATCTCCAGCTGGCGCCGCCCGCCTCAAAAGCGCTTTGATTCGAGCAATCAGCTCACGCGGTGAGAACGGCTTGGTGACATAGTCGTCGACCCCGCTGTCGAGCCCCAACACCTTGTCGTCTTCCATGGTGCGGGCTGTCAACATAATGATTGGGATCTCTCGGGTCAGCTCGTCGCGGCGGAGAGATCGGGCAAACTCGGGGCCGTTGGAGTCGGGCAGCATCCAATCCAACAAGACAAGATCAGGTGGGAAATCGGCCAGTGCGATGCGGGCATCTTGGCAGGTGCCTGCCGTCACCACCTCAAATCCGGCTCGCTCTAAGTTAAACACCACCATCTGCTGGATGGATTCGTCGTCTTCGACAATCAGAACACGCTGCGCTTTCATTTTTGCCCGCTTTGCTTTGGCCACTGTGTTCTCTCTATTCCACCAGCACGATATGACAGTGGTGTTAAACCGACACCCCAGAGCCCGATTGGTAGCGGCCCACGGCAGTCTCTAGCGCTTCACAGACGGCTTGGCGCAAAAAGTCAGGGGATTGCACCTCGATGTCTGGGCCATACCGGAGGATCTCCATCACCAACTCTCTGGCTTGACCGAACGGAAATGAAAGCTCGTAGGAGCCATCTTTCATCCAACGACCTGTTTGATCACGGTGCCAGCGTTCTTCTGACGCCCAACGCGCCGCTTCTGGGGTGAACACCAGTACGGCCGTATTGTCTGCAGGACCTGAAAAAATCCCAAACGCTTGGTCGAGCTCCGATTGGATGGTTTTGATGCCAACTTCCTTGGCGACTTCGTCGACCACTTGCATGGACCGCACCCGCTCCAGCGCAAAGCTCCGAAGACCATCGGCTTCGTGGCACCAAGCATCCAGATACCATCGATCTCTGTAACTCGTTAAGCGTTGCGGAGAGACCACGCGTTGATTGGACTCGTCACGACGGCGGCCATGGTACTCAATGGCCACCCGTTGTCGTTTGAACAACGCTTCGAGAATGTCTTCAAACAAATCACTGGGCACTGCACGACCGGCGTCTTTTCGGATGTGAATGCGCTCGGGTTGCGCTGAGAAGTCAAGGCCTTGCTGATCGAGCAATTGGTTGATGCGCTCTTGCACCCCTTGAAGCTCTTCTTCCAACAGCCCAGGTTGCACATTCCCCAAAATATGCCGCGCTGTGAGCAGTGCTTGCAGCTCATCGGGGCTGATCCAAAGCCCTGGCAGCTCAAAATGGCCTGCCAATTGGCGGTCGTAGTAAAAACCGCGACCATCTGAGTCTTGTTCCAAAGGCGCACCGAGCCGGTCTCTCAACTCGGCGATCAAACGATACAAGGTGGCTTGCGAGCAACCCAACTCATCCATCAAATCTTGCCGCGATATGGGCGTCCGTCGCTGACGCAGTAAATCATGCAAATGGTATAAGCGTTCGCGCCTAGACATCTTGGCTAACCATCCTGACAGTCATCACAGCACCCGTAGATTTCAAGGACTTGATGGGATGGCGTAAACCCCTCGCTTTGGGCCGCTTGTGACAGACGTTCGTTTAAGACTTTGTCTTCGATCTCCACCACTTGATGGCAGCGATTGCAGATCAAGAATTGCCCCTCATGTGGATGTTCGGGATGCATGCACCCTACAAATGCATTGAGTGTTTCAATGCGGTGAATAAAATGGTGTGACAACAAGAACTCAAGGGCGCGATAGATGGTCGGCGGCGCGGCGCCTGGGTGTTCTGCCTTGAGCTGATCGAGCAGATCGTAGGCTTTGATCGGCTTGTCGGCCACCACAATCAACTCGAGAACGCGGCGGCGAATGGGCGTTAAACGCAAGCCCTCTTTCGAGCAATACGCTTCAATTTGGTCCATGACCGGATGCACACTCATGGATTCATTTTAGCAGTAAACCACTGGTTACTCATGCGCACTGACGCGTGCTTACTCTGACTGGGCTTCGGCTCGTTTTTTGATCCATTCAATGGCGCGTTCGATCCGCAGCAAAGACACCTTGGCGCCCAACAGCCACAGGGTTTGATTGATCGCGGGTGACTGACCATGCCCAACCAAAGCAACCCTCAGCGGCATGCCGATTTTGCCAAAAGAGACACCCAACTCATCGGCTGTCTGTGTCAAGGTGGCCTGGAGCGTTTCGGGCGCCCAATCGTCCAATGATGCCAAGGCATCAAACACCGCAACCAATGGCTCGAGTGCCACTGGGCGAAGGTGCTTTTTCGATGCACTTGGATCGTAGTCATCAAAATCCACAAAGAACGATTTTGACTCTTTGGCCATGGCGTCTAACCGGTCTAGCCGATCCACCTGAACGGAGAACAGATCAGCCAGCTTTGGCCCCGCTTCGAGTGGAATCCCAAGTTTTTCAAGATGCCACTGAAACTCCTCTAGCGCCTCTTGCCGATCACCCTCACGCAAATAGTGGTGGTTTAACCAAGTCAGTTTTTCGACATCGAACCGAGAGGCTTTGCGGTTGATCGCATCCAACTCAAACATCTCAATCAGTGCTTGTTTGGAGAATATTTCCTGGTCGCCGTGCGACCAACCCAAGCGCGCCAAATAATTGATCATGGCCGATGGGAGATAGCCCTGCTCGCGCCAACCCAAAACGCCCATCGCACCATGCCTTTTAGAATAGCGCCTGCCATCGGGACCCAAGATCATGGGCACATGGGCAAACTCAGGTGGCGTGGCGCCCAATGCATGGTAGAGATTGATCTGACGCGGGGTGTTGTTGATGTGATCGTCGCCGCGCAACACCAGATTGATGTTCATGTCCAAATCATCGACCACCACCGCAAAATTGTAAGTGGGGCTGCCATCGGAGCGAACAATGACCAAATCATCAAGCTCTGCGTTCTCTACGCTGATCGGCCCGTATACATGATCATGAAAACTCACCCGACCCTCTTGCGGATTGCGGAACCGAATCACGGGCTCAATCCCCTCGGGTGGTGTCTCCAAGTCTCGGCAATGCCCATCATATCGTGGCTTCTCACCCGCCTCGATCGCCGTCTCACGCAACGCATCCAAACGCTCTTTCGAACAGTAGCAACGGTAGGCCAAGCCACGATCCAACAGATCATTGACCACCGCTTGGTAGCGTTCGCTTCGCTCACTCTGAAAAAATGGCCCTTCGTCATAATCGAGGCCCAGCCACTGCATGCCGTCTAAGATGGCATCCACTGAAGCTTGAGTTGAGCGTTCACGGTCGGTGTCTTCGATGCGAAGAACGAACTCACCGCCCGAGTGGCGGGCCGCCAACCACGCGAACAACGCGGTGCGGGCGCCACCAATGTGCAAGAAACCCGTCGGGGATGGGGCAAATCGAGTGCGGAATGGGGTGTTCTTTGAGGACATAAAATGGGTCAGGCACGCTCAGAGGAAAGTAAGTTCTTTATGGTAGCAGACAGCGCCTCTCAAATACATGTCATGCTTTGGTGTATAACTGCCCACTAAGACATGAAAAGCTTTGTGACATCATGGCAATCTTTTAGTCGGTGGCGCTTAATACCGCCCCGCCTGTGGCTCGCCGTGGCTGTTTTATTGCTGGCCAGTTCGGGCCATGATCAGATCTCCGAGATCGAAAAAATAAAAGCCCGCGGGCATTTGATCATGCTCACATTGAATGGCGCCACCACCTACTATCTCGGCGCCGAGGGCGAGACGGGTTTTGAGTATGAATTGGCAACGGCGTTCGCTGACTTCCTCGATGTTCCACTGGAGGTGGTGACCCTTGATCATCCACCCGCTCTAAAGGACGCCTTAGCCCTTGGGCAAGGCGATTTCATCGCCGCGGGCCTGCCCTCACCCACCGATCACGCCAACCTCGAATCGGGTCCAGTCTATGAGACGGTTGCACCCATGGTTGTTTATCGCCAAGGCTCACCCAAACCCGACACGCTAGCGGAATTACAGGGCGGGTCCATTGCTCTGCTCGATGGCAAGGGGTATGAAGAGCTCTTAATCGACAACGGCGCGAGTCAGACGGGCCTTGAATGGTCTGTGGCTGAAGGTGCGAGTATTGAAGATCTCTTTGATGCCATCAGCCGAGAGCAGATTCATTACACCATTGCTGATTCCAATGTGGTCGAGCTCAATCGTCGATTCTTTCCAGCCATTGGCGTGGCTTTTGGGCTGGAGCCAAAGATGAATCTGGCTTGGGTGGTGAGAAAAGAAAAAAAGCAAAGCATTCTGGCCTCACTGGAGGCATTTTTCGAGCAGATTGAAACCAGCAATCAACTCGCTGAGATTAAAGCGCACCATTATCAATCGGACAGCAGCTATGAACCGGTGGGTACCTTCACTTTCATGGACCAAGTGAGCGCACGCCTACCCGCGCTCAAGTCATTGTTCCAGCAAGCCGCCGAGCAAGTTGATCTGGATTGGACCTTACTGGCCGCCGTTGGCTATCAAGAATCACACTGGGACCCAAAAGCCGTCTCACCCACGGGTGTGCGTGGCGTCATGATGCTCACACAACGAACAGCCGGGCAACTTGGGGTGGATAACCGTTTGGATGCCAAACAAAGTATTTTGGGTGGGGCACGGTACCTGCGCTCAATGCTCGATCGCCTGCCCGAACGCATCCAAATGCCCGATCGGTTGTATTTGGCCTTGGCCGCCTACAACATTGGACTGGGCCACCTAGAAGATGCCCGGGTCATTACACAGCGCCAAGGCGGGGATCCTGATCGTTGGATTGACGTGAAAGCACACTTGCCATTGCTGACACAGGAGCGCTGGTATAGCCAAACGCGTTATGGCTATGCTCGGGGTTATGAAGCTGTTAGCTATGTCAGCAA
>CBFHIS010000029.1:0-18830 GCA_965655975.1 Wenzhouxiangella sp.
GTTGCGGGGCATGTGATCCAACAAGCCAGTTGAGACCGCCACCAGCGCTTTGTTTCTGGAAGCACCCGTCGCAAACGCGTTGGGCTCTGGGCTGGAATAGATGGCAAAGTCAGGAACCCCAATGCCCACCTCTTTGGCTTGGCGCCCCACCACATCCAACAACCATTGCTCGGTCTGATTTTTGGGGTTTTTAATGACTTTGGCACCGGTCGAGCGAAGCGCCATGGTTTTTGATAACGCCAGAGAAATCAATGCGCCACCCATGCCAAAGGCCAAAGCAATGATCCAGATGGTGGCATTTTCAACGCTTGGGCTGCGAGCCAAGGCTCGATCAACGTTAGAACCACGTTTAAGACCAGCAAAATGGCCAAATTTGTTAGCAAAAACAACCCAATTCGTTGAAACACGTCAAGCCTCCGCTCAATCCAAGACATTCACCCAATTAGAGCCGTTAATATGGGGCTTATGGCCACTGAAAACAAGTCATTGAACCCCTACTGCACCCGCTTTGCCCCTTCACCCACAGGGCCGTTGCACTTTGGGTCGCTGGTCACCGCGGTGGGCAGCTTTCTTCGAGCCTACAGCCAAGGCGGGCTGTGGCTCATTCGCATTGAAGACATTGACCCGCCGCGACAGGTCAAAGGTGCCATTGAGCAACAATTACAAACATTGGCCAGCTTCGGCTTGCAGTCTCGACGCTCGGTGATGCGCCAAAGCCAACGGATGGCCGAGCACAAGCGGGTCATCACTCGACTTGTTGCTCAAGGCTTGGCCTATCCGTGCGGTTGCTCCAGCAAAGAGCTTCCCAAAAAAAGCCCCTATCCCAACATCTGTCGGGATGGTCTTCCGCCAGGTCGAACAGAACGATCCATTCGACTCAAAACACACGATGAAGTCGTGATGTTTGAGGACAAGCTGCAAGGACCACAGCGACAAATGCCCAGTCAGCAAACGGGTGATTTCATTATCCGTCGGGGCGATGGCCTGATGGCTTATCAACTGGTGGTTGTGGTGGATGACCACGCGCAAAAGATCACCGAGGTGGTGCGCGGCGCTGATCTCCTTGATTCTGTGGGTCGCCAGTGCTTGATCTATGACGCGCTCAATTGGCCCAGACCAGATTATCTGCATTTGCCCGTGGTGGTTGATGACAATGGTCGAAAGCTGTCGAAGTCTGATGGGGATGATCCTGTGGTGTCCATGAATAAAGCCCAAGCATTTCGTTTGGCCCTGCGTGCGCTGGGCCATGAACCCCCGAAGAGCGTCCTGAGTTTGGAGGCCCAATGGCAATGGGCCTTGAAAAATTGGACGCTGGAGCGCGTCCCCAAAGGCCCTGTTTCAATTTAGCCAATCGGATGGTTATACTGGCAGGTCTTGACTTGAATCGTTTGATTTGGACGCCATGCCTGCCAATTACTTAGATTTTGAACAGCCCATTGCTGAATTAGAGGCCAAGATTGCCGAGCTGCGCGGCCTGGGGCCCGACCAACAACTCAATTTGGATGACGAGATCACCCGCTTAGCCAAAAAGTGCGAGGATCAAACACGCAAAATCTTTGCAGAGCTCAGTGACTGGCAAATTGCCCAACTGGCGAGACACCCACAGCGTCCCTACACCTTTGATTATCTCCCTCAAATATTCGATCACGTGGAGTTGCTCCACGGTGATCGGCAGTTTGGTGATGACAAAGCGATTGTCGGTGGACTGGCGAAGCTTGGCGGCCACTCGATGGTCTTTATTGGCCATCAAAAAGGTCGAAGCACGAAGGACAAGGTCTTTCATAACTTTGGCATGCCACGCCCAGAAGGCTACCGTAAAGCCTTGCGATTAATGGAAATGGCCGAACGATTTAAATTGCCGATCGTCACATTTATTGATACCCCAGGCGCCTACCCGGGTGTCGGTGCAGAGGAGCGCGGGCAATCTGAGGCCATCGCACGCAACCTGGCGGTGATGTCACGTTTGTCAGTGCCCATTATCTGTAACGTCATCGGCGAAGGTGGATCGGGTGGCGCACTGGCCATTGGTGTGGGCGACCGCGTCAACATGCTCCAGTACAGCATTTATTCGGTTATTTCGCCAGAGGGTTGCGCGTCGATCCTCTGGAAGGATGCTGGACGCGCTCAAGAAGCCGCTGGTGCGCTCGGCCTAACAGCCCCCCGCCTCCATCAATTGGGACTGATTGATAAAGTCATCAGTGAGCCTTTGGGCGGCGCTCACCGCGATCTTGCGGCTGTCTCCATCAAGTTGCGCGAGACCATTGAGGCACAGCTCAAAGCATTGAGTTCAGACACACCCGAGAAGCGCGTTGCACAACGATATGAGCGATTGATGGCGTATGGATCTGTCGAGACTCAATGAACTGATCTCGCCACAAAACACCCTCTATGTTGCATTCAGCGGGGGCGCCGATTCGATGTGTCTGGCACATCAACTGGCCACCGATCCCGCACTGGATGCCCGCATCAAAATAGTTTGCCTGCATATTGATCATGGCCTAGACCCAGGCTCTGGAAAACGCGCTCTTCGGGCCAGAGAACTTGCCCAATCGCTGGATCTGCCTTGTTTGACAGAGGCCTTGCATCTCGACGCCCAACAAAACATTGAATCTACGGCACGAACGGCTCGATATGGGTTCTTCAAGCAAAAGCTAACCCCGGGTGATGTGTTGGTGACAGCACACCACAAAGACGATGTGGCTGAGACTTTGCTCCTTCGAATGCTTCGCGGGGCTGGGATTTCAGGTTTAAGTGGCATCGAATCGAACCAGTCTTTTGGCCATGGCCGCTTGGTCAGGCCTTTGCTGGATTGGTCTAGGCGTGAAATTCTCGATTATCTTAGAAATTGGCAGCTGGAGTGGATTGAGGACCCCAGCAACGAAGTGTTAAGCATCGACCGAAACTTTATTCGTCATGACATCATGCCCCGCTTGTGCGAGCGATTTCCTGGTGCTCGAGAAGCGCTCAACCGGAGTGCCACACTCAATCGGCAAGGCGCCGAGCTCTTGTCGCAAACATTGGCTGACACAGTGGCGCTGGACCAACGCGACCACCAAAGGCTGTGTATCCAAGATTGGACCAACAAAAAAAGCTTTGAGAAAGCGGAGCTGATTCGCTCATGGTGTCTGTGTTTAAAAGTCCGTCCCCCATCTGGCAAACCGCTTGAGAGTTTTGTCTCACAAATCGCCGAACCCGCGCCCGACCGTGTGCCAAAGCTTACCTGGGACAGTGGCACCATCCATTGCTATCGCGGTCACCTATGGCTTTCTCAGTGGCCCGATGTGGGTGGCGCTCTCAAGGACAAAGATGGGGCCAGGAGCCAGCCTCTAGGCTATGAGCTGGACTGGGATGGTTCAAATGCGCTCGACTTGCCCGATGGCTTGGGCACCTTGCATCTTGACATGAATCAATTCAGACGCAGTGCACTGGCACAAAACCCATCCGAGGTTTTATTTCGAGTCTGCTCACAACGCCCAGGTGAGGTGATCAATTTGGACGCGCTCGCCAAGTCACAGAAGACTCGAGAGCTGCTATCGGCGGCCCACATCCCGCCATGGCAGCGGACCGTTTGGCCGCGCGTGTGGCTCGATGGCACGCTTGTGGCTTGCGGTGGTCGTTGGCAAGTGCGTGAACTTAATAATGCCCTGAGCTGGAAAACCGCATTGTTTGGTGCCCAACCCAGCGCAGAAGGGATCAGTTAAACTAAAACCACTATGACAGACACCCCAGACTTTGAGAAAGCCTTAGCCGAGCTGGATGCCCTCGTCCAACGCATGGAGACCGGTGAGTTGCCTTTGGCCGAAGCCATGGCTGAATTTGAGCGCGGCATCAAGTTGACCAGACAGTGTCAGAAACACCTCGAGAAAGCTAGGGCCCAAGTGGCCCAGCTCTTAGATGAGACCGACGTTAATTCGGAATCCAGCGAAACGTCAGATTAATCCTCGGCTCATTGATCCGCTTGGTTTTGGGTATTTGATGTAACCAGTTGTGTTGCAGATCGCCACCCATCAACAAACAACTGCCAGACTCGAGCCAAATGGACTGCTTTTCGCCAGCCACGCCCTCTTTGGGTTTTAGGTCAAACCGTCTGGTTGCACCCAAGCTCACAGAAGCGATCACTGGGTTGGTCTCCAACTCAGGCTCGTCGTCTGCGTGCCACCCCATCGAATCTTGCCCATGGCGATAGTAGTTGCATAAGACTGAATTGAATGGGTGTTTGGTTAGCTCACTGACTTGTTGTGCAAGCTGGTAGATGGCCCCTGTCCATTCGATGGCGGAAAACCGCAGGCCAGAGTATTGATACGACACCCCTTTCTCACCATAAAACGCCGTAAGCCTGGGCTGATTCACCATCCGACCAAACATACGAATGGCCAGTTGCTCCCATTTAAGACCATCGGCGAGCTCATTAAACACGCGCTCAGCTTCGTCGGGTGCTAAAAAGTCGGCCCACAAACGAATCCATCCATCGGGTGCAAACTCAATTGATCCCATAGTCCATCACTATCGTTGCCAATGTTAGAATATTCTTAATTAAGGGCATGACCGATTTGTACCCTAACACTGGAAGGAGTGGAGACCATGACCAAATGCTCACGTAGAAACGTTTTTAAACTTGCCGGTGCTGGTTCGCTGGCCTTGTTACTTCCTGCTGTTGGTTTAAAAAACGCAGGAACAGCTTGGGCGCAGGACAATGCGCTCGATCCAGAAAGCCCACAGGCAAAGGCGCTGGGTTACCACGCCCATTATGACGACATCGACCAAGCCGTCTGGACGCGTTACAAAGACGGTCAGATCTGCGGCAATTGCCAGTTGGCACAAGGCGATACATCAGCAGATTGGATGGGTTGTGGCATTTTCCCAGGCAAGCAAGTTGCCCGCGAGGGCTGGTGCAACGCTTGGGTTGCACGCCAAGGCTAACGCCTCGCTGGCATTGGGTGAATCAGGCGCCCTATCGGGCCTTTGCAACCAGCCACAGTGACAAAAGACTCAACAAGATGGGTGGCCCAATGGCCACCCAAGGAATTGACCAGCCAAGCAACAGACCCAGATAAGCCACCATCTCTGTTACCAACTCAAAACCAAGCCCCAAGACCAGAGCACCAATCATCCGCACGCCGATCACTCGGCTCTTCAGCGGCACAGCAGCGGTGGCCATTGCGGCCAAAATCATGGCTAGACAGGCCAAAGGCAGCGACAGCCTTTCCCATAAAATGAGTTCGAACTCTGCGTGGGGCTGTGCGCGTTGTTTCAGCCCTGAAACGTACTGCCACAAATCCGTTAGCGCAAGGCTGGCCGGCGGGTTAAGCAACAAAGACAACTGCCGGCCTGTGAGGAAAGAGTCCCAGCGAAACTCATCGATCTTGGTTTGTTGATACGCCGGCTGATATTGTGTTTGGGTGACTTCTGAGAGTATCCATTGCCCATCGACTGAAACCAAGCCCCGCCCGGCTGTGATGTGATCAAGCAATTGACCATCGTCGCCATATGTAAATATGTTGATGCCAACGGGAAAGCGACCCAGCTCCAAATCTGTCACGTTTAAGAACTGATCGCCTTGCCGAATCCATAACCCGTGCGTGGGATGCCATAAGCCATTTTCACCCAGAGAGGCGCCCACGGCCCGCTCTGGCTGTTCATGGAGCAGCGGGACTGCCCATTGCAAGGTGGCCAAACCCAAGGCAACGATCAAGAGTCCAGGGGCCATCGCCATCCCGGCTAAGCGCCAAATAGAGATACCCGACACGCGCATGATATTCAGTTCGGACAATGTCTGCAGGCGACCCATGGCCAAGGCTGTTGCCAAGACAGCAATGACGGGCAAGAGGTCAATCATGGTCTCTGGCAAGCCCCGAAATGAGGCAACCGCGACCTGTACTAAACCCAGAACCCCACCCACGCCTGTCTCAAGGCGATCAAGGAGATCGAGCACCCAAAATAAAGCGCCAATGCCCAAACCAGTCACCCAGTAGGCACCAAAGACGTTGCGCATCACGTACCGGTGGATCAGGCTCACGGCCACTTCCGCCATGGTTTGGTAGCAAAACCTGCCTGTATCAACAAGACAGCAGCTAGCAATAAGGGGGCCGTAAACACGCCAGGCATCGTACTCAAGCGGCTTTGTTCGACCCAGTTCACCAACACGCCCAAGGCACTGAAGTAGAGTGTTGCAACGATCAGCGCTGAAACAATGAACGCAGCGCGCGGTGCCCTGGGCTTTTGTGTGACCAGGCCAGCTGCGGCCCATGCCATCAGCAATACAGACAGCGGAGTGACCAAGCGCCACTGCAGCTCAGCCAACTCAATGGGTCGAGTGGCTCGCCACAGCTCGCTCATGGGCATGGCGCGTCGAACTTTATCACGCGTATTCACCGATCGTGGTTCGACCACAACCTCGAGTCGATCAAAACGACTCACCACTGGTCGAGACCGATCAATGCCGGGTAATGGCATTGTGTAACTCGAGACATTGCCCTCAAACATCAACCGAATTAATCCGCTGTCATCGAGACTTTGTTGCATCTGGGCGGCCGTCAAAACACCACGCCCAGCTGGCCGACGCTGGTGCACGAAGACATCATTGAGTTGCGTCCCCTCTTTTGTCTTGGCATAAATCAGCCACTCGTCATCGCCAACTTGAAACCGCCCGGGCTCAATCCGATTGATGTCGAGGCGCTCTGCTAAGGCGGCTTCGATGTCATAAAACTTCTCGTAACCCGCAGGTCTCAGGACCATGCTAAATAACGCAACCAAAAGGCACAAAGCGACAATCCAAATCGCCATCAGACGAAACACGCCCACTTGACTGATTCCAGCACTCGCCAAGGCCGTGAGCTCATGGGCTTGCTGCACACGGCCCAGCCCAATAACCAATCCCAATAGAACGGCCACTGGAATCAACACATCAAAATACAACACCAGCCGAAGACCCGCCATCGCCAACACCGCATCCACCGGCCAGCTCTCTTGAGCCGCCCACGCCAGCAGTTGCGCCAAATAAAAAATGGCCACCACGGCAACGGCAAACGAAAAAACGCCAGCGACAGGCCCGAGCAACTGCTTGGCGAGATAACGCTGGATCAACATGGCTCGTTGTCGTCTCCAGACTCAGCACGTTGGGCCAATATTTGCTCAGCCAATGTCAGGTCGGCCAGGCCATCCACGTCCACGGCGATGGATGGATCCATGACAATCTCTGGGCGAACATTGACACCAGCCAGCTTTGACAGCGCAGCAAATGCCTCTGTTGAGCTCAGGCGACCCGATACGTAGCGGGCCAAGTTTGAAATGCCCAGCATGGAGAGCATGCGCCAGGGTTTCTTTCGATCTTGCTCCACGGCATGCCAGCGAGCAAGCACCCGCGAAAAACCCGGCATTCGAAAGGCAAACAAATTGCCCCCGCAGAGACTTTGATCGCTGAAGCGGTAGCGTGTACGGCGATTGCCCGGATAGGCACTCATCACCTTTGACCAGTCAGCCATGGCGACGATTAAATCGGTTTGTTGGCTCAAAGAACTGGCGACTTGGTTCAGCCACTGCGGCTGCAGAAGTCCATGGTCTGCGCTCACCACCAACCCCGTCTCTCGCCAGCATCCGTGTACACACAAGGCCGACTCGATGCTTTCATGAAGCGTCTTGCCAGGCGCAATCCATGTCAGTTGATCGGGGGCAAACTCGAATTGATTCACCACCTGTTGATACTCAGGTGTCTCCGGGGCGACCAACACCACTCGGCGCGTGGCAGGCCACTGCCCAACCACCCCCAGCACTCGCTCCAAAAGCGCCACTCCCCCTAAAGGCACCAAGGCTTTTCCAGCGACCCCAAAGTGCTCTACCAGTGGGTCTTTGGAATGACGATCACCGGCCAAGACAAGCACGTCACAAGACTGAGATGCGATTGTGGTGTCACTTGGGTCATTCATTGTCTGAGCCCAAGTTCATCTAAGCTCACTTCTTTTGACTGAGCTGCGCCCGAAGACAGGATTCGCCGATACATCTGATATTCCTTATAGCAATCCCCACCCATCGCTTTGATCAAACCATTCATTCCAGCATTGGTCTCTAAGATCCAAGACATCTCGACTTCTCGAATCCCATTTTCATGGAGCGGCCAGCGAACCGCATCGATCATGGAAAAGGCGATCAGCGCCCCCATTGAGCTGCCGTGGAATTGGCTTTGCACACCCATCAAGGGCACCCGTGCGGTGGTATTTAGGCCTCGCTTCAGTCGCCAGAGCAGTTTGATCCAATTGCTGGGGAGAAGCTTGCCGTTAAAATCTGCGATCAGTTCATTGATGTTTGGCAAAGCGATCAGAAAACCCACCGGCTTGTTGTCGAGCATGGCAATCGAGGTGTAGGCGGTTTTCAAAATGGGCCGAAGCTCACGTCCAACGGCCTGAAACTCTTTGCGAGAAAATGGCACAAAGCCCCAATTTGAGCGCCAGGCATCATTGAACAAGCACCGAAGTAACGCGATCTCGTCTCCATATCGAGACAGATCCAATCGCCGTGTGCGGAGCAAGGCCCCCTGTCTTTTTTGCAAACGTTGCATCGCTTTGGGGGCATCAAAATTCGGTTCAACACGATAGGCCAGCAGGCGCATTTCTGGCTCCAAGCCAGCAGCTTCCAAAAGTTTTGCATAGTAGGGCCTGTGGTGCGGCATCATCAGCATCGGTGGGGTATCGAAGCCCTTAACCAGAAGACCGCAGGATTCGTTGATGTGGAGATCAAAGGGCCCCTTGATCCAATGCGCACCCTGCTTTTGAAGCCAGTCACTGGCCTGTTCAACCAATGCCTTGGCCACATCAGGGTCATCCACACATTCAAATTGGCCAAAATATCCCACACCACCGGCGTCGGCATTGGCCAATCGTTGATCGATCTGCGCGCTGATGGATCCAACCACTCGACCTGAGCGGCGCGCCAACCAAAACATCCCGCTACCCCATTGAAACCATGGGTTTTTTGGACGCCATCTGGCTCGGACGGTCTGGTGAAGAGGCTCGATCCAAGCACCGTCTGAACCGTAGAGTTCGCGGCACAACTGGTGGTACTGTGCCCAATCACTGGCCTTGGCGACAGGTTCAATCGTTGTTGGTTTGGGTGTGGTCATAACGTTGAACGCCTGTTGTCTGCCCTCAGCCACGCCCCAAAATCTGGGGCACATTTCCTAGGCAATCCGACAAAATACCCTATTTTTAGGATTTCGGTACAATAGGGAGTTTGTCACATGGTTTTCATTATTGCTCCAGAGCCTTATAATACGCCCTACGCTGACAGCTGAGGTCAAGAGCAGGCCTTTTGTATCTCAGGTCCCGTTGCCACGGCGTGCAGTGTCAACAGGTTAAACTTGGAAAGTCAGGTTCGCGCTGATAACGATGTTAGAAACTGGTGATTTGAGTATCGATAAGCATTAGAAAAAGTAACGTTAGCACCATAAGAATGCCAACGCCCGATGAAGCATTAAGGTGACTGTGCGATCACCACCTCATAAAAAGCAGGGAACGATTGTTTTGATAGAGCAGGCCACACCCACACAAAACTCATTGCCCTTGAAGACATCTGGTTACACAAGCCTTGTGGATGCGCTCGACTATGCAGCACAAGGTGATACCGGATGTAACTTCTATAACGGACGCGGCGAACTGTCTCGCGCCCTTCCCTATCTTGACTTGCAGACCAAAGCCAAAGGCTTGGCAAAGCGCCTACATCATCTCAACCTCGCTCGCGGAACCACGGTTGCCTTGGTGGCCGATACGCACCCAGACTTTTTGGTGTTCTTCTTCGCTTGCCAATATGCGGGACTTGTTCCTGTGCCTTTGCCGGCTGCTGTGCACTTAGGGGGGCGCGAGGCCTTCGTCACCCACCTGCATTTAATGCTCAAGGACTGCCGAGCAGAAGTGGCTTTTGCTACACCAGACTATATCGAGTTTTTAAAAGATGCCGTTGGAGACCTACCCATCCAACAAACCGGGACGTTGGAGGATTTTCTTCAACTGCCACAAGCCAATGAACTGCCCGCCCCCCCTCGCAGCGAGGAATTGGCTTATCTGCAATACACCTCGGGGAGCACCCGTTTCCCACGGGGCACCATGATCACGCAGCGTGCGGTCTTGAATAACTTGGCCGGCATTTTGCAATATGGCGTTCAAATTCGGCGCGGTGATCGTTTCATGTCATGGCTCCCTTTCTATCACGACATGGGACTCGTCGGCCTCATCTTGGGACCGGTTGTCTCGCAACTTTCTGTTGATTATTTGGGGACGCGCGAATTTGCCATGCGTCCAAGGCTGTGGTTGAGTCTGATCTCACAAAACAAGGCCACCATTTCCTTTAGCCCTCCCTTTGGCTTTGCACTTTGCGCGAGACGTCTCAGAGACAGCGACCTAGACCGCTATGACTTGAGCCATTGGCGTGTGGCTGGGGTCGGTGCCGAGATGATTCGGGCTGGTTGGCTCAACGAATTTGCGCAAAGACTCAAGCCAGCAGGCTTCAAGCAAACCGCCTTTCTGCCTTGTTATGGCATGGCAGAATGCTCGCTGGCCGTGTCATTTGCACCCCTTGGGCAAGGCCTGGAAGTCGACCCAATCGATGCCGATTTGCTGGCGAAAGACAAAATGGCTCAGCCAATGGATCTGTCAGCTGAGCAGGTTAGGCAAGCCGAGTTTGTCAATTGTGGGCGCCCCTTGCCTGAATACGAGGTGGAGATCCGCAATGAGGCGGGCGAACTGGTGCCAGAGCGCCACTGCGGCGTGATCTTCCTTAAGGGCCCAAGCATCATGGAAGGCTATGCCAACAATGAAGAGGCCACTGCAAGCGCCTTGGTCGGGGATGGCTGGCTCAACACGGGTGATGTCGGTTACCGCGCGGGTGATGCGCTCTTTATTACCGGGCGTTCGAAAGACCTGTTGATCATCAATGGCCGCAATATCTGGCCTCAAGACCTTGAGTACATTGCCGAACAACAGCCCGAAGTCCGTCCTGAAGATGCATCGGCCTTCTCGATCCCCTCAGAAAATGGCACGGAGGTCGCGGTTTTGGTGGTTCAATGCCGCCAGACCGATGCTTTTGTTCAAGCAGAACTCGTGGAGCGGCTTAAAGAGCGCATTCAAACCGAATTTGGGATTGTGTGCCTCATCGAGCTCGTCCCTCTCCACACCCTGCCCCGCACCTCCTCAGGCAAACTTTCTCGCAGTGGGGCAAAGCTCGACTTCTTGCGGCGCAACCAGCTAACCGAAGCCGACCCGCTGCCGCAGGCGTTGCTCGATCGCAGCCCTCATACGGCGGTGACGGAAGATGTGTAACGGGTACTGAGGGCTGTGGCCACTTTTGCGGTCACAGGCGCGACGGGATTTATCGGACGCGCTCTCACCAAAGCCCTTTTGAGCCACTCGCATCAAGTGCGTGTACTGGTTAGACACCCAAATACTGCTCTGCCTCAGCCGGTCCAGCCCATCCTCGGCACATTGGAAAACAGGGTGAGCCTTGAGGCACTGGCCGAAAGTGCCGATGTGGTCATCCACTTGGCTGGGCTCACCGCCGCGCTTGATCGACGCACCTACTTCAAGACCAATGCAGCCGGAACGGCGCAGCTCTTGGCCGCCCTTGAGTCCAGAGGCACGCCAACGCCTTTGGTCCACGTCTCTAGTCTGGCCGCTCGCGAACCCGAGCTCTCTGACTACTCGGCCAGCAAGCGGGCAGCTGAAACGCTGGTGGAATCGGCCAACCTTCCGTGGACCATTGTTCGCCCCCCAGCGGTCTACGGGCCCGATGATGCTGCACTGCGCCCCCTCTGGCGCCTCATGAGAGCCGGTTTTCTGCCAAAAGTTGGTGCCCACACTGGACGATTTTCCTTACTCCACGTCGACGACCTAGCCGAGGCCCTTGTTCGATTGGGAGAGGCGCTCATCGAGCAGCCAACAGCACCGCTCGAGGGTCAAGTTTATGAGCTGGATGATCAGTTTGTTGGCGCACTGGGCCCTGGCTATGACTGGAATGACCTAGCCGACATTGCACAAGCGGTTTTCGGGAAGCGCCCGAAACTCTTTGGGGTCCCAGGATATGCACTCACCTCACTCGCGGCTGTTTATCAAACCATCGGTAAAATGCGCCAGAGGCCGCCTGTATTTAACCTAGGAAAAGCCCGAGAGCTCTCGCATGCCGACTGGGTCACTCAATACCCCTCAAATTGGACCCAAATTGAGTGGTCACCACATCGACAACTGCGTGATACCCTTGCATACTTGTGACAACTGGCTGACGGATTAGAGTATGGGCGACATCAAGCATCAAGTTGACGAAGCGATCACACAAGCGCTCTTGGCGACGGCACCCGACCGTGCTGAGCTCGATCGAGACATGCCACTGAGCGCGGCAGCTGGACTGGATTCAGTACAAATCATGAATTTGGTGATGGAGATAGAAGACAGCCTTGATATCTCTGTGCCTGTGGATGTCTTGGCGGACACACATACGCTTAACGAATTAGCATCTAAGCTGATCGAAATACTTCAATCCGACGCAAGTGGAACACCCGCATGAGCCTATTCGATAAATTTGAGCTGTTGGCCCAATCCAGACGCGCATTGGCCAGCGATGGCCCGCCGCCGGTTGCCACACCGTTTGATCGAGTGATCTCGGCAACGCGCGGCATCATCAACGGGCAAGAAGTGCTGCTTGCAGGGACCAACAATTATCTGGGTCTCACTTTTCATCCCCAAGTGATCGATCAGGCAAAACACGCACTCGATCAACTCGGTAGTGGCACCACAGGCTCGCGCATGGCCAATGGCAGTTACGCGGGTCATGCTGAGCTCGAAAAAGAATTGGCGGCTGCCTTTGGCTGGCCGTCGGCCATGGTTTTTTCAACGGGCTATCAGGCCAATGTGGGCGTGATGTCGTCTGTGGTCGGTGCCGGGGAAACTTTGCTGATTGATGCCGATAGCCATGCCAGCATTTATGACGGCTGTCGCATGAGCAAAGCCCAAACACTGACTTTTCGGCACAACGATCCTGAAAATCTAAACCGCAAACTGGAGCGTCTCGGAGAAGACGCCAAAAAAACCCTGGTGGTGGTTGAGGGGCTTTACTCCATGTTGGGCGACCAACCCCCTCTCCAAGAATTTGTGGATGTTAAAAACAAACACGGCGCTTGGCTGTTGGTTGATGAAGCCCATTCATTTGGCGTGTTCGGCGAAAAAGGCCTTGGCTTAACTGAGGCCATGGGACTGCTGGATGAAGTGGACTTTGTGGTGGGCACATTCTCAAAAAGCTTGGCTGGAATCGGTGGCTTTTGCGTGAGCCCACACGCCGAACTTGATTTATTGCGCTTGGCCAGCCGACCTTACATTTTCACAGCCTCACCCTCGCCTGCCATCATTGCAGGCACCCGTGAGGCGTTGTCGCTGGTCCTCTCTGGACAACATTTGCGCCGTCAACTCCATCGCAATATGGACAGGCTCTACGCCGGCGCCCGCGCTGCTGGATTTCAACTGGGCAGCGAACAGCCCGGGCCTGTGGCTGCATTGATTTTGCCGGACCGAGAAACAGCCTTAGACCATTGGCATCGCCTGCTCAATCAAGGTGTGTATGCCAATTTGATGATTCCCCCAGCCACACCCAATGGCTTGTGCTTGTTGCGACTCTCCTTGTCTGCTGCTCACACCGATGAAGACATTGACCAAATCCTCTCTGCGATCGAAGGGATTGGACAACAACAAAGTAAAGTGGCAGAAGCTTAGATCAATTGATACGCCAAGGTATAATAATGGGTTATGAGCACAAACCATGACACACACGCCATGACGCACCAGTGCATGAGCCCAGCCGATGAGAAGCTCTGGATCAGAGAAGCCCATGGGCAAGTCAAAGATCTGTTTTGCCATCGAGCTGGCCTTTATTGGTTGGATCTTCTTCTGACCGCTGCAGTTGCTTGGTCAGCCACGGTGGTGTTCTTCACAAGCCCATTGGGCTCAGCAGCTGGTTGGGTCGCCATGGCCATAGCGGCCGTCGCTTTTTATCGGGGCGGCACATTCATGCACGAGATTATTCACATGCCCCGCGCTGAACTACGCGGGTTTAAGTGGATATGGAATGCCTTAATTGGTGTCCCATTGCTCTTGCCTTGGATCATGTACCGAAATCACATTGAGCACCACAGCCGGGCACACTTTGGAACGCCGCGCGATGGTGAGTACTATCCTCTGGCCGCAGCCCCTCTTTATGAGACCGCCATCTACCTCATCAAACTGCCGTTTTTATCGCTGCTCGCGCTGGCTCGGTTTGGCTTTTTAGCCCCACTGTCGTATTTGTATCGCCCCCTGAGAGACTGGGTATTGAGCCACGCCAGCGCGTATGCCTCAAACCCCTACTACGTCAAACGCTTCCCTGATAAAGAATTGCCGACCCTCAGCAAGGTCGAATGGGTGTCTTTTGCATGGGTGGCGGCATGGGTCTTAGCGACCATCTTTGGCCCGGTGACATTGATCCACTGGGCGATGGCGTGGGCCCTACACACACTCACGCTCGCACTCAACTGGGTTCGAAATCTGGCCGCGCACAGCTACAGCAACCGTGGCCAGACCATGAGCCATTTGGCTCAACTCGAAGACTCAGTCAATCTTGTGGGTCAAACTTGGCTGACCGTGTGGCTATTCCCTGTTGGCTTGCGTTATCACGCGCTTCACCACTTGTTTCCTGGGCTCCCTTACCACAACCTTGGGAAAGCCCACCGACGTTTAATGGCTCATTTTGGTGAGCAATCGCCCTATGCCGTTGCCAACCACCACAATTTCTTTGCGGTGGTCGGTGACCTCTTAAGAAGCGCCAAACAAACATCCGCTGAGCACTCTGCGATTCCGACGTGGCGTGCTGAGCACCAAAAATAACCAGGCGCCCTGAGGTGACCCAGCTCGGCCCTGTCCGCCCCGAACGTTGCCTTTTCTTGGTCAACCCGCTGAGCTTTCGGTTGTCCTTGCCCGGGGCATTTGCACGCTTGCGCCATCATGCCCAAAGCCTTGGGCTCGAACCCCATGTGGTTTATGGTCCGCAAGAAATCGAACCGCTCCTCAAAAGCGCATTGGCGTCTGGTCTCGACTTGATCATTATTGTGGGTGGCGACGGCACGCTACAGGGGACGGTCTCGGTTTTGGCAACCAATCATCCAGATATCGAAGCCCCACCCATTCTGATGCTCGGCGGTGGCAGGACGAATTACACCGCAGCACATCTCGGCACCCAGGGGCGACCCACTTCAATGCTTGAGCGCGCCCTCACCCGCCCCGAATCGTTTGATGTCATCGAAAAGGCCACACTCAAAATCGAGCAAGCCAACCACCCAGCGGTGTATGGCTTTTTTGTCGGTGGCGCGCTGGTCGATCATGTCATAAGAGATTGTCACCGCTATCGAGCATCTGGCCGAGGCCGGATCCGGCAGGGTCGCTATTCAACCATTTGGCGAGTGGCGCAATTGGCCTTTTTGGGTTTGCTTAGACAGGTTCACTATCGCTCCTCGGAGATGTCTTTCCAGTCAAAAGAACTTGGCCGCATGCAAGGAAAAACCCGCCTCTTGGTCGCCACCACCCTCGATGAAAGCCAAGTCACGGTGCACCCCTATTTGCCACTTGGGGAAGGCCCGGTGAAACTCACCGCCGTTTTACGAAACGCCCAAGGCTTTTGGTGGCAACTCCCCGCGCTCCTTCGAGGGAAGCTGCGCTCTGGTTTGAGAATAGAGCGTGGCTATTTCTCTGGGCATAGCCACCAAATCGATGTAACCGGCTTGGCCAATATCTGCGTCGATGGTCAAGAGTATGAGCTCAATCCAGAGCAGCAAACTGAGATTGTTGCTGGTCCAAGCTATCGGTTTTTAAGTCTATGAATGAGCTTTGGTCTTTGGTTCAAACCACACAAGCCCCCAGCTCGCAGGCGCTCGCTTTAGAACCGCTGATTTCCCGCATTGAAGAGCGCTTCGGCTCAAACCTCACTGCCATTTTGTTCTATGGTTCATGCCGCTCAACGACTGATATTGCAGAGGGTTTGGTCGACCTTCTGGTTCTTGTCGATGATTATGAAAAGGTGCATGCCAATACGCTCAACGCAAAACTCAATGCGTGGCTGCCACCCAATGTTTATTTTTTAGCAAGCCAAGGCCTGCAATGCAAATACGCCTTGATCAGCTTGGCGCAGTTCCAAGAGAAAATGAACAGTCGAATGGATCATTACTTCTGGGCACGTTTCGCACAACCGTTTTCTATCGTCTACGCCCGGTCTGATGAAATTAAGAAAGACATCGCAAAAAGCCAACTGCAGGCCTTAAAAACTTTCTACACCAACCTCGTTTCTCTTACGGGCGAGCCGGCTGAGGCACAAAGCTTTTGGGCCAACGGCTTGCAGCAGACCTATGCTTGCGATCTCCGCCCAGAAAGCCCAGCCCATAGTCAAACGGTGATCGCAAGAGAGCCAGAGTTTTGGGGCAATGTCACAGACATCTTGAAGCGCGAGTGCCCCGAAAGTCAGATCAATCCAAGCGCTAGGCGCCTCGATTGGAGAATCAGACGACTGATTGGTAAGCTTCTCAATCTTGCTCGCCTACTCAAAGCGGCCGGCACCTTTGCCAATGGCATTGATTATCTGGCCTGGAAGGTTGAACGCCACAGCGGTGTCAAAGTCCAGACGTCTCCTTGGATGCATCGCCATCCAAGGCTGGGTGGGCTAAAGCTTGCTTTTGGGCTATGGCGTCAAGGAGGCTTTCGATGAAACCAGAACGCAAGGGAGCGGCTGGGATGCTCATGGCATTTTTGCGTGCCTATCCGCTTCGTTCAACAGTGGTCTTGATCGCACTGGTCGTCGCCAGCATCTTGGATGGATTGGGGCTCTCTGTGCTCCTTTCCATGCTAAACCTCGCCACTGGTGAGACTGAGAATCCATCGTTACCAGAACAGACCGCTTTAAACCTCATTCATCAACTTGGTCTAGAGCCAACCACCGTTGTTTTACTCAGTGTTGGTGTCAGCCTCATCGCCACCAAAGCGGTCTTTGTCTTGCTCGCGAATCGACAAGTGGGCTATGCCGTGGCCCATGTCGCCACCGATCTTCGTTTGGGCTTAATACAGGCTGTGATGGACAGCCGTTGGCGTTATTATCTGGCGCAACCGGTGGGTCGGTTGTCGAACTCACTGGCCACAGAAGCCAATCGTGCCTCAGAGGGCTTTTATCATGGGGCGGTGATGGCCACCCAGATCATCAATGCTGTGATCTTTGGTGCATTGGCCATGCTCATCTCCTGGCAGGCCAGCCTCGCGGCTTTGCTGTGCGGTGGCGCCTTACTGGGCCTGTTGCACTTTTTGGTGGCATTGGCGGGGCGTGCGGGTCGAGACCAAACCACGCTCTTAAAAGACCTATTATCAGTCATGACCGATCAGCTCGGTGCCATCAAGCCGCTGAAGGCCATGGGGCGCGAGGGCCATATCGATGCATTGATGTCAGCGCAAACCAAACAGCTCAAGAAAGCCCTCAAGAACCAAGTCTTTTCAAAAGCGGCTCTCATTGCGCTTCAAGAGCCCTTGCTGGCCATTCTGGTGGCGACCGGGTTCTTCTTCTTTGTTGTGAAAATGAGCATGGGCATGGCCACAGTGGTGGTGATGATCTTCTTGATTGCCCGTGCAGTCAATCATTTGGCCAAGGCGCAGCGGGCCTATCAGCATATGGCCATCAGTGAGAGCGCTTATTGGTCAATCAAAGCCATCACACACGAGGCCGAAGTTGAAAAAGAGCCGAAGCGTGGTATGGCCATACCCAGCCTCAACACCGGCATTTCATTTAAAGATGTCACCTTTTCTTATGATCAACGGCCCACCCTCAACCGGGTCAATTTCTTTATCCCCGCGGGTCAATTGACGGTATTGACGGGTCCGTCCGGTGCGGGCAAAACCACCATCATCGATTTGGTGGCTGGCTTGTTGGAACCCACCGAGGGCTGCATCGAGATCGACGGGCACAACTTAGACGACATCGACAGACAAGAATGGCGGCACATGATCGGCTACGTGCCTCAAGATGCGCTGTTGGTTAACGAAAGCGTGTTCTACAACCTGACGCTCGGCGATGATGCTTTAACCGAAAAAGACGCGCTAGAGGCTCTTGAACTCGCCGATGCCGCCGATTTTGTGATGGCCTTGGAGCGCGGACTTCATACATCGCTCGGGGAGCGGGGTGGCCGCCTGTCTGGTGGGCAAAGGCAGCGTCTGGCGATTGCTCGAGCGCTGATTCATAAGCCGAAGTTATTGATCTTAGACGAGGCGACCTCGAATCTCGATACCGAATCAGAAAAAGCAGTGGTGTCCACGGTGAGCCGCCTCAAGGGTCAGTTGACGCTCTTGGCAGTCAGTCATGATGAAGCCATGACAACAGCAGCCGATCAGCAAATCAAGTTGGCCAATGGGGAGATTCGATGAAAGTGAAGCGCTTCTCACGGCGCCTGGTCTTTTATGGATTGCGCGTGCTCGCCCAATGGGCGGCACGCGGTGGCCCCCGAGGGCTTCACCAATGGGGTACCCGGCTCGGTCGGCTCGACTTTGCGCTAAGACCAAAACTTTGCCGTGATCTCAGTATTCAGTTACAAACGCTTGCCACAAGACACCCAAGCAACACGGAATTAAGTGACCCCAGGGGTATTTTAAAAACGGCCTACCAAATAAACGACCGAGCATTGCTTGAGGTGATCGCTTTGTACAGCAGCTCATCCTGCCCCGCCCGACTGCTCCCACAAATCGCAGTCGATCGCACAGACACACTGGCTGCTTGCCAGGACCAGAAAGCCGGCGTGGTGTTGCTGG
>CBFHIS010000030.1:0-18699 GCA_965655975.1 Wenzhouxiangella sp.
CTGACAGAGCGATGGCTGCCGTTCGAGGGTAGATGTTGATCCCCAGCGATCTGTGCCTGATCACTCAACAAAGGATCGAATAACCTCACCTCATCATGCCAAGCGGGTCGCACTCGCAATACCCAAGGACGCCCATCCAATTCGCCTGGACCAATATCAAGCCTGAGCCAATGCGGAGATTTTTGGTAGCCCGCCGACAAAACACCATCCACCGGCGCCCACTGATCACGCGGTATCGACTCAATGTCTTCGATGCTGGCCTGACCATTGGTATCGACCCAGTAGGCCTTACTCAATACAATGGGTGGCTTTTCGACGAGACTTGGGTCATCGACAAGAGCCGCTTGACTCGCGCCAAAGGACGACCACCCCAAAATGGCCACCAACCAAAACCCTGCCCAACGCATGCGTGCCAACCTAATTGTCCTCACTCTCGGCTATCCCACCACCACTTGAATCGAGCAGATTTAAAAGTCCCTGCATCCGATCGGTCACTGGCGAAAGACCTACCCATCTACTTTGCCTTGTCGACCAAGCCCACCGCCACAGTCGCTAACACCACCAGCAACATCACGCCATAGGCCTTGTCATCGACGGCCGCCACCACCAAGATGCCGGCTGCCCATAAAACTGATTGTTTGATTCGCATGTTCGATGTCATCTGCTCACTTCCCTGCCTGAGGAATTTTTTGAAAAAAGGTCAGTCTTCTGGCTGATACTGCTCGTCCAAAACACCCGTTTCTTTGAGTGCCTTGGTCAAAGCTTCCAGTCGCACGAATGCCACCACCCCCACCAGGCCAAATACAAAACCCGACATCCCAAACACGAAGCCTGTTACTGCCAAACCGTCCATGTTCCAGTCTCCTGCTGAGTGAACAAAGAAAAATTAAAAAAATCACTATCCTTTTGGCTGTGTTACTCCACAAGCACTGATTTCCTCATGCGCCTAAGCCAGTCCACATCGGTGCATTTGATTCGCACAACAGGATGGTCACCAGATCGCTTAGCCGAGGCGATGACCCATTGGGTCTGGCATCAATCCTACCACCACCAGCGCAAGCACCGCTGCGATCATCATGGCGTACTCAGGCGATATTGGACGCTTGGTTTCCCGCACCAACCATGCTGCAATCACTGGCTTTGTACCGCCAAACAGGCCGATGAGAGGATAAGTGAAATTACAGAAAGGGTGTTGCTTTATCGACAGATCGCATGGGGATTTTCTTATCCAATAGCGCATCCAAACATGCACATAATTCAATTGTGACCTCAGAACCCCAAAATCCACTCGATGGTCTAGCAGGTCAATTCTAGACAATCAGGACAAATGGGGTTATCATTTACGATAACTAGGCTAAAATGCTCATGAGCTGGAAAATCGACTTTTACGATGGCGTCGAGGATCAGATTCTGGATATGCCGCCGAAAATACAAGCTCGCATGATTAAGCTGTTAGAGCTCATGGAAAAGCATGGTACAAACATAGGATGGCCTCATAGCAAGTCTCTGGGCGATGGTTTGTTTGAAATCCGAGCCAAAGCAAAAGAAGGGATCGGTCGAGGTTTGTTTTGTTACTTAAAAGGAAAGCACATTTATGTACTGCATGCTTTTGTCAAAAAATCTCAAAAGACGCCCAGTCATGCGCTTGTTCTTGCCCGAAATCGACAAAAAGAGGTTCAAAAGTCATGAGTCTTAAAACACTAAAAAAACGCGCTTTAGCCAAGGCCGAAGTCAAGCATGAGTACGATCAGCTTGAGAGTGAATTTAGCTTCATCGACCAATTACTCACCATGAGAACAAAGGCAGGACTGACTCAAGAAGAGGTGGCTCAAAGAATGCGCACACAAAAGAGCAACATCAGCCGTCTAGAAACTGGCAATGCCAACCCCAGTTGGCTAACACTTCAAAAATATGCCCATGCCTGTGGGTTTGGACTCGCCCTGAAACCACATAAAATAAATTAAGACGATTCATGGGGTCCTGACAGGCTATGATTGCGACCATCATCGACACAAAACAACCCAGACCACAAAACGAAATAAAGCCGCCGTCTTTACTTTTGACGGTCGGTTAGGGCGACCGCCACCGTAGCCAGAACCACCAGCAACATCAAGCTGTAGGCCTTGTCATCGACGGCTGCCACCACCAAGATGCCTGCTGCCCATAAAACCGCTTGTTTGATTCGCATGTTCGATGTCATCTACTCACTTCCCTGCCTGAGGAATTTTTTGAAAAAAAGTCAGTCTTCAGGCTGATACTGCTCGTCCAAAACACCCTTTTCTTTGAGTGCCTTGGTCAAAGCTTCCAGTCGCACGAATGCCACCACCCCCACCAAGCCAAACACAAAACCCGTCATCCCAAAAACAAAGCCTGTCACCGCTAAACCGTCCATGACTCAATCTCCCACTGATTAAAAAAAAATATAAAGACCAACGTTTTTGTGACTGAGTCACTTCACCGCCACTGATTTCGTTATGCGCCTAAGCCAGTCCGTATCAGCGCATTTAAATGCACGCAACAAGATCGTCACCAGCCGCCTCAGTCGAGGCGGTGACCCATGGGTTCTCGCATCAACCCTACGACAACCAGCGCAAGCGCCGCCGCGATCATAATGTAGTACTCAGGCGATATTGGACTCTTGGTTTCACGCACCAACCATGCGGCAATCACCGGCGTGGTGCCCCCAAACAGCCCAAGCGTGATGTTGTAGCTCAGAGAAATCACGGTATTGCGAACACGCGAGGGGGTGATCTCGACCAGCGTGACTGGATTAACGCCCATACCAAGACCTGCAAACAGTGCAAACCCTGCTTGGCCCAGCAAAATCAGCATGGGATCGCTGTGGTACATAAGCATCGCCAATGGGATGGGGAATAAAAGCAAGCCACCGGCAGCAATAAAAAGCACCCGCCGTCGGCCAATCCGATCCGAAAGCCAGCCACCAAGCAAAATAAAGCCGGCCATGAGCACCATATTGCCAGTGTTGATATCGAGCGCCAGCGACGAGGCCACACCAAATCGACTGCTCAACAAATCGACCGCATAAACAAACATGGCATAAAAGGCGATATTGGCACAGGCGACCAACGTGGCCACTTGCAACATCACTCGCCAGTTCTGCAAGACGGTTTTGAAAAATGGGCTCTCCTGGTCTTCTGCATCGTCGCGTGCCACCGGCTCAGCCGATGTCGTGAGACTGCGGGCTCGCATGAGCAAAACAATGATAGAGATCACAAAGCCGGCCGCAAACGGGATACGCCATCCCCAGCTGGCCAATTGGTCATTGCTGAGCAAGGTAGACAGCAGCGCGACTACCGCAGAGCCGACGATAAACCCAAGGATCGCTCCAGCATTCGAGGTGGATCCAATAAAACCCCGCTGCTTCACTGGTGCGGCTTTCACGAGAAACACGATCGAGCCGGTGAACTCTCCCCCCACTGAAAACCCCTGAACCATTCTCAAAACAGTCAAACCCACCGCGGCCCAGACCCCAATGCTTTCATAGGTCGGCATGATCGCAATGAGCCCAGAGGCTGCGCCCATCGCCAGAACCGAGGAGACCAGCACAACTTTTTCACCGTACTTGTCACCCAGATAACCAAAAAAGGCACCACCTAAGGGCCGACACAGATATCCCGCCGCAAAGGCTGAGAACGCGGCGATCATCGAAATGCTGGGGTCATCAGATGGGAAGAAATTTTGGCCCATTACAACCGCCAGATATCCGTAAACGGCAAAGTCGAACCACTCGATAAGATTGCCTGCCGCTCCCGAGATCACGACAGACAAATGAGGCTTGTTTGACGTAGCTGGAAGTTGGTCGGGGGGCGGTTGGGTTGCTTGTCTCATGTCCTTAGATCCCCTACTGAGCGGAAAAAATGAATAAATAGATCAGCGCTCTTGTGGTTTGTTACTCCACGGTGGTTGAGTCGTTTTATCTGTAACAGTCTTTACCGTTTCTTTAGTCCTCATCGATTAAGAAACCACCAATACATAAACATCATAAAGATGATTACAACCCACAACATAAAATTGTTATTTTTAGTTGTTTTCTTTTCTTCACTCATGGTTTTAATCCACCGTTTCCATGTTTAAGAGACTGTGAAATATAAAATCATTCCACCGTCACCGATTTGGCCAAGTTCCGAGGTCTGTCCACATCCGTGCCTTTATGAAGCGCGACATAATAAGCCAGCAACTGCAAAGGCACACTCGCCACAATCGGTGACAAACGCCCCTCCATCCCCTCGACTTGCACGCTGTACTTGGCATCGGTCTCATCCAAACTCACCGAGGTTGAAACCACATTAATAAGCTCCCCACCTCGGGCGGCCACTTCTTGCAGGTTGGATTTGAGTTTTTCCAATAAGTGATCATCGGGTGCGACTGTGATGACGGGCATCTCCTCATCCACCAAGGCCAGCGGCCCATGTTTTAACTCACCGGCCGGATAAGCTTCGGCGTGAATGTAGCTGATCTCTTTTAACTTCAATGCCCCTTCCATCGCCACTGGGTAATGCACCCCACGGCCTAGGAACAAGCAATGTTGCTTATCCACCAACTCAACCGCCAGCTTCTCAATCGCCTCGGCCTGCTCACAGGCTTGAGCCACACGATGAGGCAAGCCATGGAGTTTCTCGACCAGCTCTAACTCTTCAGACTCGTCCAAGCGCCCATGGGCTTTGGCCACCACCAACGCCAACCAAAAAAGCACCGCCAATTGAGTGGTGAAAGCTTTGGTTGACGCCACCCCCACCTCAATGCCTGCGTGGGTCAAGACCCGAAGATCGGCTTCTCGAACCAAGGTCGAGCCTGGCATATTACAAATCCCAATCGTGATGACATAGCCCTTGGTTTTGGCGTACCGAAGAGCGGCCAAGGTATCCGCCGTCTCGCCCGATTGAGAAATACACAAAAAAGCGGTATTTTTCGGGACGGAAGGGTCGCGATACCGATACTCGCTGGCCACCTCAACGGACACGGCAATATCAGCGATGGATTCAAACCAATATTTCGCGACCAAGCCTGCGTGATAACTCGTGCCACAGGCGATGATGTGGAGTTGGTCGATGGATTTTAGATTGTCTTGGCCATGGACACCCAAGACCTCATCCAGCAATCGGGTCTTGCCGATTTTATCGGCCAGCGTGTTTGCGATCGCTTGGGGTTGTTCGAAAATTTCTTTCAACATGAAATGACGATACTGGCCCTTATCGGCGGCCTGATCGCCGTGCTGGAAACGCTCGATGGCCCGCTCCACCACGTGGCCTTCAAGGTCTGTAATGGTGCAGCTGTTTGGGGTGATCACCACCACGTCACCGTTGTCGAGATAGCGCATCCGATCGGTGACTTGTAACAGCGCCAGCGGATCGGAGGCCACGTAACCTTCCCCTGCCGCGACCCCGACCACCAGAGGCGAGCCCATGCGCGCGGCATAAATGTGATCAGGCTGGTCTTTAAAGATCACAGCAATCGCATACGCCCCTTCCAATTGTTTGAGTGCTCGCTGGATCACCGACAATCGATCGGTGACATCGGGTTCGTTGGATAAATGGTGATGAATCAAATGCGCCACCACCTCGGTGTCGGTATCAGAGGCAAACGCGTAGCCCTTGGCCATCAGATCGGCTTTAAGAGAGGCGTGGTTTTCGATGATGCCGTTGTGGACCAAAGCAAGCGTATCGTTCGATTGGTGGGGGTGAGCATTCGTTTCGGTGGGCTTGCCGTGCGTGGCCCAGCGGGTATGCCCAATGCCACAATGCCCGATGAGCTTGGCTTTAGCCACGGCCGCTTCCAACGCACCCACCTGCCCCACGGCTTTTTCAGATTTAAGGCCAGAGCCTGTGACCACCGCCACCCCGGCCGAGTCATAGCCTCGGTATTCCAAACGGTGCAAGCCCTCGATCAAGATCGGGACGATGTCTCTGTTGGCAGTGGCTGCAATGATTCCGCACATGATGCTCTCCGACCCCTTTTAATGGTGAATGGCCTATTGTAATGGCTAATGTCATTGTTGCACTGATAAGCGGTTGGGTTTGCATAGCAGCGCGTTCGGGCTCCAAACCTCGTCTTGAAGGTGAACGCCAGCACTGAGTGAGTGTGCTTAGTGTCAATCACTGTCAGCATGTCGGGTTTGGCTGATGCGTTGTGTTGAACTGGCTTCATGCTGACCATAGCCAAAGCAACCCCATCGATCACCCCTCTGGTCTCATCGATTGAACTCCAATTAACCCCCAATCGAGCCCCATAAAAAACGTCACTTGTAAGTGACGAATCATGTACCATGACCCTTAGTTATTACAAAACGAGCCTTGGCAGAGAGCCCCTCATCCAATGGCTGGATGGCCTCAAAGACCGTGTGCACGCCGCTCGGATTCGATTGGCGTTGGTGGGTTTAACCGAATCGACACCCGCAGACATCAAATACCTACAAGATGGGCTGTGGGAAATCAGGTTTCATTTCGGGCCCGGCTATCGCATCTATTTTGCACGTGATCACGGAGCCCAGCGCGAACCCTGCCTGCTGCTCTTGATCGGAGGCACCAAACGCACTCAACCGAGGGACATTCGAAAAGCCAGGTTTTACCTGGCAGATTGGAGGAATCAAGCACCATGAACCAAACCGGTTGTTATCACCAAGCTGAAGTCAAAGCCCTTCGCAAAGACCCAGAATTGGCCAAAGCGTATTTGCAAGAAGCCATGCGCTGGATGCATCGACCCGATGGCCGTGCAGCCAGCCTCATCGCCCTTCGCGCCCTGGCTCAAGCCTACGGTGGCATGACGCGCCTGGCCAAAGAGGCGGGTGTGGAACGTCAATCGCTGTATCGTGCGCTCTCACCTGAAGGCAATCCCACGCTCAATACCTTGATCGCGGTGATGCAAGCGGTGGGCATGCGGTTGAGTGCTGAGTCCATTGGTGATGGGAGCAATGGTGATGAGAGCAATGAGATGGATGCGAGTGAGGCGATGGCTGACACGCCCATCGAGTGGGGTGTTGATGGCAAGTAGAACTGTCTGGTTGTCATAGCAAATTTATAGCAAATGAAGTGTCCGCTTTTGCTTTTCCAAGATTGTGCTCTCGGCGCAGTCACAAAGCGATTTAGGCGGCTGGCTTTTTTCGACTGCCCTCCAGCCCACCTGTCGCCCCCAACCAGGGACTTTAAGTGAAACCGAACAAATGATGCGCCACCGACAGGTCTTTCCTCAGGCGCTTGTCGCTACCCAAAAAAATAGGTAACATCAATTTTATTGATTATCTAACTTGTCATGATCTGACTGAGTGCAGGTCACTCGACATCTGCCCGACAAAGGAATCCTCATGCGCATCGTTCTGATCGTCTTAGGGTGCATGCTTGCCACCTGGGCGCTGGCCCAATCACTCCCCGTCTTTAATGTGGCTCGCTTTGACCAAGTCGTCTTTGGCCCTCAAGCCATTCCTGTCTCACTCTTGCCCACATGGGCTTTGCTGTTAATGGCCACGGTCCTCTGGGGCGTCGCCATCGCGCTCAAACTCGTCTCATCCAAGGAACTCACATCATGATCGCTCGATTCGTTCTCACTCTTTTTATTGTTGTTGCGCTTCAACCTGCACTGGCTCAAACCGACGTGCCTCACGCTTTTAAAAGTGGTGATGTGATTGAAGCTGAAAAGTTTAATGAGAACTTCGACGCACTGGCTGAAGCCATCAATGGGATTCCGGCTGGACCTCAGGGGCCACAAGGTGAGACAGGGCCGGCGGGACCCCCCTTACCTGCTGGCACATTGCTAATGTATGCTGCGGCCACGGCACCTGAGGGCTATTTGCTGGCCAACGGACAAGCGGTCTCAAGAACCATTTATGAGGATCTTTTTGCGGCCATTGGCAATACCTATGGGCCCGGAGATGGATTCACCACATTCAATCTTCCTGATTTGACGAATCGTTTCCCATTGGGTGGCAGCACAGTTGGAGGGACTGGAGGGGCGGCCAGCGTGACCCTCACGACAGACGAACTTCCAGCACACACCCACACAGGAACAACCGACTCCAATGGTGCACATACCCACAGCATCGCAGATCCTGGTCACACACATATCGTAACTGGAACTCTGCAGACCACCGGAAGCAATACGGCAGAAGGGCTCGATTCCACTTTTGGCGAACCAGACATCAGCCGCACTGTATCCACCACCAGTTCCTCAAGCACGACTGGGATCACTATCGACTCTGATGGCGCGCATACTCATGACTTCACAACAGCTTCAACAGGGGGCGGTCAGGCCTTTTCGATCATGAATCCTCACGTGGTGGTCAACTACATCATCAAATATTAAAAGCCACTCGCTTTGAAAGTTCCGCAGGTGCTTGGCGCGATCACCGCCACATCACCGGTGTCCAAGGTCGCGGTGGTGCAAGCGGCGGGCATGCGGTTGAGTGCTGAACCGATCAACGAGTCGACTGAAGATAAGAATTAGCGCTGCGGCGCCAAAACCAGTTCGCGCAGTGGGATTAAAAAAGAGCTGCGCGGCTGACCTCTCTGCCCTCCATCCAGATCCGAATGCCAATCAGAGTCAACCTTTTCTCTGTTGCCTGATCGAGGTGTTTTACTGGTGACTTGGCAAAACAAGCCACTTGTAATTCGGTCTAAAACGTCCGATACTATTGAGGAAAGTTGTGACACCCAACCAGTTCATTCGGCGTTTGCGAAGGCTCGCGCAGCATCAAGGATGCCACTTTGAGGTCATGCCCAGCCGCCGCAAGGGCTCACATGCCATGGTCCGGTACGGCAATAGAACCAGTGTTGTACCCATGGGTGCACGCGAACTGAAAAAAGGCACGTTGAACACCATCCTAAAACAGCTCGAGCTGAAGGAATTTGATTTATGAACCCAACCCGTTGGATGTATCCCTTTAAATTCACGCCCGACGAATCCGGTGGGTACGTGGTCCAGTCGCGCGATCTCCCCGAGGCCATCAGTCAAGGCGATGATCTCTCCGAAGCCCTCGAGGCCGCCGAGGGTGCCTTGCAAGCGGCCATTGAAGAACGCCTGGCTCGATCAGAGGCTGTGCCTGATCCCTCGAAGGCAAAGGTCAATGAGCATATGGTGCCACTGCCGATCACCACAGCACTGAAAGCCACGCTGCAGTCGGCCATGCAAGACCGGGGCATGAAAAAAACCGAACTGGCCAGAGCGCTTGGTTTGAATGAAAAAGAAGTCCGACGAATGATGGATGCGAAGTACCCAACCAAGGTGCCCGCGCTTGAGCGTGCGCTGTCGGTGCTTGGCAAAAAAGTCGTCTTGAGTGTGGAATAGCCAGAACACCAAAAAGAACGGCTTCAAGGTGCAGTCCAACGCACACGATCAAGGTCATGGGCATTGGCTCTTTAACCTAAATTTCTTGTTCTCTGACCTGTTCTTTGACCTTGACGTACCATTTTCTGTACAGGTATAATTTGGGTATGTCCACCATCACCTACACCGATCTTAGAGCGCAACTGGCCCGAGCCATGGACCAAGTCAATGAAGACCATGCGCCTTTGTACATTACCCGACAAAAAGGCAAAGGGGCTGTGTTGTTGTCCGCCGATGACTATGCCTCGATTGAAGAGACGCTGTATCTCATGTCAGCACCTGCCAATGCCACGCGCTTGAGCGAGTCAATTGAAAAACTGCGTGCGGGTCAGGGCGTGGTTCGTGAGTTGATCGATGCCAAGGACTGAGCCTCAAGCTGCGACGCGTCTCCTCAAGACAGAAATGAGGTGATCCTTCGGTTTGAGCAAAGGGCTTGGGAGGACTACCTCCACTGCCAGGCCACCGACCCCAAAAAACTGGCCCGCATCAACCAACTGATCCAAGCCATTCGACGAGAGCCGTTCAAAGGGATTGGCAAACCTGAACCACTGAGGGGCCATTGGTCTGGATTCTGGTCAAGAAGAATCGATCGCGAGCATCGTCTGGTGTATGCGATTGCGTGCGGTGAGATGTGGATTGCTCAGTGCCGGTTTCATTATGTCTGAGCTTTGATGCAGGCGATCACCCGCTTTAAACCTGCATCCCGCTGGCCACCTCATGGATCACCCCCCGACTCAAACCCAACCCTTGTGCCAGCGATGGCCACTGAGAAAGCGCGGTTTGTACTGCATCGATCTCATGCTGTACTTGACGGGCATCCAGCCCCGCCTCCCTGGCCAAGCGCTTAAGGTCATCGAGTCTGGGATCGCGCCCAACGCCAGCCACCAGTGTGGATTGCTCGCCTCTGATGCCTTGAGAGAAAGTCAAATCATAGGCCGGTGACAGGCGCCACTGGCCCGCCTCATCCATGAGAAAAGAAACGTTCTTGCCGTGGTCATCGCGGTTGTGAGCCAGTACGTTGAACACCGCCAATCGATACATTGACCACACATCGGCTTGGTTGCGCGTCAGTCGCGCAGTCAGTTTGATGAGATCCACATAGTCGAGCGCTGGTGCGCGAAAATCGGCATGCAACAGCCCCGCGGCAGAATGAAGGTGCCACCGTTTGGGCCGATCTTCGAAAGACACCAACTCAGAACGATCGAAACGCCGAGTCCCAAAATACCCCAGGCCCGTCCCAGACTGCCCGCTTTCAAACAAATGAACCGGCATCATCTCAATGCCTGCAAGTGCGGCCAGTTGCGCATACACAAACTCCACCGCACCCGAGTAGACCCCATCGCTTTGGTTGGGGAATTTCACCAACCAAGAATTGAGTGAGACGGGTGGATGCGCTGAGGCTTCAAAAGCCTTTTTTTGAGGATCAGGGCCGAGGCTCACCCACTCCATGTCCTCGCTGATCCAACACACCACCTTGGGTCTGGCACCCCCCGATGAGCCATTGATCGCTTGAAAGCGCGCAAACACCTCGGCAGGCTCGCCCGCAAAATCGGCCAACACCTGCTGGGCTTGGTGGGCGAGTTCATCCCACACGAGCGAGCGCGCTTGGCTCGATGTGGGTGCCATGGATGCGTGCTCATTGTTTGGCATCAGTGCACCGAGTGAGCCGGCCGCTGTTGGACGGTACACCAATGCCCCCATGCCCAAAGACCCCACCAAGGCCAGACGATGAATCGGGTGAAGATGGGTGGGTGTGATCCCCAATCCTTTGATGTGTCGGTCCACCATCAGCCGACCCCAACCAT
The DNA here is from genome assembly GCA_965655975.1 of Wenzhouxiangella sp. Lineage (GTDB taxonomy): Bacteria > Pseudomonadota > Gammaproteobacteria > Xanthomonadales > Wenzhouxiangellaceae > Wenzhouxiangella. The sequence goes on from CBFHIS010000030.1 coordinate 11,139, forward strand.
CCGGGAGGCTGTCATCAAACACGCCCGCCAAGCCATCGCCCACATCTCGCTCAAAGCGCTTAAGGCCCGGTTGCAACGGCAAATGAATGGGCGAAATGGACAAGCCTTGGTCTAGAAAAGCCGCATCGTATTCAAAATAAATCCGGCCCTCATGGATCATCAAGGTACCGACATCAATGATATCAGAGCCAAAATCCAATCCAACCTCAACGGCACTCATGGCTTTCAAAGAGGCCAGAAGATCGCGTTTGTTAGACGATGCCTTCATGTGGCAGACCGTTTGACAGCGTGGTTTGTTTTTTTCTTCGCGCGTGCCCGCTGTCGTTTGGCGGGCCCTGCCTCCTTGGCTGTCTGACCACCACTGGCCGCTTTGGCCATTTTCATCAAGGCTTGCATGGACTGAGGCTCAGCGGATGCATCCCCATCACGCCATAATTGATCGCTTAAGTTCAATGCGAAGCTCAGCTTCACAAACCCCGTCAAAGAAATCAGGCCGTGTTGTTCAAAGCGCCGAAGGCTCCCCAACGACACCCCAGAGCGCTCAGCCAAGGCCTGTTGGGTGAGGTTTTGGGTGAGCCTGGCTTGTTTGAGCCAATCGGCCAGGTGGTCTTGGAGGTCTTTGGACGTGTAGAGTGCTGGGATCATGTGATCATATTTGATTATTTAGTGGTTTATTTGTTTATTAAACATTAATATTTTATCACTAAATTGAATTCGTAAGGTGAGTTTTTAGGCAGCAGCCAATGGCTGGCTCTTGTCGAATGTGGTGCTCAACGCTTGTTTGGCTTCCCAAATATCCACCGCCTGTTGGGCATTCACCCAAAAATCTGCTGAATTCCCAAATAACTGACTCAACCTAAGCGCCATGTCTGGACTTAAACCCCGTCGCGCCCTTGTCAAAGTGATTGGCTACGCGAGGGCTGATCGGCGCTTAAATCCCTTTCGAGAAATGGATATTTATGGATGAAGAAATGGATGAGGCACTCTCAGTGTGCCTGAACAACTGACCGCTGGCTCGGCGCTCAACGCTTGGCATAGGCCAAGGCCAACATCCCCCGCTTGATCTTGGCATTGTGCCGAATGTCCACCGGCAAGCCAGCATGCACTTCCACCCTTTCAATGGATTGAGTCAAAGGCCTTCGTTGCAATTCCTCTTTCACCGCTTGGATCACTTGTTGCCGGTCTTTGCCTGGCTCCAACTCAATGACCACGATGGGTGTTTTCACACCACCCTCCCCCGCATCTCCTGCACTGACCCCAATCAAAGCACTTCGATACACCCCAGCCACCGCATTGACAATCCCCTCCACACATTCGGTAAAAAGCACGCCCTCTACAGTCACCACCCGCTCAGACTTTCGACCACAAAACCAAATCCTTCCCTCATCATCGAGCCAACCGAGATCCCCCATCCGATGCCAAACCTCTCCTTGTTCACCAACCATCTTGGCCTCAGCCGTTTGCTCAGGTCTGGCCCAATACTGATCGGTCACACTGGGGCCCGTGACACAGATCTCACCCACCGCCTCAGTCCCCAAAACCTCGGCGTCAGTCAGCTTTTCAATCACTCCATCGTCAATCGCAATGATCTTGACATGATTGGCCGATAAAGCCTTCCCCACACAAATGCCTTGCCCGTTTCGATGCCGCGCGGCCAAGCCATTGACGATATGCCGACCCGAGACCGTGGCCACTGGCAGGACTTCGGTCGCCCCATAGGGCGTATGAATGTCCGCTTCATCGTTCAATGCCCGATGCATTCTCTCCACGACTTTGGGCGAGACCGGCGCACCGGCCGATAGCACGCGCTTTAAAGAAGGTAGCTTGATGCCATGGGCTTGGGTGTCTGTGGTCAAGGTGTTCATCAACGCAGGCGAGCCAAACAAGTTGGTCACTTGATAGTGCTCAATGAGACTGACCAGCATCTTGGGATCGACCGAGGCGGGTTTGGTGAAATCCATTTTGGGAATCACGGTCGTCATCCCAAGGGCGGGATCAAACAACGCAAATGGTGGGAAGGTGGGGCAATCGATCTCACCGGCTTGAATACTATAAGTCTCTCGAACCAAATCCACCTGAGCTTGAAAATGCCGATGGCGATAGACCACGCCTTTGGGGATCCCTGTCGAGCCTGAGGTGAATAATATGGCGGCCGGGTCGTCTGGGCTGACTTGAGGGAGCTTGGTCGCTTCTTTGTGGACTTGGCCGAGCTTGATCAAAGACCGATCAGTGAGCGAGGCCCAACGCGAACCCACCGTGATGGCCTGTTGCACTGAGCCCTTGCCCCAGCCCAAGATCCGTCTGGCCCATTGGGCTTTGCCAATCCCCATAAAGACTTCGGGCTCGGCTTCTGCCAGACATTGCTTTAAAGGTATGAGACCAATGCCTGGATCGATCAAAATCGGTACACAGCCTGCGCGCATCAGCGCAAAAAAGGAGATAAAAAACATCGGCGAAGGCGGGACCATCAAGGCCACCCGGGTGCCTTTGGTCAAGCCTTTGACCACCAGACCACGCGCCAAAGCCTCGACTTCATCATTGAGCTCACGGTAGGTCAGCCGCTCATCCACCCAGCCTGTGGTGGTTTGTTTTTTCGGGATGATCAAAGCCACCGCATCCCCTTGGGCGGCAGCTTGATGGCTTAAGGCTTCGGCGATGTTGCCCATGATGGGTTCTGTGATTTCTCAATTAGGATGTCATTTGATTGATTGTAAGCCCTAGATCCTTAGGGAACAGGGCCTTATCACATGGCGATCTCGAAAAAAGCCAAAGAACAGCCCTTTTCACTTGACTCAACATTCTATAAAAGCTATATTCCATATATGGAATGGTGTGTGGAATTCACGAATGAGTTTGAGCAGTGGTGGGATACCCTGACAGCAGATGAACAAATTGATATTGCTGCCACCGTCGAGCTACTCGAAAAAAGAGGCCCCAACCTGCCCTTCCCTTATAGCTCGAACATCACTCGATCAAGACACAGCCACATGAGAGAGTTAAGAGTGCAACACAAGGGCAAGCCTTATCGGGTGTTCTATGCCTTTGATCCGCGTCGGGTAGCCATATTGTTGCTGGGCGGGAAAAAAGCAGGCAACAATGCTTGGTATGAGAAATTCATACCTGTAGTCGATGCGCTCTACGATCAACACCTATTAGAGATAGACAGTGAACAAGATACCAACCAAAAAGGATGAAAAGATGGCAAAGCCATTTAAGAAATTGCGTGAAAACATGCCACTTGAGGCTCGAAAAATCGCGTCTGATAAAGCTCAACAGATGATGCAAGACATGCTGCTTGCGGAGCTTCGACAAGCCAGAAAATTATCACAAGAGCAAATCGCCGGGTCCTTGCATGTCAAGCAAGCTTCGGTTTCAAAGCTTGAACGGCGCACCGACATGTACATCTCAACACTGAGAAATTTCATCAAAGCCATGGGTGGCGAGCTAGAAATCACAGCCAAGTTCCCAGATGGCATCGTTCGGATTCAGCAATTTGAAGATCTTGACGAACCATCTCAAGCCTCAGCCAAGGCCTAACTCACCAAAGACTCATGGGAGAAAACCTCACCAGCGCCCAGCGAATTGGATAAAACGTTTAATGAAGCTATCGAGCACATCATCAAAGAGCGACGGAGCTCGGTGTTTTTCTACTTCAAAATATCCACACCCTTCAAAAACCGAATCAACTCATCGACACACTGCTCAATCGATAAGGCCTCAGTATCGAGCATCAGTTCTGGATCAATCGGCGGCTCATACGGAGAATCAATCCCCGTAAAATGTTTGATCTCACCGGCACGCGCGCGCTTATATAAACCCTTAGGGTCTCTGGACTCACAGGTCTCTAAGCTTGCTTGGACATGCACCTCGATAAACTCCCCCTCATCCATCAGAGCTCGGACCATGTCCCGATCCGCCCTAAACGGAGAGATAAACGCACTCAACACCACCAAACCAGAATCGGCCATCAGCTTGGCGACCTCACCAATCCGGCGAATGTTCTCTACCCGGTCTTCATCGCTAAAGCCCAGATCTCGGTTTAAGCCATGACGCACATTGTCCCCATCCAACAAATACGAATGGTGCCCGCGTTGGAACAAAGCCAACTCCAAAGCATTGGCCACCGACGACTTGCCGGCGCCTGAGAGCCCTGTAAACCACAACACCGCTGGGCGCTGGGATTTTTGTTCGGCACGTTTTTCCTTGGAGATCTTGTGCTCGTGCCAGACGATATTATTGACATCGCCCAACACACCCGTGATCGGCGCACGGACCATGCCGGCCCCCACGGTCAGATTAGAGATCCGATCAATGATCACAAACGCACCCAAGGCGGGTATGTCTTGGTAGCGCTCAAACACCACCGGGCGAGACAAACGCCAACGCGCTCGACCAATGTCGTTTAAGGCCAAGGTCTCGGCTGGGTGTTGTTCGAGCGTGTTGATGTTGTATTGATAACTCAAGGATTCAACACTCGCACCCACCGTTTGTGTGGCGAGCTTAATGTCGTATTGCCGTCCTGTTAGAAGGCGCTGATCATGCATCCACACCACATCGGCTTCAAACGCATCCAGCACAAATGGTATCTCTGTGTCTGTGGCCCGAACGATCACGTCACCCCGACTGATGTCGATCTCGGTCGCCAGAGTGATGGTCAGCGCATCACCCGCGCTGGCTGTCTCCACTTCCCCCGATTGGGTGATCAGACCCGTGATCGTGCTTGCTTTGTTCGATGGCAACACCCGAATTTGATCGCCCACCGCAATCTCACCCGAGGCCACCGTGCCGGAAAAGCCACGAAAGTCGGAGTTCAGGCGGTTGACATATTGAACCGGCAGACGAAAGGCCCGTTCGACCTCACCGGCTTGGACGGGATGCCCCATGGAACCTGGCGTGGCCGATTCCAAACAATCCATCAAGGTTCGGCCACCAAACCAAGGCATTTGGGTGGAGGCGTGGATCACCCCATCGCCTTCTAAGGCAGAGACCGGCAGCACTTCAATCGACTGAAAGCCCAGGCCTTGAGCAAAGTCTCTGTAATTCGCTTCAATGGATTGGAACGTCGCTTCGGAATACCCCACCAAATCCATCTTATTGACCGCCACAATGATTTGGCGAATGCCCAACAAAGAGGCAATAAAACTGTGCCGCTGGGTTTGGGTTTGCACGCCTTTTCGGGCGTCAATCAAGATGATGGCCAAATCAGCCGTCGAGGCACCCGTGGCCATGTTGCGCGTGTATTGCTCGTGGCCCGGGGTGTCGGCAATGATGTATTTTCGGGTGGGTGTGGAAAAAAATCGATAGGCCACATCGATGGTGATGCCTTGTTCTCTCTCAGACTGCAAGCCATCGACCAATAAAGCCAAATCGGCTTGATCACCGGTGGTGCCCCACTTTTTAGAATCGCGCTCGACGCTGGCCAGTTGGTCTTCGAAGATTTGTTTGGAGTCGAACAACAAGCGGCCGATGAGTGTGGATTTGCCATCGTCCACCGACCCACAGGTGATCAAACGCAATAGATCCTTGCTGGCGTGATTGGCCAACACGCTTTCAATTTCTAAAGACTCTGTGCTCACTCAGTCACTCCACTAAAACACTCAAATCCAGAACAGATCACAACGGACCCCATCACACCCACCATGGCGTCATTGGCCATGGCAAAACCACACCAAGGCTGTGTAAGATGGCGGCCAAAACAATGAGCAAGATGGCCAAAACGGTTGCGACCAGACCAAGACCCAGCGCGATACCGGCCACGACCAAGCCGAATATGACCGCCAGCGAGACACCCACAAATGGCATCAAGATGGCGATGCCAATGAGGACCAGCACCAATTTGCCAAGTCCGGTGAGTTTTAAACCCGACTTTTTCGTCTCGTTGTTTGATTCACTCATCTCGGGTGTCCTTTTAAATTCTGATGTCTTTTAAGATTCAAGCAGCCTGCAGCCTTAAAAATAACCTTGGCGCTTTTTCTCTTCCATCGAAGCACCCGCGTCTTTATCGATCGCGCGTCCTTGGCGTTCAGATTGCGTGGCTTGGATGGTTTCTTCAATAACTTCCAACAGCGTGGTGGCGGTGGATTCCATCGCGCCGGTTAGGGGGTAGCAGCCTAGCGTTCGAAACCGAACCGATTTCATTTCAGGTACTTGACCAGGCTCTAACGGCATGCGCTCATCATCCACCACGATCAACTGGCCATCGTATTCAACGACCGGACGCTCGGCGGCGAAGTACAAGGGCACCATGGGAATGTTTTCGGCGTGGGTATATTGCCAAATATCGAGCTCGGTCCAGTTGGAAATCGGAAAGACCCGAATCGATTCGCCTTTGTGCACACGGCCGTTGTAGAGATCCCACAATTCCGGGCGTTGGTTTTTTGGGTCCCAGCTGTGTTGCTTGTCTCGAAAAGAAAACACCCGCTCTTTGGCTCTCGAGCGTTCTTCATCGCGACGCGCGCCACCAAAGGCGGCATCGAACCCATACTTATTCAAGGCCTGCTTTAGAGCTTGGGTCTTCATCACATCGGTGTGGACTTTCGAGCCATGGGTGAACATGTTGATGCCTTGATCCAAACCTTCTTGATTGGTGTGGACGATCAACTCCATCCCCGCATCGCGCGCCATTTGGTCTCTAAAGGCATACATCGCCTGAAACTTCCAGGTGGTGTCGATGTGCATCAACGGAAAAGGTGGAGGTGCTGGATAAAACGCCTTTTTGGCCAGATGCAGCATCACCCCAGAATCTTTGCCGATCGAATACAACATCACCGGACGCTCAAATTCAGAGGCGACTTCGCGAATGATATGAATCGCTTCGGCTTCCAACATGGCCAAATGGCTTTTCACAGATTCCACTCCCTACTCTAAAAATTCAACGATCTGGGGGACCAAGGCGGCGCGGGCATCTTCCAATACGTAATGTCCCCCATGACCAAAGCGCTCAATGCGCGCATCGGGAAACAGTCTATCCCAAATTTCTAAGACTTTGGGTGTGAACACAAAATCCCTCATCCCCCAAGCAATCAAAATGGGTTTGCCTTGCAAGTCCGTCAGGCGCTGTTCGGTCTCAGCCAAGACAGCCCAGGCGGGATCTTGCTCACTCAAGGGAATGTCTCGCACAAACTCTGCGGTTGCCAGCCGTCTGATGGCCGGGCCTTCATAAGGCTCGAGCCACCCGGCTTTGGTCGCCTCATCGACTGGTTTTTTGACCGCGGTTTTGGCAGCAATGCGGGCAAACGCATTGAACCGAACGATCAACCACTGCCCAAATCTCGAGCGGGCCATTTTTAGCATCCATGGCAATGATTCATGCCCAGGAATATTGAACGCCCAGGTATTTAAGATCACAAGGCGCCGAATCTTTTCTGGATGCCTAGCCGCCCAAGACAAACCAATCGCACCCCCCCAATCGTGGACCACCAGATCGATGGTGGCCGGCGCGCCTGTCTCAACTTGCTCTTCCAACCGAGCGCTGATCCAATGATCAAAATCATCGATGCGTTGCTGGAGCGAATAACGTGTGTCGGGGTCCGGCCAACGATCCGAGTGCCCCATGCCAATG
>CBFHIS010000031.1:0-18353 GCA_965655975.1 Wenzhouxiangella sp.
TTCTTTTCCTCACTCAATGCATAGAGGTTGATGCCCAACTGATGGTTTCTTGAATAGGCCGGCTGGTCGCAGGCCATGGGTTGGTCTCTGCCTTCCATGGCCCGTGCAAAAGCCAGTTCAGGATCACAAAACGCCTTCCGTGCCGCCTCCCAAGCCGCCAGATAATCGGCTCGACACGTGGCATCGAATCGTTCTTCATCAAAGCTAGCCAACTCACCTTGACCACCCAGATTGGCGGCTTCCGCCACAGCAGTTCCGCAATCGGGCGTTTGCTCGCAGCCTGTTAAGATCACAGCTGAGCCTAGAGCACAGAAAATCAAAAAGGCTTTGGTATTGTATTTAAACATGGTTCAATGATCCAACATTTCTCTTGGGTCGATGGGCGATTGAATGGCGTGCCCGCACCGACGCGGTTGATTGATGTTGAACAGGTTACACTACTTGGGAAGTGACCATCCAGTGCCCGAGCGGACTGGCGGTCAACCACACCCAATAAGGCAAACGAGGAGAGCTTGATGCTGGCTGCTGTGACAGATTTTCTTTGGTCTTATATTTTGGTCGGCGTCTTGGTCGTCATGGGCTTGATCATGACCATTCGATCGCGCTTTGTTCAACTGAGATATTTTGGCGAGATGTTCAAGGTCTTGGGCCAAGCGTTTCAGCACCAAACAGGTCATGTCTCTTCATTCCAAGCGCTGACTTTGAGCGTGGCTGGCCGAGTGGGCGCCGGCAACATTGCAGGTGTCGCCGTCGCCATCACCTTAGGTGGGCCTGGCGCGGTGTTTTGGATGTGGATGGTGGGCTTAATTGGCATGGCCACCAGCTTTTTTGAGTGTTCTCTTGCACAAGCTTACAAGACCCGCGATGCCACCACCGGCACCTTCCGCGGTGGGCCCATGTATTACATCGAGCGTGGCGTGGGGAGCCGCGGCATGGCTATGGTGTTCACCGTCTTGTTGTTGGTCACCTTTGGCTTGGCCTTTGTGGCTTTGCAGTCATTCACTGCCTCAACCTCTTTAAACGAAGCCTTTGGGATCCCGACGGTGGTCACCGGCATTGTGATGACTCTGGTGGTTGGGTTTTCGATCTTCGGGGGTGTGCAGCGGATCTCTAGAGTCACCGAGATCATCGTGCCCATCATGGCGATTCTCTACATTGGCGTGACCGTCGTGGTGGTGGGCATGAACATCACCGAAGTGCCTGCCGTGCTTGGGCTGATTGTCAAAAGCGCATTTGGTCTGGAACCGGCCATTGGCGGGGGCATTGGGGCGGCCATCATGATGGGCGTCCGACGCGGGCTCTTTTCTAACGAAGCCGGCCTTGGTAGCGCGCCCAACGTGGCTTCAGTGGCTTATGTGCCGCATCCAGTCAACCAAGGCATTGTGCAAAGTTTTAGTGTGTTTATTGACACCGCGATCATTTGTACCGCCACCGCACTACTAATCTTGCTTGCCGGGCTTCATGTCGATGCCGAAACCAGCAATGGGGTGGTGTTGACGCAATTGGCCTTGGCCCAGTTCATTGGGCCATGGGGTGAGACCTTCGTCTCAGTGGTTTTGGTGTTGTTTGCGTTTAGCTCGATTTTGTACAACTTTTATTTGGGCGAGAACGCGACCTATTGGATCAACCAAAAAGACCGCACCATGTTCATTGGTTTTCGGATCTTGATGTTGGTCTTGATTCTTTGGGGCTCAATGCAAGATCTGACCACCATCTTTAGCTTCGCTGATCTCACCATGGCCTTGCTCGCTCTGGTCAACTTAGCCGCCTTGGCGATTATGTTGAAAGTCTGCTTTAGAATCATGAACGATTACGAAGACCAGAGAAAACAAGGGAAGACGCCGGTCTTTGATGCCACAGCCTTTGGTGATTTAAAGCTAGATGCGGATGCTTGGGCCGATGCCAAAGACAGCGTGGTCGATTAAGCGGCGGGGCGGTGCCTTTTGAGATAAACCAACAGCTGCGAGATCGCCGCAGGTGTCATGCCTGGGATGCGTGAGGCCTGATCAATCGATTGTGGGCGCACGCGTTCTAGCTTCTCCAACACCTCATTGGACAGGCTGCTGACGACCTTGTAATCAAAGTCTTGCGGGATCAATTGCTCGGCGGCTTGGCGTTGCCTTTCAATGTCATCCATTTGGCGATCCAGATAGCCGGCGTAGCGAATTTGGATGGCGACTTGTTCGGCCACATCCAATCGGTCCACACCTGGCCCGATGCCTGGGACCGCCATTAACTCGGGATACGTGATTTCGGGTCGACGCAGCAGCGCCTCGGCGGACACATCTTTGGTGATTTTTAGATCCAAATGCTTGGCCACCGACTCGGTCAAGGCTTGACCCACCGGCAAACGAATTCCTTGCAAGCGCTTGAGTTCTCTCTCGATCAACGTGCGACGCTCTGAGAACGCATCCCAGCGCGCTGAATCAACCAGACCCAGACCATGCCCAATCTCTGTGAGACGGAGATCGGCATTGTCTTCTCTTAAGTGCAACCGAAACTCCGCGCGGCTGGTGAACATCCGATACGGCTCAGAAGTGCCTTGGGTGATGAGATCATCAATCAACACACCGATATAGGCCTGATCGCGCCTTGGGGTCCAAGCCTCTTGTCCTTGGGTCAGGCGCGCGGCATTGAGTCCTGCGATCAAACCTTGCGCAGCGGCTTCTTCATAGCCGGTGGTGCCATTGATCTGACCGGCAAAAAACAAACCCGCCAAGTGTCGAGTCTCTAAGCTTGGCTTCAAATCACGCGGATCAAAAAAGTCGTACTCAATGGCATAACCCGGGCGTGTGATGTGCGCATTTTCTAGGCCTTCAATCGATTGGACCAAAGCCACCTGTGCATCGAAGGGCAAGCTCGTTGAGATGCCATTGGGGTACCACTCATTGACACCCAAGCCCTCAGGCTCTAAGAAAATTTGGTGCGAGTCTTTGTCGGCAAAGCGCACGACTTTGTCTTCGATCGATGGGCAATACCTTGGGCCTTGGCCCTCAATCGCCCCTGAAAACATTGGCGAGCGGTCAAGGTTTTGGGTGATCACCGCGTGCGTTCTTGCATTGGTCCGGGTAATAAAACAAGACCGCTGCTCGGGGTGAGCGGCAACATCCCCAACAAACGAAAACACCGGCATGGGTTGATCGCCAGGTTGTTCTTGGAGTTTGGAAAAATCAATGGTGCGACCATCGATCCGAGGTGGCGTGCCTGTTTTTAGTCGGCCCACATTAAAGGGGAGCTCACGCAGACGTTTTGCCAAAGCATTCGATGGTGCATCACCCGCGCGCCCACCAGCGAGTTGGGTTTCACCCATGTGAATTCGGCCGCCTAAGAATGTACCGGTGGTCAGCACCACGGCGCTGGCCCGAAACTCCAAACCCATGGCGGTTTTGACGCCAACGACTTGATTGTCTTCGACGCAGAGATCGTCCACCGGCTGTTGGAACAGCGTCAGTCCAGGCTGGGCTTCCACCGCGTGTCGAATCGCTTGTCGATACAAGGCGCGATCGCACTGAGCGCGGGTGGCGCGAACCGCAGGGCCTTTGGAGGCGTTGAGCGTGCGCCATTGGATGCCGGCCAAGTCGGCGGCGTGGCCCATGATGCCGCCCAGAGCATCGATCTCTTTGACCAAATGGCCTTTGCCAATGCCACCAATGGCGGGGTTGCAGCTCATCTGGCCAATGGTTTCGATGCTGTGGGTGACCAATAAAGTGCGCGCACCGGCTCGTGCAGCCGCCAAAGCCGCCTCGGTGCCGGCGTGGCCGCCGCCAATCACAATGACATCGAATGTTTGTGGGTATCGCATGGGGCTTATTTTACGCCAGTTATCAGGTCTTGGCTAAGCACCAAGGCCTCGAGCTCTGAGAGCGATGCGCGCGCCATCGGCTCGCCTGTGATGGGACTGGGTGGGGGCTGTTTGGCCCCGGGGCCCACCATCACCGAACACTCCACCACATCACCGTCTTGGTCGATCACCAAGACATCGATCTCACGGACCTCATCGCGGTGCCAACGGATGCGGCGGCGTTCTTGAGTGAATGGGATGTCGTGCTCCATCAAAAAATGCACCGGCCCATCGGGGTCATCACTGAAAAGGTGCAGACACACCCGCGAGAACTGATCGGCTGTGCCTTCCAAGACAGGCCCCACCAGGCGGGGTTTGAAGGGTTTGAGAAAGCGCATGGCCTCAATGGCCAGTGAGCGAAGCGCGGATAAGTGTTTAATGTGGTCATCGCCACCATACAAACGCTGATAAGTTTTGAGTGCCTGTTCCACATCGGCATTGGAGGGCAGGGCAGAACGCTTGCTCACCCCCAAGCGCTCGGCGGCTTTTTGTTTGGCGATGAGATAATTTCTCTGACCTTCGGTGGCCATGATGCGCGCCGCCTCAGCCGCCACATCTTGGCGGTTTCTATCGGTATTTCTGGATGTCTTCGATGCGTGCGCGCCCCGGTTTTTCACAGGCCGCCCTAAAAAATATCGTACGGGTCTGGGCTCTCGGCTGTGTCTTCGGCCGATTGCATCGGTGGCAGTCGTTCGGCGTGGAACCATTCCAAGACCGCACCATCGGTTCCAGGTCTCACGCGAAGCCCTGTATCGGGATTGATCCATGCACTGGCAATGCCCACTGGCATCGGGGCATCCTGCTCGGGAATGCCTTCAAGTGCGTCATCCATGTAGTCCACCCACAAGGGCAAAGCGGTGCGCCCGCCTTGTTCGAGACTCCCCAAAGACTCATAGTCGTCGCGCCCAACCCAGACGGTGGTGACGAACCCACCACCCGAGCCTGCAAACCAAGTGTCTCGGTAGTCATTGCTGGTGCCTGTTTTGCCTGCCAAGTCATCGCGGCCAATCGCCAATGCGCGTCGGCCCGTGCCATTGGTGACCACATCTTTCATCACAGAATTGATCAGCCACGCGGTTTGGGGTGACACGATCGCCGGTGCTTTGGGGGGCACAATCGGACCGATAAAGTCAGGGTCCACCCAATCGCCAATCACCCCGGCCACAGAAGCTTCAGGACAGTCAGGGCAAATGCGCATGGCCACGGGCTCAAGGACCACCCGACCTTGATCGTCCATCACCGTTTCTAGAATCCGAGGCTTTGGTCGGTAGCCACCATTGATGAAGGCGGCGTGGGTGGTGTTGACAACCATCGGCGTCAAGGTGCCAGAGCCCAGCGCCATCGATGGCCCATTGGGGAGATCGGTTTTGGGGATGCCAAGGCCGGCCACATAATTGCGCGTGGTTTCTAGCCCCATGCCCATGAGCAAGCGAATGCTGATCAGGTTTCTCGATTGCACCATCGCCTCGCGCAACGGTGTGGGCCCATAGAAGCGTTCTGAGAAATTTTGGGGGCGCCAAGCTTGTTCCATGGACGGGTCATTGACCACCACCGGCGCATCGTTGACCAATGAAGCCAAGTTATATCCATTGTCGAGTGCGGCGGCATAGACAAAGGGCTTGAACGCAGAACCGGGTTGGCGCTGGCTTTGGGTGACCCGATTGAATTGGTTTTCGCCAAAATCGAGCCCGCCCATGAGCGCGGCCACGGCGCCGGTTTGTGCGTTCATCGAAATCAACGCCGCCTGCGCTTGGGGGATTTGAGCCAAACGCCAGCTCTGATCATGCATCTGCCGAACCCGGACCACATCGCCCCGAGTCAGCACCTCATCCACACGCCTGGGTGTTCGACCTAGGGCATCTAAAGCCAGATGCGCCCTGGCCCAACGAACATCATCCAAAGACAACTCAAGCGACTGACCATCGCGGGTGAACAAGCGCGCCTGCTCGCCATTGACATCCACCACCAAAGCTGGGATCAAATCGGCCACCGGGCGAATGTCTGCTAAGGCCTCAGTGGCAGCAGACTCTTTAAGTATTTCGATGTTGAAGCCTTCGGCGTCTTGCTCTACCGCCACCAGTGGCGCTAAATCGATGGTTTGTTCTGCCCCGCGCCAACCATGGCGTCGGTCATAGCCTTGTAGGCCGTCACGAATGGCATCGGTAGCGGCTCGCTGCATTGTTGAGTCAATGGTGGTGCGTGCAATGTAGCCACCGGTGTAGGCTTCTTCAGCACCCAACTGGCCAATGATTTCGACGCGGGCCATCTCCGCCACCCAGGGTGCTGACAACTCGATCTCTGGTCCGTGGTAACGGGCTCGGTTGGGCTCAGCTTGAGCCGCCCGGGCTTCTTGTTCACTGACATAGCCCAGCAAGGCCATCCGCCCCAAGACCCAGTCTCGTCGAATCAAGGCTTGGCGTTCATTGCGGATTGGGTTGTCTCGAGATGGTGCCTTGGGGAGAGCGGCGATCTGTGCCATCTCCGCCAAGGTCAATTCGTGGACGGTTTTGCCGTAATAGACTTGCGCGGCTGCCCCCACGCCATAAGCCCGATTGCCCAAGAATTCCTTGTTTAAGTACAGCTCAAAAATCTCGTCTTTGGACAGCGTTTGTTCAATTTTCCACGCCAACAAAATTTCTCTTAATTTTCGAGTGATCGAATACTCGGTGGATAAGAAAAACCGCCGCGCCACCTGTTGGGTGATGGTGGACCCGCCCGGCACGCGGCCTCGGCCCATGGAGATGGCATACAACCAAACAGCGCGGAATGTGCCACGCCAATCCACACCAGGGTGGCTATAGAATCGGTCGTCCTCTGCTGCAAGGAAAGCCAGTCTCAACCGTTCGGGCATTTCATCAATCGACATGGGCAATCGGCGCTGCTCACCAATCTCGGTGATCAAGCGATCGTCTTGCGAGTAAATTCGCAAAGGCACCTGCAAGCGCACATCTTTTAGAGAGTCCACCGAAGGCAGGGTGGGCCAGATCACGGCAATCAATACAATGCCAGCAAGCATGCCAGCGCCTGCCCCGTAAAGGGCCAAGCGAAATAGGCGGTGTTTCCATCCAGTCGATTTGGGCATTTGCGTGTTTGGCTATGTTTTGCTTATGTTTTGGTCAGGTGCCGGTGATGCCGTCGCGGCGTTCAACCATCTGTTTGATGTCACAACCGTCAAAAAGTGCCAACATCACTCACAGTATAAGGACTTGGGTGTCAGCATACCAATGCGATGCCAGAGAACACGACCACGACTGAGCCGACGATCCAGCCACCTGACCGGCGCTGGGGCCTATTGCCCCTGTTGTCTGGCAATGACTGGCTCACGCGAGCAAATACGAGGAATGCAAGTTCGCTGATCGCATTGGACTGGAACGATCACTACGCGGTCTTGGGGTGGTGGCCAGTCTCTGGCTCAAGCTCACAGGCCGCGCGCTCCGAGCACCCCAGGATTGAAACGCACACCATCCCCGATGGGTTGATGGTCAATGGCCAATGGCAAGATGCAGCCACCTGGATAGCCTGCATAGAAGCGTGGGTAGCAGCCACAACCATTGGCCAGCCAAAGGTGGTCATTGCTCTGCCAGTTCAAGACCTCACCCACCACTGGTTGGAAGCACCTGGAAATCTCGCCACAGAGCGAACCGCTGTCTTGATGGACCTAATGGATCAAGCGCTGGCCGACCAAGATCTTGCCGAACAAGGTCACTTGTCTTTGATCGATCAAGTCTTCGACGTGCTGCCAGAGTCTGCTCTTTGGGCAAGTCGGTCGAGTGAGTTGGATGAGCCATCTACGAGTAAGACGAACAGACGGTGGTGTCTTTTGGCGGCTCTGAAAGACAAGATATCAGCGCATGAGGCCTTGTTTGCATCCAGCTCATTGACCTTGGCGCGCATCGATTCTCGACCGCGGGCACTGATGGCGTGTTGGCAAGACCATGTGGAGAGCCACGGCTCTCACTGTTTGCTGGATGATCACTTAGAGACAACTGGGTGGTTGATTGCCGGAGAGGCGGGGGTCATCGAGATGGGGCATGTCTCACACGAGCGTTTGTCAATGGCCGAGCGCGTTGATCATCTCACCCAACGCCTGGCCACCAGTCAAGCAAGCCATGGTCTTGAGTGTTTGTGGTTGAGCAATGGCCAAGACGATCCCTCGGTCAAAGTGGCCAATCAGGTGGCGGACACATTGGGACTGAAAATGGCATTCATTCCACCAATCAACCCTCATCAAGCCAGTGCCAGCCAACAGGCGGTGGCGCAGGGTTTGCTGGCAGACACCTTCGAACAGACGAGATCCCATGCACTTTAACCTCTTACCTTGGCGAGCCAAGCGCGATCGACGTCGCCAACGTCGGTTTTATGGTTTGGTGATCGCATCGGGTGTACTCACGGGCCTTATTCAAGGGTGGGTGTTTTCGGATTGGCAAGCACTGGCCGATGAACAGGCCAAGCGATTGAGCGAGCTTGAAGTGCGTTTGGCCGAGTATGAGGAAACTCTGACTCATCGGGCAGCCAAACAAGAAATCGCCCGGTTTGCAGACAAAGAAATGCAAGACGCCTTTGATGTCTTGCAAGCACTCGACCGAAGCACGACTTCGGTCAGTGCATGGTTGGTTGAGGTAATGGCAATTAGACCCTCCGGGGTTTGGCTTGAGCATATGGCGGTGCGCCCAACACTTGAGTCATTCGAGACCAAGACACCAACAGACCAGCCAGAAGCAGGGCATTGGCTTGTGAATCTATCAGGCCACGCCGTCCTAGATCGCGATTGGGTTCTGTATCAAGAGGCCTTAGCCGATCGCTTTGGGCATCAAAAAGAGCGCGTTCAACCGTTGGATCAAAAGCCAGCCATGCCATGGGCAACAGGCAATACTCAGATCAGCGACGAGCGAGAAAATACAGCTCTGCCCGAGTCCCCAGGCCTTGAGACTTTTTCAATTCAGCAATGGATCGAAAACCCATGAAGCAATCTTTTCTTGATGAAATAAAAACAACCACGCCAGCAGGCTTGGGCACCGCCTCTTGGCCCATTCAGGGCGCCGTGCTGGTCTTGTGGGTGCTGCTGGTGGTTGGTTTTGGGGAGATGTGGGTGTTGAAAGACCACCGCTTTGCCCTAGCCACGCAAGCCAAGGAGTTGGCGCGCTTAGAACGTGCACTCACTCAGGCCGGCCAGGCCAACGAGGCCATCCAAAAAGACCCTGATGAGAACAGTGCACCACACCATCGTCAAGCGAGCATCGAGCGATTGCGAGGCGCGTATCAAGTACTGGGTTCGGTGTTGCCAGCCAGCCTGTGGCTGGCCAGCGCGAATGAACTGGCCATGCAGCTGGGCTTAACTGGGACCGTGCAAAGTGAGACTTGGCCAGTTGACGAGCCTGAGGCTTTGGTGTTGGATAAGCCCGTCATCAACCCGACACCTGGGTTCAGCCACCAAGCGTCCAATCCGCACCTGCAGACCATCACCAGCCAACTTTTTTCCGCCACACTAAAGGGTGATTTGCTGGATCTGGTGGCATGGGTCGATGCGTTGATGCAAACAAAATCCCATGGGCGGGTATGGCTCCACCACCTCGACCTTGGGCGAGTCAGTGATGTGTCTGAGACACATACAGCGGAGATTTTTCAGATGCAGGTGAGCTTGAGCGCGGTGGGTTTGCCCGCTGAAACAGAACCCATCAACGCTCAAGTCATCAATCCTTTCTCTGCCAATGCTCACCAGCAATCGTTGTGGCATGCGTCTTTGGGGGAGCGGCCTTGGGGTCGGGGTAGGCATGCACCTGACTGGTGGCGCGCGCTCCCTTTATCGCGCTTGGCTTTGGTGGGCACTGGGCAAATGGCAGAGGCGTCTTGGGCTTGGGTGGTCGATCCACGTGGCGATCTTCACCGCGTGTTCTATGATTCGACATTGGGGTACACGCCTCATCGTTTGACTGCAATCGAATCCAACATGGTCTCACTTGTCGATCTGGACACACAAACACCGCTTTCCTGGGTGGTTGGAGAGTCATTATGAACGCTCGGGTGGCGGGTGAACCACGCGCCAAGGTGACGACGCGCACGCGCTCTGATCAGCGTGCACGGCTTGATTTCAGATTGGTTGGTTCGGTCATTTTATTGTGGCTGGCTGGAATGAGTGTCGCTTGGGCTCAGGATGAGCGCGTGAGTCTCACCATCGAACAAGCACCCGTCGATGCACTGCTCCATCAATTGGCCGATCAAGCTGGTCTGGGCTTGATCTTGGCCGAGCCCATCGATCAACGGATGACGGTCTCTTTGACCGACCAACCCATCAATGAGGCGCTGGATCTGGTGGTCGCCTTGGCTGGGTTAAGGTCGCGTCACATCGGGGGAGTTCGTGTGGTGGCCAGTTCCGCCTATTGGATCAAGCACGATCAATCTGAGCCATTGGTGCAACAAACGTTTGAGCTCATTCACCGCGATGTCTCCGATCTTGTCGATGTGTTAGAAAGCCAGCTGTCCGCGCGCGGCGAACTCAATCCCGATCCCCTGGCCAATCGCATCTGGGTCAAAGACACCCAAGAAAACATTGAGATCTTGACTGAGGCCTTGGCCACGTTGGACCAAGCAGCGCCACAGGTCTTGATCGAATCGCGCATTGTGATTGCCAATCGGGACTTCAACCGCGCCCTCGGGGTCCGGTTTGGGGTGAGCCGGCAAGACCCTGAGCGCAGTGATGGTGTTTTAAATGATGCACGATCAGAGTTGGCGGCAGCCAATGCCACCGGCGAGATCAATGTCAGTCTATTGAGTGCGCGCTATCGGCTCGATGCTGAATTGAGCGCTTTGGAGGCCTCTGGCCAAGGCCGGGTGATCTCAAGTCCACGGATCATGGTGGCCAATCGGGCTGAGGCTTTTATTCAACAAGGGGTGGCGGTTCCATTCGAGGCAGTGCAAGGTGGTCAGGGAGATGTGGCTGCTGTGAGTGTGCAGTTTAAAGAAGCGGTTTTGGCGCTCAAGACCACACCGTTGATTTTGGGCGATGGGCGCATTCAGCTTGATCTCAATATCACCCAAGACACCGTTGGTCAGATCTTTCAAACCGGCCGTGGCGGTTCGGTGCCCTCGATCGACACCCGCGCCCTTGGCACCCGTGTTTGGGTCAATGATGGACAGACCTTGGTCTTGGGTGGCATTTTTCAAGAACAAGACAGCCAGTTGATGGCCAGTGTACCTGGGCTATCCCAAATACCCGGTCTCGGTCGGCTGTTTCAGCGAAACAGCCATGAGGATCAACGTCGAGAGTTGCTGATCTTTATTACGCCAACAGTGTTACCGTAACCTTCTTGCTCTAGCCTTGTCACCTCAGCCTTTTCACCCCAACCCACGCTTTGTGGTTACACTCTCACCATGCACATCGAATCCGATTTCTCACTGCCCGATCCGCCAGCCAACTTGCCAGCCGAGTACCGTGAACTCGCACAGCAGGCTTTGGGTTTGTTTGCGGGTCAACGCCACCAGATCGCCAACGCCGCTAACTTGAGCGCGTTGGTCTACAACACACTGCCTGATCTCAACTGGGTGGGCTTTTATTTTCTAGAGCCGGACTTGGCTGGTGGGGTCGAGCCCGTGTTGATGGTTGGCCCATTTCAAGGAAAGCCAGCCTGCGTGCGCATTGAAGTGGGCCGCGGGGTGTGCGGGAAAGCCGTGGCCACCGGTCAAGTGCAACGGGTGGCGGATGTGCATGCTTTCGAGGGCCACATCGCTTGTGATCCAGCCTCTCGGTCAGAGCTGGTGGTGCCACTGGAAGTCGACGGTCAGATTATTGGCGTATTTGATATCGACAGTCCCAAACCGGAGCGTTTCAGCGCAGACGATGAACTGGGTTTGGCCTACTTGGCCAAGCTCTACAGCGCTTCGATTTGACGGGGTCTAATCATTAAAAAGCTCGAAGCAAGCACCCATCGGATGGCGCTTAGAGGATGGCAGTTCAGAGGGTCGTATTTAGAGTCGAGCGCCGAGTTGTACCACTTCAATGATCTCACCGGCGCCTGCCCGCAAGGGTAGGGTCACATTGAGCCTCACCAAGGTGCCAGGTTTCATGCCCGGCGGTGGTAGAGGAGAGGCCAACCAGGGGACCAAATCAGCCAAGCCTGGGTTGTGGCCCACCAGCCAAATCGGGGCAGGCGAATCGGACAAGTCTTTAATGATCTCAACCAAGTCACCCGGGCTGGCAGCCCACAGGGCATCCAAGACTTTAGGCGCGGGCAAGGGCAAACCAGCCGTCACTTGTTCGATGGTTTGTTGGGTTCGACGGGCGGGGGAGAAGCGAATGGTTCGCGGCTTGGCGTGGGTTTCAATGTGGCCAGAGAGCCATGTCTTCAAGCGCTGGCAGGTGGCCTCGCCCTCAAGTGCCAGAGCTCGGTCTTGGTCGCGGGCGGTGTCTGAAAATGGCTCGGCTTTGGCGTGTCTGAGCAACCACAGCTCCATTGCAGGGGTCCTTTATTGAAGTGTTTGTATTTTTTAAAACTCGACAGCCACGAGCCTACCATCAAATGCCCACGAACCCTAACAACCCAGTTCTTGTCAGCGGGCGTTATGCCACCAACGGGTTGGGCAAATTCATGTTGCCACCGGATAAGATCACGCCCACCCGCTGACCTTTAAATACATTCGGATTGGCCAAGATCCCCGCCAAAGCCACCGCCCCTGACGGCTCAATGACTTGCTTCAGGTCTCGCCAAAGCCACGCCATCGCCTCAAGGATATCTTGTTCTGTCACACGCAGCACCGATTCAACGTGCGCTTCGATCAAAGAAAAATTCATCTCACCAACCAAGGCGCGGAGACCATCAGCGATGGTATCGGGGTGATGGTCAGCAACACGCTGGCCTGCAAGCAACGAACGGTAGGTGTCATCGGCACCTTGGGGTTCAATACCAATCACTTTGGGTTTGCTGGGATGATTGAGGGCCAAGGTGGCCAAAGCCGTGCCCGAGATCAAGCCACCACCACCGATGGGCGAGACAATCACATCCAAGTCTTTGATCTGAGCCATCAGCTCCAGCGCTGCAGTGCCTTGGCCGGCGATGATGTGGGGATGGTCATAGGGCGGAATGGGCACACGGCCTTCGGCCACCCAATGGGCCAAACCCGCCTCTCGGGCTTGTTGGGTGGGCGCACAAAAATGCACACGTCCGTGGTGCGTGCCCACGGCTTTGATCTTGGCTTCAATCGCATTTTGGGGCATCACCACCTCAGCCTGAATCCCTTTGAGGTGCGCAGCCAAGGCCAAGGCCGCGCCGTGGTTGCCCGATGAATGGGTCGCCACGCCCGGGCAATCCTCAGCCAGCCAGGAGACCGCATGGCTGGCGCCACGGAATTTAAATGAACCCGTTTTTTGTAACTGCTCGCATTTAAAAAACAGCTGCGTGTCCAAATGGGCATCGAGTGTTGCTGATGTCATCACCGGCGTTTCAACAATGAGACCTTGAATGCGCGCGTGCGCATCACACACATCTTGAGGGCTTGGCAGGGTTAGGGCATCCATGGCTTCATGATACTGAGATGAAGCGGTGGATCAAAGCTTTATGCGCAATGGCGAGGCCTTGCTTAGTTGCGTGGGATGAGCGGGGTTAACGGGGTCTTGGCATACACCTCGGGCCAGGGGAAGGTCGGGCCTGGGTCGAGTTTGCGGCGGACTTTCTTGGTCGGGTCGTCGCTGGCTTCAATCCAGTCGCGGTCAATTTCATCATGGCCTGCGATGTGGTGAAGCCCAGGCAAGCGGACATGCAATTGATTGATGAGTGCAATCAAGGCCTCAATTTGGGCGTCGGGGTAGGGGGTTTCCCAGCTTTGATGCTCACTCGAGAGCCAATTCGGGTAGCGGCCGGGGTGGACCAATTCGATCCCGATGGACGGGCGGTTGTAGCCTTTGACGTGGTGCGCCACCCGCTCAGGGGTCACCCAGCACTCGACGCTGCCATCGGTGTCGATATAAAAATGCCCACTGTTGCCGGTCTGGCTCCCGAGATAATGAATCTCTTCGGCAAACTGGCGGGCCTTGGCGAGTGTGGGGAGTTCGGTGGCGTGGATGACAATGGCGTTGATTTCGTTCAACGAACGGCTCTCCAGCCCCGATATGGTGGGGATCAGTCGAACCCGCCATGGGGTGTCTTTGAGCCAAGAATCATCCATTCGTCAATGATAGCACCCCTTAAAAGCCACCCAAACGCCCCCAAACCATGACCTTGTGCACAGGCATCTGGTGGTTCGCTGGCGTTACAATAGACGAGTGGGTGTTGTGGTCTTTAAACCTCAAAGCACCGATGACCCAAAAGCGATTAGAAATAGTGATTCGAAACAGCGATTAGAAAAAAGGGAATTGGAAAAAGGCAAATGGCATGGCTCTGAACATCGAACAAGCACGCTTTAACATGATTGAGCAGCAGATCCGCACTTGGGATGTGCTCGATCAACGGGTCCTCGAGACACTCAAGAGGGTGCCCCGCGAAGAGTTTGTGCCCTCCAGCCACCGCCGCATGGCGTTTATGGATGTCCGCATTCCACTGGGCCATGATCAAGTCATGATGAAACCCGTGGAAGAAGGCCGGCTTCTGCAAGCCTTGCAACTCGAGCCTGGGCAAACGGTCTTAGAGATTGGCACAGGCTCGGGTTTTTTGGCGGCGTGTCTGAGCGATCTGGGTGGTGCGGTGACCAGCCTTGAAATCTTTGATGACTTGGCGGAATCTGCCCGCCGTCGTTTGGAACGCGCGGGCGTGGCCAATGTCTCGGTTCTCCAAGCCGATGCGCTGGATGTGACTGCCTTGCCCCCAGGCGAGTTTGATTGCGTGGTGGTCACAGGATCCTTTGCGACGGTGCCTGGGATACTTAAACAGAAAGTCGCACCCGGTGGGCGATTGTTCGCCATCCAAGGCGCATCGCCTGCGATGGAAGCGGTGTGTCTTCATTGCATCGAGACAGACCAATGGCAAACTGAGTCGTTGTTCGAGACGGACCTGCCCAGATTGGTGGGTGCAGAAGACGTGCGACATTTTGAATTTTGAGTGCGCGATGGGGTCAACACTCCCATGTGTACTGGTTGAAAGTTTGAATCAAAGCGCCTGAGCCTTTTTGGTGAGTGGCCCCCGTTAGGAAGAAAAAGATGAATCAATACAAGCACCCCACCTGGATGAAATTCAGTGCGCTGACTTTGGCGCTCGGACTCGGTGCCTCAGCCCACGCCGTGGATCTGTTGGGCGTTTATGAATTGGCTCAGTCCAATGATGCCGAGCTTCGTGCGGCCGAGCGTCGTTTGGATGTGGCAGAAGAAATTCCACGCCAAGCGAGGGCGGGTTTGTTGCCCAGCCTCACCGGCAGTGCCACGCGCTCGATCGGGAGCTCTGAGCCCAAGGTGGGTGGTAGAACTTTGCCATCGAGCGATGAAGACCAAGAAAGCTACCGAGTGAGCCTCAACCAAAGCATTTACAGCGATGCCAATTGGGGCCAACTCTCGCGTGGCAAAGCACAACTGAGTGCAGCCGAGGCGCGCTACGCCGAAGATTGGCAGGCGTTCTTATTTCGGGTCACGCAGCGGTATTTCGATGTGCTGACGGCGCTTGATTCGGTGACGTTTGCCAATGCCGAACAAACCGCGCTGCGCCGACAGTTCGAACAAGCCGAGCAACGCTTCGAAGTCGGTTTGGCCGCTGTGACCGATGTGCATGAGGCCCGGGCGGCTTATGACGGCGCCCGAGCGCGCTTGATCTTGGCCGAAAATGCACTCGAAGATGCTAAGGAAGGTTTGCGCGAAACCGCCGGCACTTATTTTGAGAACTTCGCGCGTTTGATCGACGACATTCCACTCAATGAGCCCGATCCGATGGGGTCAGAAGAATGGGTGCGCATGGCCCTACAATCGAGCCCATTGGTGTTGCAACAACGCGGGCAAGTGGATGTGGCCCGCGCTGATCTTCGCATTGCCCGAGCGGGCCATTTGCCCTCATTGGGTTTGTCGGGGTCGTATAGCCGCAACATCAACAACGAATTCACCGCGCGCGATCCAGAAACGCAAGTACCCATTGGCATCACCAGTTTCGAGACCAATGGCTGGCAGGCGCAACTGACACTGAACATCCCCATCTTCCAAGGCTTTGCCACCAACTCGCGCCGTCGCCAAGCCGGCTACTCACTGCAATTGGCCGATGAGGTCTTAGACCAAGCCGAACGCGCTGTGGTGCGGCAAACAGAAAATGCCTACCGCGGTGTGGTTGCAGGGATTCGGGAAGTGGAAGCGCGTCGCCAAGCCTTGGTCTCTGCCAACTCTGCCTTGGAAGCGACCAACGCAGGCTTTGAGGTGGGCACACGCACCATCGTGGATGTGTTGCTCTCCGAGCAGCGCTTCTTCCAAGCCGAACGCGATTACTCGCGCTCACGCCATCAGTTCATCTTGAACCAATTGCGCTTAAAACAAGCCACGGGTCAGTTGAGCGAGAACGACCTCAAATCCGTCAACGACTTACTCGAGTAAAGCTCACTCATTGTCTGGTCATTTCAGGGGTCTCAAAATCAAGGCCCCTGGGGATGGCAGGCAATCTTACGAAAGCCAGCGCCTTAGTGTTTGTTTAAAGGCAGTCGAGGTTCAATGGCTTCAAGGGTTCTTTCAAGGCTTTGACTGGCCTCTAGCATCACCGAGTGGGCGGCATGGCCCATGCGTTGGGCCATAACAGGATCACCGGCCAGCACCTCAAGTGCCTCAAACAACGTTTTTTCATCCTCAATCATCCACAAGCCACCGGCGGCTTTCATTTGATCGGCTGCGGCCTGTTGGTGTTCGATGTGGGGACCCGAAAGCACGGGTTTTTTTAAAGCGGCTGGCTCATAGAGGTTGTGGCCACCCACATCCACCCAGCTTCCACCCACAAAACAGGCATGCGCCAAGGCATACGCCGCCATCAACTGACCCATCTCTTCGATCAAATACACCGCCGGCCCAGTGGTGGCGCTGCGTGCGGTTAAGGGGTCGAAACGTGCCCAATCGAGCCCCGATTGATCGAGCTTCTTTTGCAGCGTGGGGAGATTTTTTAAGTGACGAGGTGCGATGATCAAACACGCCGTTGGGTGATCGATTAACAGCTGTTGATGCGCGGCCAAGACCACGTCGTCTTCTTTGGGGTGCACGCTGCCCGCCGTCCACACAAAGCGATTCGTCACGCCGATCTGTGGTGTGTGTGTGGCTGGGTCGGGAGCGGTGGGCACCGATGAGAGACTCGATAGCCCCGAGGCTTTCAGGTTTCCGGTCACGGCCGTGGCCTGCTTGGCCAGCCCAAGTTGTTGCCAACGTTTCGCCTCAGCCTCACTTTGGCAGGCAGCAAACCCAATCGCTTGGATGGCGTGCCGATACAGCCAGCGCCCGCGACGGTAGCGTGCCAAGCGTTGTTTCGATAGGCGCGCATTCACCACCACGATGGGTATGCCAGCTTGTTGGCATTGGTGATACAGCTCGGGCCACAATTCTGTTTCAGCGACCACCAAAGCCGGTGGCTGAATCACCTCCAACCAACGCCGCACCGCCGCTCGGCTGTCCAATGGCAAGAAGGCCGACTCGATGCGTGAACCAAACCGAGCATGGAGTTGATCGAGCCCTGTCGGGGTGAAGGTGGTGACCATCAAACGCTGGCCCTTGCCCAACCAATGCTCGATCAAAGGCGCGAGCGTGGCAACCTCACCCACCGAGGCGCCGTGTAGCCAAAGATCCGGTGGTGGGGCATCGGCGGGGCGCAATGGGAAATGCCCAAGCCTTGTGGTTTCAGCGGCTTTGGTTGGCTCCAACGAGCTTTCAGCCAAGCGTGCCAGTCGCCTCAGCGCGAAGGGTTCCAGCAAGAAGACAAGGGCACGATAAATCCACAACATGGTGTCACGAAGTGTCTCACAGACCACATCAAAAGTCGTGATAATAGTGACATGTTGCGCTCAATGCTCCAACGGCTCATGACCCACGTTCTTTTGTTGCCCATTGATGGGGTGGGGCGAGTTGGGGTTCGTCGGGCCCGATGGCTCACGCGGTGGCTGGGTTGGGTGATGGAGAAAACCCTCAACCGGCGAAAGAAAATTGTCGATCAAAATCTGGCCTGGTGCTTCCCAATGCTGAGTGTGGCTGAGCGCGAAGCCATCCGCCGACAACACTTTTTATACCTTGGTGAGGCCGTTGGCGAAATGGCCGTTGCCTGGACTCAAAAAAAGCCCGTCTCTTTGGATGATGGCAAAGTGGTTGGGCTAGAGCACATCGAGGCAATCACCGCCACGGGGCAGGGGGTATTGCTGGTCACCGGACACAATGTGTGCTTGGAATGGGCCGCACGGGTGTTTGGCCAAGCCTGTCCCTCCAGTGGCATCTATCGCCCCTTAGACAACCCGGTGTTGGAGCGCTTCCAAAACAAAGGTCGGCAACGTTATGCCGAGCACATGTTTGACCGCGATGACTTGCGTGGCATGGTGCGCCACTTAAGGGCGGGCAAGGTGTTGTGGTACGCGCCCGATCAAGACTTTGGGCCCA
>CBFHIS010000032.1:0-17807 GCA_965655975.1 Wenzhouxiangella sp.
TTGTTGTCGACCGAGACAGAGCGATAGCCCTCGGCGCTGGCCTGTTGTGCCACCAACAACTCGAAGGTGCCGGATCCACCCAACGCCACGCCAGGAATCGCCAGCAACCCATCGGCACTGGGTTGTGCTGAGACATGGAAGGTGCGCGCTGATTCGTCCTCATCGCACGACAAAGTGGTTTGGGCCATAACGGCGATTGGTGCCAAACTCAAAATCACCAGCAGCAGAAGACGAAAAACGGTGTTGTCAATTCTCATGGTGTCTGTTTCCCCTCACAAAAAATAAGCGTGAAACCACAGTTTTACCATGGTCGGCAATGCACTGTTCACGCGTTCATATTGACTCGCCAACAACTGCCGAGCCAATCAGATCATTTTCGACTCATCTTATAAGGACAATGGCAGAGTCGGTGAAGCTACGCAGGCCCTAAGGGTCAGTTGTCATCAAACAGTCAAGTCAATGCCACAGAACTGACAACTTTAGGGGATAGGGTTTGATAAACCCAGCGGAGTCAGTTCATGGATGCCACTGCCACCTCTGATAAGGCCGATCAATTTGCCTTCGCACGTCACGTGCGCTCCATTTGGATCTCGGATGTTCACCTGGGCTTTTCAGGTTGCAACGCCGATCATCTCTTGAAGTTCTTGCGCCGCATGCGTTGCGAGAATCTCTATTTGGTTGGCGACATCGTTGATTTCTGGGCATTGAGGAAAAAGCGCTATTGGTCGCAAGACCACAACAACGTGATTCGCTCGATCTTGGGTAAGGCCAAGCACGACACCCGCGTGGTGTTCATCCCCGGAAACCACGATGAAGTCATGCGTGATTATCTGGGCCTGGCCCTTGGCAATGTTGAAATTGCCAATGAGATCATCCACGAGACTCCCGATGGCCGTCGTTTATTGGTACTGCATGGCGATCAATTCGATGGCGCGGTGGTCAGCTCAAAACTATTGGGCATGATCGGAGCGGGTTTGTATGACCTACTTTTGAAAATGAATGGCTGGGTGAACCGCCTTCGGTCATGGATGGGCTTGGAATATTGGTCCTTGGCCGCGTTTCTCAAGCAGCGAGTAAAAAACGCGGTGAAGTATATTTCCAATTTTGAACAAGCCGTGGTGAAAGCCGCCGACCACCACCGCGTTGATGGATTAATTTGTGGTCACATCCACCGGCCTGAGATCAGTCACATCGATGGCATCGACTATCTTAACTGCGGCGATTGGGTGGAAAGCTGCACCGCTTTGATCGAACACTTCGATGGCACGATTGAGCTCGTTCATTGCGCCGACCGCTCCGCCATTCTCAAACGCCTCTCCCCGCAAACCCATGAGGATTTGCCCCGCGTTGCTTGATTGAGTGCCATATGCGCGGTGATTATTCAGTGTGATCATGCATTGTCATTGGGCTCACTTCGGTCATAATAAGATGTTGCTGATGTGACTTTGGTTTCTTGGCTTGATTGCCATGGAACCAAGAGCCACCAGACTCATCTGATCTTGCAACACAAGATCGAACCCATACATCAAGGACAGCGAATTGGCCACGATCTCCAGAACAACTCAGCAAGCACACCCAATCACACGAGCGCTGGGCTTGGCGGTGGTCGGGGTGGTGCTCTTGGCTGCTTGCTCAAACGATTCGCCTGAAGGCCAGCGTGGTGGCGCGGGGCGCACACCCATGGCGATTCCTGTGTTGTCATCGCCGGTGGAGCGACAAGACCTGTCCCGTTCTATTAGCGTGTCCAATCCCGTCGAAGCGCTTCGCACCATTGAATTGGCCGCCAGAACCGATGGGGTGGTTACTGATGTGGCGGTCGAAGAGGGCGATGTGGTGAGCCAAGGTCAAATTTTGGCCGAGATCGACGTGCGCGAGCAACGCGCGGAGCTGGCGCGTGCCAAAGCCCGGCTGGAAGAACGTGAAGCCAACTTTGCCCGCTTCGAGCAACTCAAAGCCAAAGATTATGTGGACGAGGCCAGTTTCCAGACCGCGCGTGCTGAGTTGGACGTGGCCCGGTCCGATGTGGAGCTTTGGCAAACGCGCGTGGATTTTGGTCAAGTCGCCTCCACGGTCACCGGCACCGTGGTTGATCGGATGATTGAGCCGGGTGAGGCGGTTGCGCGCCATGGGGCTTTGTTTTCCATTGCTGATTTGTCGAGTCTGGTGGTCCGACTGGGCATTTCCGAGCTCGATGTGGGCCAACTCGAAGAAGGTCAAAGCGTCGATGTCAGCATCGATGCCATTCATAAAGAAACGCCGATCGACGGTCGAATTAGGCGCATTTTCCCAGCCGCTGATGTCAACAGCCGCTTGATCACCGTGGAAGTTGAAATTCCCAATGAACAGGGCTTGCCGATTCGACCCGGTTATCTGGCGCGGGTGAATTTGTTGGTGGAGTCTTATGAAGACGTTTTGGCCATTCCTGCAATTTCTGTGGCTGAACTCAATGGTGAGGCGTATGTCATGGTGATCGATGAGGACATGACCCTGCAAAGACGCGATGTGGAGTTGGGGATCAGCCGGGGTTCTTGGCGTGAGGTGGTCTCGGGCTTAGAGGTCGGCGATCGAGTCGTGCCCTCAAACCCGAGTGAAATGCGACCAGGCGATAAGGTGCGCATCGTTGAGTGGGCCAGCCGGTCTGGTTCATCAGGACAATCGACATGAGCGAGCAAAAAACGTTAGACAAACGCTACCAAGACGATCCGGCCCGTGGCACGCGCTATTACGGTGGCTTGACCCACGCGGCCATTCGCCGCCCCATTGGGACGTTGGCGATTGCATCGATTGTGGTTGTTTTGGGTCTGTTTTTCATTGGCCGTCTGCCCGTCAATTTATTGCCAGAGGTCGAGTACCCCTTGGTGAGGGTCTCGGTGAATTACCCGGGTGTCGCCACCGAGGTCATGGAAGAACAGGTCACGCGTGTCTTAGAGCGGGGCTTGGCTTCTGTTGAAAACCTCTCCAAGCTTTCTTCGAGAGCCTCGGAAGGTCGAGCGAACGTGAGTTTAACCTTCGAGCATGGCGTGGACTTGGATGTGGCACTACAAAACACCGCCCGCGCGATTGAGGGTACCCGAGCAAGACTTCCCAGAGACATCGACCCACCCCGTGTTCGTAAATGGGATCCAGGTGAGTGGTCGATTTGGCGTGCGGGCTTTTCATCGGCCACCCGATCACCCAGAGACGTGCGCGATTGGGTCGAACAACGGCTCTTGCCTCAGCTTCAATCGATTCAGGGCGTCTCATCGGTGGAAGCCGCGGGTGGGCAGATTCGGGAAATTGAGATTGTTCTCGATCAAGACCGGTTGCGCTCGTATCAATTGACGCTGAGAGACATTGCCGATCAGCTCAGCGCTGAGAATGTCAATGTGGCCGCCGGCAACATCACCTCGCCGCAATTCGATGTCATGGCCCGCACCGATGGTCGTTTTTCATCGCCCCAAGACATTGGCAATTTGTTGCTGGCGGTGCCCAATTCCGATCGGCGCATTCGTTTGAGTGAAGTTGCCGATGTCAGGGATGGTTTTAGAGAAGAGCGCGTGTTTGTGCGTCTAGATGGTGTCCCAGCCACCGAGCTCTCGATCTACAAGCTGCCTGAGGCCAATGTGGTCGAAGTGGTTGATGCGATCAACCAAACGGTCAATGGCCTGGAAGAGTCTGGGTTTATCCCTCAAGACATCAACTGGGAGGCAACCCGCGATGGGGCTTATTTTGTTCGCGGTTCTGTCGAGGCAGTGAGCTCTGCTGCCATCTTAGGGGCAAGCTTGGCGATGCTCGTGGTGTTGGCGTTTTTGGGCTCGCTGAGAAAAAGTTTTGTGATTGGCTTATCCATCCCGCTGGCCATTTTGTTCACTTTTGCTCTGATGGGCTTGGGTGGGCTGACATTGAATGTCATGAGCTTGGGTGGCTTGGCTTTGGGTGTGGGTTTGTTGCTAGACAACGCCATTGTGATGTTAGAAAACATCGCCCGACACCAGGAACAGTTAAAAGAGGACCCTCAAGAGGCCGCGCACGAAGGTGCCGATGAGGTGATCTCGGCGATTACGGCGGGCACCTTGACCAACTTGGCGGCGGTGGTGCCATTTTTGTTGATCACCGGCATGGCGGCGCTGGTCTTCCAAGAGCTGATCTTGACCATTTCGTTTGCGGTGGTGGCCTCGCTGGCAGTCGCTTTGACGGTCGTCCCGATGCTGGCGGCCCAGTTTGGCAAAGTGACATTTAAGTCGCGCTTTAACGAAACAAAGGCCTTTGTCTGGGTGGATGGGAAGATCAATCAGCTCGTGGATTTTTACCGTCGAATTTTGGGTGGTGTTTTGGCTTGGCGCTGGAGCATCATCGGCGTATCGGTGGCGTTGTTTGTGGTGGCCATTTGGGGCATGGGCCGATTGGGCACCGAGTTTCTGCCCCAGCTTGACGATGGCCAAGTCGAAGTCAGGATGTGGCTGCCAGCCGGCACGTCACCCGAGCAAACCAATCAAGCCTCGCGCATGATCGAACAGGCATTGGAAGACATGCCCCATGTGGAGAATGTGTTTGCGATGGCCGGTGGGCACCTGTACGGCGGTGTGGTGTCCGAGCGCCCTGGGTTTGCGCGGATGGATGTGACCTTGTCCGATGCTTCGCTTCGACCTGAGTTGCCCGGGGGTTTGTGGGCGCAACAAGCCAACCAGAAACTTCGCTCGCTCGATATTCCCAATGCCGGTATTTGGGTGAGACCACCCCGGATTCCTGGGCTCAACTTTGGCTCGTCGGGCGATGACATGGAGCTCATGGTTGTTGGTGATGATCTCGATCTGATGCAGGCGCTGGCCCGTGAGTTGTTGGAGAGCCTCGAGGGCGTCCCTGGCTTGGCTGATTTGCAGATGTCTAGAGAAGACCGCATGCCGCTTTTAAACATCAATGTGGACAGAGATCGGGCGGCGGCTTTGGGGCTCAATGTGGCTGAAGTGGGCCGGGCCCTGCGCGATGCGGTCACAGGCGCGCTGCCGACGCGCTACTCAGCGGGCAGCAACGAATACGATGTGCGTGTGCGCTTGCCGCGAGAAGTCACCGCCAATCCCGACGAGCTGGGGCAATTGATGATCGCAGCGCCCAATGGTCGGCCGGTGCAACTGTCTGAAGTGGCCACCTTTGCCTTGGGGGATGGGCCTGAGGACATTGAGCGAGAAAACCAAGTTCGCGTGCAGCGCATCACGGGAAGCTTCAACACCGAGCTCAACGATGTGGGCTCCATCATGGAAGCCATCCGAGCGCGCGTGGATGCGTTGGGCTTACCGGAAGGCTACGGGATGATTTTTGGTGGGCAATTCGAGACCATTGAAGAGACCGACCGCGAGATGCTCACCGTGATTTTGTTGGCGCTTTTTTTGGTGTTCGTGGTCCTCACTGTGCAATACGAGCGACTTTCCAACCCAATCGTGATCATGGCCGCAGCGCCGTTGAGTGTGATTGGTGTGGTGGGGATGTTGTGGGCAACGGGCACGCCATTATCCGCCCCGGCCTTTCTGGGACTGATTTTGCTGGTCGGCATTGTGGTCAACAACGCCATTTTGTTGGTGGAATATATTGAGCGCGCTCAGCGCAAGGGGCTTGATGTTCAACAATCGGTGATTGAAGCCGGTGCCGTTCGTCTTCGTCCGATTTTGATGACAACCCTGACCACGGTGGCTGGCATGCTGCCCTTGGCATTGGGCATGGGTTCTGGGGCCAACTTGATGCAGCCTTTGGCCATCGCCGTCATTGGGGGCTTGATGAGTGCGATGGTGTTGAGCTTGGTCTTGATTCCGTGCCTTTATGTCATCGTTCAATCAATCGCCCAAGCCGGTGTCGCGTTTTTCACGCGCAACCGAGGCGAGCCGGGCGGGCGCGCTGAGGCCAAAGACCCAGCGATCCATCCCTCAATCCGGTGAAGCCTCATCGAACGGGATCAAGCGATAACCGCGTCGGTAGACGGATTTAATCAGCCACCCACTTTCGCCGTTTAAACCAAACAAACGGCGGATGCGGCTGATGTAGGTGTCGATCGACCGACAATCGTCGGAGTCACCAAACCACACGTTGTCTTTGAGTGCGGTGCGGGTGATGACCTCATCGGGTCGGCGAAAGAAATACAACATCAAATCAAACTCTCGTGGCCGCGGTCGGTAGAGTTGACCGGCATAGGTGAGGGTGCGCCGATTCAGGTCAAATCGAAAGGGCGGGTAGTGTTCCGGCAGTGAGAGGTTCTTTGGGCGGTGCTCGAGCAAATTGACCACGCGTGTGAGCAGCTCATATTGATCGACGGGGCGGGTGATGAACTCATTGGCACCAGCCGAGCAGGCATCCAAGGCCTCATGAGGCGCTTCTTCATCAACGACGGCAATGGTGGCGGTGCCGTTTTCGTTCTCGCGACGCAGCGTATGGAGCAACTGCCCGGCTTGTCCATTGTGACCATCCCAATCCACAATCAGCAAATGAGGCGCTTCGTTGGAGATCACATCGGGGCTGGCGGGCATATTGGCCAGAAGCGCCTGGCATGAGTCGAAAAATTGCAGTTGGTGGTTTTGGTGCAATGCCCGTCGCCACAACCGTTGTGGACCAGATTGTTGATCAACAATCGCGATTCGCCAAACATTTTGCGGTGCTTGCATAAATTTGATCACCCCTAGGTTCATTTGATCGCTCAAGAATGAATTTAATTTTACGAACAGAACCGATCGGAGACTTGGCAGGAAACGACAACCAACCCACATAGACCGACAGGCGCCACTGTAAAGGGATGATTGTGCCCGCCCTGGCGTCAGGATCTGACGCACGAGGGCGGGATCAAGGAGGTTATCCCCGGGCAGGCGGTGGGATATGTTTAATGGTCACATCGTAAGCGGGCGCCTCCTCGGCCGCCCGCTGACGTGAATTTTGATGGACCTCCTGTGCTTCCATCAAGCAATAGCCCCGTTGATAAATGCTGCTCAATATCCAACCTGAGCTGCCATCAAGCCCAAAACGCTTTCTGAGCCGGCTGACATAGGTATCAATCGAGCGGGTCGGCAGGCTCGGGACGGTTTGCCAGACGTTCATCAACAACACGTCGCGTGCCACCACTTGCCCTTCGTTTTGGAACAAGCACAGCAGTAGGTCAAACTCCCTGGGCCGGAGTTTCGTCAATTGATTTTTAAAATACAATTGACGTTGTCCCACCAAGAACTCAAAAGCACCAAATTTGGTCCGCGCCAATTTCGGGTGCAGGGTGTGCCTCAAGCTCTTTTCAATGCGCGCCAGCAACTCGCCTTGTTTTAGGGGTTTGCGCATAAAATCATCGGCCCCTGCCCGAAGCGCCATGCTGGCTAAAGCCTCATCGTTGTTGCCAGCAATGACCAAAATGGGGATCATGGCGTGCTCTGAATCCCGAAAGCTTTTCAAAAATTGGATTTCGGTGTGCGTGAGGGTGTAGCCTTCAATAATGATGAGATCCACGGCATTGGTGGGCGTGTGCTGCAAAAAGTGGGCACAGGACCTGAAGTTTAAAGTCGTTAACTCGTGGCGTTTGAGCAAAGGTGCCACAATAGAGGCACGGTTGGCGTGGGTGCTGATGACCGCAATGACGGCCGAGTGGTGATATTTTTGCATCTTAATCCCCCTACGGATGGATTGGTTAGTGATCAGTATTTTCCTAAAAGGAAAATTAACGCTAGCACCGATTGAATGGCAATTTCAATGGCGATGACAAATTTTTGTAATCAGAATATTCTTACTCGGGCGTCATCAATCGCCGTGGTGGCCGTCTCCGCTTTGCTTTGCGCCTGTGTTTGGGCGGCTGACGCGGATGAAAAAAAATCCCCCACCAGCCCTCACATTGAGCCCCTTAATGCCCAAAATGCCAAAAATTCCGTCTCATCCGCAGCGGATGAGGCCACGATTGAGTCTGTTTGTGGCCATGAGGCAGTGGGCGACAGCTGGCTCGATCGCTCTTATTCCTACCTCAATGAGTATTTGTGCGCGCCGGCTGTGTGGTTTGATGGTTTTTTTGGGGACCCCCGCTCACTGGAAGAAAACCCGATCAACAGCTTCATACGGGTGCGAAGCGCCATCGGATGGGATCAACGAGAGGGCACCAGTGGTGGCCTGCAAGTCCGTGCCAACATTGTGTTGCCGCAGTTTTCAGATCGCGTTCGTCTCCTGATCAGTCGCGACGAAGATGTGTCTGGAGAAGGTCTCAATGGCTTGGGTTTAGAGGGTGAAGACGACAAAACACGGCTTGGTTTTCGATTTATTTTAGGCGAAGGGCTGGAGGGTTTAACCGATCTCGATGCCACGGTCCGAGTTGAGTCAGGTAGCCTCAACCCCAGGCTGTCGACGCGCTATCGGGTCTCAGCCAGGCCCAGTAGAGCCACTTTGGTGCGGGGCACACAAACGGCCTTTTGGGAGCGGCTCGATGGCTTTGGCACCCGATCGCGGCTCGATCTAGAATGGGCGCCAAGGCTCGAGCGCTTGATCCGCTGGACCACTCGGGCCACGTTCTCTGAAGCCTCAGAAGGGGTGGATTGGAACAGCGTATTCATCGCCTACCAACAGCTTGACGCGCGCACCGCACTCCGCGCCGATCTGGGTGCCTTTGGTGATACGCGGCCAAGCTTTGAGGCTGAAGAGTATTTCGTATCAGTCAGGCTCAGGCGGCAATTCCTGCGTCCCTGGCTGTTTGTGGAGTTTCAGCCCGAACACGCCTGGCCTGTGGATCAGCTGTCCCGCAAACGCCGCTCGGATTGGCGCATGACCATGACCTTTGAGATCCAATTTGAAAATCAGCCACCTTCGCACCGAAGACGCTGGGATATTCAGCGCTAAATTGTTTACACTCAGTAGAAGGGGTGTTGATGGATCACTGCCATCAATGCCTTTTTTGGTTTTAGACCTCAATTTTAAATAAACTAAAGAGCTTGAATGATGATTCGACACACCAGCACAACGCGTTCTTTTTTGATGGCCGTCCTCTTGACTGGGCTGGCACTCACCGCCTGGGCCCAAACCCCATATGGTCGGCCCGCATCCACACCCATCGAGGGACTGGCCTACGAGATCTCACTCTATCCTGAGAACAGCCAGCTGGATCCATCCATTCCCACACCCGATGAGGTGCTGGGCTTTCCAGTCGGTGAGCGCTCTGCCAGCTCGGCTGAGATCGTTGAATACGCCCACCAATTGGCCGAGCGCTCGGACCGGGTCAACATCGTCGAATACGCCAGAACATATGAAAACCGCCCATTGGTTTACTTGGTGATCAGCTCGCCAGAGAACTTAGCGCGTGTCGAGGGCATCCAAGCCAACATGGCTCGCCTGGCCGATCCCCGCGATGGCTTGAGCGATAGAGCGCGTGATGCGTTGATCGCAGAGACCCCCGCGGTGGCGTGGATGTCTTATTCCATCCATGGCAACGAAAACTCAGGCTCGGATGCCTCATTGGTCGTCATGCATCACCTGGCCGCTGATCAATCCCAACAGACTCAAGCCCTGTTGGACGAATTGGTGGTGATTGTTGATCCCAACAAAAACCCCGATGGCCGTGAGCGCCACTTAAATGCGCTGGACCAAAACCGTGGCCTTCATCCCAACATCGATGATCAGTCACTGCTACACACCGGCTACTGGCCTTATGGTCGGGGCAATCATTACCTGTTTGATCTCAACCGCGACTGGATTTATGCGCGCCACCCCGAGACCCGCGGTCGGATCCGAGCGATCACCCAATGGCGTCCGGTTTTGTTGGTGGATGCCCATGAGATGGGCGCGCAAGACACCTACCTATTTTCACCAGCCCGCGAGCCGCACAATCCCAACTTGCCACCGTATCGAAAAGACATGGCCAACGTGTTTGCCGATGACCAAGCACGCGCCTATGATGCGTTTGGCTATCCATACTACTCAGGCGAGTGGCATGAGGACTGGTATCCCGGCTACACCGATGCTTGGGCCTCTATGCGCGGGGCTTTGGGCATTTTGTATGAACAAGCTCGGCTCGCTGAAGATGGGGTGCAACGCCTGACCCACAACATCAGCTACAAGCAATCGGTGCACCACCAGGTGATCTCATCGATGGCCAATCTCGAAACCTTGGCGCGCGAGCGCGAGACCATGCTCGAGGCCTTTGCCAAAGACCGCGCTGCTGTGGTCTCGTCCAATGGACCCTATGCCGATCGGTCATGGGTGATTCTGCCCACCGACAACGTGGGTCGATTGAAGGACTTGCTGAATCTGGTCGAAATCCAAGATTTTGAGATTCACCAAGTCACCGAAGACACGCGCATCTCGCAAGCGACCAACCCCTTGGGTCAAGTGGAGCGAAACGTCACGCTCCCGAAAGGCTCACTGGTGTTGCGAAACCGCCAGCCCGAAGCCCGCTCGCTGGCGGCGATGTTCGAGTTTGATCCCCAAGTCTCCGAGTTTGCGCTGAGAAAAGAACGCGAGGCGGTGTTGGGTGAGGGTGGCAGCACCATCTATGACACCACCGGGTGGAACATCACCATGATGTTTGGTTTGGACGCCTATGAAGTCCCTGAGCATTTGACCAACAATCTAGAAACGATCGACCCCCAAACCCATGAGCCGATGGTCTCTTATGCCGTCCAAGCCGCCAGCGAGCAAACCATCGCGATGGTGGCCTCGGGTCATGATGACAGAACCAACGCCTTAGCCGCTCGTTTGATGGAGCAAGGCATCCACGTTCGAGCCAACCAAAAAGCTTCAGCGCTCGATGGGATGCCATTGCCGGTGGGTTCGATTGCCATCACCGCCGATGACAACCGCGAGTTCGGTGATTGGGTCGCCAGAGTTGAGGCGACCGCTGACGCTTTGGGTTTGCCCGTCCACGCGGTTGAGTTTGGTCGAGCGCCCGGGGACTTGGCCGATCTGGGTGGCCGCCAATGGCGGGTGTTGACCCAACCCCAGATTGCCCTGATCTCACGGGGCATGGCCAACATGCTCGATGTCGGGGCGGTCTGGTGGATGCTCGATCACCGCCTTGGCATTCGGTCGAGCCAACTCGACGAAAAACGCGCCGGCTGGATGGATCTTCGCCGCTACAACGTCGTGTATTTGCCCGAGCGTTGGGGTGGGCCTGGTATGCCCCAATCCATGAAAAACGCACTCAAGACTTGGGTGGAACAAGGCGGGACGCTCATTGCGGTGGGGAATTCGGCGCGTGGCTTGATGGCAGGCGATGAGCCCATGGTCACCACCCGCATGATCGATCAGGTCATTGAAGACGACATCGCCCCGTACCAAGACCAGCTGCACCGCGAGTGGGCGGCTTGGAACGATCCGCTGCCGGCGAACATTTGGGGGCAAGAGGTGGGTGCTGCAGACCATCCATGGTCAGCGATTGAGGAGAAACTGCCGGCAGGCGCTGAGCGCAAACGCAAAGACCAGTGGCAGGCGCAATTTATGCCATCGGGTGCGTTGGTCGCGACCCGCTCGGTGGGCGAGCATTGGCTGAGCGCGGGGCGCAATGAGTTTTTGTCGGTGTTGTTTTCCAACTCACCGGTGATGATGGCCCAAGGTCGCGCCCAAGCCGTGCTTCGCTTGGGTCAGTATATCCCTGCCCAAGGCCAGCCGGCGCGCCACTTAAACTGGGCGCCGGTGCCCGAAGATCACAATGTGGCCATTCGCATGGGGGGCTTGTTGTGGCCTGAGGCGCGTGAGCGCATCGTCTCGTCTGCCTATGTCACCCGTGAGCGTGTCGGTCGCGGTCAGGTGATCTTGTTCGCCCACGCGCCTGCGTTTAGAGCGGCGCAGTTGGGCGCCATGCGGGTGTTGGAAAACGCCATGATCCTAGGTCCTGGCATGGGTGCGTCCGAGGCGATTGATCTGCCATAAGATTTTTGCCACCGAACAGACGGCCACGGCATGTCGCCTGCCTGTCACATGGGCATGCGACCTTGAAAATTGAACAAAGAGGGGTCACAAAACGACGGAGGACGTCCAGATGCAACTGAGTCGAAAGCCGAAACGTTATGGTGCTGTGGCACAGTTTTTTCACTGGGCTGTGGTGTTTCTTATTGCGTTTCAATACACCTGGGCTTGGCGTATTGAGGAAACTGAAGCGATACGCGCGCGCCTTGAGTTGGTCACCCAACACAAAACCATTGGCATGGCGGTGTTGGCCTTGGCAATTTTGCGATTGCTTTGGCGATTTTTTAATGCGCCACCCCCGCTGCCGAAGCACTTGGCCAATTGGGAGGTTTGGGCGGCCAAGCTGGGGCATGTGGCCTTATATGCCTTGATCTTCATCGTGCCCCTTTCGGGTTGGTTTTATTCGCAAGCGGCCGGTTATGGGGATTACTGGTGGGGGCCTGTTTCATTCCCCTCTTTGATCGAGGCCAGCGAGGCGGGTGAGGCGTTTTTCTACGAACTTCACGAGTGGGTGGGTAGACTCTTAATTGCCGTCGTTGCGATCCATGTTTTGGCCGCGCTGCGCCACCACTTTATTTTGAAAGACAACGTTCTAAAAAGGATGCTGCCCCAATGGGGAAACCGACCTTGAGATCTATCGCAACCAACCTGATGTGCCAAGGCCTGGTTTCTTTGAGCTTGCTCAGTGGGGGGCTGTCGGTTATGGCCGCAGAGACCCAGTGTTACAGCGCCAATCAAGACAGTGGGGTATTGGCGTTTGATGGGGTCACCGAAGGTCGAGGCTTTGATGGTGAGTTTGAAGACTTCTCAGTGCGCATCTGTTTGGCTGGGACGAATCTAGAAACCGCCACCATTGAGGTGGTGGTGGAGACAGGCTCTGCCGATACCAATAGCCGAGACCGCGATCAAACCCTCAAAGGCCAAGAGTTTTTCTGGGCCAATCAATTCCCCCAAGCCCAATGGTCGAGTGAAGCCATTGCAACAAGCTCTGGCGAGTTTGCTTATCTGGCACAAGGAACTTTACGCATTAAAAACATCAGCGAAGACCAACCCGTCGAGATGCGTTTGATCACCGATGAGGCGGGTGACGCTCGCTTACAGGGCCAGGCCGAAATCTTCCGCTTGGATTTCAACGTTGGAACCGGTGAGTTTGCAGACACCGACTTCATTGAAAACCGTGTGGGCGTGTCCTTTGATTTGGGTTTGGTGCCAGAGGGCGCCAACTGAGGGTTCTTTCAACATGCCATTGGTCGCCTATATCCCCATCTTAACCACCCTTTTTTGTGTCTATTTTTTCTGGGTGATTTATCACCATTGGCGCGCCAAGCCGCAGGCTTTATATTTAATGTGGTGGACGATTGGGGTGGTCTGTTATGGCATTGGGACCTTGGTTGAATCCATTCACACCTTGTATGGCTGGTCGCCTTTGGTGTTTAAGTCGTGGTATATCGCTGGCGCTTTCTTGGGTGGCGTGCCATTGGCCCAAGGGACGGTGTATTTGCTGATGCCCAGAGCATTGGCGCACAAGATGACGGCGGTGCTGCTGGTGGTGTTGGTGATCTCATCGGCCCTCGTGATTGCCTCGCCTTTGGATGAGAGCGTGGTGACCCACAAGCTCCAAGGCAATGTCTTAGAGTGGACGTTCATCCGAGCGATTACACCGTTTGTGAACATCTATGCCTTTATCTTTTTGGTCGGTGGCGCCATTTATTCAGCGGCCAAGTACTTCAAGACCGTTGAGTTCAAAGGGCGTTTTTGGGGCAATGGCTTGATCGCCATGGGTGGTTTGTTGCCAGGCATAGGCGGCACCATGGCAAAGTTTGGCCAGACCTATGTGCTCTATGTCACCGAGCTCATTGGGATCTTGTTTATTTTTGCAGGCTACAGCGTCATTCGCCGCGATCGAACTTTATCGATCTACCAAAACCAAGCCACCCCCACGCCTGCCTGAGGCAAGCGCCCCGATCACATCACTTGCCACCTTACTTGGGTGGCGTCTCGACACCCAGGCGTTCGTGCATGATGGGGCTGGTGGTGGTGTATTGGACAAACTGACGCTTGTCGGGATGGATGTATTTCTGCACCCCAAATGCGGCGAGTGCGGCTTCATGAAAGCCCGATAGAATGAACTTCTTTTTGCCGGGGTAGGTGTTGATGTCGCCAATGGCAAACACACCCTCTACGGATGTCTGAAACTTTTCAGTGTCGACGGTGATTTGTTTTTTCTCAATGTCCAATGACCAATCGGCAATGGGCCCAAGATCGGGGGAGAGGCCCCAAAAGACCAGCACCTCATCGCCTTCAACAAGGCTTTTGTTTTTCTCAAGGTCCATGATCTCGATGCCTTGGAACGCACCATGGTCACTGATCACCTGAGTGATCATGCCCTGGTGCAAGGACACCTTGCCCTCATGGGCCAAGGCTTTGACTTTATCGACCGAGGCCGGTGCACCGCGGTAGTCGGCGCGGCGATGGATCAAATCAATGTGACTGGCCACGTCGGCCAAGTCCATGGTCCAATCGAGCGCGGAATCGCCACCACCCAAAATCAACAAGCGCTTGCCCTCAAACGCGCCCCGATCGGTGACCTTGTAGTGAACCGGTGGCTGATGGATGTCATCCAAGCCTTTGGCTTTGAGTTTTCGGGGCAAGAACGAACCCAAGCCCGCCGCAATGATCACCGCACCGGCATCGAACTCGGTGCCTTTAGAAGTCACCACCCGAAAGCGACCATCGTCTTTTTTCTCAAAAGTTTCTACTTGCTGACCCAAGTGCATGCCCGCATTGAAAGGCGCGATTTGTTCTAGGAGCTTATCGACCAATTCCTGTGCGCCAATGGATGGGTAGGCGGGGATGTCATAAATGGGTTTTTCTGGATAAAGCTCCGAGCATTGCCCGCCGGGTTGGGGGAGGCTATCGACCAATTCTGCCTTCAGGCCCAATAGCCCCAATTCAAAGACCTGGAACAGACCCACGGGGCCTGCGCCAATGATGACCGCATCGGTTTGAATGCTCATGTCTTAAAAACCTTTATCCAATCGTTTGTTTTTCGTAATCAAGTAAGTATACCGCTGGGATCAAGAGCTCACTGTCAAAGCCTGCTATGCTTTTTGACCATGAGCGCGACAAGTAGCCACACGCCCCAATCCAACGTTGATCTCCACCCTGAGTGGCTGGCTGAGCTGGGCGATGAATTTAGCACCCCGCACATGCAAGCGCTCAAGGCTTTTTTGCTGGAGAGAAAGCGCCAAGGGGCGGTGATTTATCCCAAAGGGCCCGACATGTTCAAAGCCCTCAATGTCACGCCCCCATCCAAGGTCAAAGTGGTGGTGTTGGGCCAAGACCCCTACCACGGGCCCAATCAAGCCCATGGGCTGTCGTTTTCGGTTCAACCCGGTGTCGCCATCCCGCCGTCTTTAAAAAACATCTACAAAGCCATCGAACACGACTTGAACATCAAAATGCCCAAGCACGGGCATTTGATGCACTGGGCCGAGCAAGGGGTGTTGTTGTTGAATGCTGTGTTGAGTGTGGAAGATGGCCAAGCGGGCGCCCACCAAAACAAAGGTTGGGAGTCTTTCACCGATCGGGTGATTGAGGTGGTCAACCTAAAATGCCCGCATGTGGTGTTTATGCTCTGGGGGGCACAGGCTCAGAAAAAAAGCGGAATGTTGGATGCAGACAAACATCTGATCTTAAAAGCACCCCACCCATCGCCGCTGTCGGCCCACCGTGGCTTTCTAACCTGTGGGCATTTCTCCCAAGCCAACGCCTGGCTTCGCGCACAGGGTCAGTCAACCATTGACTGGTCGTTGCCCGAGACGGCATAGAGCCTCACCCGAAGCTCGATCTCATCGCCGACTCTCAAGCCACCACCAAACACTGAAAAGGGCTCAATGCCCAACTCGCTCAAGCGCCAAGTGGTGGCTGCCGAGACAATCAGTTCATCGCTGTGGGTCTGGCTTGCGCCATGTTTGGAATTCAATCCCCAATGAACCAATGCGGGGAGGGTTTGTTGACTGACGTGCCCGGCCACCTCGACCCACACCGTGATCTGTGGTTCGTGTCGGCTGCCCTCGATCAAATGGCTTTGTAACTGGATCATTGGAAAAGTATCGGCATTGAGTTGGCTGACCGACCGCATGTTTTGGCGGGTGGCATCGATGTCTTTTTGGGGAATCTCAGCGACGAGGCCGGCTTGTTCTCGCCACAGCGGTGGGTCGACCAGTAAGTCATCGACATCAAAAGCGATTCGAAAAACTGTCTCTTGCCAATTCTCTGGCACCACCATCTGGCCATCGATGGCGCGCGTGCCAATCACGTGCGGGTGTCCAAAGCGGGCCAGTGGCCCCTCTGCACTCAATTGCACCCGAAACTCTGAGCGGGTGGGGTCGATGCGATACTGGGTCCCCTGAGGCCAAGTCAGGGGTGGCAGGGTGTCTTGGGTGTCGGGATCGGGGGTGATCGAGATCGGCGCGCACGCGGCCAATGCGATGACCAAGACACAGGCAACCACGGGTGCAGCCAGTGGCGACCACCGCCTCGGTCGCGCTGTTGTCTTTGTGCGCGCCCTCATCAATGACTCATTCCTGGTGGTTGTTTGTTTTCTCAAGCGGCAGGATCTTTGAAAAGATGTGCGAGAGCGCAAACGGCCCAAAGTCGTCTTTGGCACCCTCGGCGACGGCGTGGCATGAGAGACAATTCGGGGAGCCTGCATAGGTGTAGGTCTCCATCGTTGCGTTATACAGCCGCTTCGAGCCACGGATTTCAGATTGCATCTGGGCTTTGCCATCGCGGTAGGGCACATTGGCTTTGGCTTGAGATTCTGGAAGCGCGGTCCACATGGCGCCAATTTGGACATAGTATTGGCGCACATCGTCGATGTTTTTGAGTTGCTCGATGATGTCTCGATTGAGCGTGATCAGTCGGCCATTGTTGGTGGCGGTATCGGTGATCCCTGGTTCAAACATGGCGCGTGTGGCCAATGCGTTGTAACCACCCCATGGGCTGTCTCGAACGGTGTCCGAGGACACAATGCCCCCATCGCACGCGGGGCGGTTGTTGGTGCCAAACACGGGTTGTTCGGCAACGTCCACCGCCACAATGGCCCCTGCTTTGACGCCGAGCTTTTTGGCCTGCGAGTCGGAGACTTGGGTCATGCACTCACGATTGGCACCAGAAAGAGACACCCCATCGGCGCGGAAAGTGAACCGGCCTTGGGGATCATAATCTTGGGTGGCGATGCCGTCTTCGGTGGTGTAAATGAATGTATTGTCTGGCGCGTTGGAGATGTGCTCGAATGTTGACCACACAAATTCTGGGTGGTCTTTGACCGTGCCGACAATGTGAATGCCC
Organism: Wenzhouxiangella sp.; assembly: GCA_965655975.1. GTDB lineage: Bacteria > Pseudomonadota > Gammaproteobacteria > Xanthomonadales > Wenzhouxiangellaceae > Wenzhouxiangella. The sequence goes on from CBFHIS010000032.1 coordinate 17,233, forward strand.
GTCAGCGCCAGTGTCTTGGTCTCCGTGCCCGCAGGTTCCCACACCGTGTTGTCACTGCCCATCTTCGGCTCAAACCTTGGCACTTCGGCATGCATCAACACAAACTTTTCTTGATCAACAGTCGCGGCATCAACCCAAGAGGTTTTGAGTTCCATGACCATGGCGTTGGCATCGTGCAAGGTGACGTCGGGGCGGTGGGTGTCCATGTAGGCCTGTATGGCGGCCATGTCATCGGAGTCGTTGGGGAATTCGCTCATCGCGCGAAAAGACGGCTCGCCTGAGGTTTGGGTTGGGTTGAAGCCCGTGGCGAAGTAGGCATAGACATCGTTCACGTGCACGCCCGAATAGACCAGCGAGCCTTGTTGGGAAAGCAAGGCACCGGCGCCGAACGAGCCAATCCAATCGAATTTTTGGTTGCGCACGGCGGTTTGGGTGGGTCGGCCTTCGGCGGTGTTGGGCTCGAGGCTTCTGACCATTTTGTTGGTGGCATCGTCATAGACCTCAGGCAACACATCCAGAATGGGTGGCCCATCTAAGATGATCGCTTCTCGGTCGCCCACGCGCATGGGGGAGGT
>CBFHIS010000033.1:0-1991 GCA_965655975.1 Wenzhouxiangella sp.
CCTGTCCAGTCCCTGTTGGGTAGACTGCAATCTATGTCTAATGAAGCCAACATGCCAAGCTTTTGGGGGTTACTGGATATAACGGCCTTAAACTCAGCACCTTTCGGGGTAATTGCCTGGCGAGTCAATGAGCGCGGTTTGGAGCAACTGATGTTTCGGCGACCAGTCACAGACATTAAGGTGAGCCCCCATCCCTTGGTGGATCAAGTCAAAGAGCAGCTGGTGGCCTATTTCTCTGGCGCGCTCAAACATTTTGATGTTCCATTGGCCCCCACAGGGACGTCTTTCCAAAACAAATGCTGGGATGCGCTGCAAACGATCAACTACGGAAAAACGATCGCCTATGCAGAGCAAGCCAAACGGGTGGGCAAACCGACGGCGACACGCGCGGTGGCCAATGCCAATGGTGCCAACCCCATACCCATTATCATCCCCTGTCACCGCGTCATTGCCTCAGACGGCAGTCTCGGTGGCTATGGTCCAGGAGTGGATAAAAAACAATGGTTGTTGATGCATGAACATAAAAACGTCTAATTTAGAAAAAAACATATGTGTTTCCTTGCCAGCTTGGTTTGACGCCAAGGACAGACCATTGAGTTTTCCAGCCGATGATGTCGAGGCGGCCATGCGTTTGGCCATTGAGTTGTCACGGGCCAATGTGAGCCACCAGACGGGTGGGCCTTTTGGGGCTTTGGTGGTTCAGATGGCGACAGGGCGAGTCATCTCTGCTGCTGTGAACTGTGTAGAGGCTCAGTCATGCTCTTCAGCACATGCCGAGATCATGGCATTGTCTCTGGCTCAAAAGGCGCTTAAGACCTGGAATCTCGCTGCAGCGGAGGACATGCCGCTAACACTCATTACCTCATGCGAGCCCTGTGTCATGTGTTGGGGGGCGATTCCTTGGTCTGGGGTGAGAAGAGTCGTTTGTGGTGCCAATAAAGAGGATGCTGAGCTGGCAGGTTTTGATGAGGGTGCGCGACCCAACAGCTGGATTAAAGACCTCAATGATCGAGGCATTGAGGTGGTGACGGATGTGCTCAGAGAGGAAGCAGCTTCGGTGTTAAGAGACTATGCCAACTCAGGTCAGACCATATACAACCCGTGACCATCGCCATTCAAGTTACTGCACGGCCACCGCTAGGGCATGATAAACGGGAATGCCCAGCAGCAGATTGAAAGGAAAAGTAATGGCGAGGCTCATGGGCAAGTAAACATTGACCTGAGCATCTGGAATGGCCAAACGCATGGCGGCCGGGACAGCGATATAGCTGGCTGAAGCCGCCAAGACAATAAGGAGCATCCCATTGCCTTCATTAATGTCAAAAGCCCACACCCCAAGAGTGGCTAAGGTGGCCGCGATAATAGGAGTGATTAAGGCGGTGACGATCATCACACCATACTCTTTGATCGTAAACAATTGCCGTGCAAGTCTTAGTTCCTGATAGGCTCGTATGCCCATGTCTAGAAGAAATAGGCACAACAGACCCACAAACAAATCCACCACAAAAGGCGAGACTTGGGCCATGCCTTTCTGGCCAGTCAGGGCGCCAACCAGCATGCTGCCCATGATGAGAAACACTGAGCCATTGAGGGCAGATTCGTGTAGTACAGTCTTCCAACGAATGGCAGAATTTGTTCCTGCGTAAAACAATGAAATGCCAACGATGATCGCAGGCGCTTCCATTAAAGCCATGGCGGCCACCATGTAGCCATCCCATTCGATTCCAAAATTATCAAGATAGCCAGTGGCTGCAATAAAGGTCACAGCACTGATCGAGCCATAAGTGGCGGCAATGGCTGCGGCCGTGGCTCGAGTGAACCAGCGTTTTGTGAATTGAAACAGAATAAAGGGCACCAAAGCACTTAAAGCGACTGCAAATAAAAGAGTCCTTGCCATCAGCCAATCGGGTGGTCCATCAACCAAAGCAGCACCGCCTTTAAACCCAATTGCAAAAAGCAAATATAAGCTCAGAAATTTTGATATCTGGCTG
>CBFHIS010000033.1:2089-4117 GCA_965655975.1 Wenzhouxiangella sp.
CCCATCAACCAAAGCAGCACCGCCTTTAAACCCAATTGCAAAAAGCAAATATAAGCTCAGAAATTTTGATATCTGGCTGGGGATTCCAAGATCACTTTTAACCATCACAGCCAAGCCACCGAGAAAGAAAAACAGAACAGGTGGGGAGAGGAAGTTGGTCAAAAATAGATCAATCACATCGTGTCCTTAAAGAGCGGTCGTCAAAATCACAGCACATTTTTCTTCGGTGGGATCAATACACTGGCCAACATCATACCCGTGGTCAGAGCAATTGCAATAATTGCGGTTAAAAGAGCGGTCTCAATTCCTGTGACCACATCATCACTCAAAAGACTCGTGACACTTCGAAAGCCAATGCTTCCTGGGACCAACACAATCAATCCTGGGATGTGCATGATCGATCCGGGGCGTCCCGTGATCGACACAAATAGATTGCCTGAGATACCCACAGCCAGCGCGCCTAAAAAAGCACCGATCACAGGCGCGCCCAAGGTGTTGCCCAGCCCTGCCAGAAGCCAAGCCACCACACAGGCGAGCAGCATCCAAGGCCAGTCTTTCTTGTGCGCTTGATTTAAGAGCATGAGGCCAGCAGCCGCCAAGCTCAAGCCTGTAAAGCTCGTCAAATAGTCCCGATCGGGGCTGTAGGTTACAGGCACTGGGCCCACCAAGGCTTGCCCCAACACCCCGCCAATGACCATGCCCAAACCCAATAACGCCAAGACGGTTAAACCAAAGGCCAGCCGTGAGGAGCCAGAAACCACATGCCCGGTGGCAAGCTCTCTGGCGGCGACGGTTAAGTCCATTCCAGGCAGTAAGACAATCATGCCCGCGGTGACAGCCGGCAACAGTGCAGTGCTTGGATCCAGCCCACACCAAATCGTGCCCAAGAATGTCACCAGGGTGGCCGCCAGCGGTGTGATCAGTCTTGACCGTTCCACATGACGTCGCAGCGTGAGAACAGCCCCGCCAACCACAAGCCCCAAAAAAGATGAGAGCAGGGCTTCTCTGAGTCCGCCGCCCAAAATGGGAGCGATGCCCGCTGCCAGGATCACAAAGCCAAGCAGTTGCCATCCCCAGCCGTAGAGGGGTGGCGCTTGATCAATCACGCGCACTTGCTCGTCGGCTATCTCTGGTGTGATCTCATGATCGGCTAGGGCCCGCATCACTTCTGTTAAATCGGCCAATTTGGACAAATTGGCGCTGCCTGGATCTGAGCGGGCCAAAAAGGTTTGCTGTTTGGAACCATCGCCCAAAGACACAAGCAATGCGGTGGGTGTGGAGAAGAATTCAGCGGTTAAGCCCAGCCGCTGAGCCATGATCTGCATGGCGGCTTCCAAGCGATGAGAGGGTGATCCAACATGCAAAAGCGCGCGTCCCAAATTGATCACTAAGCTGGCGTAATGATTGGCCTCATAGGGATGTGGATCATCGGCCGGTGTTTGAGGCGTTTCATTCGTCACAATGGGCTATTGTATAGGCTCTCACGGATCAGCGCTACGACACTTCTAGGCTTGATCTAACTGTTTGACTGCAAAAAACAGTCAGGCGCTTCTGGGCTTAACTGCAATGCTTTCTTGACGAGCAAGGACCTGCCCAATGTGCAGGTGGTGAGTGTGTGGACGATGCGCTCAGCAGCACGCCCATCACCATAAGGGTTTTCCATTCCAGATAGGCTGTTTTTGAAAGCTTTGGATTGCGCTTTTTTGACTCCAGCAATAATTTCTTCTTCTGTCGCAGCCACATCAATGATGTTGGCCGCTCGCTCTCGACCGCGTTGCCGCAAACCCACATTGACGCAGGGCAAGCCCAAAGAGGGTGTCTCCATGATCCCACTGCTGGAATTGCCAATCATGAGCTCGGCATGTTGTAACAAACCCCAGTAGTTAATGGGTCCTAAGTTGGTATACAGGGTGGCATTGGTCCTGTTGTGACAGAATGCTTCGGCCCGTTTAATGATGATTTGGTGTCCCGTGTCGGCATTTGGAAAACTAAAGACAAAAGGGCCTTCAATTTTTTCCAGTGATGCAA
>CBFHIS010000033.1:4217-17499 GCA_965655975.1 Wenzhouxiangella sp.
AATGATGATTTGGTGTCCCGTGTCGGCATTTGGAAAACTAAAGACAAAAGGGCCTTCAATTTTTTCCAGTGATGCAAACAGGGCTTGGACCTCTCGATCTGAGTCATCAGATAGTGTGACTGGATGAAACGCAATGATTTTTGGTGGCACCGCCAAATCAATGCCCAATGTGCCTTCTAGTTCTTGTCGGTCTGGTAGGTTGGAATGGGTGAGATGATCCAGCGAGGGTGCGCCCGCTCTAACCACACGCCAACTTTCCTCACCCATGGCCATGACTCTTCGTCTGGCCAGTGGTGTTGAGACAAAGTGCAGATGAGAGAGCTTGGTCAGCGCATTGCGAATGGCATCATCAATTGCCCCTTCACTGATTTCACCCCCTTCAATGTGGGCAATGGGGATTCGAAGCGCAGTGGCCACCGCCGCAGGTGCCAGCATTTCATAGCGATCGGCAATCAATAAAAGGAGATCGGGTCTGAGTTGCCCGAGCACATCGGCCAGACCTAGGCTGGCCATGCCAATGGTCTTGGCCATTCCAACATCGGTGTCAGAATCGAGCAAAGCTTCAAGGCGTGCTTCAATGGCAAATCCATCATTTGTGATTTGGTCTGCACTGAGACCAAAACTCGGTGCCAAGTGAGAGCCGGTCACCAACAGCCGGAGGTCCACATCCGGATGGTCCTTTAGACCTTTGAGCACCCAATACAGATGCGAGTAGTCGGCTCTAGAGGTGGTGATGACCGCAATGCGTCGCATGTCATCCAGCGCAGTAGCCGCCATCGACGAGGTAAGTATTGCCAGAGACCCCAGCGCTCAAATCGCCCAATAAAAAAGCCGCCATATGGGCGCATTCTTCGTTGGTGACGTAGCGACCCATGGGGATGCGGCTGGTGAATGCTTGTTTGACATCCATGCCATGCCCGGGCTTGGATTGCTCTTCAATGGAGCGCATCATGCGGTTGTCTACTGGGCCTGGGTTAAGGGTATTGACCCGTATGCCCTTGGGTCCCAATTCAGAGGCGAGGCTTCGCATTAATCCAATCAGCGCGTGTTTACTGGCCACATAAGGACAAAGCCCAGGTGCACCACGAAGCCCTGCCACACTCGAAGTCATGACAATACTGCCCCCGCCAGCGCGTTCCAAGGCTGGCAGGGCGGCCTGCACCCCCCAACGGACACCGTGAAAATTGATGTCGAAAACGTCTTGCCAGGCAGACTCGCTTTGCTTCTCAAAAGGCGCGACTTGGCCCTCAATGCCGGCATTTAAGAAAACACCATTTAACTGGCCGAAACTCTGTTCAGCCAAATCCATCAAGCTTTGATTGTCTGTCAAGTCGGTGACGTCCACAGCCAATCCAACCGCACTCTCGCCCAGCTCATCGATCAATGCCTTCACTTTGGCAGGGTCTAGGTCTGACACCGCAACGCGCCCGCCTCGGCCCACAATTTCCTTGGCGGTGGCTCGTCCAATGCCCCCCGTGGCGCCCGTGATGGCGATGACATGGTTCTTGAAATCAGGCATGGAGAACTCCTTAAGGCATGCGTTTATTACATTAGATGGTAACGCAGGCTGGCGCCTTTAGGGGTTTCATTGAGTCCGAGCGTTTTGCTTGCTATAGAAAGCCCATAAAGCGAGGGAGGCGACCGATCGCCAAGGACTCCAACGCTCAGCCATGATCCTGGCTTCTTTTGGGGTGGGTCGGGTTGGGTGATTGTTTAGAAGTCTCAAGCCCTCTTGGAGCGCCAGGTCATTGGGTGCGAACACATCAATATGACCCAAAGAAAACAACGCATACATTTGTGCGGTCCAGTGACCAATGCCCGTGACACTGACCAACGTCTCAATAACTTCATCGGTGTCAGATGAGGCCAATTGATCGTAATTAATATTGGCCTGAGCAAGTGCTTTGGCGTAACGAATTTTTTGGCGCGATAGACCCACGCTCCGAAGCGCCTCGTCTTCAGACTCTAAGACAGCACTCGGTCTGGTGAGGTCTGCATCGAGCATGCGTTGCCAGATGGTTCTCGCCGCCGCCGTGCTGAGTTGCTGAGAGACAATGCTCCCCAAAAGCCCGGAAAAACCATCGGGTTTTTGGCGCATGGCCAAAGGCCCCGTGATCTCAAAGACTCCCGTAAATCGAGGGTCGGTTTTCTCAAGCCATCGGCATCCTTGCTCTAGCGTGTCTTTGTTTAGAAAGATCATGTCTTTGCCGTGTTGTGGTCAAGCATTTTCATCAATGACTTTTAAAACATCGTGCTTGGGTAGGTACAAAGCGGTGCTGATGGGTTCGGTGCCAAGGCTTTTAAACAAGGATGCATAAATCGCCAGTTGCCCTCTGTAGCGCTCGGCTTCTTGTTCCAAAAACCCGGCCAAGTCACCACCGGCATGATGCCCTGATTTGTAATCAATGATCCATCGTTGGCCATTGGCATCGATGAAGGTGCGATCAATAACGGCATTGACCCACTGTCCATCCACCAGTCCACCGAGGGCATATTCGCATTGGCAATCTTGATGCTTGTTGCTCAAGACCCATTGCCCGGTTGGGCTGTCTAAGACCGAGAGAAAGGTTTTTTGAAGCTCACGCGACAAGTCCTTGGCCATGTCTGGGCGCGTTCCCATTAGAGCCAATAGACTCGGAATTTTTTCAATCAAGCGGTCGATGTCATTGGTTGGAATGTCCTCGATACCCACTTTACCCACCTGCTCGAGCAAATAATGGATCACGGTGCCACTGCGTCTGGCCTGTGCGCCCGCCCAGTTAAATTCGACCTCATCAAACCGCATGTGCGGTACTGCTCTGGGTGTCCAGGCCAATGCAGCCGGCCAGCTGGGAGACCAGTGTTTGGGTGGTCGATACAGGCCTTGGTCGATGAGTGGCTGATCGGCTGCCACCGCCTCATCGAGTTGATCGGTTGGGTGAGTGTCTGTCGATCCTTCGATGGCTGGTGCCTCAACGCTCTTTTGAGGTGGCGCAAAGGCATGGCTGAGTGTGGGCCAAATGGTCTCAAGCAGACTCCCACTGACGGGCTTGAATGCTTTGCCATTGGCAGATCGGTTGATTGCACTGAGCCAAAGCGAGCGTTTGGCGCGTGTCGTGGCGACATACATCAATCGCAGCGATTCATAACGCTCTCTCAAGCGCTCCTCTCTCTTGATCAGTCCAACCCTTGGCGATGGGGTGCTGTCTGTCGATGCACTCAATGGCGCGATCAAGACACCCTGTTTTTGTTCACTCACAGGTACAGAAACCCAGTAAATAAGCGACTTATCGGACTGATTGGGTTTGGCTTGAAGACTTGGAATCACCACCGTGTCCCACTCCAATCCTTTGGCTGCATGCATGGTCAATACATCGAGTTTCACATCCGCTGTGTTGGGACCACCATCGGTGTAGGACCCTTCAAGCCACTCCAGAAAATCGTTCCAGTCTGCCAACAATCCGTTGGCATCCGCTTGGGCCAATGCATCAAGGTAGGCATTGGCCTCGGCGAGCTGTTGTTCTGGGTTATCGTGAACATGGCACACTGGCCCACCGAGACAATACCACGCGCCTTCCACCAGTTCTGTTAATGAGCGACGGCCATACAATTCAGACACATTTTCAAGAAGATCAAAGACCCTTTTGGCGCTTTTCTTGGCCTCCTCTGGTAGATGGTTGAGGTTCTCTTTTGTGAGTGGCTCGTGGCTCTCTTGTGTCAGGCTAAGAAGCTCGGAGAGCGTCAAGCCCACCATGGGTGATCTGAGAAGCGCCATAACCGAGGCACGTTCTTGAGGGTTCAATATACAACGGGTCAGCGCCATCAAGTCCTGTGCCACCGGTCGATCAATGAGTTTGTCGAGCTTGAGTGCGCGAAAGCGGATCTGTCTTTGTTGTAGGGCAGGGATGATGGCCCTCAAATGACTTCTGGCCCGCACAATAATCGCTGCCTTGAATTCAGGGTCATCGGCATGTTGAATCAGTGCATTTTCGATGTGATCCACCACGGCCTCGGCTTCTTCTTGCGCGGTATCAAAGCCAAGCGTCAATACCTCACCCGAGTCTTGAATCGTTGCCTTCGATGGCGCATACGCAATCGCACCAGCAGCAATGTCTTCACGGGTTGGGAACAATGGCCCGAGATGTTGGTTGACCCAATCCACGATTGTGTGACGGGATCTAAAATTGTCGGTTAGGTTTGCAGCTTCTAGGCAATGTTGGTGAATGCCTTCATCTCTCGTTTGGACAAACAGCCCCACTTCTGCTTCTCTAAACCGGTAAATCGATTGCATGGGATCGCCCACAACAAAAAGCGTTCGCTGTGGCTCGTTTTCCCAACCTTGCAGCAGTTTTTCTAGCAGGCGAAATTGTGTTTGGTTGGTGTCTTGGTATTCATCCACCAAAATGTGTTGAATGGTCTGGTCCAAGTAAAGCGCCAAATCACTGAAGCCTGATTCCTCATCACCCAAGCCCTCCAGCGCGGCACTACTCAAGGCGGTAAAGTCACTTTGACCAGTTTGGGCAAAAAATAGCGTCAAACGAACCGCAGCGGCGCGCAGCACATCAACCAAGGCCTCAAGGATCTCCCATTCCGTATCGCTGTAATGTGGGTCGGGTTGGTGCGTTATCTCCAGCAAAAGATCTGCGGTCTCGGGTGACTTCTCCAGTGCCTCCAAAATCACACCCAGTTGGTCTTTTTGAATGCTCTTGGGCGGGAAGCCATGGGTCTTGGTGAGGGCTTTTCTCCAGCCCCCTTGTTTTTTCACCAAGACATCTGCAATGGTTTGCCAGGTTGCGAGATGATCGGTTGTGGGTGGGGGTAGTTCGGTGATACCGGCCAAGTTGCAAATGGGTGAGTCGGCGGCATCATTGTCCCTCAGCCAATGTCCTGCTTCAGACAAGGCACCGAGCAATTGCTGGATCTCCAAGTCATGATGTGTGAACGCGGCCACCAGGGAATCTTTGGCCTCAGACAGCGTGCGTTCTATAACCCACGAGAGCAGCGCGTCTTGGTTGCTGCGGCTGAGCTGGCCATTGGAGCCGATGATTCGCAACCACTGCTCTCTTTTCGCCAGCAGTTGGGCAATCAATGATTCGACTTGTTGGTGATTGTGATCACACCAAGCCAATAGTTTTTGCTGAGCTTTATTGCTGCCCACTGAGTCTTTGCCTTCCAGTGCTTCACGTGCAGCAGCCCGATAGAGCCTTTGAGGTTGATCGGCTGGTCGTGGCACGGGCCCAAGTTGAGAGGCAATCGGCATGGTGCGAGCAAGCGAGTGACAAAAACTGTCAATGGTCCGAATCTGCATGCGTTGGGGATTGTCCAATAAGCCCCAGGCATCGACTTTTTCCCGAATGGCGTGGGCGCGGTCTTGAATGCTCAGCTCATACGATGCCCAGTCTTCTTTTCCGGGGTCTAAGTAGCTCAAGATGCGTCGGCGCATTTCAGCCGCGGCTTTTCTGGTGAATGTAATGGCCAGAATTTCTTCAGGCGCCTCAACCCGGGCCAGCAGTGCAATGTAGCGCTCGACCAGTAGCGTTGTTTTGCCGGAACCAGCAGGTGCTTGAACAACCACTGAGCGATCGGGTTGTACGGCGAGACGACGGGCGCTGGTATCACTCACGAACCACCCCCTTCTGAAACAGCGTCGGCATCGAGGTCAAAAAAGGCCTGCCGTTCAGCGATGCGACAAAATGCTTTGAGGTGACAGTAACGACAAACAATGGGCTTGATGGGATCAACCACCGCGTGGCCATTTTGATATTCGTCAGCCAAGGACTCAAGTTGGTCGCGCCAACCAGCGAGTAGCGTCTGCCAGTCTTCAACGGCCTTGAAGGGTGCACGGCGATAGTTTTCGATGGCTTCTATGCCCTGAATGTCTGTTTGGCCTGATGAAAAACCATCAAACTTCGCCTGATCTTTGCCCACTCGGGCAAAAGCAATGGCTTTGGGTGGGGGATCTAGGGTCAGAGCGTAAGCGGGCAGTTGGCCATCGGTGAGTCGACCCTCTGGACGCCAATCGCTGCGGCTGGTCTTGCCTGTTTTGTAATCAATGACGATCCGCTCGCCGGTGGGTAAACGATCGATTCGATCGGGCTTGCCCTCTAGGATCAATGGACCAATCGACAAGGCCATTTTGTCTTCTAAATGCTCTGTCGCAAACGGTGGGCGGTGGCGCTCGAGTTCTAGCCATCGAACAACTTTTGGCACAATGTTTTGGAGCTCTAATTGCAGCCCTTGTTTGTTCAAAGCTCTCGGGAACCGATCCACGTACTCATCCAGACGTTGCCCAACGAGTTTGGTGACCTCAGACAATAAGGCTGGCTCATCAAGTCGAGCCAAGCCCTCTGAGTCAAGCGCTTCTTTCCAGAAACGTTCTAGAACGTCGTGCACAATGGTGCCACGATCCTTGGCGGGGATGCCGGGCTTGGGTTCGCGGTGCTCTTTGGCTTTTAAACGGTGAATGCCAAAGGCCTTGAATGGACACGCCGATTGGTCGTTGAGAAGTCGCATGCCGCCAGTGGTTTGACCAATCGGTGCGGCAGGTCCTTGTATGTCCTCACCCACCCGATCGAGTATCACCGACTCTGTACTCATCGGTCGCATGGGCTCGGTGTGCGTCACTTCCTGCCAATTGATCCACGCTTTCAGCAGCCGAGTGGGTTGGAGCGTGAGTGTCTCATCCCCGATAGGGTGGCTCGCTTCTATATAAGGTGCCATAGACAGCAGGCCACTGAGTTGGTGATTGGCCAAGGTGACCGCGCCCTCTGGTGTGCTCATGAGGATTTTGGTTTGCATTGGGCCGGGTATCAATGGGTCACGACGTGCTTGGCTGGGCCAAGTTTCGTGGTCCATGCCAACGAGCCAGGTCGCATCGAATGCAGACCCCATGGCCTCTTGCACACCGAGAACGGAGATGGGCGCACCTGGGTCTTGTTCCCGAAACAAGACATCACCCGCCAACGCGCTGATGTGATCGAGCGCTGCACTGCGGTTGCTCGTGTCTTTTTGAGACACACTCAAGGCGGTTAGGTCACTGTGGTTTTCTAAGACACGGTGCCAATGCTGCAGCGTTTGGTACTCAATGCTGTTAAGGGTCCGTCCAAACCCAAATCCCAGTGCTGAGAGTTCCATTTGGAACTGCTCGGCCCATTGCTCAGGATCTGTTGAGTTCGGTGATTTCTCACGTTGTCGTTGCCAGGCTTTCAGTCCTTTGGCAAAGGCTGGGCAGCCACTGTTGTCTGCGTGCCAGCCAAGCGTCTTTAGATCGAGCCAATGGGGCTGGGTATCATTGAGCTTTAAAATGAGCCGATGCCGCATGGCCTTTTCTTTGGGCCAACCTTTGAGCCATGGTGAGCGCAACAGACGCGCTGCATCAGGTTGACTGATGCGATGGGTGTTTAGATTTAAAATGGACAAAGCGTCAGAGACCAAGGGAGTCTGATGCAATGGGTGGCCCAGCGATATGTGCCAGCAGGGTGTTGCATCTGAGTCAAGGCAAAAACCGGGGGGATCCAACACGGCTCTTAAGTTCTTTTCCACCTGGGGCAATATTTGACCGAGATTAGGAACAACGATGGCCACGCGTTCATCGGGTCGTCTCTCGATCCACTCTTTTGCCCAGTGAGCAGCTCGGATAATTTCATCATCGGTGCTCGGGCAGCAGTGCATGGTGATCTCGTTTGTCACAGCCGGTTGGCGCGGTGGAATGTGGTCAATTTTTACGCCCTGATCGGCCATGGCCTCAAAGATGCTTTCGTATCGGGGTGGGGGCGCTATGTGGAAACCTTGCAAGGTGATGTGCTCTGGTAGGGGCACTTGGCCTGTGGTGCATCCAGCCGGTAAGAGGTCTAAAAAGTTTGCAAAATCAGTCAGTTGGTGGGTTTCACAATGGGCCTGATACGTCTTGGCCCAGCGTTTAAAAGCGCGTTGGTCCTCATTTAGAAGCGCCTCTGGCCATTGATGGGGTTTGGGAAGCTCATATTCATGAATCAAAACCCATGAAGTCTCGGCCATCTTGGCCAGGCCCGATTGCCCGATGAGGACATCGTCTTCAATAATGCGTTGCCATAGCACCCTCGATTGCGCTGAGGTCATTGGGAGAAGCGCGGTCTCGCTGGTGATCAGAAGCTCTGTTTGCAGTGCCTGAAACCACGCATTTAAAGGCATAATTTCGGGCTTTTCCCAAGCGCTTAAGCCCTCATCCACATGGTGCAACGCTTGTTCGCGTTGCAGCGAACGGGCCAGGCGTGCGCTGGGCGTTAGGATGATTTTTCTGGGTTCAACCATGGGTGTGTCTCAATAGTGGCCTTGTTCTGACGCTGGATGTTTCCGCTTGTAACCGCTTCTCTGCAAAAGCCTACCATTGAACGACGACAGAAATTGTCGTCATGAGGTCAACGACCATTGAAATCCCAGACGATCTGATCAAAGTGAGGTGGTGCGGTTTGCGTGTGACCGTGAAGTGCTCCATAAATCCCCAGCACACCGCATGATTTTGTAGCGGCGTGCATTTGATTCAATGATGATGGCAAAAAGGTAGGAACTCCGCCGCCCCTCCTTGCCTGTCACGCACATGCCCAACGGAGTTCCCATTGGGCGCCAACGCCAATTGATGCCCAACACCTCCAGATTATGAAATTTGAGACTTTTGGATATGGCTAGAGCCGACAGCTGCAGTCAAAAAACCGACGAAAGGTTATTTTTTCCGGCTTTTTCGCCATTGAGTGGGGGATTGGCCGCGGTGTTTGGCGAACACGCGCGAGAAGTATCGCGGGTTGTTGTAGCCCACTTGATCGGCCACTTCTTGAACTTCTAGCATGGGGTCTTTGAGTGCCTCACACGCACACCGGATTCGATACTCATTAATGTAGTGGGCAGGCGTATAACCAAACAAAGCGCGGGTTTTTCGTTGCAGTGTCCGCTCATCCACAGCCAGACCTTGGGCCACAGTGGCCACTGTTAAGCTGGGATCGGCGTAATGGGCCTGCATCCACTTGCCTAAGCGCGCCAAGAAACGCTGGTCGCGTGGGCTGAGCTCTGGCCGACTCACTGCCTCACCTGGCGCCCTATCAGACCCCGAGTTTGAGTCTGGTGACAGGTTGGGTATTTGGTCGAGATGGGCTTGCAACCGTTTTCGGCTGATCAATAGATTTTTGAGCTTGAGTTGGAGGACATCGGCCTCGAATGGCTTTCTGACAAAATCATCGGCTGTCAACATCAGACTTTTGAGCTCGGTCTCATCATCGCTTCGCGCGGTTAAGAAGAGGAAGGGGATGTGGCTGGTACCGAGGTCTTCTCTCACCTTTTCAAGCAAAGCCAACCCATCCATGCGCGGCATCATGATGTCACTCAAAATGACATCGACGTCAGTGTGCTCGAGGCAATCAAGGGCGGCGAGTCCGTCTGAGGCAGTCTGAACGGTCCATTCGGCGCTAAGAAGGCTCGTGAGGTGATCCCTGAGATCTTCATTGTCCTCCACAATCAATAGAGTTCCCTTGGTGTGGGAGGCTCCTTCTGCTAAGGTGTCCTTTGTTTTGGCACTCCGTTCAATGAGCGCAATCTCGGTGTCTGTATCGACGGGCGTCAAGGTTTTTGTCTGTTCAGCTGGGGTGACAAGCATGCCCGCTTCGGCCCCATGTTGGGCTGGAAGCCAGACCGAGAATGTTGCTCCATGGCCCAATTGGCTGTCTAGTTTTAATTGGCCACCGATCGCAGCCACGGCCTCGCTGACCAATGCCAAGCCAAGCCCAGCGCCGGAGATGCGTTGGGATTCTTGCACCGGCACACGATGAAAGCGCTCAAAAATGGTGTCTTGCTCGCTGGGTGGGATACCAGGTCCTGTATCTGTCACTACCAAGCAAACACCACCTTTGGGGTCTGCCTCCAATGTCAAGTGCACACGACCTTGCGAGGGGGTAAATTTAATCGCATTGGTCAATAAGTTGAGAATAATTTTTTCGACACTGGCTGGGTCAGCGCGGGTATACCAGCCAGCTTCAATGGAGTGGGTTAATGCGATGGATTTTTCATGCGCCACACCCTCATAGGCTTTAACAGTTGTTTTTAGTAGATGATCCAGCGACCATGCCGATGAGGCGGTTTGCACGCCATGTAGTCTAATCTTTGATAAGTCGAGTAACTGATCCACCAGTCGCACCAAGCGTTTTAGATAACGTTGGGCAAGACCAACAGATTCATGGCTCGGTAATGCTTTATCAATCATATTTAACTGAGCATTGATTAATGTGAGCGGAGTTCTGAGCTCATGGGACACATTGGCAAAGAACAACGTGCGAGCATTGAGCGCCTCTTGCAAGCTGGTCGATTGTTTGACTACCAAGTCATTTTTTGTTTTGAGTTCTTGGGTGCGTTGATCAACAAGGCGTTGCAATTCGATCCGACGTTGTCGGGCTCGGGCAACGAATGCAATGATGACCAAGAAGATCAATAAGGTATAGAAAGTATAAGCAAGCGGGCTGAGCCAAGGTGGGGGTAAGATGCGTGCCTCAAACAACATCTTGGGCTCTGACCAGACACCATCGCCATTGGCGCTTCGCACCCAAAATCTGTATTGACCAGGATTGAGCCCGGTGTATCTGGCCACCCGTTGACGACCAGCGTCTACCCAACCCACATCCAAGCCTTCGAGTTGATAAGCGAAGCGGTTTCGCTCCGGGGCGACTGAATGAAGCCCTGCATAATGGAGCACCCAATTGTTTT
The DNA here is from genome assembly GCA_965655975.1 of Wenzhouxiangella sp. GTDB lineage: Bacteria > Pseudomonadota > Gammaproteobacteria > Xanthomonadales > Wenzhouxiangellaceae > Wenzhouxiangella. Next base: position 14,919 of record CBFHIS010000033.1, read on the forward strand.
CGTCATGATCTAGGCTAGATTCAACGCCAGATCCAACCTCTGGGTTCAGCGATTCTTGATTAACCAGCACATCATCGAGATGGACACGGGGTGGCAGCGGGTGGGGGCTGATGTTGCTTGGTTGGAACATAGACACGCCATTGATCCCCCCGAAATACAGCGAGCCATCGTTGGCCGTGTGTACCACACCGGTATTGAACTCATAGGCTTGCAGCCCATCATCAAGTCCAAAATTGAGGATGGTGGATGTATTGGGGTCCAAGCGCGACAACCCTCGGTTACTGCTTGCCCAGATATGGCCAAGGTTGTCTTTGGCGATGGCATAGATGGTCACATCAGGCAATCCTTCGGCCTCAGACCAGAAGCGTTTGGTTTCTAAGGTGATGCTGTCTGATGTTTTTTGGATCTGAGTTTCAAATAAGCCCGCGGCCTCTGTGCCCAGCCACAGCGTGTCATTGGCCAGCGAGAGCATCGACACCACTCGATGTCGGTTACGGTTTACCGGTGCGCTCTCTGGGCCCGGTGTGGCAGTTGCAAGAAGATCACTTGTGAGAACATCACTTGTAAGAAGATCAATTGGATAGACCGTTTGATTCCATGGAGTGACGGCAAATAGGGCATCCTCTGCTGCCACAAGGAGGGTGCCATCTGCCATGACCTCCAGCGCGCCCAAGCGAAAGAAATCAATTTTTTCCGAAAGCCAAGTCAAGGGGCGGGCACTGATCCACTGGCCATTTGGGTCAAACTCATGTTGGATCAAGACTTGGCCAATGCTTTGATATAAAAAGCGCCCATCGGGGCTGAATGCCAGCGCCCGGCTGCGCGTGAATTCATTGAGGTGCTCGGAATGGATGCTCACCGTCCGATCCCTGGCATCAGCCACCGCCAAAAACCGAGTGGTGTTGAACCAGGCCGCTCCTGTGATGGGGTGTCGGGCCATGGCGCGTACCCGCAGACGGGAGGCATCGGCCTCATACCCATTGTCAATCATGGCAAAAGAGATTCTTTCAAAGCCCTGATCGGTCTTGGAGTGCCATAACTCAATGCCCCCATCGTCGAGTCCGACCCATAAATATTTCATCTGATCGACCCGCTGTTTGCTGATGCCCCTGACAACGTAGGGTGAACGCATGGGGTTTTTGATGTGAGTGAATCGGTGACGCTCTGGGACATAGCGCGCAACACCACCGAGTTTCGACCCTATCCAGATGACCCCAAACTCATCGGCGAACAGATCGTAGCCATTCCAACCAACGGTGGGTGGCAATGAGCGCTCGTCGAGTGGGTCATGCTTAAAAGATTGGAAGCTTCTTTCAGTGGGGTCATACACGCCCACGGTATTGGCGACCGAAATCCAAATCAAACCATCTCTGCTGGTTTCTACAAACATGGCAGGGCGGTTTTCCGCGAGATCAAGATCAATGCCATGCCTCATTTGTCTCTCCCAACGCCTGGGCATCAAGCCGCTGTCGTCTAAGACCAGCCGAGTGAGAGATTGACGTGTGAAGATCCATAGGCCGCCGAGTGGGTCGGTGGCGACAGACAAGACATCATCACTTGTCTCGCCATAATTGCTGGGCTCGATGGTGGTCAACCACTCACCCGAATTTGGGTCAATCAGCCGCAGCCCATCGGTGCCCGCCCAGGCAAGGTGCCCAAGAGGCGTAATCGCCAACAGTGATTGGCCGAAGTCTTTGTAGGTGCCATCACTCAAACGAGATGCGTGGTGATGGAGTGAGAGATCTGCGCAGTCAGCGACCCATAGGTTCTCGCCGTCGCTGAGCCAATTTTTGCCGCTGTTGTCCCGAACATTAGAGCTGATGAGCCCGTTGGACTGCTTGCCAACAATGTCAATAGGAAAAGCCTGTTCAGTGATTGGATCAATGCGCCAGGCGAGATTGTAAAAGACAGAAATGATTTGGTCATCGCAGAATTGTTTAATTCCACTTAGCACTGAATAAAGTGGCGCAGTGGGCCGAGGCTCGGCTTCGAAGACTCTCTTTACTTGCCGTGTGTCGGGGTCAAAGCGGGTGATGCCATACTCGGTGGTGATCCACAAATTTCCCAGCGGCCCGTTGTGAAAACCCGTGATGGAGCCACGCGTGAGTGATTCGGGGTCATTGGGCTCAAAACGAAACGACCAGATGCCATGGCCATCGAATCTATCGGCCGCATTTTGGGTGCCCATCCACAAATAGCCATCTCGATCTTGGGTGAAGGCAAAGACATTCGATTGCGAAAGCCCCTCAGACAGCGAGAGTCTCTCGAAGACAATGCGGGCATCAGAGCCCCAGCTGATTGTGGGCAATGCACTCAAGCCAATACTGGCCAGAGCCGCTAACAGCCAGCCTTTGGCGCTATGATAGGGTCTTCCCATGCAAACACCACTCCCCTTTTATCCAGACATGAAGCGCGACGCGACGTTCTCAAGTTGCCAACGTTATCGCTACAGCTTACTCCGAGAGTGGTCTGCGACGCAAAGTAAGGTCCTGTTTATTGGCTTAAACCCATCCACCGCGGATGCCCAAATCGATGACCCAACCATTCGTCGGTGCATAGCTTTTGCCAAAGCTTGGGGTTT
>CBFHIS010000034.1:0-16044 GCA_965655975.1 Wenzhouxiangella sp.
GGCTTTTTGGGAGGCGTTGTGGCGCTTTACCGAGCTCATCGATGCATCTGGACATAGCCAGCCACCGAAGCCACTGACATCGGGTTGGCCCGCGATGCCAGGAACCCGCTGGTTCCCTACCGCTCGTTTGAGCTACGCGGAGAACTTATTGCGACGGCGTGATGCAAGCCCTGCAATCATCTTTGCCGATGAGGCTGGGCTACGTCGAGAGCTGAGCTTTGCCTCTCTTTATGAACAGGTTGCACAACTTGCCCATGCGCTCAAACAACAAGGCGTTGGGGTGGGCGATCGGGTTGTTGGGTTCATGCCCAACATTCCAGAAACGGTGGTGGGGTTGTTGGCCAGCAATGCGATCGGTGCGATTTGGTCCTCGTGCTCACCTGATTTCGGCATCCAAGGCGTGATCGATCGATTTGGTCAGATAGAGCCGCGCGTGTTGTTGTGTGCCAATGCCTACCGATACAACGGCAAGACGCATGACTGTCTTGCAAAGGTCCAAGAGATTGCCAAAGGTCTGCCAACCCTAGAAAAAGTCGTGGTTGTCAATCACCTTGATGATCATCCAACGCAGCTGAGTGATTCGAGTTGGGTTGGTTTCAAAGAATGGATCTCGCAACACCCTGCTGAAATCGAGTTTGAACGGCTTCCCTTTGATCACCCACTCTATATTTTATATTCCTCCGGAACGACGGGTGTGCCCAAGTGCATTGTTCATGGTCAAGGTGGAAGTCTGTTGCAGCACCTTAAAGAATTGATGTTACACACCGATCTCAAAAAAGACGAGAGGATTTTTTACTTCACCACCTGTGGCTGGATGATGTGGAATTGGTTGGTGAGCGCACTGGCAGTTGAGGCCACCATCGTTTTGTATGATGGATCACCTTTTTATCCAGACGGTAACGTACTTTGGGATCTTGCCGATGAATTGGACGTCTCGGTGTTTGGCACCAGTGCCAAATGGATTGCTGCTTGCGATAAAGCCGGCATCAAACCGAAGAAGACGCATCAATTGACAGCGCTCAAAGCCATTCTGTCAACGGGCTCTCCGCTTTTGCCTGAGTCATTCGACTATGTTTATGAGGATGTCAAATCCGATGTGCAACTTTCTTCGATTTCAGGGGGCACGGACATCGTATCGTGCTTCGCGCTGGGTAACCCGCTGTTGCCAGTGATTAAGGGCGAGCTACAAGGACCTGGCTTGGGCATGAAGGTCGAAATCAGGAACGAGCGTGGCGAGGTGGTGGTGAATGAGACCGGGGAGCTGACCTGCTCGCTGCCATTTCCGAGCATGCCCATTGGTTTTTGGAACGATGCGGACAACGAGCGCTATCTCAGCGCCTATTTCACGGAAAATCCGGGCATTTGGAGTCACGGTGACCATGCGCGCATGACTGCGACGGGTGGTTTGGTGATCGAAGGCCGTTCGGATGCTACCCTTAATCCGGGTGGCGTACGCATTGGCACGGCAGAGATTTATCGCCAAGTGGAACAACTCGACGAGGTGCTTGAATCTCTAGCCGTCGGTCAATCCTGGCAGGGGGACGTCCGTGTTGTATTGTTTGTTGTGCTGCGACAAGGCGTCGTATTGGATGATGCGTTGCGAGAGCGCATCAAAACGCAAATTCGGATGAACACCACGCCACGGCACGTGCCGGCTGTGATTCTTGATGTACCTGATTTGCCAAGAACCGTTTCTGGAAAAATAACGGAGCTGGCTGTTCGTGATGTCATTCATCATAAGCCTGTCAAAAATACCGCTGCTTTGGCCAATCCCCAGGCGCTTGAGCATTTTAAAAATCGAGACGAGCTTGAATCATGACCCAATCCGTGACCCGCAATTTGGCTTTATTTTGTGATTTCGAAAACATCGCTTTGGGTGTTCGCGATATGCGCTATGAGGCGTTTGATATTCAAAAAGTCTTAGAGCGGTTGCTGTTAAAGGGCAACATTGTTGTCAAAAAAGCCTATTGCGACTGGGGGCGTTATGCGGAGTTCAAACCCGCGATGCATGAGGCCGCATTTGAGTTGATTGATATTCCTCACGTTCGGCAGTCGGGTAAAAACTCTGCTGACATTCGCATGGTCGTTGATGCCTTGGACTTGTGCTACACAAAGTTGCACGTCGATATGTTTGTCATCATCAGTGGTGACTCTGATTTCTCTCCGCTGGTTTCGAAGTTGAGAGAGAACAACAAAACCGTGGTTGGCGTGGGTGTTAAAAGCTCGACGTCGGATTTATTGATGGCCAATTGCGATGAGTTTATTTTTTACGATGATCTGATCCGGGTTAATAAAAAGAAGACCGCCTCGAAAAAGAAAAAAGTGACCAAGAAAAAAGTGGCTGCGAAAGTTGCGCCTGCGACATCGGCTGATGATAAGAAGCAAGAAGCGCTGGATTTGGTGTTGTCCACGGCCGAGGCCTTGTTTTCTGATCGCGATGCCGGCGACAAAATTTGGGGTTCCATGGTCAAACAAGCGCTGAAGCGAAGAAAGCCGGGCTTTTCAGAGAGCTACCACGGGTTTAAGAGCTTTAACCAGTTGTTAGAAGAGGCCCAAAGTCAGGGTCGCATTGTTTTGCAGTACGACGAGAAATCGGGTGGCTACATCATCAAAAGCCTAGGCGCTGATGAGTAACCACCAAGATTGATCGGCTTTAGTCGTCTGTCGTCTCAATGATCTGATGCAAGTGGAAGTCCCTTTGTGGATAGGGGATGGAGCAACCTGCAGCCTCAAGAGCCACTTTGATTTGTTCCAGCAATTCAGATCTCACCACCCAGTAGTCGGCCGATTCCACCCAGGGTCTGGCGGCAATGTTGACGCTTGAGTCGGCCAAATCCAAGATCAGAATCTGCGACTCTGGTTCGTTTAGCACTTTGGGGTGTGCGTCTAGGACGCCAGCGATCGTATCGCGCGCCACTTTTAAATCATCGTTGTAGTGCACGCCAATCACCATATCAATCCGGCGGGTGTCATGCGCGGAATAGTTGGTGATGGTGGCGCTGGTGATGGCGCTATTGGGGACAATGATGTGACGGTTGTCGGGTGTGACCATTTCGGTGTTAAACATGCTGACTTTGGTGATCGTGCCACCCACGCCGCCTGCCTCGACATAATGCCCTTTGGTGAAGGGGCGAAAGGCCACCAGCATCATGCCAGAGGCAAAGTTTGAGAGACTGCTTTGCAGCGCCAAGCCAATGGCCAGTGCTGAGCCACCGAGAAGCACCATCAATGGCGTGATATCAATGCCCACATAAGCCACTGCCGTGAGCACCACGACCAAGAGCAATGCAATGGACAAGATGCGCGTTACAAAGTCCACCAAGAGTGAGTCAACGCCTTTCTTGTTCATCGTGCGGGTGATGAATGCCAATACGGCTTTGGCGATCCACCGACCCACAATCAAAATGACCAAAGCGATCACAAGTTTGGTGCCGAAGGTGGTCAACAACTCACCATTGATTGTGCCAATCCAGTCTCTAATGCTATCCATCGATCCTGTCCCTTATTTTGGTTCGAGTCGGACGGCACCATCGAGTCGGATGACGCTGCCGTTAAAATATTCGTTTTCAATGATGTGACAGGCCAGTGCAGCGTATTCATCGGGTTGGCCCAAGCGTTTGGGAAATGGGATGCCCGCGGAGAGCGCTTCTTGCATCTCAGGGGTCATGCCATCGACCATGGGAGTATGAAACACACCAGGCGCGATGGTCACCACCCTGATGCCAAACCGGGCGAGTTCTCTGGCCATGGGCAATGTCATGCCCACAATGCCGCCTTTTGACCCCGAGTAGGCGGCTTGTCCAATTTGCCCCTCGTAGGCGGCGATTGACGCGGTGTGGATGATCACGCCCTTTTCCTCGCCTTCGTTGTGTTGCATGAGATTGGCCGCGGCCTTGGCTGTATTAAAACTCCCGCAGAGGTTGATCTCGATGGTTTTGGTGAAGCCATCCAAAGGCATGGGGCCCTGGCGACCCAGCACTCGGCCGGCACCCAAGATGCCTGCGCAGTTCACAAGGACATTAAGGCCACCCATCTGGCTTTGCGCTTGGGCCATGGCATGACTCACCATGGATTCATCGGTCACGTCGGTGGGAATGAAAAACACCTGGTTGGTGCCGAGCGTCTCACACGCCTCATTTCCTGCTTGCTCGTTGACATCCAACAGGCTCACCGCGGCGCCTGCTGCAACAAAACGCTTAGCGGTTGCAAGCCCCAATCCAGAAGCGCCGCCACTGATCACCGCTTTAATATTCTTTGTTTGCATAGCTTATCTCGTCGTTTTTTTGGTCAATGTTTCGGGGGAGGAAGTCTAGCGTTGTCTTTTCAAAATGGCTTGTCCAGCCCTGGAGTGTGGTCGCCCAAGCTCTGCAGCAATCCAGCGTCCGGTCTCTGCCAATTGATAAAGATCAATGCCTGTCTCAAGCCCCATGCCATGGAGCATGTAGACCACATCTTCGGTGGCCACATTACCGGTGGCGCCACGGGCGTAGGGGCAACCACCAAGCCCTGCAACCGAACTATCGACCGTCTGAACCCCCAACTCCAAGCAGGCATAGATATTGGCCAAGGCTTGGCCATAGGTGTCATGGAAGTGGATGGCCAGTTGATTGATTGGGATGGATTCAGCCACAGCGCGAATGACCGATTGGGCTTGTTTGGCGGTGCCCACGCCAATGGTATCGCCCAGCGAGACCTCATGGCATCCGGCCTGATACAGCGCTTCGGCCACTCGGACGACATCGGATAAGGGCACATCGCCTTGGTAGGGGCAACCCATCACCGTCGATACATAACCACGGACGGCCACGCCGTCTTCGCGTGCACGCGCCACCACCGGCGCAAAACGCGCCATAGATTCTTCAATGGAGCAATTGATGTTGTGCTGATTGAAAGCCTCAGAGGCCGCGGTGAATATGGCGATGTGATCGATGCCGGCCGCCCGCGCTCGTTCATAGCCGCGCTCATTAGGAACCAGGGCAGGGTAATCCACACCTTCCCGTCGCTTGAGTTGGGCATAGACGGCCTCGGCATCAGAGAGTTGCGGGATGGCCCGGTCACTGACAAAACTGGTGGTTTCGATGGTGCCAAGGCCGGCTTGACCCAGCCGATCGATGAGCTCAATCTTTATTGAGGTTGGAATGGTATAAGGCTCGCTTTGTAAACCATCGCGTGGTCCCACCTCAACAATGTTGATCAATCCACTCATCACTCAGTCCTTGAGGGCATGACCCATTATGACTGATTTGCGTGGTGATTCATCGATCAAAGTGCCTCGATCGCCATGGCCGTTGCTTCACCACCACCGATGCACAAAGAGGCGATGCCGGATTGTTTTTTGTGGTGTTTGAGTGCATGCACTAAGGTCACCACCAAACGGGCACCGCTGGCACCAATGGGGTGACCCAACGCCAGCGCACCCCCGTGGATGTTGACACGTTCTGGATTCAATTGGTGCGCCTCAATGGCCGCCATAGTCACCGTTGCAAATGCCTCGTTAATCTCGTAGAGATCCACATCACTCGCTGACCAATGCGCTTTTTCTAAGACCTTGGTCATCGCCCCGACTGGCGCGGTCGTGAACCATTCGGGTTCTTGGGCGTGAGTGGCGTGCGCCTTGATTCGTGCCAATGGCTGGAGGCCTTTGTCCCTTGCCATTTGCTCGGTCATCACGATCACTGCCGCTGCACCATCTGAAATCTTTGATGAGCTCGCCGCAGTCACTGTGCCGTCTTTGGCAAATGCTGGCCGCAGTGCCGGCATCTTATCGATGTTGCAACGCGGTGGCTCTTCGTCTTGTGTGATGGCTACATCACCTTGACGCGTCTTGACCGGCATGGCTTCAATTTCTTGTTCAAATGCGCCCGATGCCATGGCGACCATGGCACGTTCGACCGATGTTTTGGCGAAGGCATCTTGTTGTTCGCGGGTGAAGCTGTGATGGCTTGCACAGAGCTCGGCAAATTGCCCCATCATCTGGCCATCGTATGGATTTTGTAGGCCATCAAAGAACATGTGATCCAATGCCTTTGAATGGCCCATGCGAAGCCCTCGGTCCATCAAGTAGGGTGCACGCGTCATGGATTCCATGCCGCCTGCCACCACGCATTGAGCGCTGCCTGCCTTGATGAGGTCATGCGCCAACATAATGGCTTGCATGCCAGAGCCGCAGACCTTATTGATCGTGATCGCACCTGTGCTCAAGGGGAGCCCGGCACCCAGTGAGGCTTGCCGTGCGGGCGCTTGTCCAAGACCGGCCGGCAAGACACAGCCCATGATGACCTGATCAATGTCATCATTTGCAAGGCCCGATGAAGCCAGCGCACCTTTGATGGCGCAGGCTCCGAGCTCGGTGGCCGCTGTGGATTGAAACTGGCCTTGGAAAGAGCCAATCGCCGTTCTTTTGGCTGCGACAATGACAATGGCATCGTTTGGGTGTTCACTCATTGTTTCGGTTCCGCTTAAATGTCAGTGGTTTTTAATTTGTGTGAGTGCGTCTGTTGTTGGTTGAGTTATTCAGGCTGTGGTCACACTCATTGGCACAGTCACTTGGCCAGTCATCAACGCAACTGGCTCTGCACTAAAAATATTTTTATGCATCATTGATCAGTTCACGCCCAATCAGCATGCGTCGAATTTCATTGGTGCCGGCGCCGATGTCATAGAGTTTGGCATCGCGCAGTAGTCGACCGGTTGGATATTCATTGATGTAGCCATTGCCACCGAGTGCTTGGATGGACTCAAGCGCCACTTTGACGGCCGAGGTGGATGCTTGCAACAAACATGCGGCGGCATCCACCCTTGAGCTCTCACCCCGGTCATAATTTGTCGCCACTTGATAGGCCAGTCCAGCACTTGCCGCGAGAGCCGTGTACATATCAGCCACTTTGGCCTGCATCACGCCCATCTCGCCGAGTGTTCGACCAAACTGGCGGCGTTCGCGCACATAAGGAAGCACCGCATCGAGTGCCGCACGCATGATGCCAATGGGGCCACCACTCAAGACCAATCGCTCTGAGTTCAGACCGGCCATCATGATGCCCACCCCTTGGTTGACCTCCCCCAATACATTTTCTGCTGGGATCTCGCACTGGTCAAAGACCAGCTCGCAGGTATTGGATCCGCGCATGCCGAGTTTGTCTAGCTTTTGTGCCTTGCCAAAGCCGGTCATGTCCTTCTCGACAATAAAAGCCGTGATCGAGCGTGAGCCCGCCTCTGCTGGTGCGGTTCGCATATACACAATGGCCACATCACATTCAGGCCCATTGGTGATCCACATTTTTGAGCCATTGGCGACCCAAGTATCCCCATGCAAGCTGGCTTTGCAGCTCATGGATCCAACCACATCTGAGCCTGCGCCGGGTTCTGACATGGCCAAGGCACCTTGCCACTCACCACTGATGAGTTTCGGCAAATACTTCTCACGTTGGGCTGGGGTGCCATTGCGGTATAGGTTATCAACACACAAATTTGAGTGTGCGCCATACGACAAACCAACCGATGCCGATGCTCGAGAGATTTCTTCCATGGCCACCAAGTGCGCCAAGTAACCCATGCCGGATCCACCAGCTTCTTCTGGCACGGTGATGCCCAGCAGGCCGAGCTCGCCCAGTAAGGGCCAGAGCTCGGCTGGAAAGAGATTGCTCTCATCGATTTCATGCGCGCGCGGCGCAATGGTCTCGGTGGCAAACCGGCCAACGGTTTCCCTGAGCATCTCCAACTCGTCGGTGAGTTTGATCACCGGCTGTTCCGGTCTCTGCCAGGGTAGCGATGCGCACGGCCCATGAATGGCAACTTCAGTTTCCCAATCATGGCAATGCGTTCTTCGGCCATTCGATCAGCGGCTTTCCACGTAGGGATGCCATCGCGTTCGGCAATCTTAAAGATCTTTGAGACGCTGTAATAGATGGTGCGCATCATGCGCTCAGCACGCTCGCGGTTGTAACCTTCAAACTCAATGGAGACATTCATGAGTCCCCCTGCGTTGACCGCATAATCTGGGGCATACAAAATGCCACGGTTTTCTAGTTCGCTGCCGCACTCTTCATTGGCCAACTGATTGTTGGCCGCACCGCAGACGATTTTAAATTTAAATCTTGGGATGGTTTGTTCATTGATTACAGCGCCTAAAGCCGTGGGACAGAACACATCGGCATCGACATCAAAAATCTCATCGAGTCCAACCGCTTCTGCGCCCAAGTCAACGGCCGCCTGAACAGATTCTTGGTTGATGTCTGTCACGAACACTTTGGCACCGGTGGCGCGCAACAACTTAACCAACTCAAAACCAACATGCCCCACGCCTTGTACCGCATAGGAGTAGTCACCGATGGTCTCATCGTTGAATCGGTGTTGCAGGCTCGCACGGATGCCTTGCAGTGTGCCAAACGCGGTGAAGGGTGATGGGTCACCCGAGCCGCCATGGACTTGGTGCACGCCCACGCAGTTGTTGGTTTCTTGAAACACAAACTCCATGTCGTTAACATCAATTCCCACATCTTCAGCTGTAATGTAGCGGCCTTGCATGGAATCAATAAAACGACCAAAGGCCCGAAACAAGGCTTCGGATTTATCGGTTCTGGGATCCCCGATAATCACCGACTTGCCCCCACCCAAATTTAGGCCAGCGACGGCCGCTTTGTAGGTCATGCCACGGGAGAGCCTGAGCACATCGTCTAGTGCCTCTTGTTCGCTGGCATAGGGCCACATGCGAAGACCACCCAAGGCAGGTCCAAGGGTGGAGTTGTGGATGGCGATGATGGCGCGAAGGCCGGCGTCTTTGTTGTGACAGAACACAATCTGTTCGTGTTCTGTGGTGGAGATGGTTTCAAATAGGTTCATAAAGAACTCCTTGTCGTTCAGCGTTTTTTATATCAAGCGACGCTGATACAAGGCTGACCCCCGAAGGTCAGCCGAATGGTCTGAATCGGGGGCTATTCTATCTGATTTGGACGGTCTCAGAGAGACCCGCACACGGGCGCTTTGTAAGTCGTTGTTTATCGCGTTAAAACAATGTTAGGCCAGGTGTCTGGCCATGCTTTAATGTGTAAAAAGTCGTGTGTTTGGTGCCAACATCCATGCGGCCACATCACCAGGTTTGGCGATGCCAATGCCCGCACTCAAATCAGCCGGCGTGTACTCAGTGTTTGGAATAAAGATGGCACAGACCTCAACAATCGCCCCTTGCTGCACCAGTCTGCCCAACAGATCTTTCGGCGTGATGTTACGCGGCGCAAGCGTTGGGGCTTGATGACTTTCAAGCGCCAATTGTCCGCCGGCATCACACAGCAACACGCGAACTTTAGCACCTTGATTCAAGGCTTGGTTGGCGAGCACGAGTGGCATGGCTTGTGCCTGTGGACTCTCGCCTGTGACAGTAACAAACAAACGAGGCATCTCAGATTGTGTGCCGAGCGCTTCGGGACTTTGCGCCCAACTAAGGCCGGTCTGCATTAAACCAAGCCAGCCTGTGAGGAGAGATAGGAGAATCAGGTTATTGGTTTTCAGGTTGTTGGTCTTTAAGCTCATTTGAATGCCGCTCCGGCATCGAGGCCAATTTTCTTTAAGACAATGGCCAGAGGGCAAAAGCCGGTGAAAGCCGCTTGGAACAAATTGACGCCCACAAAGGCAGTCAACAGAAGCCACATTGGACTATGGATTTGAGACAAGGCTAGGCTCAACAAAATCATCACGCCCGCAAATGCCATCACAGTTCGGTCGATATTCATTAAAAAACCCTCCGCTGGGTTTGCTGAGAATGTCCTTCAAATATAAGGGATTTCTAATATAGAAACAAGCGATCGGACCGAATTGCTGAATCAAACCAGACGGGTCTGCGCTAGGTGACAGGGTTTTGGGGTTGGCAGAACTGTTGGTAGAGCAGGGCCATGATGTCTTGCACCTCTTGCGAGGCCAGGGAATAGAAAATGACTTGATGGGCTCTGCGTGTTTGCACCACGCCGGCATGCCGCAACACCGCCAAATGCTGTGACAGCGCTGATTGGCTCAGCGGCAGATGTTCATTGAGCTCAGAGACGGATAGTTCACAATCGATCAGGTGACAAAGCACCATCAACCGATGCGGGTTGGCCAGCAGTTTCAAAAAGTGTGCCGCCTGCTCAGCATGGTGCCCCATTTCTTCGGCAGACAGTGATGTGCCGGGGGTTGTTGGGGCCGTTTGGGCCGTTTTTAGGGCTTCAGACATGGCGCTCATTATCCACGATTCCATTGGACATTGCATCTCAGCTAAAATAAGGCGATGAACTCAGTCCTCAAACCCACCCCCACCGATGCCGCCGATGCGGGCATGCCGCCCTTACGTGTGATCACCGCGGCCAGTTTGTTTGACGGACACGATGCGGCGATCAATGTCATGCGCCGCCTCATCCAAGCCCAGGGCTGTGAGGTCATTCACCTAGGGCACAATCGATCCGTGGCCGATATTGTCCGTGCTGCGGTCTGCGAAGACGCCGACGCCATCGCGATCAGTTCTTATCAAGGCGGTCACAACGAATTCTTTGCCTACATGATCGATTGCCTCAAAGCTGAGGGCGCTGAGCACATCCAGGTTTTTGGTGGTGGGGGTGGCACCATCACACCAGAAGAGATTCAAGCGCTGCAAGCGCATGGGGTGAACCGCATCTATCACCCCAACGATGGCATGCAAATGGGTTTGGTGGCGATGATCGAGGATTTGGTTGAACGCACCAAGCTTGCTCGGGCCAAGCGCAAACCACACCCGACCCAAATTGATGGGCCGGTCGATTTTTCGTGGTGCGCCCACACCTTGAGCCTGATTGAAACGCGCTTGATTCAGGACACAGACCTTGCCGCCTTGCATCAAAAAGCGAAGGCCAATGAGGCCACGCCGATCATCGGTCTGACGGGCACCGGTGGCGCGGGCAAGTCATCGGTCACCGATGAGCTGATCAATCGGTTCTTATTGTCGTTTCCCGATATGTGCATCGCAGTGCTCGCGGTTGATCCGACGCGACGTCGGACTGGTGGGGCACTGTTGGGTGATCGGATTCGGATGAACTCACTGCGCTCAGAGCGAGTGTTTATGCGCTCGATGGCCACGCGCCGGCAACATCTGGCCACCTCGGAAGTTGTGGCTGATGCTTTGGCGTGCCTTAAGGCCGCCCAGTTTGATTTGGTGATTCTGGAGACAGCCGGCATTGGTCAGTCAGACTCACAAGTGGTCGATCTGGTGGATTTTCCCATCTATGTGATGACCTCGGAATTTGGTGCAGCCAGTCAGCTTGAAAAAATTGACATGCTCGATTATGCCGAGTTGGTGGTCTTAAACAAGTACGACCGACAAGGTTCGCAAGACGCGCTTAGGGACATCAAAAAACAATGGCGCCGCAATCGGGTTGCTTTTGATTTGGCCGATGAAGAGATTCCGGTGTACCCAACCATTGCCAGCCAGTTCCATGACCCGGGTCTCAATTGGATGTTTGTGAGCTTGTGCAAGCGGCTAAAAACACTGATCCCTCAGATTGGGTCTGAGCGCTGTGATTTTGAGCCCAAACTGGATGCTCAAGCCACCGAACCCAGTCCCAGCCCCTTGATTCCCACCGCGCGTGTCCGTTACCTCTCAGAGATTGTCGATCAGGGCCGGCAACTCAATGAATGCATTGAAATCTGGGCCGAACAGGCCAGTCGTGCGCAACACTACTTCGAGGTCATTCAAGACCTGCATCCAGAGGGCCAGTGGCAACCACTGAGAATAATTGACGGCCCAATGGATGGATCAGCAGAAGCAAGCGACCTCACTGTGTTGGTTGAGCGCTACAACGAGGCCATCAAGACGCTTCCAACGGGGGTCATTGAGCTATTGCATCAGTGGCCTGAGTTAAAGTCTGCTGTCCAGGGTCCGCAGTATCGCTACGAAGTCAGGGGGCGTGTGATTGAGGGTGAGAACTACAAGACCTCGCTTTCAAATTTGGCCATTCCCAAAATCGCTGCGCCCCAAACCAATGACTGGGGAGATCTGATCCGGTTTTTGTGCAAAGAGCATTTGCCGGGACACTACCCCTACACCGCAGGTGTTTACCCATACCGACGAAGTCAAGAAGACCCCATTCGGATGTTTGCAGGCGAGGGCACGCCCGAGCGAACCAACCGACGGTTCCATTATTTGTCTCAAGACCAAAGCGCCAAACGTTTGTCGACAGCTTTTGATTCGGTGACGCTTTACGGTGAAGACCCAGCCCTCCGTCCAGACATTTATGGCAAGGTGGGCAATTCAGGGGTGTCGATTGCCACACTCGACGACATGAAAAAGCTTTATTCGGGGTTTGATTTATGTGACCCCGCCACATCGGTGTCGATGACCATCAATGGGCCAGCTCCGGTATTGATGGCGATGTTTATGAACACAGCCATCGACCAGCAAGTCGAAAAACATTTAAAAGCCAACAATCAATGGCCCGAGGCAGAGGACAAAATAGCTGCTTTACTGGGTGCTTCTCGCCCCAAATACCATGGCGAATTGCCAGCGCATCACGATGGCTTGGGTCTTGGGCTTTTGGGGGTGACAGGCGATCAATTGCTGGATGCCGATACCTATCAAAAAATCAAACAAGACACCTTAAAGCAGGTGAGGGGAACCGTTCAGGCCGATATCCTGAAAGAAGACCAAGCGCAGAACACGTGTATTTTTTCAACCGAGTTCGCGCTTCGAATGATGGGTGATATCCAGCAGTACTTCATCGACCATCAGGTCCGAAATTTTTACTCGGTGTCAATTTCGGGTTACCACATTGCAGAAGCCGGAGCCAATCCGATCTCGCAGTTGGCCTTTACGCTATCGAATGGGTTCACCATCGTTGAGTACTACTTGGCCCGCGGCATGGACATTGATGCCTTTGCCCCGAACCTGTCTTTCTTTTTCTCCAATGGCATGGATCCTGAGTACAGCGTGATTGGCCGCGTGGCTCGGCGGATTTGGGCACGCGCGATGAAAGAGCGTTACGGGGCCAATGAGCGATCACAGATGATGAAGTATCACATTCAGACATCTGGTCGGTCGTTGCATGCCCAAGAAATTCAGTTCAACGACATTCGTACCACTTTGCAAGCGCTTTATGCTTTGTTTGATAACTGCAACAGTCTGCACACCAATGCTTTTGATGAGGCGATTACCACCCCAACGGAGGCATCGGTCAGGCGTGCAGTCGCCATCCAGATGATTATTAACAAAGAACTGGGCTTGAACTTTTGTGAAAACCCCTGGCAAGGCAGCTACATCATTGAACAGCTCACCGATCTGGTCGAGGAGGCGGTCTATCAAGAGTTCGAACGGATCTGTGAACGTGGTGGGGTATTGGGTGCGATGGATACCATGTACCAGCGAGGCAAGATCCAAGACGAATCAATGGTTTATGAGCACAAAAAACACGATGGATCCTTGCCCATCATTGGCGTGAATACTTTCTTGCCCACCGATGATCAAGCCCAAGCCGGTGGCGAAATCGAGCTGATGCGTTCCAACGAAGTCGAAAAAACCCAACAGGTCGATGAAGTGTCGGCCTGGCAGAGCCGGTATCCCAACGAGGCCAGTCAGGCACTGCAGCAACTGCAAGCCACCGCGACGGTTAAGGGCAATACCTTTGAGGCTTTGATGGAGGCGGTGAAATGCTGTTCACTGGGCCAAATCTCCAACGCGCTCTATGCCGTTGGTGGTGAGTATCGCCGAAACATGTAGCCAG
Organism: Wenzhouxiangella sp.; assembly: GCA_965655975.1. Classification (GTDB taxonomy): domain Bacteria; phylum Pseudomonadota; class Gammaproteobacteria; order Xanthomonadales; family Wenzhouxiangellaceae; genus Wenzhouxiangella. The sequence continues at coordinate 13,713 of CBFHIS010000034.1, forward strand.
TGCCCTGAGAGGGTGGTTGTCAAGACGAACAGCACGACAATGGGTGTATTTGTGTTCGATTCGTGCCTGGCGTATGATTCGAATCTGACGACGCATTCAAAAAAGCAGGCCAATGACTCAATCAACGAACGACTTACCCGGCGCCAATCTTCCTCCTGACCACATTCCAAACTCCACGGAGTTTTTTGGTCATCCATCTGGATTGCACACACTCTTTTTCCTGGAATTGTGGGAACGTTTCTCGTATTACGGGATGCGTGCGATTTTGGTGTTGTTCATGGTGGCAGCGGTGGATGCCGGTGGCCTCGGCTTACCTGATGCCACGGCAACAGCCATCTATGGGCTCTATACGGCGGGTGTTTATCTTTTGGCTTTGCCGGGTGGGTGGATCGCTGATCGTCTAATTGGGCAACAAAAAGCCGTTTGGTATGGTGGCATGATCATTGCAGCAGGGCACTTTGCGCTGGCTGTGCCAATGCAAGAGATGTTTTTTCTGGGTCTTGTATTGGTGGTGGTGGGCACAGGGCTTCTAAAGCCAAATGTTTCAACGATCGTGGGTGAGCTCTACCCTGAAGGTGGGTCGAGGCGCGACGCAGGCTTTTCAATCTTTTATATGGGCATCAACGTGGGCGCGTTTATTGGTCCATTGATCTGTGGGTTTTTGGGTGAGACCATCAACTGGCATTACGGTTTCGCGGCAGCGGGGATTGGTATGGTCGCAGGCCTGATCCAGTATCGATTAACGCAAAAGAACTTGGGACAAGCAGGGGCTCAGCCAACCGCCGATCAGGGCCAAGATGATCAAAGCGCTTGGCGTGGTGTTTGGGCCGTCGTTGCCATTGTATTGGCTTTAATTGCTGCAGTCTGGATGGGGATTGTCCCAGTTAATCCCGTCGCCATGGCTGGCGGGGCAACAGGTTTGATTGTGGGTGTGGCAGCCGTTTATTTCCTCTACATTTTAGCGCGGGGCCATTTGCAGGGATTCGAGAAAAAGCAAGTCATGGCTTTGGCTTTGCTCTTTATCTTCTCAGCCATTTTTTGGTCGGGTTTTGAACAGGCGGGTTCCTCGCTTAACTTATTCGCAGAGCGCTACACCGATCGCGTCTTTTTTGGTTGGGAAGCCCCTGCCTCTTGGTTGCAATCCATCAACCCCATCTTCATCATTCTTCTGGCCCCAGCATTCGCGGCCATATGGGTGCAGTTGGGCAGAAAAAATCTGGATCCATCGATACCTGTGAAATTTGCATTGGGTTTGATTTTCTTAGGGATCGGTTTTGGTGTGATGGCGATCGCATCTATTTATGCAGCTCAAGAGACGCTGGTGCTGCCCACGTGGTTGGTGTTGACCTACCTTTTCCACACCATGGGTGAGTTGTGTTTAAGCCCGGTGGGCTTGAGTGCTGTCACCAAATTATCACCCCGTAAATTCGTCGGTCAGATGATGGGGCTCTGGTTTATCTCGATCGCTTTGGGCAACCTGTTCGCTGGCTTGGTCGCTGGTCGCTTTGACGACGATAGCTTGGCAGATTTTCCGATGCTATTTGGCAGTGTGTTTGGTGTGACGGTCGTCGGTGGTTTGGTTTTATTGTTGCTCACCCCTGCACTAAAACGCTTGATTGGTGAGTACCGTTAGGACGGGCACAAGCCGCTAGCGACGAGCCAGTTGATCAACTCGATCTGATTCGGGCTGGGGTGGTCGAGCTGGCACAGTGCCTTGTGGGCGACCGACAAATCGGCCATCTCATCCACATCGGTGTGTTCCTCGAGTCTATTGAGTTCGCCTTGATGGGCCATGGCGGCCTCGAATTCGTCTCTAGTGGTTGGCATGCTGTAGCGGACTTGGTCCCAAAGCGAGTGTGCGATGCTGTGATTGGCACCGTAGAGCCAGAATCCACCATCCGTGCTGGGGCCAATCACTTGTCTGTGCGCTTGTGTGGGCGCCTGTCTGGGTATGGGGTCATTCAGCCATTGATGCGCGCGCTGTAGATCCATTGTGCTGATTTGGGGGGTGTCAGCACCGAGCAACAACCCAGCACCGTGTTGAGAGACCAGGCGCGTATGAATGTCTGCCATGCGCTTTCCTAAGCCACCGGCACACTGCAGCAATCGATCATGGGATGACCACAAGGGATGGTCCATGCCCTCTTTCTCAGCCACTGCAAAATAGACGGGGCCAATATCGGCTTTGAGTGCCACTTCGCCCACCGCTTGAGCTGACAAACGATGCCAGGTTTGGGCCTTTTCTTGGCCAATGGTCTTGGCCAATCGGGTTTTGGTGGGCGATAGGCCAGGGGTTTTGACAAAAATGGCAATGCCAGTCATGGTCGCCACC
>CBFHIS010000035.1:0-8204 GCA_965655975.1 Wenzhouxiangella sp.
GTGATTTTTCCAGCGATTACGACACGACAAACCTCGCACTCTATGGCCAATTGAATGTCCCTTTGGCGGCGGATTGGGCGCTCACCACGGGGCTTCGCGTTGAACGCTTTGATGCCGATTACCTCGATTCCAATCAAGCCCGTTATGCTCAAGACGAAAACCTTTGGGGCGGGAATGTTTCATTGGCGCACACCTTAGATAGCGGTCAGTTGGTCTACGCGCTGATCTCCAAGGGCTACAAAGTCGGCGGGATCAACCCCGATGCCGATGTGCCTGAATCTGAACGACGCTATCAAACCGAAGGCCTTTGGAACTATGAGCTGGGCACCAAAGCACGTTTTTTTGATGATCGATTCAATGTGCGTGCCGCGGTGTTTTATCAACAACGAGATGACATCCAGACGCAGCAATCCTTGGTGGTGCCCATTGAAGGGGATCTGTGTCCATGTGAATTCATTGAGTTTCAGTCCAACGCGGCCAAAGGCAGCGCTTATGGGCTTGAACTCGAAATCAATGGTCAAGTCACGGAACGGGTGAGCCTATTCGCAAGCCTTGGGCTTTTAAATGCCCAGTTCGATGATTTTGTGAGCTTCTCGCACGTGGATGCCGATGAAGACTTGGGCGTGGGGGTGAACCTCGATGGGCGCGATGTGCCGCAAGCACCCAATTACATGGCGCATGTGGGTGCGGTGGTGCAATTGAGTGATCGCTGGTCCTTGAAAGGAGAACTCGAAGCCAAAGATGGGTTTTATTTCTCGAGCCGCCACTCGACCCGCGCCGATGCTTATGAGCTGGCGCATCTTCGGCTCAGTTATCAAGCCAATGATTGGGAGGTGGCTTTTTGGGTGAGAAACTTGTTTGATCAAACCATCAAAACCCGTGGCTTTGGTGGCTTTGGCAACGACCCGAGAAAAGGCTATGCCACCGAGCCGTATTACCAGTTTGGTGCGCCAAGATCCATCGGCATCAGTGGCCGGGTTCGGTTTTAGGGGTTGGTTCAGGCCTTCGCTCTGGCCTTGGGCCAGTCGCTGGCATCGATGGTTTGTTGATAGGCATGCCAAGTGGCATGCCCAATCAACGGCATCACCACAATAAACGACAACCAAACGGTCAGAATCCCGCTGATCACGGCAGCGACAATGATCAGCGCCCAAACAAACATGGCGGGTTTGTTTCGTAAAACAGCATTGATGCTGGTGATGACGGCTGTGACCGCATCGACACGCCGCTCCATCAGCATCGGCAACGAGAACGCCGCCATTGCAAACACCACCAAGCTAAACAGCGCGCCCACAACGCTGCCAATCGATAAAAACAAAGTCAGGTCCTTGAAGCTGGGTTCATTCATTTGTGGATAAAATATATACAAGGTGTTTGCCGCTCGGGCCCAGATCAACAGCACAACAATTAAGAGCACGGCCAACACCAAGGATCTTTTCCAAGATGAAAACGCATCACACAAGCTGTCTTTGATGGTGATGGTTTGGTTTTCGCTCAAACGCTCTGAGATTGCATAAAACGTCATGGCCAAGGCGGGCGCGATGAACACAAAGCCAGAGACGAGCCCCAGATACAAACCGATGTTGCCCCACACCAAGGCAGCCGCGGTGACGGCATAGCTCAAGAGACAGATCATCAAGCCATGGGTCAGGCTTTGCTTCGGTGAGGCTTTGAGATCTCGAGCCCCAAGTCTGAGCCATTCGAGTGGGGCAACGAGGTCAAGCTCTCGACAGGGCGCCACGAAGGGCAATGCATCCGTCTCTTTGGGTGATTGGGAACCTTCCATGGGCCTAGTCGAGCACAGAGACAACGGGGAAATCAAGCGCTGTGTGGGGTCTTTGGCGGGCTTGACTGGGGTCGAAACACACTTTTTCGCGCACAAAAGTGTAACTTGTTGACACTTTTATGCGCATAAAAGTGTAGTTTGGGCTATAGTGGTTGGACACAAACGGGCTCTGGAGCGGCAAAAAACCATGCAACGCACCCTCCTCAATGAACTGATGTCGTGGAAAAATCAGCCCACACGGAAACCTCTGTTGCTCGATGGGGCCAGACAAACGGGCAAAACATACCTCCTTGAGCGCCTCTTTGGAAAAACCTTCGTCAACGTGGTGCGCATCGATTTTCTAGAAAACCCCGCACACAAAGAGATCTTCGAAGGCTCACTCTCGCCCAATGATGTCTTAATGAACATTGAGCTGGTTACTCAAAAAACATTTGATCCAACAACCGATTTATTGATCTTGGATGAAATCGGGGAATGCGAACGCGCAGTGACCTCGCTGAAGTATTTCGCCGAAAAGGCCCCGACGCACTTTGTTGCAGCCAGTGGTTCAAACATAGGGTTGTTAAACACATTCCCCGTTGGAAAGGTCGAGCAGCACAACTTGCGTCCGCTGACGTTCAAAGAGTTTCTTGACGCTTCCGAACAGCCTCAGTTGATCAAAGCCTTTCAAGATCAAGCGAGCTCACCCGTCATACACCGTCAATTGATGGACAAACTCACCGATTACTTTTTTGTTGGTGGCATGCCAGAGGCTGTCATGGCTTGGTACCAAAATCGAGATGCAAGCGCTTTAGAGCGCATTGAAAAGGTTAGAAAGATTCATGCGGATTTGATCGAGGGATACCGTCGTGATTTTGGAAAATACGCCGGTAAAGCAGATGCAACGCTCATCGAATCGGTTTTCAACGCCATCCCAGCACAATTGGCCCAGGTCTTGGATGAATCGGTTCAACGCTTTAAGTTTAGAAACGTTCATGCCCGAAAATCTCGCTACAGTCATTTCGAAACCGCGATCCACTGGTTGCAATCCTCCCGTCTCGCTTTGGCCAACTATCCGATCAAAGGCTCCCCCAAAGCACCGTTAGCGGCGTACAAAAAGGAAAATCGAGTCAAGCTTTTTATGTTTGATGTCGGGCTTCTAAACCACATGCTTGACAGCAGTCATCAAGAAATCAAGCAACAAGATTATGAGTACAAAGGTTATGTTGCTGAGAATTTTGTCCAGCAAGAACTGACCGCCATGGGTGTTGAACCCACTTATTCATGGAACGACGCGCGTGCCGAAATTGAGTTTATTGTCTCAACCGACCAGGGTGATATTGTTCCCATTGAGGTTAAAAGCGGCAAGCGCACACGGGCCAAGTCATTGGCGTCGTATATTGCAAAGTGCGCCCCTCGAAAAACCTTCAAGCTGACCGGCACACCAGGCTCCGGGCCGATGGAAGACACAAATATTGTGCTGCCTTTGTACTACACCCAATACTTGCCAAGAGCGTGGTGATCTTGTCAGCGATTGCTCCAGAAAACACGCACTGTCTCAAGCATGTTTCAAACCAAAGCCGCCCTGATCCCGACGCTGGGTCACCAAGCGCTTGGCCACGCGACTGGGGAAGTAATTGTCAAACCTCGGTGAGCTGGACGTGGTGACCAGCCCACCGCCATATCTTTGTCGTGTTATTGACGCATGACATCCCCGACGATCGAGGTTTACAAATCACCCGTTAAGATCGCGGGTGACGAGGTCAACAGGCTGCGATTCTCTAGTTATGCCTGATCTGGATTTGGGTAGGGGGTCAGTTCCTAATGAGCGCCAATAAAGGGTAAGTCTGGCTTGCTTTTTTTAACGTCGATGACCGATAGATGACATGTCTTTGAAACTCATGCGACAGATTTTCTACAAGACCTTGTTGGTGGCGTGCTCAAGGGCCAGATGCTCCGTTGGGAGGTCTCTTTGTGTCAATATTTTGAGCAACCGATGGTCAAGTGAGGGCCAGGCCTCCTTGAGATATTGCAAATAAGCAGAGGTTGCGGGTGTGGCTTGACGGGCCAAAGGCCGGACCGCATACCACCAAGAAGGCCTTGGCACATTCGGGAGATGCAACAGTTCTAACTGGCCCGTCTCTACCTCGGCCAAGACCGCATGCAGAGAAATCATGGCGATTCCGTGACCTGCCATCACGGCTTGTTTAATGGCCTCATTGCTCCCAAGCTCCAGAGCAGGTTTGAATTCAATCCCACGCTGGCTCAACCACTCACTGATCCAAAAACGTGTCCCAGAACCACTCTCCCGAGACAAGAAACGTTGCGAGGCCAAGTCGGTCAGTGGGTGGTCTGGGTCGTGTAACCAAGGGTGGTTGGGGTGAGCGATCATCACCAAAGGATTGATTCCCACTGGCTCGATCAATAGCCCCGTTCGATTGGGCGGTCTCGTCATCAAGAAAAGATCATCTTCTCCCCGATCAATGCGCCCCAAGAGCTGATCTCGGGCGGTGATGTTGAGAGCAATTTGGAGGCCAGGGTGATCTTCTTGGAATACGCCAATCAATTTGGGAAGAACAGACTCACCAGTAGAAACGGTCGCTACCTGAAGTCGTCCTCGCTCAATGCCAGCACGAGCTGCCAAGCGTTGCTCCAGCAGGCCCAATTCTTGAGCGATGGCCTGACCCGCCGCGACCGTGTCGCGTCCAGCACCGGTCAGCTCGATGCGTCGCCCCACAACCTCATATAAAGGTGTCCCGAGATGATCAGCAAGCTTGGCTAACTGAATTGAAAGTGTTGGGGGCGTGAGGTGCAGCCGATCAGCCGCCCGCACGATGGAGCCCTCCTCGGCCACCACCTGCAGGATCTTCAGTTGATTGAGCGTTGGCTTTAGCATAGTTAGATTTTTTTCTATGTACAGGTAATTTTATTTAACTTTACTCTATTTTTTGAGCCATTAAACTGGGTAGTGTTCAAATAAGTTCGGTTCTAATGGCATTGTTAACTGATCAACACGACATAAATTAGAGCTTGATCAAACACTTGAGCTTGACAGGTTTGCTTGGATAGATCCGTTATCGGGAACTCTTTGGCCATGACTGTCATCCTACATGGGTGTGAAAGGTTCAGGTAAGCGTCAACTTTGACGCGACATGGGTTTGAATTAAGGAGAGCTATAAAGATGTTATCTAATTTAAGAAAAAGCGACATTACATTCGCCGCGGCTGGCGCTGTGTTGGTCGGCACATTGGCGACCGCTGGCCTCGTGATGGCTCATGATCATGAGAAAAATGAGCGCTACAGCTATGAAGAAGAAACCGAAATTGAGATCAGAATGGTCCCCAGCGGTGGTTTTTCTCAAGCACAAGGAACGATTGAGTGGTCTGAGGACAGCGATGATGGCTACACCGAGTTTGAAGTTGACATCGAATACCTTCCTGAAGGCGATTACACCTTATTCGTCGGTGGCGAACAAAGGGGCGTCATCCAAGCGCGCGCCGATGGCGACAATGATGGTGCTGAAGGCGAGCTGGAGTTCTACTCCGATGGACGAGACTCAGCACCCGTGCTGGATTTTGATCCTTTCGGCCAGTTGATTGAAGTGAGATCGGGCGATGAAGTCGTCTTTTCTGTCACGATGCCAGAGAAACAAGATCTGCTGGTTCATGGCACTTCTGCCACAAAAGAAGGCGAGAACAACAGGTATCGAGGAGACAAAGAAAGAGATCAGGGCAAAGGTGGCCGTTATGAAGAGTACGCCTCTTATGAAACAGAACGATGGGTCCTTTACTTGGAGAATACGGGTTCCTATCCAGCAGCCAAAGCAATGGTTGAGCTGGTCATTGACGAAGATGGTCGGGAGCTGGACGTAGAAGTTGATGATTTGCCCATCGGGAGCTACATCTTCAGAGTCGGTGGCCAAGACCGTGGGAATCTGGTGGTCTCTGCCTATACATCTAGAGATGGCGATGCTGATGCCAATGAAACTGAGGGCGAGCTTGGTTTCTCAGAGGAACTGGATGATGAAGATGATCAACCACTTGATTTTGAGCTCAAAGGCGCCGACATAGAGATTTTGGATGGGGATCGTGTTGTCTTCCGAGGAACGCTCAAATGAGGTTAGAGATTTAGCGCTTGGCCCTCATGTGAACATGAGAAGCCATAAAAAAAGTGGTGTTGTGCTAGAGTTTAATTGGAATTTTTTAATCGGAGTTATTTGTTATGCCCATAAAGTCTTCCTATTTGTCAAAAGTGGCCCGAGGCTTTGCTGCCGCGGTTGTAATGCTGTTTACAACGCAAGCCCTTGCTTTCAATGTGACCAGCAGCATTACCGGCTGGTGGGAGCAGCCAGATCAGCAAAGTCATGGTCTGATCATTTCAACATCTCAATTGCCAGATGGAACGCAGCGTGGCGTTGTTTTTTGGGCGCATTACGACAGCGAAGGGAATGCGACTTGGCTTCTTGGTGAGGGCCCACTGGATGGAAGCGCCATTAATGCCGACTTATATGAGGTCGGAGGCGTGAGCTTCATGCAGGCAGCAGGGACAGTGCCAACTCCTGAGCAAAAAGTGGGTGAGCTCGTGATTACCTTCTCCGACTGTAATACCGGAGAGGCAACGTACAGCACCGACACCATCGGTGATGGTTCATTTAGGGTCTCTCGGTTGACTCGATTGGCTGGCTTGGCCTGTAGTGGCGGTGTAACAGACGACATACCGCCGACTATTGAAGCGCAAAAAATTGAGATGGATTTGACGCCAGCAACGGGCTTCGCTGGGGCGGATGCGGATGCGGAGTGGCTGTTGTCACCGGGTCTGGCCAAGTTCGAGGTTGATATTGAGAATGTGCCAGTTGGGGAATACACCTTAGTGGTTGGCGGCGTGGTGCGTGGAGCCTTTGATGTTCAAGTCGAAGATGCGGGCGAAGCGGCCGAGGGTTATATCGAATTTTTCTCTCCAAAACGTGGCTACCATCCTTTGCTGGACTTTGATCCTCGTGGAGAGCCGGTTCAAATCACCAGTGGTGGTGTGATCGTTGCCTCAGGGGTTTTCCCGATCGAAAGTACCATTATTGGTCTACAGCCAGACGATGACGATGATGGCAACGATGACGGCAACGACGACAGTGGAAATGACGAAGACAATGGAGATACTGGCGAGACCGTATTGAGACAGCGCATGACCAATGCGGGCGTGTTTCCACAAGGACAAGCAAAGCTCGAATTTGAATCAGAAGGCAATGAGCAAGAGCTGGAGCTTGAAGTGGAGGACATTCCGGCTGGTGATTACTCAGTGATGGTGAATACTGTCAGTAAGGGCACCATTACAGTCGTAGAGAGAGGCGATGGCGACTTAGAGGGCGATCTCGAGTTCCGGTCACCTGCCAGAGCAGGCTATGCCTTATTGGATTTTGACCCACGAGGGGCCCTGATTGAGGTGCTGGATGGTTCAACCACACTATTCTTCACCACATTCCAAGGGGATGATGGCAACGGGTCAGGTGATGATGATGGCACCGGCGGCGGTGGCGACACCGGTCCCGGCGACGATGACGACGACGATGACGGTGGTCCGGGTGGGGACGATGGTGGTCCCGGCGACGATGACGATGATGGTGGTCCTGGCGACGATGACGGTGGTCCTGGTGACGATGATGGCGACAATGATGGCGCCAAACAAATCGTTCGGTTCCGTCTTGATAATCTGACTGACAATACACAAGCCAGTGCCATGACCAAACTTGAAACTGACAATGAAAGTGTTGAGTTTGAAGTAGAAATCGACCAGGTATCGCCTGGGGCCTATACTTTGCAAGTAGGTGGCATTGTCCGTGGCAGCATCGTTGTTGAACAAGACGATAATGATGGCGATATCGAGTTCTCAGATCCTCAAGAAGAAGGGACCGAACTTCTGGACTTTGAGGTGAAAGGACAAACCATCGAAATCTTAGATGGGGAAACTGTGATCTTTAGCGGCACCTTTCCCAACGCTTAAGAGCAATACCGCACGTAAAACCGCACCCCTGCATGTTGGGGGTGCGGTTTTTTTTATCTGGCACATTCACTCACTTTTTACTTAAGCACCAGAAAAACCGCACACCCTTCTGACGCACCCCCGTGCGGCTTAGAATAGATTTCTGTCAATGTATGGGTAACTTTATTTAACTTTACTCTATTTTGTGACCATCCTAAGCTAGACAAAGATTAACCAAAAGCCAGGATGTCACACCAATGTTCGACCATGCCCACGCCGCAAATAACAACCCAAGTACAAGTCCATCAAATGCTTCAATGTCTCAAGCTCGGACCACTGTGGCCTTGGCTCAAGGCGATGGCATTGGCCCAGAAATCACCCGCGCAGTTTGCCAAATACTAGAAGCGGCGAAGGCACCCATTGATTTTGTGCCGGTCACGGTGGGCGAGCGTTGTTACTTAAATGG
>CBFHIS010000035.1:8304-15358 GCA_965655975.1 Wenzhouxiangella sp.
GTGAGTTCGGGCATAGACGACGAAGCTTGGGCAGCGATCAGAGCGCATCGTCTCCTTCTCAAGGGACCCATCACCACTCCCCAAGGTAGCGGTTACAAAAGCATCAATGTGACGCTTAGAAAGTCTCTTGGGTTGTTTGCCAACATCCGGCCATGCCGTAGCTGGGCGCCGTGGATTGAAACGCGCCACCCCAAGCTTGATCTCATCATCGTTCGAGAAAACGAAGAGGACACGTATGCGGGAATTGAGCACCGGCAAACTCAAGAAGTGACCCAATGCCTAAAGTTGATTTCACAGCCCGGAAGTGAGCGCTTGATCCGCTACGGATTCGAATTGGCGAGGTTACAAGGGCGAAAAACTGTTCACTGCTTGACCAAAGACAACATCATGAAGCTCACCGATGGCCTGTTCCACCGCACCTTTGATGAAGTGGCCAAAGACTATCCTGAAATCCAAGCCAGACACCTGATCATCGATATCGGGACAGCATTATTGGCAGATCGGCCAGCAGAATTTGATGTCATCATTGCCCCAAATCTATACGGAGACATACTCTCAGATGTGGCGGCCCAGCTCACAGGGTCAGTGGGTTTAGGAGGCTCTGCAAACATTGGGCCTGATTTTGCGATGTTTGAAGCCGTGCATGGCTCTGCACCTGATATTGCTGGGCAGGACATGGCCAACCCGACAGGACTTTTGTTCGCTGCTCTGGAGTTGCTCCGCTACATTGGTGCTGATGCTGCGGCAGAACGCATTCAAGCGGCTTGGCAACACACCATGCAGGATGGTTTGCACACAGCAGATCTGTATAGAGAGACTTATTCAAATAGAAAGCTGGGCACTCGTGAGTTTGCCCAGTCCATCATCGAGCGACTACCGACAACCACCAACGATCGTGCGCCGAAAGCTCAATGGCCTGATCCGCGGCAACTGCAGACCAAACCGGTTAAACAATCTCTCAAGAGCTTACTGGGTGTGGATGTGTTTATCGACTTTGATCAAGATGACCGAGATCCCAACCTATTGGGGCACAAGATTGAATCCATGACTAAGGACAGTTCACTGCAGCTCAGCCTCATCACCAATCGAGGGGTCAAAGTTTATCCGCATGGATTACCAGAAACACATTGCACGGATCATTGGCGCTGTCGGTTTAAGGGAAAAGAGAATCGACCGGTCACGCACCGTGAAATATTAGATCTATTGGGAAGGTTCGAAGCAGCAGGGCTCGATTTCATAAAAACCGAGCATTTGTATGCATTCGATGGGGAGCCAGGGTTTTCGATGGGACAAGGAGAATGAACATGGACAAATGATCTTCACTAAGCGTTGATCTGACTTGACGAATGCGCTGAGCTGGCTCACAATATTGGGCTATCTTTTGATGGCTACGTAGCTCAGCTGGTTAGAGCGCGGCACTCATAATGCTGAGGTCGGTGGTTCAAGTCCACCCGTAGCCACCATCATCTATAAAGCCGCACCCCAACCTACTCTTGCTCAAGTCACGGCCCATGGCTGTTGATCAACTCATCTATTGTTCCCATGCGCATCCGTATCCATGGTGTCACAGACCTGCTTGATTGGGTCAGACAGGTGACATCGGATTTTCTCCAAGGCCTAGAGGCGTCCCAGAGGCGTCCCAGAGGCCTTGGAGATTCTCTAAACACGCTGCCATAAGGAGATCAATCAACCGAAATTTGCTTGTTTTTTAAAAAATTTGGCTGACCCATGAAATCAAAGGAGACAAATACATGAGTGAGATTGAAAACGTGAAGGAAGTTGACCAGTTAAACCTAAAAACAATCAAGAAGTGGCTGTTTGGCGAGATTGAGGTTCGCTTGACCCGTCTGTGGCTTGTTCTGGGTGGTGGTGCGGCATTGATTCTACTTATTGCCGCAGTGGATTAAATTTTAGGAGACGCTTAAATGAAAAAAATGACGTTAGTCACCGTTTTTTTGCTCTTGATTGGCCAAGCAGTCAGCGCCGAGACCATCACACCAATTGATGAAGTGAAGCGGGGCAGCATGGTCACGGTTGCTGGGACTGTTGACCGACTGCTTGATACCGATGAGTTTCGACTCGATGATGGCACAGGGAAACTTCGTATCTATGTGGGCCCCAACTGGGTGCCTGCCACCGTGGGCCAATTCGTTACAGTCATGGGCTTTGTTGACCGAGGCTTTGGACCCAAAGAGCTCTATGCCCGAACCCTCACAGATGAAGAAGGTCAGATGTTTCGGTTTGAGCATCGTTACGAGTAAGTTTTTCAGGTGGGATTCGCCTGGGTTGGTTTGTTACTTACAACACTGTTAGAAGGAGAGAAATAAAAAAACGATTGATCAGTCAAGCGGTTTAACGGGCCATTAGGCCCGTCACGGCTGGCTTCACATTGCTGGTCGCCAGTGCAATCACTGGATGGTGGGAACAGCCCAACGAACAGAGTCATTGGCTGATTATTTCCACATCTCAGTTGCCCGATGGCTGACAGACAGGCGTGATCTTCTGGGCACACCACGATGCTGAAGGCAACCCCACTTGCTTGCTCGGTAAAGGAGATATCACGGAACAAAGCATCAATGATGATCTTCATCAAGTCAGTGGGGTATTTATGTAATCAGCTGGAATGCTTGAGGATGCAGAAAGACTGATGGGCAAGTTGATTGAGGTCTTAGAGGGAAGCACTGTTATTTTCAGTGGCACGTTCCCCCAAAACTAGATCATTATCTTAGGCCAGAGAAACCGCGCCCTGTGATCGGGGTGCGGTTTTTTTATTCCAAAAAAGTCTTAGGCGTCACCACTGGCAGCGGATCTTCATCTGTGATCAAAAAATCCCGAACGTTGCGCGTCACAAGACAATCACACTTTGAGGCCATCGCCACCTGATACAAGATGGCATCTTCCAGATCATTCCACTTGGCTTCGATGGCTGCAGAAATCGCATGCCCATCCACCGGGGCTACTTCAAGAAACGCTAAAAGAGATGACACGATCGCACGTACCCTGGTTGGGCTCATGTCACGCTCCAACACGTAGGCCAATGTATCAACAGAACAGGCCGCGATCATGCCTGTGATCTCACCGGCTTCTGCCATCGCCAAACAAGGGCCTGAGAACTGATTGTGCGGCACACGAGCCTCAATCACATCTAAGACCACATTGATATCGAATAAAACCCGTCTAGGCATGCTTTTGCCGAATGGCTTGAACCAAACGCTCTTGATCGCTCAAACCTTTGTCTTTGGGCACGAGTGTCCCTGCGATCCTTGAGAGGATGGAACCCGGCTCGGGCATCCACTGTTGATCGGATGCATGCTCAATAAAGTAGTGCTCGACGATCTCAGAGACTGAACTATCGTTGGCCCGCGCATAGCGCTTGGCCATGTCAATCACCCGCTCATCCACCATTAAAGTCAGCTTTTTCTTCATGACACAGCCTCACGTGTAATTTTTTTATCACACGTGTATCGTATCCCGAAGACTCTCTTTGAGCAAGGCAGCGCCTGTTAACGTTTGTAAATAGATGAGCGTGCTGGACTTAAAAGCCCAGCACCGTAGAAAACTGCACGCGGTTCATATTGCCAGAAGCCCCTGACTCCAACTCACGTTTGGCATAGATGTACTCCATCCCAAAACGAAGATGCGGCGTGGCCTGATAAATCAAGTTCACGTGCGCGCTGCTGGCCGACTCATTGACACCAAAACCTGTGAGGTTGGTGTCGTTATCAACAGACAGCATGGAATAAGTGAAGTTAGACCGCCACTGATCGTTCCAATGATGACGGTAAGAGACAAAGCCACCATAGGCATCGATGGTATCGAGCTCGCCGCCAGCATTGAGCACCGCATCGTTGGTGGTGTTCAGGCCTAAGTAACGGCCAATGCCCGGGCCACCCGAGACCATCCAACGAAAGTCATTTTTGCCCATGTTGACCTTGCCAGAGACGCTCAGCGCAAACGCCATTTCGCGATCAACCCCACTTTGCCCATCAATGGACAATTGGCGACCCAAGCCCGCGACAGTAAAGGAGCCCCAATCAGCAGAATGGTTATAACGGGCCACAAAATCAGGCACGCTGGCCGTGTCGGTCACGATGCGACCACCCCCGCCAAAGGGCGTGACGGTGGTCTCTGGGTTTTCGATGGCAAACTGCCAATTGCCTTTGGTCCAACGGATTTGGGATTGACGCGCAAAGATCGTGCCCTCAGAGGGACCAATAAAATCGAGATTTTCCGGTAGGGCACCGACATTAAAAAACGTCGTCCAAGCCTGACCAATCAACACATCGTTCCAACGCAAAAACGCTTGGCGAATGTTGGGGCTGGCCGCATTGGTGAGTCGCTCATCGCCCCCGTTGTTGGCAGAAAAATCAAACTCCAAATAGGCCTGTAGGCCATCGTCTGGGCGCAACACATTAAATATGAATCTTGATTCTCGAATGTGGGTATCAAAGTCAGTCGTGGAAGACTCACCCCCAACAGGCACCAGACCAGGCACATAAAAGTCTCTGAGCAAACCACGTGCGGGCACCGAGCCCCCGCTGTAGCGAGACATCATCATGTCGTGTTTCAGAAAGCCTGAGAACTTAAACTCAGTGCCCGAGCCCGATGGCCGATCGGCTTTTTCTTCCTCCAACTTGGCCAAGCGCGCCTCAACCTCGGCATGCCGACCACCTTGGTTGCGCATGGCTTCTTGGTGACGAGATTGGTGCTGCTGTAACTCTTGCGCCTCCACCAATTGTTTGACCATGCGTTCGAGCTCTGCAATTCTCGCTTCAAGCTCTGCTTCTCGGGTGGGCGCATCGGCCCAGACCGTGGTCGCACCCAACCACAAAGCCAAACCAAGGGCTGGCCGCATACTCGCTAATTTCATGTTGTTCTCCTGCTGTTTTGCAATATTTTTTGTGTGTTCTTACGCTCTGACCTCTCCCTTCTACCCACCCAATACACATTTGGCCTATTGGACTTTAGTCCAATACGGCAACACAAGCTGGGTTGACTAGACTGGCTAAGCAATGGTTTTATTGGGGCGAGCCAAAGTTAAGGGATCTTTGGCTGGCCTGTTACTGATGAGGAGTCACAGAACGATGAAAGACAATAAAGCGGCGGCCTACTGGTCTGCCAATGTCCGCATTATTTTGATTTGCTTGACCATTTGGGCCTTGGTGTCATTTGGTTTTGCGATTTTATTCAGACCCATGCTGGCGGCATTGCCATTCACCATCGGTGGCACCGACTTGGGCTTTTGGTTTGCTCAACAAGGCTCCATCATCACCTTTATTGGGCTTATTTTCTATTACACCTGGTACATGAATCGACTCGACCGTCGATTCGGTGTCGACGAAGAATAAGGAGCCCATCATGGATCAATTTACGCTGAATTTAATTGTGGTGGGCGCGAGCTTCGCGCTTTATGTGGGCATCGCCATTTGGGCCAGGGCCGGCAACACCTCGGATTACTACGCCGCTTCCAGGGGCGTCAACCCCATCGTCAATGGCGCCGCCACCGCGGCCGATTGGATGTCGGCAGCCTCGTTCATCTCCATGGCGGGCCTGATAGCCTTTGTCGGTTACGGCAACTCCAGCTTCTTGATGGGCTGGACCGGCGGTTATGTGTTGCTTGCATTGTTGCTCGCACCTTACTTGAGAAAATTTGGGCGCTTCACCGTGCCTGAGTTCATTGGTGATCGGTTTTACTCCAACACCGCCCGCATCGTGGCGGTGATTTGTTTGCTGGTGATCTCCATTACCTATGTGATCGGTCAGATGACCGGCGCGGGCGTGGCGTTTTCACGCTTTTTGGAAGTTGAAAACACCACAGGGCTTCTAATCGCCTCAACGGTTGTGTTTGTTTATGCCGTCTTGGGTGGCATGAAAGGCATCACCTACACCCAGCTGGCCCAATACTGTGTTTTGATCACCGCCTACACCATCCCCGCGGTGTTTATCTCTTTGCAGTTGACCAACAATCCTGTTCCGGCCTTGGGTCTGTTCTCCACACACGCCGAATCGGGTTTGCCCTTGCTGACCAAGCTCGATCAGGTGCTCATGGAGTTGGGCTTTCAAGACTACACCGGCTCGCATGGCTCGACCATGAACATGTTCTTGTTCACCATGTCGTTGATGATTGGCACGGCAGGACTTCCGCACGTGATCATTCGCTTTTTCACCGTCCCGAAAGTCTCGGATGCCAGAAAATCAGCCGGTTGGGCCTTGGTCTTTATTGCGCTTTTATATCTCACTGCCCCTGCCGTGGGTGCGATGGCGAGACTCAACATCATCTCCACCATCTTCCCAACAGGGACCGAAGCCCAACCCATCAGCTATGACGAGCGGCCCGATTGGATGACCAACTGGGAACAAACCGGCTTGCTGGCGTTTGAAGACAAGAACAACGATGGGCTGATTCAGTACTACAACGACCGTTCTGAATCCTTCGCGCCCATTGCCGAGGCCCGCGGTTGGGAAGGCAATGAGATGGTGACCTTCAACCGAGACATCTTGGTCCTGGCCAACCCAGAGATCGCACAACTACCCGGTTGGGTGTTGGCGCTGATTGCCGCCGGTGGCTTGGCCGCGGCGCTCTCAACCGCCGCCGGGCTGTTGCTCGCGATCTCATCGGCGATCAGTCACGATCTGTTGAAGTCGGTGTTCATGCCAAAAATCTCAGACAAACAAGAGCTGATGTATGCCCGAGTTTCCATGGCCTTTGCCATTGCCTTGGCCACGTATCTGGGACTCAACCCGCCAGGCTTTGCGGCGCAAGTGGTGGCTTTGGCCTTTGGTCTGGCGGCAGCGACACTCTTCCCTGCACTGATGATGGGCATCTTTTCTAAGTCGATGAACATGCAAGGCGCGGTGGCTGGCATGCTCGCGGGCCTAATTGCTACCTTGCTCTACATCTTCACCTACTTAGGTTGGTTCTTTATTCCAGAGACCAACATGCTCCCGAACACGGCCGAGCATTGGGTGGCGGGCATCTCACCCTTGTCGTTTGGATCGATCGGTGCGGTGATTAACTTTGTCACCGCATTCGTGGTGATGAAAATGACCCAAG
>CBFHIS010000036.1:0-7440 GCA_965655975.1 Wenzhouxiangella sp.
ACAATGGGTATCCAAAAAGCCATCAAGCCAAGATAGCCAACGACAATATGAAACCAGCGATTTGTTTCTAGCCAAGCGTCCATGGTTCATCCTTTATTAGATGGGCACGGTGTAGTAATTTTATGTGTTGAAGTTGTTAGTCAGCGGGTTTGGTGTCTGTTTGACCAAACAAATTCTTCCGAATCGCATCGGTCATTTCTTTGGGCATCTTGTAGTCTTCGGCATGTCGATATGCCCTTTGTACAGCCGGTCTTTGGCTGATGGACTCAAACCAGGTCTTCAAGGCAGGGAAATGGTCAAGGTCTTGTCCTTGGATGGCGTGTGGCACGATCCATGGATAGCAGGCCATGTCTGCAATACTGTACTCCCCACAGACAAACACTTGACTCTCTAACTGCCGGTTTAGGACGTTATAAAGCCGCGTGGTTTCTTTGACATAGCGGTCGATCGCATAGGGGATCTTTTCGGGTGCATAGCGGTTGAAATGGTGGTTCTGGCCAAGCATGGGTCCTAAGCCACCCATTTGCCAATGCAGCCACTGCAATACCCGAGTACGGGCTCGAATGTTGTCTTGGGGGAAGAAGTCACCGGTTTTATCGCCCAAGTATTCAAGAATTGCCCCAGATTCGAACACAGTGATTGGGTCGCCGCCATCAATGGGCGCATGATCCACAATCGCTGGCATTTTGTTGTTTGGGGAGATTTCTAAAAAATCGGGTGTAAACTGATCGCCTTGACCAATATTAATGGGGTGGATTTTGTACTCAAGCCCCGCTTCTTCCAGAAAGATTGTAACTTTATGGCCATTGGGAGTCGGCCAATAATACAACTCAATCATGTCATCTCCCGAGTGCTCAGTGATTTGGCAATGATATCAATTCCTTTCCTTCCCAACAGCGATCGGCCTCGGGCTTGTCTGGGTTGGTGCAGCGGTGGATTGGGCGATCCATTGGAATCAAGTTGTTGATGGTTTTGTCCCCGCTGCCATCCTTTTCAATCTCAAAGGCATCGTAGAGCTCGCCTGCGGCCGTCCAAGCTTGAAAGTGGATGCGGTCTTCAGACACCTCAATGGTTTGATACAGCTGAAGCTCTTCGGCCATGCGGTCCATGTTGGGGTTATTCTCATCGGCAATCATGTACATTTTTGGGCCAGCAACAGAGACCACATACATGGGGCCATTCTCGATCTCGCGGTTGCCATCCGGTGCTGGGGCGCTCTGGCCACGCCCATAGCTATGATCATGGCCTTGCAGCACCAAATCAACGCCATGGCGTTCAAAAACAGGTTGCCAGTATTTTCTCAACACGGGATTGTCTCGACCCACTGAGACCGAGTGGATGGGGTGGTGATGGCTGACGATGACCCATCGGTGGTTGCTTTCAGTTAGCAACGCATCGAGCCAATCGGCTTGGGCCTTGGCCGCCTCGTCATCGTATAGGGCATGCATCGAATCAAGCACCACCAGTAAGGTGTTTTGGTAGGTCAGGTGATACACCGTCTCTACCAAATCCTCTGGTCCATTGTTGGGGGTGCCAAATTGAGGCGCAAACTGTGGGCTGAGCGCGCGTCTAAACCGCAAGGGCCTGTCGACAAACTCATGGTTTCCAGCAACCACAGCCGATGGAATCATGGCATTTAGAAATGCACCCGCATCAAACCATTCTCCCCACTCATCATCATGATTGCCTTCTCTGAGGTTCACCATGTCACCAGCGTGGAGCATAAAGGCAGGTCGGTCGTTGCGCATGAATGCTTCTCGGATCACGCGTGAGAAGTGGCTCCTGACGGAATTTTGCGCACCAAAGTAGAAAAAGGAAAACGGTGCATTGCCCATTGGCGCAGTTTGAAATTGGAACCACTCACTCCAGGTGTCATCGCCCATCACGCGGTAGGCGTACAAAGTATCGGGCTCTAGGTTTAAGAAAGTGGCGCGGTGGTATTTGGCTTGCCCATTTTCAGTTTGGATGAGTTGATGCTCACCTTCAATGGCCTTTGCAGTGAGGTGCAATCCCGGTTTGCCATGGGCTTTGGTGATTTGTGCGATGGAGCGCTCAACGCGATCGTTGGTCCGCCAATTCACCATTTGGCTTTTATGTGGTGATTCGGTGAGCGTGAGTATCACTCGATCTGGAATTGGGCTGGGAATGTATTCATCATGACCATGGGGAACGAGTGTGTTTTGTTCATGAGCAAAAGCCATGCTGGGGACAATTAACAAAAACATAAAGAGACCAAAAAGTTTCAACGTCGAGTGATTCATGTGGGGGTCCTTAGAGATGTTCCATCAATCAGGTGTTTGGGTCCATTGTTCGAATGTCTTCATTGAACATCGGGTTGTTGATTTTGACAGATACAGGCGCGGTCTCAAGCCAGTCATCGGCAGGCGGCTGTAGCAGTGATTGGGCCTCATCTGGCGAGCCTTTCAGCCAACAATCCCAATCGGATGGTGGCAAGATCACCGGTGCTCTGTGGTGACCAATGTTTGTCAGTGTCTGATTGGGGGCTGTGGTGACAATCGTACAAGACAAAAGGGTTTGGTGTGATGATGTTTCGGTGACATCCCAAAGACCGGCCATCACCATGATCTCGTCATTTTTAAGAGAAACCATCCACGGTTTTTTGGGCTTGCTCCGCTGGTCCCACTCATAAAACCAAGAAAATGGGATCAAACACCGCCTACTTTTCCCCCAAGCATCTCTAAACGCGGGTTTGTTTTTGAGCGTTTGCGTGAAAGGCTCATCGGGCTCGCTGCGACAGTTTGCGGTTGAAAATCTGGGCAGTTCGCCTTGGCACCAAAAAGGAATCAAAGGCCAGATCATGCCGTGAACCTCTCTTTGACCAGATTCATTGAGGGTCACGGCAGGCAAACGGGTCCAGCTGAGGGTCTCGCCTGAGCGGTTCGAGGGCGAGACATTGAAGCGGGTCAAGCCTCCATCAGGCGCTTGACCGCCAATGGCCATGCGATCAAACAGTTGTTGCCATGAAAAAACTTGGGCGCCTCTAGCACACACGAGAAATTACCCTTGTTTAAACGCTTTGATCTGTCGCCGCTGACGCTTGTCGGGTCGACCGGCTGGACGCATCTCGTGGTGTCTTTCTAAGCGTTTTTGCTCGAGCTTGGCCTCGCGTTCGGTGCGGCTTTCCTCAGTTTCTTGGTAGAGGGCTTGAGCCAGAGCGGGGCTTAGGCGTTTGTGAGACAGGCCCAAGACTTTGATGGTGTAAACAAAGTCTCCTTTGGTGATCACCAGCTCATCATCCACTCGCAGTTCTTTGGCGGGTTTGGCTCGCTGGTTGTTGAGATTGACTTTGCCCCCACGCAGCGCTTGTTGGGCCATGCTGCGGGTTTTGAAAAACCGCGCGGCCCACAGCCATTGGTCAACGCGTACGCTGTCCTTCTCAGAATCCATGGAGGTGTTTACAATGGGACACACTATGATTCTACTCATTCTTGGTTTGACGATGTTCTCAGCGGTCCACTTTGCCATCGGTTTGCGCGCCGGGCGGGCTAAGCTTGAAAATCGATTTGGGCGCTGGGGTTTGAGGGCCTTTGTGGCTTTGGGTGCTTTGCTCGGCTTGGCCTTGATGGCACAAGGCTATGCAATGGCACGGTTTTATCCCATTTGGGCGCCGTTTGCTTGGGGCAATGAAGTGAGCGCGGTGTTGATGCCGGTGGCGAGCATTTTATTGGTCGCAGCCTATCTACCGAGCAACATCAAAAGAATCACCGCCCACCCCATGCTAATCGCCGTGACGTTGTGGGCCATCGCGCATCTGTTGGTCCGCGGTGACTGGGCATCGCTGCTGTTGTTTGGTGGCTTGGGACTGTATGCAGTCTTGGCCATGGGGTTGGCATGGATGCGTGGGGCCCGTCCGGCAGTCACACAAAAAAGCCCATGGTTTGATGGTCTGGTTGTGGCCCTTGGTCTGGCCCTTTATGGTGGGCTATTGATTGCCCACCCCTACTTATTTGGTGTGTCGGTGTTTCAATGAGCAAAAAAGCAGTGGTGTTGTTATCGGGTGGGCTGGATTCGGCCACGGTACTGGCGGATTTAAACGCCAGAGGCTTTGAATGCCATACCTTGGCGGTGGATTACGGGCAACGCCACCGCTCTGAATTGTTGGCGGCCGAGCGCGTCAGCCAAGCTTTGGGTGGCGTCAGCCATCGGGTGGTGGGGGTGGATTTGCGCGCCATTGGTGGCTCGGCCTTAACCGATGATGCCTTGGATGTGCCCACTGAGCTCAGCGAAGGCATTCCCATCACCTATGTGCCCGCCAGAAACACGTTGATGCTGTCGTTGGCGCTGGGTCATGCTGAGGTGCTCGGTGCTGGGTGTATTGGCATTGGTGTCAACGCGGTGGATTATTCGGGCTATCCCGATTGCCGGCCAGCGTTCATCGAAGCGTTTCAAGCATTGGCCAACTTGGCCACGCAAGCTGGCGTCGAGGGCAAACACTGCATCATTGATGCGCCGTTGATGCACATGACCAAAGCCGAGATCATTCGACATGGTGTATCGCTCGGCCTCGACTATGCCATCACGGTCTCTTGCTATCAGGCCAATGAGAAGGGCGAGGCCTGTGGGGTCTGTGATTCTTGCCGACTCAGACAAATGGGTTTTAAAGAAGCCGGTGTGCCTGACCCCACCCGATACGCACAATCTTAAATCGGCGCAAGAGAGCGCCTTAAACGAAAAAATCAGTGGTCGCGTTGGGTGAGTTGGTCGGCCAGCCACTCAAGGCCGGCGGTGTCGCCTTTGAGTTCGGGCTTGGCTAGGTTTAACGCAGCCATGGCCTGATCATGTAACTCGACGATGCGGTCTTTGGCGGCACCAAGCCCAAATAAGCCCGGCCAGGTGGCTTTTTGTTTGGCGGCATCAGACCCGATGGGTTTGCCGGTGATTTCCGCTTCGCCCTCAACATCCAACAAATCGTCTCGAATCTGGAAGGCCAAGCCCACATGATCCCCAAAGTCTCTCAGTGCTTTTAGCCCGTCAATGCTGAGATCATCCTGGAGCAGGCAAGGCATCACGACCGAGGCTCGAATTAAGGCGCCTGTTTTCATGGCAAACATACGCTCTAGAGTGTCTTGGTCGGGTTGGTGTTTTTCTAACTGCAGATCCCACGCTTGGCCGCCGGCCATGCCATCGGCACCACAGGCATCGGTGAGCTCTTGGAGCATTCTAAGGACAGCCACTGGATGCGTTGTACTCAATGCATCATCGGCCAGTAACTGATAAGCCAATGCCTGTAGTGCATCACCCACCAAAATGGCTGTGGCCTCATCAAAGGCCAAGTGGGTGGTGGGGCGACCGCGTCTTAAGTCGTCATCGTCCATCGCCGGCAAATCATCATGGACCAGCGAGTAACAATGGATGAGTTCAACAGCGCAAGCCGGGGCCAGCGCGCGAATGGGGTCTATGTCAATCGCCTCGGCCGCTGCAAACGCCAGCAAAGGCCGCAAACGTTTGCCCCCATTAAAAACAGAGTAGTGCATGGCTTCTTTGAGCTGGGTGTCGGTGCCTGGGGTGGCCACCAAACGGTCTTTGAGCTGGGTTTCAAAGACATCCAAATAGCCAGGGATTCTGGCCGCAAAAGACTGTGTGTCCATGACCAAAACCTCAGAATCAGTCAAATGGCCAGAGTTTTTGGAAGAAGCTCTTGGGTTCGGGCTGGGGCAAAGACGCACCGTCGAGGTTGAGCTCGAGCACTTGACGGGTATCGGCCGCGAGCTCAGGCAAGCCCAGCTCTGTGTAGGCGCGCTCCATGATGTCGAGCGCTTCGAGCTTGGCCGGTGCGTTTGGATAAGTCTCTAACACGTACTTGGCCCGGTTGATGGCGCCGAGATAAACGCCGCGACGAAAATAATACTTTGCCACGGTGATTTCATATTGGGCCAAGACATTTCGCAGATACACCATGCGCTGTCTGGCATCGGCCACATAACGACTTTGCGGATAGCGTTGCGTGAGTTCTTGGAAATCGTTAAACGCCAGACGCGCACTGGTTTGGTCTCGGTCAATGATCTGGTCAGGAAACAGTTGGCGCAAGAAACCCAGCGCATCACCATAATGCACCAAACCTTTTAGATACCAGGCATAGTCCACATTGGGGTGGGTAGGGTAGGTGCGGATGAAGCGATCCAAGGTCGTGATGGCGTCCTCACCACGGTTGCTTCGATACTGCACATAGGCCAGATCGAGTTGCGCTTGCTCGGCATGCCGGCCAAAAGGGTAGAGCGTGGTCAAGCGACGGTAGAGGGTGATGGCCACCTCATAGCGCCGACTGTCCATCGCTTCTTGGGCCTCAGCATAAAGGGCTTCGGCACTCAAATCCTCATCTTTGGTCTCTTGGCTGCACGCGGTTGCCAGCATCAAGGTGATTGAGGCGATCATCAACGCTCGAAAGAGCGGAAGTCTGTGTGAAATAGTATGCATAATGGCCAATGATAAGCCCTTTGAGCCCGTGGTGGGAACTAGGGTGCCAAAGCCAATGCTAAACGAGAGTTAAATTGCCCACTTTTGAGCGTCAACATCAAGTCACCGAACAAGAGGCCGGTCAGCGCCTGGATCAGCTATTGGCAGGCATTTGGGGCGATTTTTCAAGGAATCGCCTCGCACAATGGGTGAAATCAGGGGATATTATGCTCAACGGACGGGTGGTCAAGCCCCGTCAAGCGGTGGGAGTGGGGGACCACATTGCTCTCAACGCCACGTTGAGCCCGCACAGCGAGGCATTGCAGGCCGAGGCCATTGAATTGGATGTGCTCTATGCCGATGAGGCAGCGTTTGTGATCAACAAGCCCGCCCATTTGGTGGTGCACCCAGGCTCGGGCAATCCAGACGGCACCTTGGCCAATGCTTTGTTGCATCTAGACCCCTCGCTAGAGGCCCTGCCCCGCGCGGGCTTGGTACACCGTTTGGACAAAGACACCACGGGGTGTTTGATGGTGGCTCGGAATCTCCAAGCACACACTCGGCTGGTCGCCTTGCTCAAAGACCGAGACATCAAGCGGCGTTATTTGGCGTTGGTGTGGGGCCGGGTGCTATCCGGTGGCACCGTCAACGAGCCCATGGGTCGACACCCCACCGACCGACGCAAGCAAGTCGTCCGTCGCGATGGTCGGCCAGCCATCACCCATTACCGCCTCAATCAGCACCTGGCCGGCGCCACATTGTTGGATGTGGAACTCGAAACGGGTCGCACCCACCAAATTCGGGTGCACATGGCCCATGTCGGCTACCCCATTATTGGAGATCCTGTGTATGGCCGACGCGGCTCACCCGGTGGGCTCACTGAGGCGCAACGCGGGGCCTGGCAACAATTTCCGCGCCAAGCATTGCACGCCAGCCAGCTGATCTGCCCACACCCGATTGAAGAAGGCAAAGAGATCGCAGCCTCTGCGCCCATTCCCCAAGACATGCTGGCATTGATGGCCATAT
>CBFHIS010000036.1:7536-14244 GCA_965655975.1 Wenzhouxiangella sp.
ACGATCTGGCGCTACCAAATGCCCCGCGCTGGCTCAAGCAGGTGCATCAAACAAAGCTGATTCATTTGGATGATTGGGCGCCCGGTGTGAGAGCCGATGGGGCTTGGACCGATCGGCCGGGTCAAGTGGCGGTTGTCCAGACCGCCGACTGCCTGCCTGTGTTGATTGCAGACGAACAGGCGCCTCTGGTGGCTGCTGTGCATGCCGGTTGGCGTGGGCTGGCCCAAGGCATCATCGAGCAGACCATCCAAGCCCTGCCGAGTCGAGCCGGTGACTTGCAAGTTTGGATTGGGCCGGCCATCTCACAAGCCGCTTTTGAGGTCGGGGATGAGGTCTATCAAGCCTTTGTGGCCAAAAACCCAGCATTTGCGCCCCATTTCAAACCCTCACGATTTGGGCACTGGTGGGCGGATTTGGTGGGGATGGCGGTCACTGAGCTGGCCCAAGTGGGGGTTTTTCGGGTCAGTGTCAGTGGGCTTTGCACCGCTCAAGACAGAGATCGTTTCTACTCGTATCGAGCCGGTTTGCCAAAAGGCGAGGAAAGTGCACGAATGGCCAGCCTGATCTGGCTGGCTTGAGTTACAATGGATTCCCGTACCAACACTGGTGTGGAAGCCCAAGCATGACCTCTCTTATATTCGTAACTGGTGGCGTTGTGTCATCGCTTGGCAAAGGGCTATCAGCTGCCTCTTTGGCCTCTATTCTTGAATCGCGTGGGCTCAAAGTCACGCTATTGAAGCTCGACCCCTACATCAATGTCGACCCTGGCACGATGAGTCCGTTTCAACACGGCGAGGTCTTTGTCACCGAAGACGGTGCCGAAACCGACTTGGATCTGGGTCATTACGAGCGTTTTGTGCGAACGCGCATGACCCAACTCAATAACTTCACCACCGGGCGGATCTATGCCAATGTCATTGCGCGTGAACGGCGTGGCGATTACCTAGGCTCCACGGTCCAAGTCATTCCCCACATCACCGATGAGATCAAAGCCTGTATCAAAGCGGCTGTTGAGGGCTTTGATGTGGCCATGGTCGAGATTGGTGGAACCGTGGGTGACATTGAGTCCTTGCCATTTCTCGAAGCCATTCGTCAGTTGGGTTCTGAGTTTGGTCGTGCGGCCATGTTCATGCACCTGACCTTGGTGCCTTATTTGCGTGCGGCCAATGAGATTAAAACCAAACCCACCCAACACTCAGTCAAAGAACTGCGCTCGATCGGCATTCAACCCGATGTGCTGTTGTGTCGTTGTGAGCGCGTTCTATCCGATGATGAGCGCGCGAAAATTGCGCTGTTTACCAACGTCCAGACCGATGCGGTGATCTCAGCGGTTGATGTGGATGACATCTACCAAATCCCGCTGTTCTACCACCAACAAGGCCTAGACCGAATTGTTTTGGAACGCTTGGGGCTCAAGGCCAATGAGGCCGATTTATCCGATTGGGCGAGAGTGGTCGAATCCAGGGCACACCCCAAGCACCACGTCACCGTCGCCATGGTGGGGAAATATGTGGAACACGCCGATGCCTACAAATCGATCAATGAAGCTTTGTTTGCCGGCGGCATGAGCGACTGGATTGATGTCAAAATCAAACCGGTTGAATCCGAAGACATCGAAGCCAATGGCGTGGGCGTACTCGATGACGTGGACGCCATTTTGGTCCCAGGTGGTTTTGGTGAGCGTGGCTTTGAAGGAAAAATCAAAGCCATTGAATATGCGCGCACGCGCAACAAGCCCTATTTTGGGATTTGTTTGGGCATGCAAACCGCCGTGGTCGAGTTTGCTCGAAACGTGTGCGGGTTGCACCAAGCCAACTCCTCTGAAATCAATCCCGGCAGTCCTGATCCGGTGATTGGTTTGATCACCGAGTGGTTGGATGAAAAAGGCCAACGCGAGCTCAGAAAAGCCACCGGAGATTTGGGTGGAACCATGCGCCTGGGCGCACAAACCTGTCACTTGGTGCCAAACACGCGCGCGCATGCGGTGTATGGACAAGATGAGATCAAAGAACGTCACCGTCACCGCTATGAGTTCAACAACCACTATCGCGACACACTCAGCGAGCAGGGCTTGGTGTTTTCAGGTTTCTCCGCAGACGGGACTTTGGTGGAGATGATCGAGCTGCCTGACCACCCCTGGTTTGTGGCGTGTCAATTCCATCCCGAATTTACCTCCACCCCCCGCGATGGTCATCCGCTGTTTCGTGGGTTTATCCAAGCGGCTTTGGCTTGGCAAAAGGCGAAGACATGAAATTATGTGGTTTTGAAGTGGGTGGCCATGCGCCGCTTTTTTTGATTGCAGGGCCCGATTCTTTAGAGTCTGAGGCGATGTGCGTGGAGGTGGCCGGACACCTAAAGGCGCTCACCGAGAAACTCAATATGCCCTACATCTTTAAAGGTTCTTTTGATAAAGCCAACCGCACGTCAGTGAAGAGCTATCGTGGGCCGGGCATGGAAGAAGGGATTCGCATCTTACAAGCCGTTCGCGATCAGGTGGGTGTGCCAGTGATCACCGATGTGCATGAAGACACACCGCTTGATGAAGTGGCCAGTGTGGTCGATGTGATTCAGACACCGGCTTTTTTGTGTCGTCAGACCAACTTCATCCAAAACGTGGCGCGCACCGGTTTGCCGATCAATCTAAAGAAGGGTCAGTTTTTGTCACCGTGGGAAATGACTCGCGTGGTGGAGAAAGCCCAAGAGACTGGCAATGAGCAGCTGATGGTGTGCGAGCGCGGTTACATGTTTGGCTACAACAATTTGGTGGTCGATATGCGCTCGCTCGAGATCATGAAACAAACCGGTTGCCCTGTGGTATTCGATGCCACCCACTCGGTACAAATGCCCGGTGGCCAGGGTGACTCTTCTGGTGGCGCCAGAGAGTTTGTGCCCACACTGGCACGCGCAGCGGTGGGTGTGGGTGTGGCGGGGCTGTTTTGTGAGACCCATCCAGATCCAGACAAAGCACTGTGCGATGGACCCAACTCCATGGCACTGGCGGATATGGCTCAATTATTGGAGACCGTGGCCGACATCGATCGCGTGGTCAAACACGCCAACCACATTTGATTGCATTGGGGATTTAGAGCAATGAGTGAACAACTCACCATCACAGCAATACAAGCACTCGAAGTCATTGATTCGCGCGGCCAACCCACGTTGGAAGCCGAAGTGATTTTGTCCGATGGCAGCCGTGGACGGGCGGCGGTGCCATCAGGCGCCTCAACAGGTGCCTTGGAAGCCTGCGAACTCAGAGATGAGGATGCCACACGCCATCGAGGCAAGGGCGTTCGCACCGCGGTCGGTCATGTCGAAGGTGAAATTGCCCAGGCCTTGGTCGGGCAGTCAGCCGAAGACCAGCGGGCGTTGGACGAGGCCATGATTGAATTGGATGGCACGCCCAACAAATCAAAGCTTGGGGCCAATGCGTTGTTGGCGGTGTCATTGGCCAATGCGCAGGCCTTGGCGCAGTCTCGGGGGCAGTGGCTTTATGAGTCTTTAATGGCAGAAGCCAAGCATGCGCCGGTGCTACCAACCCCCATGATGAACATCTTAAATGGCGGGGCGCATGCCGATAACCGAGTGGACATCCAAGAGTTCATGATCATGCCGGTTGGTGTGGGTGACTTTGAGGCGGCGGTGCAAGCAGGCGCCGAGGTTTTTCATGCTTTGAAATCCATTCTCAAACAACAAGGCCTTAACACCGCGGTGGGGGATGAAGGTGGCTTTGCGCCGGACTTGCCATCCAACGAAGCCGCGTTGGAATTGTTGATGACTGCAATCACTGCCGCTGGCTATGCGCCTGGAAAAGAGATTGCATTGGCGCTCGATGTCGCGGCCAGTGAGTTTTATCACGAGGGCCAATATGTGTTGGCAGCAGAAGGGCGGGCTTTCGAACGCGATCAGTTTGTCGAGTATCTGGCAGGGCTGGTGGAACGTTATCCGATTATTTCCATCGAAGATGGCATGGATGAGCAAGATTGGGCTGGCTGGAAACTCTTAACAGAGCGCTTGGGTGAGAAAATTCAGTTGGTGGGCGATGATTTGTTTGTGACCAACACCCGCTTATTAAAGCGTGGGATTGATGAAGGCATTGCCAATGCGATCTTGATCAAGTTCAACCAAATTGGCACATTAACCGAGACCCTCGATGCCATTGTGATGGCACAAGAAGCCGGTTTTGGTACCATCATTTCACACCGCTCAGGTGAGACGGAAGATGTCACCATTGCCGATCTGGCGGTGGCGACTGGCGCAGGCCAGATCAAAACAGGTTCCATGTGCCGGTCGGATCGGGTGGCTAAGTACAACCAGCTCTTAAGGATTCACAAACACTTGGGCAATGGGGCCCACTATGCAGGCAACCAACCTTTTGAAAAATGAGGCTTATGACCATGTTTGACTTCAAGCAGCTCAATTCAGCGTTCAGTGCCATTCCTTTGGCGGTCACCTTGCTGGTTCTCACGGGTTGTCAACCCGCTGATCGAGACGCTGTTGATGGTACGGCAACAAACCAAAACGACACCCAGCAGCGCGTGGTGGTCTACACCTCTCGTCAGCCTCACTTGATCGAGCCGTTGTTTGAGCGCTACACCCAAGAGACAGGTGTCAGTGTGGAGTTCACCAGCGCCAATGAGGCGGCTTTGATTGAGCGAATGGCCGCCGAGGGCGATCAAACGCCCGCTGATGTATTTATTACAGTGGATGCGGGCAATTTGTGGTTTGCCAGCGAACGGGGCTTGTTGCGCCCATTGGAATCTGAAGCGCTGGAGATGGTTGTTCCGGCATCGCTTCGTGATACCCAGAACCGCTGGTTTGGTTTGTCGGTGCGCGCTCGAACGTTGATGTATCACCCTGACCGAGTCGATCCTGCCGAGCTCTCTACCTTTGAAGACTTGGCCGATCCAAAATGGGCGGGCCGGTTGTGCTTGCGAACATCGAAAAAGGTCTATAACCAATCTTTGGTCGCGATGCTGATCGAACACCATGGCGAGGAGAAAGCCCAAGCCATTGTGGAGGGATGGGTGTCCAATCTTGCGACCGATCCATTTTCTTCAGACACACAGTTGATTGAAGCCGTGGCGGCGGGTCAGTGCGAAGTGGCCATCGCCAACACCTATTACTTGGGCCGTTTGCTGGCCGATGACCCCGACTACCCCGTGGCTTTGTTCTGGGCCAACCAAGACACCACCGGCGTGCATGTGAATATCTCAGGAGCGGGTGTCACCACGCACGCACCACGGCCCGACCAAGGCCAACGTTTGATTGAGTGGTTGGCCTCTGAGAACGCCCAAGCTGAGTTTGCCGAATCCAATTTGGAATACCCCGTCAATCCCAATGTGCCCAGCAGCGGCATTGTGGCCCAGTGGGGAGAGTTTGTGGCCGATGAAGTCCCCTTGGTGGTGGCTGGTGAGCGCCAGGCGCAAGCTGTTCGGTTGATGGATCGCGCTGGATATCGTTGATGCGCACATGGCGGCTGACTCGCCATGTCTTGTTGTGGCCTTTGTTGTTGTTGGTGGCCTTGCCACTGGTGATGCTGTTGCTCGCTTGGCTGCAGCCCGAGGCCGATGTATGGGCCCACATCAGAGAATATCTGTTGCCGCGCCTGGTCAGTCACAGTGTGGTGATGCTGGTGGTGGTGGGTTTGGGCGTGGCCATCATTGGGGTGTCGATGGCTTGGCTGTCTGCTTGTTGCGAGTACCCATTTAGAAAGATACTCGATCCATTGTTGGTCTTGCCCCTGGCTTTTCCGACCTACGTTCTGGCATTTATCTATTTGGGCATTTGGGATTACAGTGGGCCCATCCAGAGCCAATGGCGTGGGTGGTTTGATTCAGATCCTTGGTTTTTTCAAGCCTTGTCTCAGCCGGCGGGTGTGTTATTGATTTTGGTGTTGGCGTTTTATCCTTATGTTTATCTGCTCGCCAGGGCATCGTTTGCCAGCGGTGGCTTGGCTGCATTCGAGGCCGGTCGTAGCCTCGGTGTGGGCCCGATCCGAACGTTTTTCAGGGTCAGTTTGCCCATTGCAAGACCTGCCATTGTGGCTGGGTTGACCCTGGCGCTGATGGAGACGCTGGCAGATTTTGGGGCGGTGTCTATATTCGGTTTTGATACCTTTACAACCGCCATTTATCGAACGTGGTTTGGTTTGTTCAACCTCACCGCCGCCGTCCAGCTGGCTTCAATCTTAATGCTGTTTGTTTTGGCGTTGATTGTTGCTGAGCGCGCCAGCCGAAGTGAGGGAGCGGGAGAATCAGAACGCCGACCAACGGGCCATCGCATTCGACTGCGGGGAATGACGGCTTTGATGGCGAGTCTGGCCCAGCTTGCGTTGATCGGCTTGGCGGTGGTGATGCCATTGATGCAATTGGTGGTTTGGGCTTGGCCGTCGATGGCCGATTTGACTGCCCACCCCATGCCGAATTTGATTGGCAACACCTTGCTCCTTGGCTTTGGTGGTGCCTTGCTGGTGGTGTTGGGTGGGGTGATGTTGTTGGCCGCGACGCATAAGCTGCGGCAACGTTCTCAATTTTGGGCAGAGGTCGCGGCATTGGGGTATGCGATCCCAGGCACCGTGCTGGCGGTGGCCATCATGTTGGCATTCATCCGAGTGGACCAATGGCTCGGCACAGCCTTGGCCGGTGGCCTATTGGCCTTGTTATTGGCATATCTGATTCGGTTTTTGCGCGTGGCTTGGGGACCATTGGA
>CBFHIS010000037.1:0-2992 GCA_965655975.1 Wenzhouxiangella sp.
GAGATTGGTGTGACCACCAAATGTCTCCGCCATCGAGAAGTTCAAAACAATCGCTTTGGCATGACCGATGTGCAAAAATCCATTCGGCTCAGGCGGGAAACGGGTGATCACTTGATCGTATTGGCCCGCCGCGATCTCTTTTTTGATGCGGGTATGGATAAAGTGCGTACCCACATGAGACTCATCGGCTGCACTGTGTGTGTCTGAATCGTTGTGTTCGGTCATGGCCAAGGTTTGATCAATCCGTAAACGCCCATTGTATCGGGGTTTCGTCTCTAAATCCTCCACTTTGAGGCATTCTCCTTCGTTAGTGTGACCTTTGCTGACACAAAGCAGATGTAGCCAACTGCTACACTGAATTTGCTCCATCAGGATTGCGACATTGGGATTTGCCCTAAAAAGCGAAGCAAGGCACACTAGGAGCATTCACAAACAAGCTGACCAAGGTGGACCCCTTTTCATGAGCGACTTGTCATTTGATCACCAGAAACTGTCCAATCGGATCCTCGGAGCAATGGCTTTGGGCCTTGTTGTGGGCATTGCGCTGAATTTCACGATAGCCGATCACGAGTGGTTCCGAGCCATGGTGCTCGATGGCCTACTCAGCACGGTAGGCGAGATCTTTGTCCGGTTCTTGAGCATGCTGGTGGTGCCTTTGGTGTTTGTCTCATTAATCACCGGTGTAAGCGCCTTGAGTGACCCCAAAAAGCTCGGCCGCGTGGGTGGCAAAGCCGTCAGTCTTTATCTGTTTACCACTGGATTGGCGGTGACTTTGGCTTTGGTGGCCGCCGTGGTGGTTCAGCCTGGGATTGGTGCAAGCCCTGAGGTGCTGGTGGAGCGAGAAATTGCGGCCCAGCCCTCTTTTTTCCAGGTGGTGGTGGATATGGTGCCCAGAAACCCTGTCCAAGCCATGGCAGAGGGTGACATGCTTCCCATCATTGTGTTTGCTGTCTTGATTGGTCTATCAATTGCTTTGGCTGGAGAGCCGGGCAAACGCATCGGCCACTTTTTCAATGATTTCAATACAGTGGTCATGCGCTTGGTGGGCTTTGTGATGCTCATGGCGCCTTACGGCGTATTTGCTCTCATTACGGTGTTGGCTGCCACCACCGGCTGGTCCACCTTTTTAGGTGTCTTAAAGTATGTGATCTTGGTGTTGGTCATCCTAGTGATACACGCCACCGTCAGTTACTCATTGATACTTAAGTTGCTCACCGGTTTGAGTCCTATGACGTTTTTCTCAAAAATGCGTGGCGTGATCGCTTTTGCGTTCTCCACGGCCTCAAGCGCGGCCACCATTCCCGTCACACTCAAAACGGTTCAGCAGCAATTGGGGGTCAACAACCGAGTCTCCTCATTCACCGTGCCTTTGGGGGCCACCATCAACATGGATGGTACCGCCATCATGCAAGGCATCGCTGCTGGATTTATTGCGCAATACTACGGCGTGGATCTGAGCCTTGGGCAGTATTTGATGGTGGTGGTGATGGTGATCATTGCCTCCATCGGTGCAGCGGGTGTTCCTGGTGTGGGGTTGGTTTTGTTGGCAGGTGTCTTGGCCCAAGTGGGCTTGCCGGCAGAGGGCATAGCACTGATCTTGGGCGTGGATCGATTGCTGGACATGACCCGCACTGCTGTCAATGTCGTTGGTGACGCGATGGTCACCACGGTGGTGGCCAACAGTGAGGGCGAATTGGATAAGGCGGTTTACGAGAAAGCCTAGGACTTAGCAGGAAACAGGCGATCATGGGTTGAAGGCCTTGGGGCTTTTGGGGGGGTCGCAGAGGGCGACAAAGGGTCATTTTTCGAGTATCCTAAGCGCTGGTTTTTTTCAACTGGGCCCTCGTTTCGTCGGCGAAGCTCACTCACTGGCACTACATAATAATCACAATTTCCCCATTCACTGAGTTCCAATGATTTTACTTTCTGCAGGCGTCATCATCCTCACGCTCTTCCTTGCTTTGGCCAGACCAACGGTGTTTGGTTACCGAATTGAGCACGGAACAGCCGCGACATTGGGCGCAGGCTTGACCCTCGTGAGCGGGCTGGCTGAGTGGTCGTTGGTGACTCAGACCCTAAGAATGCTCAGTTATCCCATTTTGACCATCATTAGCCTGATGATGATCACCAAGATTGCCGAAATGGCAGGTCTCCCACAGCGTCTGTCATCGTTTGTGATCCAAGCTGGGAAAGGCAGTGGTACGCGGCTGTTTGCTTTCATTTTTTTCACGGGTGCGACGGTGGGCATGGTGTTCACCAATGACGCTGCGATTTTGATGTTCACGCCGCTGATTTTTCTGATGGTCGAGGAGATTGCTGACCCCGATTGGACCTTGGAACAGAAGCTGCCGTTTTATTTTGCGGTGCTGTATGTTGGGAATCTGGCCGGCTTATTAATCATCTCAAACCCCATCAATATTATTGTTGGCAGTTTCTTTGATTTGAGTTTCACTCAGTATGCGCTCTGGATGTTTTTCCCCGCTTTGATGAGCGTCTTGGTCAGCTTTGTTGGCCTCAAGGTCGCGTTTAGAGGGCGCATCCCCAAGCGTTACAATTTGCCAGAGAAAGCAACGCATCGCGAGCCTTTGTCTCGAATGATGAAGATCTGTGCTGTGGTGGTGGTGTTGACGCTGGCAGGCTTTTTTCTACAAGGCCTGACCGGGGTACCGATCGCAGCTGTGGCGATGGTGGGTGCGGCGGTTTTGTTGTTCCTACACAAGGCCAATGGGCAACCGATGAGGCCGGTGATTGTCGGCGTAGAGTGGTCGGTGCTGGTGTTTGTGGTGGGGATATTTATTGTCGCCATGGGGGCCAGAAACGCCGGTCTGACGGGATTGTTCAGTGACCTGATTGTCTTTCTGACCCAGCAGCTCGGGAGTTGGACGTTGCTTCCAACCATTTCGTTGGTCGCCGGCATTACCTCGGCGGTCATCAACAACCACCCGACGGCGGATTTGATGATTTGGGTGGTTCAGGATCTGGGGCTGAATGA
>CBFHIS010000037.1:3092-13960 GCA_965655975.1 Wenzhouxiangella sp.
CAGCAGATGTTTGCGGTATTCGCTGCTCTGATTGGCGGGGACCTGGGTCCGAAGATGCTCCCGATTGGGTCGCTGGCGGCGCTGATGTGGTTTCGGATTCTGCGCCAGCACGGGGTGGAGGTGTCTTACTGGCGCTACATCAAGATTGGTGTGCCGGTGACTCTGATCGCCATCTTGATGTCGGTGGCTGTGTTGTACCTACAAATCCACCTCGCTGGCATTGAGATGCCCAGCTACTGACCGGCTGGGCTCGTCTCTGACGGATCTAGCAGGGGGCCTGTATCAAGGCTCTGGATCCGACTCCTCTGCTTCCGGTGGTCTTTCACCTTTTAGGGCCTCGACATTAGAGATTCCAAACTGTGCACCAACCTCAGCCCAACCGCGTTGTTCGGTCAGCCAGAGTTCTGCGATTGACTGAGGACTTTGGTTCGCTGCGCGACCGATCAGGACCGCCATTTCGACATCACCCCAACCCAAGCCTTGCGCATTAAGAGCGGTGAGCTCTTCTTCTGGGACTTCCAGAAATCGTGACAGGCGAGCGACGAGTTTTTGCTCTCCCTCGGGCAACTGGTTTTGCGCATCGCGCTGAGCATGACCCGCCTTATGCTGAGCGACGGCATCGCTTAGGCCGACCACACCTAAGAGACAGATGGTTAATAGCGTTGCAATGGCTGACTTCATGATCACTCCTTATTGTGTGGGATTGGGTTGAGACCACCACGCGTCTTCCTCGCTGGGTGACCGAGTGGCTTCGTCGACAAAAAACTCTGGGTCTGAGAGTCCAATCATGCCTGGCATCTCAGAGGCACGGATGGCATAAATCGGTGCATGGCCGATGTGGTGGAACTTGCTTTCGGTGATTGAAACATTGCGAGCGCCGGGCTCGAGCATCACGGCAGCACTCATACCGACGCCGTCAAGTTCCGCTGCAGTCCCTTGTGCATTGATGCCAATGTGATGAATGTGACTTCGGTGAACCCGGATATCGCTGGCACCGAAGCCGATACGAACACCCTGGGCGTTGCCACCATGGATTTTGAGGGCCTCTAGGTGGATGCCTTTGACACCAGGCCCGATCCGAACCCCCGTTTGCTGACCGGCCAAATGAGCCTCAAGCCCATAGATGGCCCAATGCGGCTGGCGAAGCTCCAGCAACATCGCCCTCTCGTCTGCCGGTGTTCGCAATTTACTCAACCGTGAGAAATAGATCTTGATTGGTCGCTCTTGGGTGCCAGCAGCACAATCTTCGTCCACCGCCACAGGCCCATAGTCGCCCTCAAGTACCATCAAGGTGTCGCCCGGCTCAAGGGCGCACATGGCCGCTTGAAGATCGCTCCAGGGGGTGGCTTGACTGCCGTCACCACCTGATGATTTCTGGGACACGTAGCGGATAGTGGAGTCTCCAAGAGAGGTGGGGACTGGGGCATTTAACCCATCAGTTGGAAGAAAATAGGCAAGCACATTGTCTTTGAGTGAGCGTGTGTCTTGAAGGACCACACTCGGTAGCCGAGGGGCCATGCGTTGTTGGTTCACATGATTGGCATAGATGGTCAGCGCCACCCAGCCAGCGCCCACTAACATCACTGTCACTGCCAGTATTTTTCGAAACATTAAGCCTTCATCCATGAACGGCCAGCGGTCTACTGGCTTAAAGGTATTTTAGCTGTAGTCGAGACGTGATGACAGGTCTGACCCAAGGGCTTGTCAGGTGAGGCAGATCAGCCGACTGCCCTGGATAGATAAACTGCGCCACCGAGAGGTCTGAACCTGATCAAAGAGGGCTAAAAGAAAACCCCGAGTCCCACAAGAACTCGGGGCTAAATTTTTTCGGAAAAACTCAAGGACAAACAACCGCTTGCCGTCAAGGTTCTCCGATCAACAGGTTATGCCCGGCCTCTCAAGATCACAAGACCCAGGAGCATCAACATGACACCAAGAATGATCGCCATGGTGTTCGAGTTGGTGGGGACTGGGACGGGTGGCAGGATCTCACCCGGGTTGACCATGCTGTCGAAATCAGCTTGGCCATCGCCCGTCACATCAAACCACGCCCGAACGGCAAATTCAAACTCACCTTCTCCTGTGTGGCCACGAAGCTGCGGTTGCGGTAGGAAGAGGCGAACGACGGTCGCAGTTGGGGCATCAGTTTGAGCATAGGCAGGTGCGATGCCAAACACTGCTGCCAGACGATCCATGATCCCACGGTCATTGTTCATACCAACCACGGGCTCCCAAGCAGTGTCATCATCGCCTAGGATCACCTCATCGCCTTCAGCGATGATTTTGCGGATGGTGCCGTTCTCCCAGGCAAAGATGCCCACCGGTTCGTTATACTCTGACGATTCCTCATATGATTGATACTTGTCAGCGCTGAAGCGACCGAGGTTCACAGCGTCAACGGGGTCGGGACGAAGACACCCAGGATAGTTGGGGTCGCTGTCATCACAGCCT
The DNA here is from genome assembly GCA_965655975.1 of Wenzhouxiangella sp. Taxonomy (GTDB): domain Bacteria; phylum Pseudomonadota; class Gammaproteobacteria; order Xanthomonadales; family Wenzhouxiangellaceae; genus Wenzhouxiangella. Next base: position 5,544 of record CBFHIS010000037.1, read on the forward strand.
GAATCGTATTGAGATGCGACAAAGTAGACACGATCACTGCGCTGTCGGTCCAGAATCGCTGTTGCTGTAAGGCCATCAAAATAGAAGGTCTCGGAGCCATCTTCTGAGGTCCATTTCGTGGCGCCCACCCCATCTCCATCGAACGCTGCTCGCGTGTTGCGCGCCAGCTCAATGATGGAGCCATCGGGTCGAGCCAGATATACGCCTTTACAGAAATCTGCCCAGTCATCCTCACCGTCATCGTCTGGCGGACCATCTATTTCAAGTCCGTTTGCACTAATGGTTTGCTCGCAAATCTCGGGGATATTTAAGCCTGCAGTAAATGCTACAGCGCCAGTATCATTCGTTGACATCAGCGGCGGGAAGCCATTAAAGGTACTGGTGACCGCGCCCGGCACAGGGTCGCCTGAAGCAACGAGTGGTTCTGCGCTCAGGCCTGAGTTTGGGGTAAATACATACAACTGCGAAGGCAGGCCGTCGTCATAACAATAGCTATCCGACGGATAACTACCCGAGGTTTCGTTGGCGCAGCTAATGTCGTTATCAGATAGAGCTGTTTTGAAAACCAGCCGCCCGCCAGAGTTCGATGCGATTTTCCCAAGATAACCAAAATCGGTCGAAGGAGGTGGGGCGCTCTGGTCCTCCGGCGAGCGAACCGTGGCTGCAACTAGCTGGGCTGCATTGCCATTCAAATACACGATGCCCTGTCGGTAGTCGCCATTGTCCGAGCGGGAGTTGTCTTCAGAGAAGGTTTCAGAATCGGTCAACCACACCTTGGCAAAGGCAGCTCCATCACTGGTCACACTGTTGTGGCTGTGGGCAATTAACTGGGCGTCGGTGATGTAATAGTTGGTCTGTGCACTCACCCAGCGGCTGTCAGAGGTTGTAATCGTCTCTGATTCGTCCAATTTCATGCTGGCAAACAAAAGTCTCTCGACACCAGTACCCGGCGTGTAACGGAAAATGCCTTTTCTGGACTTTGACCACATGCTCGATGTGTTTGTGCTGTTTCCGTCGCGGTTTCCGCCATCTTCACTGCAATAGGTGGCAGGCAATGAAGAGTTATCGTGCAGATTTGGTGATTGCAGGGTGGCTGAAAAGAAAACCTGGCCATCGTTATTGATTTGGGGCATCGGTTCCAAGCTGCAGATCACGTCGCCATCAATGTTCTGTAGGGTGTGCGCAATCAGTTGCATATTTCCAGGCGTTCCAACCAGCAAGGCATTGTCGTTTTCGGCGTTTGTTTGGTCTAGGCGGTCAATCTCTACGTGTTCTGAGGTTAAAGCCACCGTGACGGCAATAACGCCCTGATCGTTCATGGCAGGGTGACCAACACCGTACACAGGGCCTTTGGCCTCACCAATACCAACGGCTGGATCCCCATCAGCCAAGTCCGCCAATCCTGGAACGCTGTCACCAAAACCAATCACATCAAACTCTTCGGCACCTTCCCGGTAAACCACTTTCGCCTCATCATCGACGGGGCTCACCACAGCAACCAACTTGCCACTGGCCGTGTTGACGTAACGCTCACGATCACCCGTGTTTTGATCGGGGGCCTGAGCCAAAAGCAAATTTGGCAAAAAGACAAGAAGCGCGACAAAAGAAATCATTCTTACGGACAGCGTCTTCATAACTGAATCCTCATACATTGATTAAGAAAGTCCCCACTGCAACCAACCGCCCAAAGTGTATGTTGGCTATTACACTGACTTAGTGTGTCACAAGCCATGGGAACCCGCAAGCACTAAAATCGGGTTTTTTGGCCAAAAAACAGAAATATACGTGGGACATCTGGAACTGGGTATAGGTGCATGCACCGAACATTTCCAGCCCCACTAATCCCAGCGGCCCATCAAGGCAGTGGCATCGATTCCGGTTTGAGAGATGTTTCGGGCCTGAAGCTCACTTTCTGTGGCCTCACCACCCTGTACCGACCAAACTCGCACAGCCTTCCCCTCCAAGTGGTGGAGTACAAGGTAGGACAAATCGATCCCGACCGCTGATGGCGCAACGGAAACCCCCGCAGCCTCAGGGTCCCTAAAGTTGCGCTTAGCCCCTCGGAGAGTACCCAGATGGTGAAGATGGCTGCCTTGGACAACCACATTTGAAACCCCTTCAGAGATCTCAACGCCGTGACCCACGCCTTTAAGAATGTGGGCGCCGATCACTTGGATGTCTGATACATCGGGGCCAATCAACATCGCCGGCCGCATCCAGTGAGGCTCCAGCTCCAGTTCAATGAAGTGCCAGGATGAACGCCTGACCGCCAATAGCGGGGTATCGATCGGCGCCCCGACACCCTCTTTGCCAAAAAACAACGCGCCACTGGCAAGAACAACTTCTATGGGTTTATCAGGGGTGCCGTCCACACAGTCCCCATCAATGAAGATGGGCCCAAGGTAGCGCCCTGGCCAGACAATGAGGCGATCACCCGGCTGGAGCGAGCAAAGTGCGAACGCTAGGTCGCGGTACGGATCTTCCTGAGTGCCCGAGCCTCGTCGGGGCCACTCGTTTCTAACATGCACAGTCCGCCCAATCGCAGGATGGGGGGGCATTGAGATGGTTGGGAGCTCAGTACTCAACACCTGGGGTGCATCGTCCTCACTCAGCGACTGGTAGCTGCGAACGGTCGCGGTTCTTTGGCTGCTCTCACGTTGTTCCAGCGCTTGGCGCTCAGAGAACATGCCATAGGCCACGACCAAGCCACCAATCAAAATGACCAGCAACGCACCGCCTCTAGGGATTTGCATCGCTCAATCTCCTCGAGAATTCTTCAACTGTGGCTGACAAATCCGTAAAACCACCACCGCAGCGCCAATCCAAGGGCTTGGCGGGGTGCGCGGTGAATACAGTTGAACTCACATCCAAGGGCTTGAGTTGATACGCCAACAAGTTCCAATGGTGTGGGGTATTGCCCCGGCCAGATTTTCCATCCAAAGCGAAGCCACCCTGGGGCTCATAACGCAGCACAATCCCATCGATATCAGGTGGCTGACTTGTCAGATGAGGCGGCCTATTCCAGGTTCGGAAAAATCGACGGCCGTCTTGGGGCAGGGATTGCCAATCGACCTCGCCATTCTCAGCGGGTACAACCGCATCAATGACCCCAAATCCTGTTGATAGCGCTAGGCGTTGAACGCTGACGATCGGGTGGCGGCCTTCAGGGTCCAGCGCTAGGGTGAATTGGTTGCCATCCACCAGCTCACAGCCGGCTGGAGTCATGAATAGGGCGCGTGAGAGCGCCTCCGTACCCACCACCTCAAACACGATGCCCAAGGCATCTTGGGTTGGATACTGCCAAAAATAACCGTGATAACTGCGACTCTCTTCAACATCACTCTCCGACCAATGATAGACGGTCATTTCACCATGACCATCATCACCAAACTGAATCGGATAGCCGTCCCGTTCAGAGCCAAAGTCCTGGTGCTGGAACAAAGCGGGCGCCCAAAAGCCAGGTGTTAAAGCTTGGGGCCCCTCTTGGGCATGGGCGGGCAAAAAAAAGGCGGCCGCCCAGAGGGTGACCGCCCAATAGAGGATGATGGATGAAATACGCTCAATCAAAAAGGCGAAGGCTTTCATCGCATCCAATCCCAATTACGAGGAGACTCGGACTCCGTCCAGCACGTTGCGCATGCTGATGGGGAGACTCTGGAAGATCTTAATCCCAGCAGTCAGCATGAAGCCCACGCCATACCGCAATACCGCGAACAGCAAGGCCACTGTAACGGCTTCCGGCATGCCTGTGCCAGATAGATAAATGGCGACAGCAAAGCCCCACTCAAACTGACCCAAGCCACCCGGTGTGATCGGGATGGCACGTGCAATCATGCCCGCCACCAATGCCATCATGAACACCGAGAAGTCGATGTTGAGTAACACGTTGGCTGAGGAGAAGGCTTGTGACAGTGCATAAATGGCCACATGCTCCAACATAAATGCCGTGATCGATAGCAGCACGAGCCCAAAAGCCATTAGCGGACGGTCTCGTAACCATGAGAACACCATCTTGCGACCAGCCACATGATCTAAGCCGCCTCTCCATGTACCTGGGAAACGAATGAGGAAGAATGATGCTGCGAAAATGACCAATGGCCAGAACAACAATCCAATCCAATCACCCCAGCCAATCAGGAACAGTCCGACCAAACCGAAAAAGGCGATTTCGAAGAAAGTCATGCAACGCGATAGGTACACGGTGCCGGTGACTTGATCTTCATTTTGTGAACCAGTCTCCGCAGTTAGCGCTTTTGCAGCAGCGAGGTCACCAAAGTTGAAAGGCATCCAACGGTTGACACCTTGCCCATACAAATAAGCCTTAGTCGCATTGGATACTTTCTGATCACCACCCATCTCTCGGGCACAAAGATGAAACTGGAGTGCTTTGACAAACCAATAGCCAAACATCAAGCCAACGGCGATCAATGCAACCCACCAACCCACAGGGTCGTTGCTCATCACATAGTATTTAAGGTCAGGCACACCAGCAATCGGGCCGATTTGCTTGTCGTGATAGCGAACCACGCCACCCTCAATCAGCAAGCTGAGGACTCGGGAGTTGGCCAGCTGGTTCCAGATACCACCGGCGATGACCAAAAAGGTCATCAGGCCGATGCCGATGAGGTAGCTCAAGCTCAGGCCCGCGATCAAATGGCCGGGTGTGGCTGGCTTCTGTGTAATGTTTGTTGAATGACTCATGTCTTATTCCTCCGAAACCAAAGCATAGTCAGCTTCATTTTGATCGGCAGAGTTGCCGACCATCGCTGGCCGATCAGCTTCAATCATTTCATAAATGGCAGCCAATGCCTCTTCAAGCGTGTCTGCCATGGCGACTCGCTCACGGAAGACCACAGCGACTTTGCTCAACTGGGTCACAGCGTTTTGGCGAGAGCGTAGGAAGATCGGCTCAACATACAAAACCTCTGAATCCAGCGGCACGATCACTGTGTGGCCACGGATGATGTCCATGCCACGCCGGTTCCACAGGGCAAACTGGCTTGAGATGGTCGGATCCTGATCGATCAAAGAATCGGCTTGCTCTGGTCCCAGTACAAAAGTACCTTTTGGGACTTCGAGAACGGCACGCTTGCCGTAGTTTGGCCAATCCTGATAAACAATCGGCATCGCGCGGAGGTTCAAGGCTTTCTCAGGCGTGAACGCCATCATCATGGTGTACTGCGTGGCCGCCTCCGCGTTTGGCATGAACCCACCTGTGTTCATGATCAATGGATAAGGCTCGTTCGAGAACCGGATGGACTTCCCATCTGAAATCACTGGGCCCAAGACCTCATCGGCATCGTCCCACATATCTTCTAGGTTAAAGAAGTACATCGGATCGTTCATGTGGTAGTAGATCCACAGATCATCGAATTGATAGTGGAACAACTGTGGCGGATAAGTCGTATGTGCAAGCAATGATTCTGGCATGCCTGAGATGTCTTCAAACAAGTCAGGATAAATTTGAGCCCAGCTGCGGGTGATGGGGCTATCTGACAGCTTGTAGAAATGGACTTCACCACTGTAGGCATCAACGACGGCTTTGACCGAATCTTCGACATAGTTCACCCATTCGTCTTTCACAGGGAACGGGCTTCTCTGATCCGACTCATCACCCAGCTGACCATAACGCGCATACGGGTAGCGGTCAGACGTGGTGATGCCGTTGACCATCCACACCATCTTGCCATCGGCAGCCACAGCATAGGGGTTGGCATCATAGTACAAGAACGGCGCGATGCGCTCTAAGCGCTCGAGCGGACGACGATAGAAGTGAATCCGGGTCTCATCTGTGATCAAAGAAGAGAACAAGAACTCGACCAATTTGTCACTTTGCCAACCAAAAGCAACGCGCTTCCAGAAGCTGTCTACTGCAACAGCCGTTGTTTCACCAGCGCCCAGCGTCAATACCGCGCGATCTTCATCGGTTGGATAGTCAAGCTCTTGCATGCGGTCGACGTTGGAAAACGCCATGGTGGCGGCGCCTTCACCGTAGTAAACGCGTTCGTTGTCCAGTGCCACTTCCGGCCAATCATATTGGCTGGGAATGTTGTAGGTCACAAGATTTGGGCCACCCTCTGCGTTCACTTCATTGGCGGGCGCCATGACCATGCCGAAACCGTGGGTATAGAGCATGTAACGTTGCCCGAAGTAGCCCAACCATGGAAGTGGTTCATACAACGGCAATTCGCGGACACCACTGACCACCATGCGTTGCTCACCATCGATGTTGTAACGAGCAAAATCAGCACCGATGATGCGGTAATAAGCACGAAGTTTTTGCTTTTGTTGGAAGTGCTCAAGCGTTGGGCCGTAGACCATTGAGTCACCCGCTGTCATCAACACGCGATCGGCGTGCTGCGGATCGAGCAGACGCTCAAGGTAGCTTGAGAACCCAGGCCACAGTGGGACGTTTTTCACCGCAGCACTTGAGAGAATGCTGTCCATGGGTGGCAAGGGATCGCCAGGGTTGCCAGGCATGTAAGGAATCCGTTCGACGCCGTCTAAGCCTGCGCCCTCACGGGTTGCTTTGATGTGGTGACTGATGAAGTCGAGCTGAATGACAGGCTCGTTGGGTTTGACGAAGACCGCATCTCTGACCTCGACCGCGGCTTTAAAGCCAAAATCAACGAGGACGAGAGCCAAAAACGCCATCCCGAGGGGCCGCATTGAGACAACGCTGCCACCTTCTGCTTTCTCACGGCAAGCGCCCAGCGCGCGGAAGGCGATGAAGCCCACAGCCAAGACAACAACAATCGATAAATAAATGTAATTGAGGTTTGAAAACAGGCCTGTCACATCGACATAGTCCGCGCCCACGTGAACGCTCGAGCTGTAGTTGTCAGCAAACAAGAGCTCGTAGCGGCCGAGATACAACCCGATCGCAGCCAGGACACCGGCAACAATGGCGCCCATGCGAACTGGGAACGTGGCCAACACGCCGATGCGCTCTGCGATGCTGCGACCCTTCCAGGTGACACCAGATTGTTGAGCACTGATCGCTGCACAAATGATCGCAAAGATCAGGTTTGTTTTGGCGGCCATGACCAGATAGAGATAAGCCACCCAGTAATAAGGCAGATCAAACACGTAAAAGCCCAGGTCGCGACCAAAGATTGGATCAACTTTTTCAAAGTCAACGTGACCGGTGCCGAGCAGGAACGCATCATATTCAGAAGCAAGACCAGCGGCTGCTAAAACCGCAATGATGGCGGCAGGCAAGATCAGGGCAGATTTTTTAACTTTACCCAGGTCGCTCAGCAAGGCCGGGACGGCGCCTGCGGCGAAAAACACCAGGTATCCGACGATCCATAACCAGATCCCCGTACGGAAATTGGTCCAAAAAATTGATTCGAGGTTCAGAGATTCCATCAGCCATAGGTCGCCTAAGACGACGGTCAGCCGATCGAACATGGCCACGCCGACGAGGATCGCTACGATCACCATGGCGCGCGACCAAAGTCGACCGGGTGAAGGCAAGAAGGGTAATCCCACAGCAGACCAGCCCTGCGTGGTCGCAGGTTGATGCGTTTGGTTCTCGTTCATTTCTGTACTTCCCTTAGACTGTTGTTGCGCTTAAATTATTATTGTCACGCCACGTCTGCATTGAACGTTTTGGCTTGACGCGGCACAGCTTGACTTTTACGTACCGAACCCCGAACCCCAAAGCACGAAAGTCAGGAGCGAAGGTTAAAGCATCTTTTGGGCTTTGCATACCCCTTTTCACAAAAAAATCACAAAAAGAAGACAAAAAAAACCCCAAGGCTGAGAACAACCTTGGGGTTTGGGATAAATGCCTGGCAGTGACCTACTCTCACACGGCTAATGCCGCACTACCATCGGCGCTGGTACGTTTCACTTCCGAGTTCGGGATGGGGTCGGGTGGTTCCATACCGCTATTGCCACCAGGCAAGTCTAAAGCGTTTCGAAGTCTGTTCAAGAGCGTCTTGTTTTTTGATCGTGTCTTGTCAATAAAGACAGCACAAAAGATTAATTGGCTTTGGTGTTATATGACCAAGCCTCACGGGCAATTAGTACTGGTTAGCTCCACACATTGCTGTGCTTCCACACCCAGCCTATCAACCTGGTAGTCTTCCAGGGCCCTTTAGGGACCTCTAGGGTCCGTGAGACCTCATCTTGGGATGGGCTTCCCGCTTAGATGCTTTCAGCGGTTATCCCTTCCGATCATAGCTACCCGGCAATGCATCTGGCGATACAACCGGAACACCAGCGGATCGTCCACTCCGGTCCTCTCGTACTAGGAGCAGCTTCCCTCAAGTCTCAAACGCCCACGGCAGATAGGGACCGAACTGTCTCACGACGTTCTAAACCCAGCTCGCGTACCACTTTAAATGGCGAACAGCCATACCCTTGGGACCGGCTACAGCCCCAGGATGTGATGAGCCGACATCGAGGTG
>CBFHIS010000038.1:0-1368 GCA_965655975.1 Wenzhouxiangella sp.
AAGACTGGGCGTACTCACTTAATGGATGCCATGCCAGTGACGCTTGGGCAAGAGCTCGCTACTTGGGCGAGCCAAATTGAAAGTGCCATTGCACGATTAACGAGCGCATTGGATCGGCTTCGTTTCTTACCCCAGGGTGGGACCGCTGTGGGCACAGGCATTAATGCGCCTGAGGCTTTCGGAGACGAAGTGGCCAAGGCGCTGACCAGCGCAACAGGGTTTGAGTTTGCCCCCGCAAGCAACAAGTTCGAGGGCATTTCGAGTGTGGATGGCGTGGTTGAGCTCTCAGGCCAGCTGAAAACACTGGCGGTTTCGCTCATGAAGATCAGCAATGATCTCCGCTGGATGAATTCTGGACCCTTGGCGGGCTTGGGAGAGATTGAGTTGATGGCGCTTCAACCCGGCAGTTCAATCATGCCAGGCAAGGTCAATCCAGTCATCCCTGAAGCTGTTTGTATGGTGGCGGCGCGTGTGATTGGACACGATGCAACCATCACAGTGGCCGGGCAGTCGGGTAACTTCCAACTTAATGTGATGTTGCCCGTGGTGGCAGCATCTGTTCTGGAGAGTATTCACATTCTTGGGCAGTCTGTTCGCCTGTTGGCCGATCAGGCAATTGCTGGTTTCAAAGTCCGACAAGAAAATTTGGATGATGCTCTGGAGCGAAATCCAATTTTGGTGACCGCGCTAAATCGTGTGATTGGCTATGAGCTTGGGGCCAATTGCGCCAAGAAAGCCTATCAGGAAGGTCGCCCCATTATTGATGTGGCCGAGGAGATGACCGATTTGTCGCGTGAGGAGCTCAAAACGCTTCTGGATCCGTTGAAGCTCACAAAGGGTGGCATCGCCTAGTCCTCTCCAGACCAGATTCTTCTAATCATGCCAAGCGCCCTTGAAACTGGGCGCCACCATCCCAAACTGTTGTCATGAGGGCGCCGCTAGGGCCCTCATTCAATCACTTATTGCTTCAAAGGAGAATAAGGCAATGACAACATTTGATTTAACACCCCTGTATCGCTCAGCCATTGGTTTCGACCGCTTGGCTGATATGCTCTCAACCGCTGCCAGAACCGATGCCAACACTGGCTATCCGCCGTACAACATCGAGGTGTTGGGTGAAGATGCGTATCGCATCACCATGGCCGTGGCGGGCTTTGGTGACAATGAACTCACCATTGAAACCGAGCGAAACACCTTAACAATTGCTGGCCAACAAGCCAGTATCAATAAGAATGATGAGCCAGAGTATCTGTATCGAGGGATTGCGACGCGGTCTTTTGAGAGACGCTTCCAATTGGCTGACCACGTTGAAGTCAGTGAGGCCAAACTCGAAAATGGCTTATTACACATTGACCTCAAACGTGAGTT
>CBFHIS010000038.1:1378-13872 GCA_965655975.1 Wenzhouxiangella sp.
GCCCGAGCAAATGAAGCCAAGAAAAATCGCGATCAATTCGAATGTGCTCGCACACGAGGGTCGCAAAGACCAAGCGGCCTAATGGCTGTATAAACATCGCCCCACGGGCGGAAGAGAAAACAAAAAGGGTGCCTTAGAGCGCCCTTTTTGTGTAGGATAGCCCCATGGAGTCGACCATCAATCGAAGCGCCACTTGGTTGCGTTTTTACCCGCTCTACCAGTGGCTGGTGTACATACCCGTTTCTGTTTCTCTTACCGTACTGGGTGCATTGGTCGCCGTCCCACTGGGCTTTTTTGTCTCGCCAAAGTTGGCCAATCTGCATATCGCGGTTTGGTGGGCGAAAGCACTCACGCGTCTGGCGGGTGTTCGGGTGGAGATTGAGGGTGCTGAACATGTGGACGCAAAACAGTCTTATGTGGTGGTCGCCAATCACCAAAGTGCTTTTGATATCCCTGTGATCTATGGATACAGCGGGCTGGATTTGCGCTGGGTGATGAAAGCCGAAATCAAATGGATTCCATTTGTTGCAGCGGGCTGCCGAGCGATCGGTCATGTTTTTGTTGAGCGGGGTAACACGCAACAAGCCACTGAGGCGATCAACCAAGCGGTGGATCGGTTGCAACCAGGAACGGGGGTGTTGTTTTTCCCAGAGGGCACTCGGAGCATGGACGGTCAGTTGCTGCCATTTAAAAAAGGGGCGTTCCGCCTGGCCGTCAATCAAGGGATGCCCATTTTGCCTGTCACAGTCATCAATACGCGGGAGGTCTTGCCCCCCAAACGCTGGTCCATCTCACCAAAAGTGGTGGTCTTGAAGTTTCATACACCCATTGAGACCGATCATTGTGATGATGAGAGCCTTCCTGCACTGATGGATCTGGCTCGCCAAGCCATTGGCAAAGATCTCAGCAAAGAACTCGACTGAGTGTGTTGAGTCTTCAGTGATTGAAATACCCGATCCAGATTACACAGGTTCACACCGTGCGCAGGCCAACTTTCGGCTGGCTGTTCGGTTTTCTTTTATGGTGGTGGTTGGTCTATCAGCGGCCTATCTGATCGATGTCCTTGTACCACCGGAACTGTTGGACTTCGGCCTAGAACCACGACGGTTGGCCGGTTTGTTGGGTGTGGTCACCGCGCCTTTCTTGCATGCCTCGGCTGGGCATCTGTTTTCAAATACGGTGCCGCTGTTTGTTGGTCTCAGCCTGATGTTTTATTTGTTTCCCAACGCATCAACGCGCGCTCTGCCTTCGATCTATATGGGCAGTGGGTTATTGGCATGGCTTTTTGCGCGGCAAGCCATTCATGTGGGTGCCAGTGGCATTGTCTATGGGGTGTTGGCCTTTTTGTTTGTCTCAGGGCTGGTGCGTCGGGACATTCGCTCATTGGGCGTTTCGCTCATGGTGGCTTTTGTGTATGGCTCGATCATATGGGGGCTGTTGCCATTTGATACGGGAATGAGCTGGGAATTGCATTTGGCGGGCACGGTGATGGGCGCGGGCTGTGCTCTTGTCTATCGGTACTGGGATCGCCCACCGATGAAACAATATCAATGGGAGCTCGACGAAGAGTCAAGCAACGACCCTGGATCGAATTTGTGGGATCAGTCCAGTCAGATATGGGATGTTGATGACAACGCTGATCAGGGCGAACCGCCAGAGAAGGATGGGCGCCACTGAGGTTACGGGCTTTTTTCCGTATTGAGTGTTGTCCAGTCAACTTGGTCGAGTTGAGGCCAATCATTAAGCCAGGGTCTGGGTCGGTGGTGGGGGTGCGTCTCGGGGCAGTTCACCCCTTCGTGTATGAGCCTGATAAAGGCTTGGCGAGAGATCAGCTCGGCTCCCAGCCGAGTCAGATGCGGGTTGGCGATTTGGCAATCGACCAAGTTAAAAGACCAGCGGTTCATCAGCACCATCAGATAAGCCAGCGCAATTTTTGAGGCGTTGCTGCGACGATGAAACTTTGACTCGGCAAAAAAGATGCGCCCAAGGGCTACACCATAAAGACCCCCCACCAGTTCATCGTCAAAGCAGACCTCAATGCTGTGCGCGTGTCCCAAGTTGTAGAGGTTAATATAGGCCTGTTCCATGGCAGGCGTGATCCAGGTGCCACTCTCAGAGCCCCTAGGGGCTTGGCAAGCCCGAATGACCGATGCAAAGTCAGTGTCCACACCCACCCTCCATCCGGGCTGCTTTAGCGTTCTGATCAAGCGCCTTTGGGGTTTGAAGCGACTGGGAAAGAAGACGGCTCTGGGATCGGGAGACCACCACAAAATGGGCGAGCCTGCTTCATACCAAGGGAATATGCCTTGGCCATAGGCCTGGAGCAGTCTCGGTGGTGTTAGATCACCACCCCAAGCGATCAGCCCATCTGGGTGAGTAGAGCGCTCGGGATCAGGAAAGACTCCCTCAGGATCTGGACTGAGCTCTGGGATATGGGCTGCCTGTCTCATTTAAGACCGATCTGTTCTGTGGATCATCGTTTCACTGAGCATAGGGATTGAGTGATGCCAAATCATCGTGATAGGCCAAGAGGGCCACTTTCTCGCGCGCCAAATAGTCCCCAATGGCGTCTTTGAGCACCTTGGAGGCAAACCAGTGATACGAATGAGTGCGTTGGGGTAAAAATCCCCGTTTGATTTTGTGCTCTCCTTGGGCGCCGGGCTCAAACCACTTCAGACCATGACGAATGCAGTACTCAATGCCCTGGTAGTAACAGACCTCAAAGTGCACATCTTTGGTTTCTATTAAGCTCCCCCAGTAGCGGCCATAAAGCCTCTCGTTGTCTTTAAAGAAAATGGCCGCCGCCAAGTCTGAGCCATCGAGCTTAGCAACGCATAACAAAAACTGCTCGCCCAATACGCGCGCGATCTCAGCAAAAAAGCCAAACGTGAGGGCAGGGTGATTGCCGTAGAGTGCGTGGGTGGATTGATAGCATTGGTGGGCCAGTCTCAAGGTTGGCTCATCAACGGTATTGCCATCGAGCCACCGGAATTCCCAGCCCGGCTCGTGCGCCTTGCGCCGCTCAGCCCGTATATTTTTTCGAGGTTTTCTTCTTAGGGCGGCCAGAAAGTCATCAAAATCGCTGTAGCCCCTATTTTCCCAATGGAACTGCCAGTCAAAGCGGGCAAGCCAGTCGCTTGCGTCGAGTGCCTCTCGGTCCAGCGCCGAACAAAAATTGATGCCCGCATTGCTCAGTCCAGAAGTTGTGCAAAAATCCTCAATCTCTTTGAGCGTGTTGGTTGCGTGTTGCAGGCTGGGTTGACTCAATCCCAGTCGGGGCCCGGTGACCGGTGTGAAGGGGGCTGCAACGAGTAATTTGGGATACCAGCGAATACCTGCCTGCTGTGCCCCTTGAGCCCACATCCAGTCAAACACGAATTCGCCATGGGAATGTGTCTTTAAAAAAGCCGGTGCATCGAGGCCTTGAACTCGGTTCCATCCCGTGCCGGCTCCAATGCAGTGATTTCGCTCGAGCGCCCCCAAGAAACGTGGCTCAACAAAGACACCGCCTGCTGGAGAGGCATCTAAATCGTTCAATGGTCTTGGTCTAGGTGTTTCTCTGCATCCAACGCCGCCATGCAGCCAAAGCCTGCTGAGGTGATGGCTTGGCGATAGACATGATCGGCGACATCGCCAGCAGCGAAGACCCCTGGAATGCTGGTCTGAGTGGCCATGCCCGCTTGGCCACTGTGAATCTCTATATAGCCCTCATGCATGGAAAGCTGACCCTTAAATAAATCCGTATTGGGGTCGTGTCCGATGGCAATGAAAACGGCATCGAGGTCAATGTGTTGCGTCTCATCATTCAGAACCGAGCGGATGATCATGCCCGTGACCCCATCGTCATCTCCGACCACCTCATCAAGTACATGGTGCCAATGGATCTTGACCCGACCCGCGGCTTCCCGCTCAAACAGGCGCTGCTGCAGTATTTTTTCTGCTTTGAGCTCATCACGGCGGTGCACTAAGATCACTTCGCTGGCAATGTTCGACAAATACAACGCCTCTTCGACCGCAGTGTTGCCACCCCCAATCACCGCCACGGGCTTGTTGCGGTAGAAAAAGCCATCGCACGTTGCACAAGCAGAGACGCCACGACCCAAGAAGGCTTGTTCGGAGGGGAGCCCAAGATATCGGGCCGAGGCGCCGGTGGCAATGATTAAAGCATCGGCACTGTAGCGGCCACTATCGCCTTCTAGAACAAAGGGGCGCTCCGTCAGAGTGGCGGTGTGGATATGATCAAAAATCACTTCGGTATCAAAAGCTTGCGCGTGTTTTAACATGCGGTCCATCAACTCTGGGCCTTGCAGATCAGGGTAGTCACCAGGCCAATTTTCGACATCCGTTGTGGTGGTCAGCTGACCACCTTGCTGGATGCCTGTGATCATCGTGGGCTTTAGGTTGGCGCGCGCTGCATAAATGGCTGCCGTATAACCAGCGGGACCAGATCCAAGAATCAGTAGTGGGCAATGTTGAGTGTCAGCCATGTATAATTTTCCAATTGGGCGAAGGCGCCGTTGACAACCTTAAGGAGTGATTCATGCGCATCGGTATTCCGAGCGAAACCAAAACGCTTGAGGGCCGGGTGGCTTTGGTCCCCTATGCCTGTGGGGACTTGGTCAAAGCAGGCCACGAAGTGGCCATTCAGTCGGGCGCCGGCGACAAAAGCGGCTTCAGCGATGCTGATTTTAGCAAGGTTGGCGTCAAGGTGGTGCCAGATGCGCCTGCTTTGTTTGATTTTGCCGAACTGGTGGTCAAGGTCAAAGAGCCGATCGCCGGTGATTTACAGCACCTTACAGCCCATCACCGATTATTTTGTTACCTGCACTTGGCGGCAGAGCCAGCGCTCACACAATCGCTCAAGGATATCGGCTTGACCGCTGTGGCGTTTGAAACCGTCGAGGAGTCGGGTGGCCAGTTGCCTTTGTTGGCCCCCATGAGCATCATCGCTGGTCGAATTGCCGTCCAGGTCGGCACACACCTTCTGCATCAGCCCCAGGGCGGGCGTGGGATCTTGCTGGGTGGGCTTGGTGGTGCCGAGCGGGGTCATATTGTTGTGTTGGGGGCTGGTGCGGCAGGTGGCCATGCGGCCAGTCTGGCCGCAGCGGGCGGGGCGCGCGTGACCGTGTTTGATAAGCGCACAGACCGCTTGGAGTCCATGATGGCTGTTGCTGATAATATTTCAGCGCTTTATCCCTACAACGAAGCGGTGGCTGAAGCGTGTGCTGAGGCAGACCTCGTCATTGGTGCTGTCCTCGTTACCGGGGCACGGGCGCCCCATGTGGTGACACGCGACATGGTGCGGGGCATGGCCGAAGGCAGCGTGATGATCGATATTTCTGTGGACCAAGGTGGATGTTTTGAAACCACCAAACCCACAACGTACCAAGACCCAACCTATGTGGTCGATGGCGTGACCCATTTTGCGGTTACCAATATGCCGGGTGCTGTGCCACGGACTTCCTCACAGGCACTGTCTGCCGCTATCTTGCCGTATGTAATGAAGATGGCCAGACCCGATTGGCGCAACGATCAGGCGTTGGTCAGGGGCATAAACGTCGATGGTGGGTCTGTGGTTCACCCCGCGCTTGAGGCTGTGGCCTAATTCTTCATGGCCAAAGCCCGCACTTCTAAAAAGACTGAGCCGATTGATGAGGCGCACTCGCTGTTGCTGAGGCGCATTGCGGAGGCGGTGTTCTTGGTATTGATGATGTTGGCGCTTTATTTGATGCTGGCATTGTTGAGTCACTCCCCAGAGGATCCGGGTTGGTCACAAGACTTAGGCGCTCAAACCATTCACAACATCGGTGGCCCATGGGGTGCTTGGGTCTCTGACATGTTCTTGGTGCTGTTTGGCTACATGGCATACGGGGCGCCGTTGCTATTGGCATTTGGCAGTTTGCGCGTCTTGAAAGAACGCTCAGCGCCAGCGACACTCTTGGAGTGGGGCGTGCGCTCAGGTGGGTTTGTGTTGGTGGTTTTGAGCGGTTGTGTTTTGTTCCATCTGCAAAATGGTGGTGCCCTGGAACAATCGGGGGGTGTGTTCGGCGCGGTTTTGGGTGAGCCAATGGTCGATGCGGTGGGATATACCGGTTCGACTTTGCTGAATTTGGCCTTTTTCCTCGCAGGCATCACACTGTTTACGGGGCTTTCTTGGATCACCGTCATGGAGGGCTTGGGGCGCTGGTTGATGATGCTTGGGGCTGAGAGTGCACAATGGACATTGAGAGGCCGTGATTGGCTGGCTGGTCGTCGAGCTCGGGCTCAGCGCGATGTGGTCCGCAAAAATGACACCAAGAAACGCAAGAACAGGCCAGAGCTGCACATCGAAAAGCGCGTTGAGCCTGAGATCAACCCACGCGATGAGTTCAAGGTGGCACAACAGCCTTTGTTTAAAAATCTCACCGAGGGTGGTCTGCCCCCATTGGACTTGTTGGATGAGCCACCAGAGAGACAGGCTGGCTATTCAGAAGAAACACTCAAAGCCATGAGCCGCCAGGTAGAGCACAAGCTCTCAGATTTCGGTGTGGAAGTAGAGGTGGTTGAGGTTCATCCTGGTCCGGTGATCACGCGCTTTGAGCTGCAACCAGCGCCTGGCGTCAAGGGTTCGCAAATATCGAATTTGGCCACCGATTTGGCACGGGGCTTGAGTGTGGTTGCCGTGCGCGTGGTTGATGTCATCCCAGGCAAAAGTGTGATTGGCCTCGAAATCCCCAATGAAAACCGCGAGATGGTCACCTTGCGTGAGATTCTGGCCTCTGAGATCTATCAAAAATCTGCCTCGCCACTGACATTGGGCTTGGGCAAGAGCATTTCGGGAAGTCCAATGATTGGCGATGTGGGCAAGATGCCCCATCTCCTCGTTGCGGGCACGACCGGTTCGGGCAAGTCGGTTGCCCTAAACGCCATGATTTTGAGTCTTCTTTATAAGGCAACGCCCGATCAAGTACGTTTGATCATGGTTGATCCAAAGATGTTGGAGCTGTCTGTCTATGAAGGCATTGGGCACCTGCTCACGCCGGTGGTGACCGACATGAAAGAAGCATCCAATGCGCTGAGATGGTGCGTGGCCGAAATGGAGCGCCGCTACGCCTTGATGTCGGCGTTGGGTGTTCGAAACTTGGCGGGCTACAACCGCAAAGTGAAAGACGCCATGGACCAAGGTTCACCCATCGCCCATCCAGGCATTGATCCTGAGCATTTGGCACCTGGAACAGAAGTGCCCACATTGGAGCCCATGCCCTACATCGTGGTGGTGGTGGATGAGTTCGCTGACATGATGATGATTGTGGGCAAGAAAATTGAGCAGTTGATCGCTCGATTGGCGCAGAAGGCCAGGGCCTCTGGGATTCATTTGATTTTGGCCACACAGCGGCCTTCGGTGGATGTCATCACGGGCCTGATCAAGGCAAACATCCCCACCCGTATTGCCTTCCAGGTCTCTGCGAAGGTGGATTCGCGGACGATTTTAGATCGTGGGGGTGCCGAGCAATTGCTGGGCCATGGTGACATGCTCTACTTGCCGCCAGGTTCCGGCATCACAGAGCGGATTCATGGTGCCTTTGTTGATGATGATGAGGTCCACAAGGTGGTGGAGTGGTTGCGCCAACAAGGCGAGCCGGATTATCTGGAAGAAGTGTTGTCAGAGCATCAAGCCACGGCAGATGGTCAAAGCATCGGGCCGACTGGACTACCTGAGGCCGGCGAGGCGGGTTCGTCTGAAGATGAACTATATGACCGCGCGGTTGCCTATGTATTAGAAAGCCGCCGTGCCTCCATATCGAGCGTGCAGCGCCACTTGCGGGTGGGATACAACAGAGCTGCACGATTAATCGAAGAGATGGAAGCACAGGGCGTTGTGAGCCCACCCGAGCACAATGGGCAACGAGAGGTTCTCGCCCCTGCGCCACCGAAGGACTGATGCGTGAAATTTCTGATACAAGACAAGGGGGCTGTAGCCCATTCGATGGCATTGGCAGTGCTGTCATTGGGCATGGGCGCATGGACTGCGTTACATGCGCACCAATCTAAGCCATTCACCGATCAAGCGCCCCATGCAGGCACCTCAGGTTTGTATGCATTTTCTGAAGGCTTGGAGACATTGTCTGCAGAATTCGATCAGACCACGCGTGATGCCAGCGGGTATGTGGTCGAGCGTTTGGAGGGGGTGTTCTCTTTTAAAGCGCCCAATCAATTCCGCTGGGCTTATAGCGAGCCTCTGCCTGAGATCATTGTGGGTGATGGGGCCCAGTTATGGCATTACGACCCCAGTCTCGAGCAGGTCACGCTCAGAGCCCAACCGCCCGCTGCTCAATCGCCAATACTGGCATTGACCAGCCCGAGCTTGATGGCTGAGAATTATGCCATTGTCGGGGGTGAACGCCAGGACATTGTCGAGTTCTTTCCCAAGGCAGAGGATGCGCCGATCAAACAGGCCAGCGTGCGCATGGAAAATGGCCTCCCCATCGCAGTCGAGTGGCAGGACAACTTTGGCCAGGTCACGCGGATTGTGTTTTCAAATATGGTGCTGAACCCCACACTTGAGCCTGCCTTGTTCGAGTTTCAGCCGCCCAATGGTGTTGACGTACTCGAAGGCCTCTGAAGAATGAGGCCTCCGAGCCTTCTCGATCCGTGAGTTAGCTTAGTGAATTATTTGCCGTCTGGTTTGTGGAACAGGCGGCGAATGCGCCCGGTCAGCGTATCGGCGTTGACCACAATAATAAAAACCTTTCGCAGCCGGTCTTCGGGGCACTGTAACGATTTCACGCCGTGCCAAGAATTGCCTTGACGTTGGAAGAGCAATGAGCGGTTCCCCATGGTATCGGCTGTCCAACTCCGGTCAAACTCATCAAAGTCTGGGGCACTGGATGTCTTAAAGCGACCAGAGTCATCGAGAATCATGGTCTCTCCACCCCAGCTTCTGTCCCAGTCTTGTTCGGTGTTGAAATAGAAGATATGCGAACCGAGCTTTCTTTTCGCGTCGCAGTGGGGTGAAACGGATGCACCGCGTGGTGCGTAGTGCCAGTGGTAGGTCAATTTAAAGCGTTTGGTTTTGAACAAACGCGCCAGCCATTCCTGATAGACCGGCCCATTGAGCTCTGTTATGAACTGATGCCAAAGCGGGTGGATGTCCAGATCAGGGTGGTACTCAAGCGCATAGCGATCGTGGGGTTTTTGCCCATGGGAGCGTTTTCTCCCAAAGCTCGCTTTCATGATATCGGTCGATGGCATGTTCGCGCGCAACTCGTCGAATGCCTCTCTGGTTAGCACCTCGGCAGGATTGATCCAAGGGTAGGGGTCTGCATTTTGAAATGATTGTGGCGCAATTGACTCAAGGGTGTGTTGATTCAACACGAAGGGCACTGTGGTACTCATCTCAATCCTCTTTTTTGTTGACAGTGATCTCAAGTTGTAACGCGTCTACCACTTGATCAACAGCCTTTGCCAATACAGTAGGCGGCTGGTAAGGGCCTGCGAGTTTTTCGCCGAGTGGAACCGCGAAACCCGAATCATATAACATGTGGTGTAAACGGTTGAGGTCGCGCGGGGGCAAGACCCAGTTGCGCTCGATCATGCGTGCGCACAAATATTGTAACCCTTGTTGTGGGCGTATGCTGCCGCGTCGATTGTATTGCGGTTCGATGGCGCGCTTCGCTACCCATTGCCCGACTCGATCAAATAAACGGCGATGGGGTTTTTGTGGATAGAAGATTGAAAACGGGCGACCTTGGCTCACGGCATCTGCAACCATCGACTCACTTTCGCCGGTCACAATCAGCTCATCTGAGCGCTCCAATGCAAGGGCGTACGGGTTCTTTGGGTCATCGGCTTGCCAGTAATAGAACAAAACCGCATCGCCCAGTGACTTTTCGAGCGCCTCAACGAGTGGCCCAGATCGGCGACTGGAGACGACCAGGAGCTTCGCGCCTCCGGTCTGGCTCGCTTTTAACAACGCCTCAGCCAAGGTGGCCATGTCATTGGCGTCGTATGAGTAGGATTTTGTGTTGCCCCCGAGCAAGCAGGCGACTTTGTGTTGTGCATTGAGCCACGAGATCCAAGGTTGGTCGTCTTCGCATTCACCATAGCAACCTAAGTTTGCGGGCAGCAGCGTCTCGATTCGTTTCGGGTGCGGGGGAAGCCCAAAATGCTCACACTGGACACAAACCGCGCCGTGGGTGGGGATGGCACCTGCTTTTCGCCCAGCCAGTACCAAGCGGAGGAATGGGTATCTTTTTTGGTAGAGGCGCGCCAGGCGCGTGCTCAACCACCCGCCAGCCACCAAAATGGTGGCATCCGTGGGCAGCTTGGGCCGGGGTGCCCGCCGCAACAGCGCGCCGAACACAAAGCCCAGCTCAGAGCTTTCTACTTTAAGCGCTTGGCAGGGCATTTGGAGGCGTTTGGCAAGGGCGTTGGCCAAAGAGATGCTTTGTTGGTTGTGACCGGGCTTTCTATGTGTCAAATAGACCACAGAACCGTTTTGGGCGGGGCCACCATAAAGGTGCGTGGGATGGGCCAGCGGGTTGGCGCGGTGGCTGAGTTGCCAACGTGTGGAGGGCCGCATTTGACCGACCAGTTCGAGGGCCTCAAGCCAAAAGCCCAAAGAGCGTTTGAATCGCCCATGACCATGGCGCCAGGGTTCGGTGACTTGGATGTGACAGGCCTCACATGAGGCGAGCAGGCGTTCGAGGACCCACAGCACGTCTTGATCGGGGATGTGCTCAAGTAGCTTGGTCACCTCCAATGTAGGCACCTTCTCAGCACTGGGCTGTGGACCGAGGTGCTCCAATGATGCGCGGCTTCGATGGGTCGAAGACAGCTTCGATGAGAGAAACAGCGAGACCGCCTGCCAGTGTCGCGACGGCTTGGTGGCATTGAAGGGCAGGAACCTGGCCCGATTCGCTTCGATTTCTAAGTCTGGCCACAGGGACTTGGTTGGATTGGCAAAATACACCAGCTGTTCGGGAAATGGACGCCATGGCTGGGTATGGAGTGTGGTGAAATGAACCAGTTTCGATTGCGCCGGATCGTATTCTTTGTCGCGCGCATTCCAGCCATTGTCCAGGTCCCCCCAAAGGTTTTGGGCACGGGCAAGTGCCTCGAGTTGCTTTCGAGACTTATCTCTCACATCAATCTCGTTCCAAACCTGAGCCATGCGCTCACAATCAATGAGCATCACCGAGGTGTCACGGTCATTGATCGACAAAAAGCCAGCATCGCCCATCTCGTGGTCAAACAACACGGCGGGGTCTTGCAAGTAGATTTGGTCGGCGTCGTTATAAATTGCGCGACCTTTGTAGGCGCAAAAAGCAGGGATGGCAAACCGATAGTTGGTGAATCCGGTCAACCAAAAACCACGGCTAAATCCTTTGAGATCACGCATCAAATAGATTTCGTAGGTGCGCGATGGGTCACGGTGTTTCTCAACCGACCACAAAAACGCCCGTTCAGCCCGAAACTGGTGACGTTCGCTGCCAAGATAAATGCGAACCGCTGGGAGCGAGCTGGGTGTGTGGCCTGGACGCGGACCCAATAAAATCCGATCTGGCAGGGCCTCGGTCGCTGGAGGTCGCGTCCGGCTGAACTGAGCGGGGCTCAAGCCACTTAGAATGCGTTGTGCGAGCAGTGCCATGAGGCTAGGATACTCCTGTCATTACTGTTTGAAATGGAAGTTTTCGCCATCGCCGTTGGTGCCATGACCACCATTGGGGATGGGCGAGAATGCGCTTAGCCATAAGGTTTGATATCTCATCGATCTGATCGTCTATCGATTCTTTTGCGTCTAAATATAGTGGGTCGGAGACCTCAAAACGCCATGTTTCATTCGCGTCACTCAAAAAAATTGGAACGATGGGAGCGCCCGTGCGTCTAGCCAGTTCGGCAGGGCCTTGAGGCATATGCATCCGCTTACCTAAAAAATCCACCAAGGGTCCAGCGCTCTTGCTTCCCTGATCCATCAAAATAAAGACACTATCGTTTCTTTTTAAGGCCTTGAGCATCTCTCTAAAGCCGCCTGGCCCGTTGGCATTTATGGCACTAAGTCCTAACCGTTCGATACCTTGTTTAAAAAAATTGGCTGGGACCTTGTTGGATTCTCGATAGACCACATGAATGGGCCCATGTGAGCGATTGAGGTGAGCCGCCAGCGCAACGCCGTTGCCCATGTGCATGCCCAGCAACACCACGCCCGCTTTCTGGTCCCGGCAAGCAGCCAGTGTGTCTGTGCAATCGACTGCTATTTGTGGGAGCAGTCGGGCAGGGCAGCATGAGCTGCTGTACAAGGCGATCACCTCAAGCAATGCTCGGTCGTTCGTTTGATAAGCCGTTTTTAAGATGCCCTCGGGATCATTCAATTCCGTGTTACTTGGGTGTCTTGTGGCCAGCGTTTGTAACTGAGCACTGAGATCACGGCGAAGTTTTGGTCTAAGCACAAAGTCAAGCCGACCAAGGCGGGTCCCCCATTGGTGAAGCCCTCGGGGACCACCGCGTGCCGCCCA
>CBFHIS010000039.1:0-13593 GCA_965655975.1 Wenzhouxiangella sp.
CCAAATGTCCCAGCTTGGCGCCGGTGGGGTGTGAGTCGATGAGGTTAACCATACATGGATTTTGTTTCGATTGGGTGGCTGGGTGCAACCGAAAAGGAGTCACATCTTGGGTCAAGTCTGGCTGATGGATGATCAGAGCCGAGTTTGATCAAATCCAAGGATGATTGGGTGCGGCAAGCAAATAACGCGTGCGTTTGCCCACGCCTTGTCCTTTAACCAAGCAGCCCTTGCTGACCAAGTCCGATAAGTCTCTGGTGGCCTGTGCCTTGCTGACGCCTGCGATCGATTGATAGATTCTTGAGTTGATGCCTTCTAAAAACTCATCCGCCATTGAATCAAGCATGCGGACAAGGACTTTGATTTGGCGTTCGTTGAGCACGGTTTGTCCGTGACGCTGCCAAAAAGAGGCCTTGATCAGGACTTGACCCACTCGACTCAGTGCCTGATTGAGTGCACTTTCCAAAGCTTGGAGAAACCATTGCAGCCACTGGGTGATGTCTAAGTCACCTTTTTGCGTGCTTTCCAATAAGCGGTAGTATTCATTTCGCTTCTCCATCAGCGTGGCACTCATAGAATAAAACCGGATGGAGTTGGCTTCGGCTTGGGCCAATGCCAAATCAGCCACTGCCCGCGATAAGCGTCCATTGCCATCGGCAAACGGGTGGAGTGTGACCAGCCATAGATGGGCGATCCCCGCCCGCACCAATCCATCCAAGTTCGATGGTGGGTGATTGAACCACTCAATGAATTGGTCTAGATCGGGTATCAGTTGTGACCTTGGGGGCGCTTCAAAATGAATGGTCGGTTGATCGAGGCGACCGGAGACCACCTGCATCGGTGTCTCATCTCTCAGCTCACCGATCAAAATGGGTTGGAACACGCCCGAACCATCGGGGAAAAGCAAGGCCTGCCACTGGCGCAGTGTCTCGACAGACAACTCTTGATTGGGTGAGCGCGTGGCCTTGATGAGCAACTCGATTAACTGATCACTCTGGCGCGTGGGTTGCCCCTGGGTGCCATGAACGCCTGCTCGATCAATCCCAAGTTGTTTTAGGGCCGATGAGCGCACCGCGCTGAGGATAAGAATCTCACCTTCAATCTCGCTGGTGCGCAGCGCATTTTCAATCAATGCATCGATTTGAACATTGAGGCTGGCTTCTTTGGGCACGCTCTCAGTTCGGCCCAGCAATTGGCCTTGGAGCCGCTTGATTCGATCCAATGGCGCCAACAAGGAGGGTTGGTCCCATGTGAAATTTGGCCAGTGCGCTTGTTGCCAGATGTACATGTTTCTTGTGATCCGCATGAGCAATTCGGCTCATGATGTGAGCCGATGGATATCCATTATGGATTAGTTTCGGCTCAGAATGTGAGGCGAAAAGTCATTTTTGGTCACTTTATCGGCTGATACATCACAAAAAAACAAAGTTTCTGTAGACTTAAATCGTATGAAACAAAGCCAGGCCATCCATGCACTCGACCGCTTCGCCCGCGAAAATCGGGTGGTGTTCACCTTGATTGATCTGGGCAAAGTCTTTGGGGAGGCCGGTCAAACCTTACAAGCCACCCTTCGCCGATTGGTGGGGTCTGGTGTGATGGCCCGCGCAGCCCGTGGCGTCTATGTCTATTCACTCGACACCACCCCAAGGCCCCATCTAATCGAAAGCTTGGCCATGACTTTAAGGCGGGGGCACTACAACTACATTTCACTGGAAAGTGCCCTCAGCGAATATGGCGTCATTTCCCAGATCCCCATCGATCGATTGACCGTGATGACCACCGGGCGTTCAGCTGAATACCGAACACCCTGGGGTGTGATTGAATTCACACACACCAAAAGAGATGTTGCCGGTATTTTGAAAGGCACTTTTGTACGCGATCAACGGCTTCGTTTCGCGACAGTTGAGACCGCTTGGCGCGATCTCAAGCGGGTTGGGCGCAATACCCACCTCGTCGATTGGCATGAACTGTCCGATCGGTGAAGAGGGTAGGGTTTTGAGTGCTTAAAAATTTGCTGCGAGGCAAGCGCTGAGAAACAAGCCACCACCCATCCAGTCAGGTGAGTGGGTGCTTACTTTATAATGAACCTATGCCCCTAGCCATCGCCCCCAACATCCGCATCATTTTGATCGGAACCACCCACCCGGGAAACATTGGCTCGGCGGCGCGTGCCATGAAAGTCATGGGCCTGTCTCGTTTGGTGCTGGTCTCGCCCAAGCATTTCCCCAGCGGTGAAGCCACGGCGCTGGCCTCGAACGCCGATGACATCTTAAAAAATGCCCAAGTGGTGGAGACCTTCGCTGAAGCCATCCAAGGCTGTGGGCTGGTGTTGGGCACCACCGCGCACGCCCGTTCACTGCCTTGGCCCACGCTCGATTTAAAAGGCGCGGCCCAAAAGGCCGTGGCTGAGGTGGGCGAGCACGACATCGCTTTGGTGTTTGGTCGAGAAAAAACCGGTCTTCACAACGAAGAAGTGGAGCGTTGTCACCACATCGTGACCATCCCCACTTCAGAAGAATACACCTCACTCAATCTTGCCCAAGCGGTGCAGTTGATGACGTATGAGGTCCGCCTCCACGCACTCGAGGCGATGAACACCCCATCGGTCTCTGAACAAGCACCTGCCGATTGGCACCCTGAGCCACCCGAGAAGCTGGAGATCTTTTTCACACGTTTGGAAAAAGCCCTGTTGCATGTGGGCTTTCTAAACCCAGCCCAACCCAAACGTTTGATGCAGCGTCTTAGGCGTTTGTTCTTGCGGGCCAGGCCCGATGAAAATGAGCTCAACATCTTAAATGGCATCGCCAGCGCCTTGTTGGATGCCACGCCCAAGCACACCCAAGCATCGACAACCCCACCATCAAAGGAGGGCGAGTGATGGATGTCATCTCTCTGACCAAAGAACTCATTGCCAGGCGCTCCATCACCCCAATGGATGCCGGCTGCCAACCCCTGCTGGCAGGCATCTTGTCTGAGGCGGGCTTTGATGTGAGCCACCACCGCTTTGGTGAGGTGGACAACTTCATCGCCACGCATGTGGGTGATGCCAAAAATACGCACCCGCATTTGATGTGGATAGGCCACACCGATGTGGTCCCCAGCGGGCCTGAGGACCAATGGACGACTCCGCCATTCGAGCCCACCGAACGCGATGGTTTTTTGTTTGGTCGTGGGGTGGCGGACATGAAAGGCTCGGATGCCGCGATGGTGGTGGCTCTGTGTGAGTTTGTCAAAGCCCACCCCAATCATCCTGGGCGGCTGTCGTTGGTGATCACCTCCGATGAAGAAGGACCGGCGGTGGATGGCATCAAAGCCTTGGTGCCGCATCTTAAAGACAACCAACTCTGGCCCGATGCCTGTTTGGTTGGTGAGCCATCGAGCCATGCGGTGTTGGGCGACCAAATTCGGATTGGCCGACGCGGCAGCATTCAGGCGGTCTTGCGCATCAAAGGTAAGCAAGGCCATACCGCCTATGCGCTCCCCGAAGACAACCCCGTCCACCGCGCGGGTCCTTTGATTGCCGCTTTGGGCGCACTGAGATTTGATGATGGCGATGCGGCCTTTGACCACACCCGCCTCCAGATCTCCAACATCCACGCAGGGACTGGGGCAGACAATGTCTCACCGGGTGAGTTGGTGGTGCATTTCAATATCAGAAACAACCCCAACAGCCCAGGCGATGGTCTCAAAGAACGCATCGAGGCCTTGATCGACTCGCACGACCCGGGCCCGTGGACGCTTTCTTGGCGCGTGAGTGCCCAGCCCTTTGGTCCATGCTCGGGTCCGATTTTGCAGGGCGTGGTCAAAGCCTGTGAGGCGGTGTTGGGCGTGGCGCCCAAACTCGACACCGGCGGGGGCACTTCCGATGGCCGATTTTTTGGTCCAGAGGGCGTGCCGGTGATTGAGGTGGGGCCCGTCAATGCCACCATTCACCAAATCGATGAGCGGGTGGCCATTGGCGACTTAGAACGTCTCCCCCATTTATATCAAGCTATGATGGAAGCCCTATTGAACCCATCCGAGCAGTCAGGAGAAGACCATTAATCTGATGCGCATCATTGTGGCCTTGCTGGTGGTTTTATTGATCGCTTTGCAGATCCAGGTTTGGCAGGAGCGCTCGCGCTTAAAAGCTCTAGATGAACGCTTGAGTGTTCAGGTCGAGACCAACGAGGCGCTCAAAGCAAGAAACGATGCCCTGTTTGCCGAGGTGCAAGACCTGCGTTTGGGTTTGGATGCGATTGAAGAGCGCGCCCGTGCTGAACTTGGTTTGGTGGGTGAGAACGAGTCATTTTATTTGATCGTTGACCCAGAGCTTGCCGGTGAGTTTAATGCCATTGGTCAAGAAAGCATGGGTCAAGAAAGCAGGGAACCAATGCCCGCACCCATGGATGATGCCCTCAGTGCTGAGGCCAATTCATCAGATGAGGCGCCGTCAGACAACAACCCATCTGAGCCCAGCGATGCCACTGAGCCAACACCTTAAACAAGGGTTGTGACCTTGGCCCATCACCCCATCCATGATTGTGTCTTTGATGCCCAAGATGGCACCTTAAAAGGCCCACAGGGCCAACGCGTTGGCTTGCGGCCCAAAGTCGCTGCCTTGCTCGAGGCTTTGCTGCAATCGCCGGGTGAGGTGGTGAGAAAAGACACCTTAATTGAGCACATTTGGTCGGAGGGCGTGGTTGATTTTGAGGCAGGCCTTGCGGCTTTGTTAAAAGAACTCCGTGGCGCGTTCGTGCAAGCCGGTTCCAGCCAAGACCCCGCCACGGTCATTGAGACCTTGCCCAAAAGAGGTGTGCGGCTCAATCTTCCAATCACGGACCATGCAACGAGCGATGCCGCACCATCGGTGGCATCGGGTGCGAGTGCGGTTGATACAACGATTGATAGAACAATCGACGCACCATTCGACGCACCAATCGAGGCACCAGTCGAGGCACCAGTCGAGGCACCAGTCGAGGCACCAGTCGAGGCACCAATCGACGCACCAATCGAGGCACCAATCGATACTCGTCCGAACTTGTCTTGGAAACGCATCGCAGCCCCCATGCTCTCGCTGGCCTTGATGGCCTTGGTGGCCTGGGTGTTGCTCAGCCATGACTGGCAAAGTCAATCACCCACACCGGCCGATGGGCCCCAACACACCCTGGCTATTCTGCCGTTTGAGGTCTATGGTGGGGTCCCCGAGCGGGCCAGTGCTGAGGGCTTGTTGGCGGCAGACACGCTTTTATCGGGCCTGTGGTCGGAGGCTTTGCCAGACACCGCATTGTTGGGCCGAGTGAGTTTGGCCCCGTATCCCGATGAGACCGCGCGGTCTTTGGTGGCTGCATTGGCGCGCGATTTGGGGGTCTCGCTCATTGTTGAAGGCCGCTTGGTCTGGACTGAAAATGGCGGCAGCATGAACGTGCGACTGGTCTCCACGTCCAATTTTCAGGTGTTGATGTCAGAGACCATCGAGCTTTCGAGCACCCAGCCCGGCGCACCAACCGATCGCTCAGCACGCATCGGTCAAGCCAGCGAGGCTTTGGCTGCGCGCTTGGCGCAGCACTTTCATCAATAAGCGGTCTCGTTTACTGAGCGCACGGATGGAGCCAGTAAAGACAGGGGCTAAGGTGACTGTCATCTAATTGAAATCTCCCATTCCTACACTAGCGGTTCGAGTCATCAAAGCCAGTGGACGGTCCCATGTTTCGCCAAGCAATCCGCCGGGGTGCGCCCCAAACCCTCATTTTCTGTCTGGCTCTGGTCTTGAGCCTTGCAGGTTTCAGTCCCCTCGCGCTGGCCCAGTCGGGTGGGTCGGATGAACAAGCGCTCAATAACCTCGCGCAAGAATTGGTCGTGCTGCGTTCAGACATTGAATCCTTGAACGCCGAGCTCACCGATTTGACCGAGCAGCACCGAGCGACCATGAACTCACTGGCAGCGCAAAAAGGCGAGCTCGAAGCCTCCAAGCGACGAGAGGACTTGCGCGTTCAAGAACTCGAAGAAGACCTGGCCAACAACCGAGCACGGGCCCAAGAAGCGGGTGTGGCCACCGAAGCGCTGATTCCAGTGGCCATGGATGCCATTGAAACCATCAAAAACCACATTCAAACAGGCTTTCCCTTCAAGCGTGGCGAGCGGATGGCGGCGATTGAAAACATCGAAGACCAACTCAACACCGAGGCGCTGAGTCCTGCGCGCGTGGTCAACCGCCTGTGGAGTTTTTACGAAGATGAGTTGCGACTGGCCCGAGAAAATGGGCTCTACTCACAAACAATTGAACTGGACGGGGAGTCTGTCTTGGCCGATGTGGCCAAGCTTGGGGTGGTGGCGATGTATTTCACCACCCGCGATGGGCGGATGGGTTATGCCACCCAGGGTGATCAAGGTTGGCGTTTCGTTGAAGCCCAAGGCGGCGGCGAGCGCCAACAAATCCGAGCCTTGTTCGATGCCCTAGGCAAACAAATCAGAGTGGGTCTGTTTGAACTGCCCAATGGATCGATTGAATTGGGAGAAAGCGCATGAAGTTGCTGAGCGTAAAAGCCAATGTGTTGTTCTTGTTGCCGTCTTTGCTGCTGTCTTTGCTGTTGTCGTTGGGTGTCGTGGGTGCTGCGTGGTCCCAAGACCCAGCGCCAACCGAGCCGGCCAGCGCTGATGCGACCGAACAGGTCGCTGAGCCAGAGGTCGCCACCCAAGCGCCTTCCTTGGAGCAGGCCTACCAACGCGAATTTGCGTTTCTCCAAACCCAAAAACGCGAACTCCAAGCCAGGCTGGATGCTTTTAGAGAACGCGCAAGCACTGAGCAAGCCAACATCAACGAAGAGATTCAGCGCCTAGAAGGCCAACTGGTTGACGTGCGCGCGCAAGCCGAGCGTTTGGATGGCTTGGTGTTTGATTCAGAACGGGCCGTTGAGACCGCCAGAAGCAACGTCGATGTGCTTTCATCCACGCTCTTGCAAGCAGACATCACTTTAGAAGACGCCTACAGCCCGCCCGCGGCTGATGCGATCCCATCGCCCAATGATTTTCAAAGCATGTTTGAGGCCGCGGCCGAGACCGCGAGACTGGCGGGTGAGGTCCGTGTTCTAGATGGGTCTTATTTCGCCCTCGATGGCGCCGAAGTCACTGGCCAGATTATCCAGATCGGACGGGTGGCGGCTTTTGGCGTGAGCGACCAGGCCAGCGGTGCGTTGGCACCGGCCGGCGGTGGGCAATTAAAAATTTGGGAAAGCAGTGCGGGCGAGCGCAGCGCTCAGGCACTCATCAATGGCGAGCGTCCCGAGACCATCACGGTGTTTGCCTATGAGTCCTTGGTCAATGAGATTGAGGCCAATCCTGGCAAGACCGTCATTGGCATCATTCAAAGCGGCGGCATGATCGGTTGGATCATCACGCTTTTGGGCCTTTTGGGTGTGGTGCTTGTGATTGCTCGGATCCGTTTCTTGAGAGATGCCAGCGCCTCGACTGAAAGCTTAGTGGAAGCCATCGCCCCGCAAGTCGAGGCCGGCGATCGTCAAGGCGCGATCGAGACCTTGAAGCAATTCAAAGGTGCCACGGCGCGGGTGTTGGCCACGGCCATTAGAAACTTAGACCGCGAGCGCGAGCACTTAGAAGATGTGATCTCAGAATCGCTGTTGAACGAATCGGCCACCTTGAACCGCTTTGGTGCGGTGATCATTGTGATTGCGGCCGTATCGCCTCTCTTGGGCCTTTTAGGCACCGTGACGGGGATGATCTCGACGTTTGATGTGATCACCGAGTTTGGTACCGGTGATCCCAAGCTGCTCTCGGGTGGGATTTCCATCGCTTTGGTCACCACGCAACTGGGTTTGATCGTCGCCATTCCGCTGTTGTTGGTCGGCAACGTGCTCTCAGGCTGGGCGGAGCGAATCAAAGACGAGATGGAAAAAAGCGCGCTGCACATCGTCAACCGTTACGTTGAAGGCCGCTTGAGTCGTTCGTGATGGTGACAGGGTTCATTCAAGAACTGGTCTCTTATTTCGAAGTCGGTGGGTTTGTGATGCCACCGCTTTTTTTGGCGACGTTTGTCATGTGGTATGCCATCGGCATTCGCTGGGCCGAGCTTCGCCGCGGCTCCAAGCACTCGGTCAGAGAATTGATCCGGCGCTACGAGCGGCCCAAAGGCCGTCATGCACCAGCCGGCCTAATCGATGGGGCGGTCTATGAAGCCCTCGGTGTGGCGCACAAAAACCCACCCGACCTTCGGTTGTGGTTGGACGATCACTTGGCCGGCTTTGAGCGGCGCACCAAACAATACCGCGCCTTGATCACCTCCATTGTGGCCACCGCGCCGGTGCTGGGTCTATTGGGCACCGTCACCGGCATGATTGAGACCTTCGATGCCTTGGGCGACATGACACTTTTCTCGCAATCGGGTGGCATCGCAGGGGGGATTTCACAGGCCCTGTTCACCACACAGATGGGCCTGGGCGTGGCGATTCCTGGATTGATTGTCTCCCGCTTGCTCGATCGGAAAGCGTTGAGGCTTCGAACCGAGCTGGCCCAAATCAAAGACGTGGTTTGTAGCGAATTTGACCAGACGCCGAGCGCTGGGATGGGTGCCCAGATGAGCACCGAACCAGCCCGATAAAAGGACAAGATTGATGAGACGGATGCGCGAACGAACCGATGACCAACAAAGTGTGGATATCTCACCGTTGATCGACATGGTGTTTATTTTGTTGATCTTTTTCATGGTCTCCACCACATTCGTCAAAGACATGAAATTGGATCTCGAGCGCCCTTCGGCGGGCTCGGCGGCAACGGCGTCGACCAAAGCGATTCGTTTGTACATAGACAATGTAGGGGATACCTATCTCGACGGTCAGCCCATTCAAGTCTGGGTCATTCAAAGCCGCCTTCGTGAGTTGCTAAGTGGCATGAGTGATCCCTCGGTGTTGGTGGTGACCGATGAGAATGTCCCCGCCAAACGCTTGGTGGAAGTGGTCGATCAAGCCCGCATGGCCGGTGCCACGGATGTCGGCGTGGCCACCGTTGAAGAAGCCGGCGCGGGTTAGGGAAAAGCGCGATGGCATTCATCAACCCCCACCAGTGGTCGGCACGCTTTAGTGGCTTGGTCTTTATGGTCCTAGGCTCGGTGTTGGTCATCGCGACGATGATCTTGATCAACCGCTTCGCCGAAGGGCCAGATGCCCTCAATCAAGACCGGTCTTCGGCGTTTGTGGTGGAGCGCCCGCAACAAACACCGCCACCAGAGTTGCCACCACCGCCACCGCCGCCACGTCGGCGGACACCCCCCACGCCACCAGCGGTGGCGTTGAACACCAACCTCTCAGGCGTCGACTTTGGCTTGCCCGCTTTTTCCGGCGATGAGTTGGGGTCTTTGCAAGACCAATTGCTGGGCGACACCAGCGATGTGGTGATGACCAACGACATGGTCGACTCGCCCCCAAGGCCCGTGCAACAAACGGCGATGGCGTACCCCGCACGCGCGCGTGCCCAAGGCTTAGAAGGCTATGTGGTCTTATCGCTCTTAATTTCTGCCAGTGGTGAGATCGAAAAAGTGGAAGTGTTGGAAGCCAGCCCGGCGGGTGTATTTGAAGACGCGGCGTTGAGTGGAATCCGCGATTGGCGCTTTGAACCCGCGCAGTACCAAGGCCGCAGTGTCAAAGTCTGGGCGCGACAACGCATCCGCTTTGATCTGGGTTGAGCCAATCAAGAGACCTGACGAACCTGTATGTTGAATAGTTATTCACGATCGCAGATCCAAGCCTTGGTCCGACTCACGTTGGGAGCGGGTTTGGTTTTGTTTGTGCTGGGCTTTTCAGGGCCTTTGAGCGCGCAGTCCAATGACCCAGAAGAGGCCATTGACCGGTTGCCCTTGGCGGCGCTTTTAATCGGTGATGGCAATTATGACCGAGCCAGGCAAGTGCTCGCCGCGGTGGATGCTGAGGCTGAAGACTTTGATGCGCCGCGCTATCACACGCTCGCAGGGCTGGTGGCGCTGAACTTAAAAGAGTACCCATTGGCGGTGGTGGAGTTTAGGGAAGCCATTGCAGGGGGCCAAGAGGCCGCGGTGGTGTATCTGTACTTGGCCCAAGCCCATTTTGGGGCAGAAGATTACGCCAGCACGTTGCAAGCCTTGGATGAGGCGGGCGAGTCCGCCACCCAGATCCCTTCGGCGTTTTTCATCCGCGCCCAAGCGCTGTGGTCTCTGGGCCGGTTGGATGAAGCGTGGGTGGTGCTCAATCAAGCCCGAGTGCAATTTCCAGACAGAGCCCGCGACTTTGCCAGGCGCCAGGTCTTTTTGTTGGTTGACAAAGGCCTCTATCAAGCCGCGCTGACCCTAGCACGAGACCTGGTGGTGCTCTCTGAAGGCGACATCACCGATGCGTTGGCGGTGGGCAATGCCTTGATCAATGCCAACCAAGCCCCCGAGGCGGCGGTGTTGTTGGAAGAGGCGATGCTCAGAGCGCCTGAGGATGCCACCGTGGCCAAGCTGTTGGCACAAGCTTATTTGGTCCAAGGCATGCCGTTGGCCGCGGCCGAAGTGCTTCGGATGGGCTCGTATTACAACGCCGACTTGTTGATTGAAGCGGCCGAACTCTTCCGCCAAACAGGGCGGCTGACCGAAGCGCTGACCTTGAATGGTCAAGCCATTGATCAACCCAAAAAACTCAAACAACGCCTGGCCATTTTGATTGGCTTGGTACGCTTTAACCAAGCCGCTGCCATGATCGATGATTTAGAGCGTGTTCAGTTGTTGGACGAAGAAAACATTCGTTACGCCTTGGCCTATGCGCTTTTTAAGACCGGCGACTTTGAAGCAGCGCGCTTACAGCTGTTCTTTTTAGAAAGCGCGGAGAATTTTAGGAAAGCCACCGAGCTTCGCCGCGTGATGTCCGAGTGCGAACAACAACCTTGGTTGTGCTTATGACCCAGCCCACCCGACCGATGCGCATGGCGATCGCGATCCTTTTGCTTGGCTTTCTCGGCATGCAAAATGCTTGGTCGCAAATCGAGATGACTGAAGTTGAGACCACTGAAGTTGCTGAGCCCACCGATCTCACCGTGTTGGTGTTTGAAAACGGGTTGCCCGTCGAAGATGTGGAACTGAGTATTGCCGATCAAGCTGGACTCAGCAACGTGGTGGGCATGTGGCAAGCCAACATTGAACCGGGGAACCACACCCTTGCCTTGATGCAGAATGAACAAACGCTGGCCAGGCTTCGCCTGAACCTACAAGCCGGCGAGCTCATCCAAATTATTGTGACATTGAAAGGCGAGGATCGAAAAGCCTTTGTCGCGATCGAAAGCTCAAAAGGCATTTTGGGTGAGCGCCTGGTCGCTGATTCAAGCGTTGAGGTCGTAGACGGTGAGGGGCGTTTGGCCGGGGTGGTGCGCTCCAGCGAAGACAATCAACCCATTGCCAACGCAAGACTGTTTGTCTCAGGCACGCCGATTGAGGCCCAAACCGATGATGAGGGGCGCTTTGAGATTGAGTTGCCGGTGGGCACGTATTCGGTCTCTGTGCTGCATGGGGAGTTCGCGACCCGGACCGTTGAGGGCGTGGTGATCGGCAAAGACGAAGAACAAACTCTGGATTTTAGTTTGCCCCCAGCCGGACTGGAATTGGCCGAATTTGTCGTGCTGGTGCCTTTTATTGAAGGCTCGATTTCTGCGGTCTTGGACGAACGGCTTCGCTCGGCGAGCGTGTCTGAGGTCTTGGGTTCTGAACAAATGTCCAGAGCAGGGGATTCGGATGCCGGTTCAGCGCTCGCGCGGGTCACCGGATTGACGCTGGTGGGTGGCGAGTTTATTTTTGTTCGAGGCTTGGGTGAGCGGTATTCGGCCACGCTCTTGAACCGCGCCTCGGTGCCCAGCCCCGACCCATCCAGAAAAGTCGTACCCATGAGCCTGTTCCCCACCGGGGTGATTGAGTCGATCCGCGTACAAAAAAGCTACAGCCCCGACATGCCTGGCGAGTTTGGTGGGGGTTCTGTCGACATTCGGACCAACTCCATTCCGAGTGAGAACTTTTTCAACCTGTCCTTATCGGGCGGGTTTTTGCAAGGCAGCACCGGTAAAAAGGGCCTGACCTATCAAGGGTGTGCCAACGATTGGTTGGGTCGCGATGATGGCACGCGAGCGCTGCCTGGCATTGTGGCCGATGCGGTGGCGGGTGATGTGCCGCTGATCGAGGCGACCATCTTTAACCCCGTGGGGTTTAGCGCAGAAGAGATTGAGGCCTTGGGCGATGCGTTTCCAGTGATCTATGACATTGAAGAAAAAGAGAACCAGCCAGACCATGGGCTCACCCTAGAAGGCGGCATGAAAGGCAGCTGGGGCGATTGGTCGGCCGGTTTTCTGGGTGCTGTGTCTTGGTCGCAAAGCTGGGCCAACCGGCAAGAGATCCGCCGGCAGTTCAACATCGGGGAAGGTGAGCTGAAGTTGCGCGATGAGTTCGAGCTCAATCGAACCGAGCACAAAGTAGAAGGCAATGCCTTTTTGACCGGCGGCATTAATTTTAAAGACGAGCATGAGATCAGTTGGACCTCCATGCTACTCAGACAAACCTTGGATGATGTCAGGCAACAGATTGGATTCGATCAAGACACCGGTGGCATTGTCGATACCCGTTTTATCGAGTACGAAGAGCGTGATCTATTGGCCCACCAATTCGATGGGCGACACACGTTTCCCTTTTTAAGTGACCTGACACTGCGCTGGGACTACTCAGATGCCAGGGCCCGTCGTCTCTCGCCCGATACACGGATTTATTTGTTTGAAGAAGACAGACGCTCCCCCAGTGGCTTTGTGTTTTCGCGTCGCACCGACAACAACTTTAGAAACTACGGCGATTTGCGCGATGAAGTGCTCGAGTACGGCGCCGACATTGAGCTGCCTTTGAGCTTTGGGCCGGCTGATTTGACCTTAACGGCCGGCTGGCGCAAGCTGGACCGCGATCGGGATTCCGATCTTAGGCGCTTCAAGTTTGATGGCATTCAACGTTTTCCTTTGGATTTTCGCTTCCAAGATTCCTTAGAACTCATCATCAATCCAGACACGATCAACCCCGATGGCTTGGTGATTCGCGAATCGACTCGAGCAACAGATAACTCGTTTGCGCTGTTGGACATCGAAGCGGCTTATGGGATGTTTGATCTTTTGTTGTGGGATCGGGTGAGACTCGCCGGTGGGTTGAGAATGGAAGATTGGAGTCAGTCGGCAGTCACCTTTGATTTATTCAATCCCGATGGCGATCCGATCAGTGCCAATCTCCAAGAGACCGATTACTTGCCCAGTGGGTCGGTGACCGTCTATCTGACCGAGCGCCAGCAGCTCATTGCCAGCTACGGCGAAACCATTATTCGGCCGGATTTAAGAGAGCTCTCGCCGGCGGAATTCACCGACCCCGTGTTGGATGCGCCCGTCATCGGTAACCCCGAACTGCTGCCATCGAGTCTCGTGCATTACGACCTTCGTTACGATTTCTCGCCCACACCCACCGAGCTGGTGTCGTTGGGGATTTTCTATAAAGAGATCACCAACCCCATTGAGCTGATCATCTTGCCTTCAGAAGCGCTTCTGGTGACCTTCGCCAATGCCGATGGGGCTGAAAACTATGGCGTG
>CBFHIS010000040.1:0-13571 GCA_965655975.1 Wenzhouxiangella sp.
GATCCAAGAGAAAAGTTCACCCAAGAGACTTGAGTCGAATCCCTCAGCTTTTTTGAGCGTCGTTGATCCACAAAGCAATCGCCCCATCCCCAGTGACATTGCACGCTGTCCCAAAACTGTCTTGGGCCATGTAGAGTGCGATCATCAACGCCACAGCGGTCTCTCCAAAGCCAAGCATGGTTCCCAACAAACCCACCGCTGACATCACCGCGCCCCCTGGCACCCCGGGGGCGGCCAGCATCACCACGCCCAGAGTCAAAATAAACGGCAGCATGCCAATCAGTCCGGGCAGCGCCAAGCCCTCTTGGAGCACCATCACCGCGACCGCACAGGCAACGATGGTGATGGTTGAACCAGACAAATGGGTGGTTGCGCACAAGGGAATGGTGAAGCCCGCAATCTTAGGGTCAACGCCATTGGCTTGGGCGGATTTTAGGGTGACAGGAATCGTGGCCGCACTCGACATGGTGCCAAGGGCTGTGAAATAAGCCGGTAACATTTGGCGAATCAAAGGCAATGGTGAGCGCTTAATCCGAAGACCGACCAAAGAATACAACACCAAAAGCCAGACCCAATGGAGGCTGACAGACAAGGCCAATATCACACCAAACGTTTTTAAGGTGGCAAAGACCGTGCCCGCTGCTGCCAATTCGGCAAAAACGCCAGCGATGTAAAGTGGCAAGAACGGAATGATGACAGAGACCAACAAAGACTCAATCACATCGCGGCCTTGATCAAAAACCTGTTTCAGCTGTACCGCTTCACGAGCAGCAATACCCAAACCGAACACAAAAGCCGCGACCAAAGCCGTCATGATCGACATCAGTGGCGGAATGTTCATTTCAATCAATGGGCCCAAACTTCTGCCACCATTGTTGATCGCCTCACCCACCGAGGTGGTGAGCATGGGCACCAGAACGGCAGCGGCTGCAAACGCCAGTACACCCGCAACAATGGTCGATAAATAGGCGCCAGCCAAAGTTTGGCCGAGCAATCGGCCCGATTGGCGGGGCAAACCAGCAATGCCTGACGTAATAAAAAATAAAATCAGTAAAGGGATGGTGAAAAAGAGCAATTGACCAAACAAGCCCTTAAAGGTCAATAAAACCTGAATGATCCAATCGGGCGCAATCAGTCCGATGACGATACCCAAGACAATCCCAGCGATCAGTTTTACAATAAGATTCATTAGATTTGATTTCCTTGTTCCTCGCTCTGAGCCCATTTTGGACAAGCGACGGGTGTTAAGGTGTGACAGGCCGGTGGCCGACGCGCTTGAGATCATCTCACCAACACCACATCAGGGCAAGTCAGTGCAATTGAGAGCAGTCCATCCAATGAAAACCTTAGGCCAGATCCGTGGGTTTGTCGGCATGCCACAAAGTCTTTGTCAATGATCAAACTCAGCCAAATCAGCGTTCGACATGGTGCCCACACATTGCTTGATGCGGCCAGTGCCACCATTTTCCCTGGCCACAAAGTCGGTTTGGTGGGCGCCAATGGATCGGGAAAGAGCAGCCTGTTTGCGGTGTTGCGTGGGGACTTGGCCACCGATACGGGCGAGGTGGATATTCCCAAGGCTTGGGCTTTGGCCCACATGGCCCAATACATCAAAGCACTCGACCAATCGGCCATTGATTTTGTCTTAGATGGAGACGAGGCCTTTCGAGCGGCTGAATCTAGAGTCAGCAAAGCAGAATCTGAAACAAACCAATCAGAGATCGACCACGCCATGGCCATTGCGGCTGCCCATGAAGCCCTGGAAGCGGCTGGGGGCTATCAAGCGCACGCCCGCGCCGCGCGATTGCTCTCGGGCCTTGGTTTTAGTGCAGAGCAATTCGACGCCCCCATCGCATCGTTCTCCGGAGGTTGGCGCATTCGTTTGAGTCTGGCCAAAGCCTTAATGTGCCCATCGGATCTGTTGTTGCTCGATGAGCCCACCAACCACTTGGATTTAGAAACCGTCACTTGGCTCGAGGGGTGGCTCAAGCATTATGCGGGTACTTTGATTGTGATCTCGCACGATCGGGACTTCCTAGATGCGGTGGTCGATACCATCATCCACATTGAGCATCTGAAACTACACACCTACAAAGGCGATTACACCAATTTCGAGAAACAACGGGCCGAACGGCTGAGCCAGCAGCAAGCCGCCTATGTCAAACAGCAACAGACCATGGCGCACATGCAACAGTTCATTGATCGGTTTCGGGCCAAGGCGAGCAAGGCAAAAGCCGCACAAAGTCGCCTAAAAGCCCTCAGTCGTCTGGAAGCCATTGCACCGGCCCACCTTGACTCGCCTTTTAATTTTGAATTTGCCCCACCCCCCAAAGTAGCTAACCCGCTGGTCCATTTGGATGATGTCGCTTTGGGCTATAACGAGCATCGCGTGATTGAAGCCATCAGCATGAGCCTCGCACCCGGTGATCGCATTGGTCTTTTGGGCTTAAATGGCGCTGGCAAATCCACGTTCATCAAGGCCATCGCAGGCGAACTGCCCCCTCTGTCGGGTCGCTTAAGCCACGCGCGTGGACTCAACGTGGGTTATTTTGCCCAGCATCAGATCGAGCAACTCAATGAACTTGAGAATGCCATTTGGCACATCGCCAGACTCGATGATGAGATGGGCACCAAAGCCACCGAACAGATGATCCGAGATTTCTTGGGCGGCTTTGATTTCAGTGGTGACTTGGCCACATCGGCCACTGGCAACTACTCTGGCGGAGAGAAAGCCCGCTTGGTCTTGGCTTTGCTGGTCAGACAAAAACCCAATTTATTGCTCTTAGATGAACCCACTAACCACCTGGATTTAGAAATGCGCCACGCACTGACGGTGGCACTACAAACATTTGAAGGCGCTGTGATTGTTGTCTCGCATGATCGCCACCTTCTAAACAACAGCGTCGATCAGTTTTGGTTAATCCACCAAGGCCACCTCAATGTCTTCGATGGCGACCTCAGTGACTATCGGGCCCAAATCAAAGAACGCGATACATCAGCCCAGCCTAGCTCGGGCACAGCCCATTCAAAAAAGCAGCGCCGGCAGGAAAAAGCCAACCAGCGCAATCAATTAAAACCACTACAAAACAAACTAAAAAGCTTGAGTGCGCGCATCGAGAAACTCACTCAATTGCGCCAAACCCAAGACGATGCGCTGGCAGACCCCGATCTCTATCACAATCCCGAAAGAGCCGATGAAGTGGCTTTGATGATTGAGAAAAGAGGGCTGACTCAAGCCGAACTGGAGTTGGCAGAAACGGAATGGATGGAAGCGGCTGAAGCGCTGGAGGCAGCGGGTGGAGACGCAGTACCCTAGAGGTTTCTGCCGTAATAGAGCTCGCGCATCTCTTTTTTGAGTCGTTTTTCAATGCGTTGGCGTTCGCGGCGGTCTAAGTCATCGGCAGAGCGATGAAAGAGATAGTCATCCAAATCAAAATCTTTGAGCACCATCTTGGTGTGAAACAAATTCTCTTGATAGACATTGACATCAATCATGTCGTAAGCATTTTTTGTATCGCGACTCAAATAGTCTTGAATTGAAGTAATTTTGTGGTCGATGTAGTGCTTGCGGCCACGAACATCGCGCGTGAAGCCGCGCACGCGATAATCCATCGTGACAATGTCGGATTCAAAACTGTGCAACAGATAGTTGAGCGCTTTTAGCGGCGAAATCACACCACAAGTGGCCACATCAATGTCCGCTCGGAAAGTACAAATTCCATCGTGGGGATGCGCTTCTGGATAAGTGTGCACGGTGATGTGGCTTTTGTCCAAGTGCCCCACGACACTCTCCGGCAATGGCCCCGGTGCGGCCGCAGCGGTGTGCTCATCGATCACGACGGGTTCTTCTGAAATGAGCATCGTGACGCTGGCGCCTTGCGGCTCATAATCTTGGCGCGCCACGTTGAGTATGTTTGCGCCAATGATGTTGGAGACATCAGATAGGATCTGCGTCAAGCGCTCAGCGTTATAGGCCTCATCGATGTAGGCAATATAATCACGGCGTTCTTCGGGCGTTGTCGCATAACACAAATCGTAGATGTTAAAGCTCAACGCCTTGGTCAGGTTGTTAAACCCGTGGAGCTTGATTTTGCGTGAACCCATGGCTACCACCCACGACAAAAGAACAAACATCTATTATCGAGCATCTAAGGCACTTAAATCAGCAACAAAGGCAAACTTTTTCAACATTCATAGCGCGCTGGCCTCGACACCGATGACGTAAAATAAGCCCATGATGACTCATCACTTTCCGGCATGGCTGGCATGAGCCCAGCAGACGACAACACCGTACCCATATGGCGTGTTTTGAAATTTGGCGGTAGCTCGGTCAGCGACCCCGACTCATGGCAGGCCATCGTTGGGCACATCGAACGCACCCGCCAAGAAGGCCGCCGACCCTTTGTTGTCGTCTCAGCCTTGAGTGGCATCACTGATCTATTGGCAGACCACACATCAACCACGCCTTCAACAAGTGCCGCCGAACTTATTGAGATATTGAAAGAGCGTCACCACACCCTGATTGCTGCTTTGGATCTGAATGGAGATCTTCTCGATCGCCACTGGCAAACCTTGGATGATCGTTTGAGCGATAGAGCCACCCTGGAAACACCGCAAGGCTCTGCCGAGGTATGGGCCATGGGTGAGGTGTGGAGCGCCACCATTGGTCAGGCATTTTTCGCTCAAAATGGCCTAGACATTGGCCTCATTGAGAGCACCGAATTGCTGCACGCCACACCACAGCCCGCGCGCTCTGAACGCGCGCACTACATGGCAGCGACCTGCGATCTGCAACCAGATCTGGCTTTGGCCAACAGATTGGGCGAGCGTGCCGATGGCCACATCATGCCAGGGTTTAGCGCCCGCAATGCCACCGGTGAAACGGTACTACTCGGCCGGGGTGGCTCGGATACATCGGCGGCACTGATCGGCACGTTGCTGGATGCAGAACGGGTTGAGATTTATTCAGACGTGCCTGGGCTTTTTAGCGCCGATCCACATCGCATTCCAACCGCGCGGCTGCTTAAAATGGTCAGCTACCGTGAGGCACAAGAACTTGCAGCGATGGGCGCCAAAGCCATTCATCCTCATGCACTGGCCCCACTTCGGGCGCACAACATTCCACTGTGGCTGGGGCAAACGCTTCGGCCTGACATTGAAGGCACCCAAATCTCATCCAAGGCACGCGACCACGGCGCGCAGGTCAAAGCGATTGTGCAACGCCGCCACATTGCGCTGATTTCTCTTGAAGACATTGGCATGTGGCAACAAGTTGGCTTTTTGGCCGATGTGTTCCAAGAGTTCAGATCACTGGGCTTGTCGGTGGATCAGGTCTCTACCTCGGAATCCAATGTCACCCTAACCTTAGATCTCAGAGCCAATGTGGCTGACGAAGCCGACATCGAGCGCCTGATCGATCGACTAAAAAAGCACTGCCATGTTGAGTGGGTCCCCGATTGTGCTTGCGTCTCTTTGGTCGGCTTGGGGATTCGGACCATCCTGCATCGCCTTGGCCCCGCTTTGGAGGTATTTGAGCAGCGGCGCATTTATCAAGTCTCGCAAGCTGCCAATGACCTCAACCTCACATTCGTGGTTGAAGCCAGACACGCCGATCGGTTGGTCCAGCAACTGCATCAGCAACTCATTCCCGGTGGCTTGGGTGGCGACTCGGTGTTCGGGCCCACTTGGGAGCAATTGTTTAGACAGCACGATGCGCCCGAACAAGAACCGGCTTGGTGGAGCGTGAACAAAGAAGCCTTAAGCACCTTAATGGCGCCTTTGGATGCGGCCTATGTCTACCATCTGCCCACCATCGAGGCGGCGGCAGACCGGCTCTTGAACCTCGAGTTTGTGGATCGAATGCTCTACTCCATGAAGGCCAACCCACACCCTGACATCTTGGCGACACTGTATGCACGCGGTGTGGGGATTGAATGTGTCTCATTGGAAGAGGTTGCGCATGCTCGAAAGCATCTACCAGACCTCAAACCTGAGCAGATCTTATTGACCCCGAACTTTGCTGATCGGAGCGAATATCAAAAAGCGCTCGCACTCGGGGTGCGTGTCACGGTCGACAACACCTTTATCCTTGAGCGTTGGGGGCAGGATTTTGCTGGGCATTCCATTTTCTTGCGGCTCGATCCCGGTTCGGGCTTGGGCCATCACAAGATGGTGCGCACGGCCGGAAGCCACGCCAAATTTGGTGTGCCCTTGGCAGACATCGAAAAAATTGCCCGATTGGCCCAAGCGCATGACATCAAAATCGTTGGGCTGCATGCACACACGGGCTCGGGGATTCTTCACCCCGATAATTGGCACCGCACCCTTGAAATATTGGGTGAAGCCGCCCAAACCTTGACCGATGTCGAGATCATCGACCTCGGTGGCGGGCTCGGAATCCCCGATCACGATGATGCGCTGCCGCTGGATTTGGCCGCACTGGATGCAGGCATTGGCCGCCTGAAAGCCAAATTGCCCCGAGACATGGATATTTGGTTGGAGCCTGGACGCTACTTGGTTGCCAATGCCGGTGCGCTCTTGGCCCGTGTGACGCAAACGAAAGGCAAAGGGGACGTGCGCTATGTGGGCTTGGCCACCGGCATGAACTCTTTGATTCGTCCCGCCTTGTATGGTGCCTGGCACCCCATTTATCACCTCGACCGACTCGGTGAGCGAGGCGAGAACGTCTACAATGTCGTTGGGCCCATTTGTGAGACCGGGGACATTTTAGGGCTCGATCGACTGCTGCCCGAATGCCAACCCGGTGATTTGTTGTTGATTGCCAACACAGGCGCTTATGGTCGGGTGATGGCATCACACTATAATTTGCGCGCACCCGCATCTGAATATGTTTTACGGTCATAGGGAAAATCAATGAGTGGTCAATACCAAGCCTCTGATATTGAGGTCCTACAAGGGCTTGACCCCGTCAAGCGCCGTCCAGGCATGTACACAGACACCACCCGCCCCAATCACTTGGTCGCGGAAGTCGTCGACAACGCCGTCGATGAGGCGTTGGCCGGTTATGCCAAAAAGATTGCTGTTCGCTTATACAAAGATGGCTCTGTTTCAGTCGCCGATGATGGTCGCGGGATGCCCACTGATTTGCACCCAGAGCATCAGTTGCCGGGTGCTGAACTGATCCTCACCCGTCTGCACGCCGGTGGTAAGTTTTCAGGCAAAAACTACAAATTCTCCGGCGGCCTTCACGGCGTCGGTGTCTCGGTGGTCAATGCCCTCTCATCGAAGTTGGTGTGTGAAATCAAACGCGGTGGCACAGTCCATCAGATCACATTTAAAGATGGCATCACCAAGCAATCGCTCACGCCTGTGGGAGAAGTGGGTAAGCGCAACACCGGCACCTCGGTTCATTTCTGGCCCGATGGCAGTTACTTTGACAGTGCCAATGTCTCCAGGCCGCAGCTGAGACATTTACTCAAAGCCAAGGCCATTTTGTGCCCGGGCCTTGAGATCAGTCTCAACGACGAGGTGGATGGAAGCGAAGAACAGTGGTTATTTGAAGATGGCTTGGTTGCGTATTTAGAAGAACAACTCGATGGTCAAGAGCGAATTCCTGCCTCCCCTTTTGTTGGTGAGCTCGCCGGTGGTGACCAAGAGGCCAGCTGGGCTTTGGCCTGGGTGCCCGAAGGCGATCTCATCCAAGAATCCTATGTCAACTTAATTCCCACCCCCGCAGGTGGCACACACACCAATGGTTTGAGAACGGGTTTGATCGAGGC
The DNA here is from genome assembly GCA_965655975.1 of Wenzhouxiangella sp. GTDB lineage: Bacteria > Pseudomonadota > Gammaproteobacteria > Xanthomonadales > Wenzhouxiangellaceae > Wenzhouxiangella. Next base: position 7,740 of record CBFHIS010000040.1, read on the forward strand.
ATTGCGCGAGTTCTGCGAGATTCGCAATCTGTTGCCACGCAACATGAAGCTCTCGCCTGAAGACATTTGGGACAGATTGAGCTTTTTGTTGTCGGTCAAACTCGCAGACCCTCAGTTTTCTGGGCAAACGAAAGAGCGCCTCAGTTCACGGGCGGCGGCGAGCTTTGTATCAGGGGTTGTTAAAGACGCGTTTGCCTTGTGGCTCAACAAACATGTGGCCGATGGCGAGGCCATTGCGAAACTCGCCATCGAACACGCCCTCAAGCGCCAAAAAGCCAACAAGCAAGTGGCTCGCCGCAAGGTCACCCAAGGACCAGCACTGCCAGGGAAACTGGCCGATTGCGCATCCACAGACCTCGAACACACCGAGCTATTTTTGGTTGAGGGCGACTCAGCGGGCGGCAGCGCAAAACAAGCCAGAAACCGCGAGTATCAAGCGATCATGCCTTTAAGGGGCAAAATTCTAAACACGTGGGAGACCGAACCCGATCAAGTATTGCGCTCGCAAGAAGTGCATGATCTGGCCACCGCCATTGGTGTCGATCCGGGGTCTTCTGATCTCGCCCAGCTCCGTTATGGCAAAGTCATTATCTTGGCCGATGCCGATTCAGATGGGCTCCACATCGCCACCTTGCTTTCGGCTTTGTTCATCAAACATTTCCGCCCATTGGTGGATGCTGGGCGCATCTTTGTCGCCATGCCGCCGCTGTACCGGATCGATGTGGGCAAACAAACCTTCTACGCGCTCGATGGTGAAGAGCGCCGCGGCATTTTGGCACGCATTGAAGCCGAAAAAATGACCGGTAAGATCTCTGAGACCCGGTTTAAAGGGCTTGGGGAGATGAACCCCCTGCAGCTGAGGGAATCCACCATCGATCCCGACACTCGACGCCTGCTGCAGTTTAAGGTCAGCAATAGCCAAAAAACCGACGAGCTCATGGACATGCTGTTGGCCAAAAAGCGCGCCGGCGATCGACGTCAATGGCTTGAAGACAAGGGCAACCTCTCAGAGATCGCCATCTAAGCCGGCCTCTTTGGCCTTCACGCCATGGGGTCGGCCATCTGGTTTAATAAAGCCATGAATGAAATGACGCCACTGAACCGAAAAAAATCTGAGTCCGAGCTCACCCCGCCGGCCAACCCCTCGAGGCGTTCCTTTGTCTGGCACGGTCTGTGGGCCTTTTCCTTTCTGGGCGTGGGTGGGCTCAATACTTTCCCGCTTCGCGCCAGTGAGTCAGCACCAATTGACTTCGAGCCTTTGGCGCTCGATGAAGCCACATGGCGTGAATGGCTGAGCGATGAGCAATACCGTGTGCTGCGGCGCGAGGCAACGGAACCTCCCTTTTCCAGCCCGCTGGACAAGGAATATGGTCCTGGTGTCTATGTTTGCGCAGGTTGCTACCTACCGCTGTTTGATGCCGAGCACAAGTACGACTCGGGGACCGGCTGGCCAAGTTTCTGGCGGCCCATTGACGAGAGCCACATCAACACCAAACGAGATTTCAAACTCATTTGGCCCAGAACCGAGTATCACTGCGCGCGGTGCAAAGGCCATCAAGGCCACGTCTTTAATGACGGCCCCGAGCCCACAGGTCAGCGTTGGTGCAATAATGGCGTGGCCCTGCGATTCATACCCGCCAATGAGCCACGTCCTGCATTGAGACAAGCACCGGTATGAGGTTTGTTGTGAAATTGAGCGTCTTTACACCATTACTTTTGGCCCTGTTGCTCAGCGTCTGGGCTCAGTCATCATTCTCCCAACAGCCCGAAGTGGGCAGCTCTGAGACACGGCTGGCCAAAGCCACGTTTGCAGGTGGCTGCTTTTGGTGTATGGAGCCCCCGTATGACAAGCTGACCGGTGTCCTATCGACCCGCTCTGGTTTCAGCGGAGGCGATGTGGAAAACCCCAGTTACCAACAAGTGGTTGCTGGAGGTACAGGGCATATAGAGGTGGTTCAAATCACCTATGACCCTGAGTTGATCACGTATCAACAGTTGTTGGATGTTTTTTGGAGAAACATTGATCCTTTTCAAGCCAACGGACAGTTTTGTGACATTGGAGAGACGTACCGAAGCGCCGTCTTTACCCACGATGCCACTCAGCGCGGGGAAGCTCAGCGGACATTGGCTGAAGTACAATCACGGTTTCCCAATCAAAACATCGACACTCGGATACTTGATTTCGATGTGTTTTATGAGGCCGAAGATTATCATCAAGACTATTACCAAAAAAATCCCAGACGCTACCAGTTTTATCGCTGGCGCTGTGGGAGAGATCAACGCCTCGAGGAGATCTGGGGCGACGAAGCCGGCGGCTAAGCCAAGATCAACCCAGCCCTCTACCCCGAATACCTCTTTTTTTACTCTATCTCTGTTAAAGGAAACAGCATCATGATGCGTTTATTTCGCCCATTGTGGGTGGTTGGCCTGTTGTGCCTGACCATTCAATCTGCCCTTGCCAATGACCGAATTGAGTTTGTTCAAACGGCCGAGGGCATCAGTGAATATCGACTCGACAATGGATTACAGGTGCTGTTGGTGCCAGACCAAAGTCGACCGACCGCCACGGTCAATATCACCTACAAGGTGGGTTCGAAGCATGAGAGCTACGGCGAGACGGGGATGGCCCATTTGCTAGAACACATGCTGTTTTATGGCACCCCCACCCATCAAGACATCAAAGCAGAGATTTCTGAGCGCGGCGGTCAAGCCAATGGCACGACCTGGTACGAGCGCACCAATTACTTTCAAACGCTCCCAGCTGGAGAAGAAAACCTAGAGTGGGCGCTTCGCATGGAAGCCGACCGCATGGTCAATTCGCTGATCGATCCAGAAGACTTGGCTTCTGAGATGACTGTGGTGCGAAATGAGTTTGAAATTGGCGAAACCAATCCCTTCAGAGTACTCATGCAACGGGTCATGAGCGTGGCTTATTTGTGGCATGGCTATGGCCGTTCGACCATTGGGGCACGCGCAGACATTGAAAATGTGCCCATCGAGCGCCTGCAATCTTTTTATCGGCGCTACTACCAGCCAGACAATGCCATTCTCATCGTATCGGGCAACGTCGATCCTGAGCGGGCATTGGTCTTGATTGATCAATATTTTGGGGCCATTCCTAAGCCTGAGCGCACCGGCGACATGCAACTTTGGGACACCTATACCCGCGATCCAGTGCAAGATGGCGAGCGCACCGTCACCACTCGACGGTCTGGAACAGTCCGTTCTCTGATGGCCGCCTATCACATTCCATCGGCTTTGCATGAGGATTACGCCGCGCTTGAGGTGTTGGCTTTTGTCTTGGGCGATGTGCCCTCTGGACGGCTCTACGACACCTTGATTGTCCCAGAGCTGGCCAGCCAGGTGGGTGCTTTCAGCTTGGCCTTGCCTGAGCCTTCTTTGCTGATGTTCTATGCACAAAGCCGAGATGGCCAAGACATGGATGTCGTCAAAGATGAGCTGTTGGCGACCATCGAGGCAGCCAAAGAAAACCCGCCGAGTGAGGAAGCGGTGACTCGCGCAGTCAATGCGCTGAGCACGGATATCGAACAGGCCATGAATGACTCAGGCCGCGTGGGCATACAACTTTCTGAATGGGCGACCATGGGCGATTGGCGCTTGATGCTTCTGCACAGAGACCGCATTGAATCGGTCAGTGCCGATGATGTGGCCCGTGTGCTGGATACTTATTTGACCCGCGACAATCGAACCATTGGCGTGTTCTTACCCGACAGCGAGCCCAAACGGGCTGAGATCCCCTCTGAGCCAGACCTGGAGACCTTGTTGGCGGGTTATCAGGGCCGCGAAGTCGATGTCATCGACGAGGTTTTTGATCCCAGTGCTGAAAACATTGAAGCCAATCGGGTGAACTTCACCTTATCCAATGGCGCCAAAGTCACGGTACTGCCCAAACCCACCCGAGGTCAGCGCGTCTGGGGACAAATCACCCTTCGCATTGGCAATCTAGAAAGTTTGAGTGGATTGGGTAATATCCCGAATGGCACCACACAAATGCTCACACGCGGCTCTGATCAATTTTCACGACAAGCCATCAGAGATGAACTCGACAAGCTTCGTTCATCCATGAGCATTGGTGGCGGGCAACGCACCTCTGTTTTTATTGAATCTCAGAGAAATCAATTGGGTCACGTATTGGCGATTGTGGAAGATGTCTTAAAAAATCCGACTTTTCCAGAGAGCGAAATTGAAGAGCTCCGGCGCCAAACACTCACCTCCATCGACCAACAACGCGATGAACCAGCATCTGTGGCCAGCTATCTCTTGGGCCGTCATCTCAATGACTACCCGAAAGATCATCCGCTGTACAGCCCCAGCTGGACAGAGCAAGTTGAAAGAATTAAAGCCATCACACGAGACGATCTGGTCGCTTACCACGCCTCGCATTTTGGCATGGGTCCTGAAACCACCATCAGCTTTGTGGGTGATGTGGATGTCGAGGCTTTACGAGATAGCCTAGAAGCTGCTTTTGGGGAATGGAGCGCCGATGTTGCCTATGAACGCGTTGAGCCGATCTACGTGGCCACTCAGGGTGATGTATTGATTGAGCAAATGCCAGACAAAGCCAATGCTATGTTTATCGGTCTCCAAAATCTACCGCTTCGAAGCGACCACCCAGACTATCCTGCATTGATGTTGGCCGGTGAGTTACTCGGTGGGGGCTTTCTCAACTCACGCCTTGCTGATCGGATTCGGGATCAAGAAGGCTTGAGCTATGGTGTGGGGGGACGTTTCCAAGCATCAGATCTCAATGAGCAAGCCAGCTTCTTGGCCTATGCCATGTTCGCACCAGAAAATAGAGACCGCTTGGTCGAGGTGATGTTTGAAGAACTCAACAAAGCAGTTGATGAGGGCTTTGGAGAAGAGGAACTCGAAGCTGTTAGAGCGGGCTATTTAAAAGAACTTGAACTGAGACGAAGCTCGGATCAGGCTTTAAATGGCTTATTGAACACGAACCTCTACCTAGACCGGGACCTGTTTTACTGGTCACGATTCGAGGAAGCCCTGCAAGCGCTCAGTGCTGATGAGGTGACCGACATTGTACGGCGCCACCTCGATCCTGAGCAGTGGCTCAACGTCACCGTCGGTGACTTTGAAAAAGAAGTGGTGTCTGAGGAGTAGCTAAAGCTTCAGATTCAGCGTAGGCATCTAAAAAGCCTAACCCGCCTGTCCAAACCAGGCCGGGTTGGGCGCGGTGCAGACAATGAAGTGCGGGTTTAAGATGCTCTCACGGGCGTTGTAACTCAAGGGTTCACCCGTCTCTAAGTTCAACACCTGGCCACCCGCGACGTTGACAACAGCGTGAGCGGCACAGGTGTCCCATTCGCTCGTTGGGCCCAAACGAGGATAAAGATCGGCCTCGCCTGCGGCAACCAAACAGAGCTTAAGTGAACTGCCCATCGCAACCATCTCGGTCTCACCCAGGCGCTCTAAAAAATGGGCCATTTCGGGGCTTTGGTGTGAGCGACTGCCCACCACACGCCAAGGGCGATCGGCGGGTTTGGCCTTCACTTCAATCGCTTGCGCCGCTGCATCGCCCTCACTCATCCAAGCCCCCTGACCTTGGGCCGCGAAATACCAGCGTTTGAGCGCTGGGGCAAATACAACACCCAACACCGGCTCGTGATTGACAACGAGCCCAACATTGACAGTGAATTCGTCGTTTCTTTTCAGAAATTCCTTGGTGCCATCGAGTGGGTCAACCACCCAGCAAGACGTCCAATGCTGGCGCTCAGACCACGGTGCTTGGGCGGATTCTTCAGAGAGTATGGGAACTTCTGGGGTTAACTGGGTGAGCGCTCTGACCAGAACACG
>CBFHIS010000041.1:0-13323 GCA_965655975.1 Wenzhouxiangella sp.
TCGAGTGTCATGGGACGGTGGTGGCGTCCAAGGGCAAAGGGCAATCGGTTGAAATACAAGTGGGTGCCATCAAGGTCATGGGGCTGGTCGAAGACCCAGACACCTACCCAATTCAACCCAAGCAGCATTCCTATGAATTTCTGCGGACTGTCGCGCACTTAAGGCCACGGACCAACACCTTTGGCGCGGTCACCCGCATCCGCCACGCTGCTGCGAAGGCCATTCACCGGTTCTTTGATGAGGAAGGCTACTGCTGGGTGAACACACCCATCATCACGGCATCTGATGCCGAGGGTGCTGGCCAATTGTTTCGGGTGAGCACGCTGGATCTGGCCAACTTGCCCACCAATGACTCAGGCAACATTGATTTCTCCGAAGACTTCTTTGGCCAAGAGACGTTCTTGACCGTCTCAGGCCAATTAAATGTCGAAGCCTTTTGTTTGGCTATGAGCAAGGTCTACACCTTTGGCCCCACCTTTAGGGCTGAAAACTCGAACACCTCGCGTCATTTGGCGGAGTTTTGGATGGTCGAACCAGAGGTGGCTTTTGCCGATCTCAATGACTTAGCCGGTCTGGCTGAGCGGTTTTTAAAATCGGTGTTTGCGGATGTGTTGACGCACTGCGCGGAAGACATGGCCTTTTTTGCAGAGCGCATCGAACCTGAAGCCATCGCACGGCTAGAAAGAGTGATTGAGAGCCCCTTCATTCGAATGGACTATGCCGAAGCCGTGAAGATCCTGACAGACTCTGGTCAGAAGTTTGAATACCCCGTGGCGTGGGGCACCGATTTACAGACCGAACACGAGCGTTTTTTAACAGAGGCTCACTGCAAGGCACCTGTGGTCGTGATGAACTACCCCGATGCCATCAAAGCGTTCTATATGCGCCTCAATGACGATGGTGATACCGTTGCTGCCATGGATGTTTTAGCGCCAGGCATTGGTGAGATCATCGGTGGCTCCCAGCGCGAAGAGCGCTTGGATATCTTGCAACAGCGCATGGCGCACCATGGCCTCGATGCAGAAACCTATCGATGGTTTCTCGATTTGAGGCGCTACGGGACCGTGCCCCATGCAGGCTTTGGGCTGGGCTTTGAGCGCTTGCTCAACTACATCACGGGTCTTGGCAACATTCGCGATGTGATCCCCTATCCAAGAACACCCAAAAGCGCGCCATTTTAAGCAGCACTCAGGCCAACACGCCCCAGAGCCAGAGCCCTATGGCGTGCCAAACAGGCACGGTGGCAACGGACAAAAGCACGGTCCAGGCGACCATCGCAGTCGATAAAGCTGGGGCCAGGCGTGCTTGGCACAAAAGCGCTGAGGCAGTGATCATAGACGGCATTGCCGCTTCCAAAAGCGCGACCCTGGCTACTGCAGCACTCAGCCCCATGGTTTGACCAAGCCCCCACAGCACGCCCAAAGCGACCAAGGGGAGCAACACCAACTTCGCGCCCACCCCAAAAATCAATGGGCCAACAAACTCTGATGGCAAGCGAAGCCGCAGGGCCAAGCCAATGGCCAAGGTCACGATCGGCAACAGCGCAGCCGCCAGCACCTCGGCCACGGCAAGACCACCCTCACCCAACCAGCGATTGCCAAAAGCCAGTGCCACAAGCAAAGCCAAAAATGGTGGGAACTGCATCAAGCGCTTGGCCATGGCGCGCACACTCACCGTCTGGTCCGCACCGTACCACGCGACCACCCACAACACATGCGTCGATACCATCAAAAAAGACCCAAACTGGTCATACACAACCGCCAATGACAGGTACTGCGGGCCCAATAGCGCTTCAACCAGCGGAAACCCAAGAAACGAGGTGTTGCCCAGTGGCAACAACACCAGTAAAACCGCCCTCACCTCCCGCGACCAACCCAGCAGATATGTCACGGGCATCACCAAAAGCACCGTGAACGCCAACAACGCCCATGGAATGATGATGAGTGGCAAAAGCGATAAATCGGCTTCTAGGGATGGGACATAAATGAGGATCAATGCCGGCAGACACACAAATATCGCGGCCTGATTGAGCCACTGCGCCGATTGTGCAGGCACATAAGGCATACGCTGAAGCGTCATCCCAACCGCGATGAAGAGAAAAATGATCCAGTAGGCTGTCATTGATCGAAGGGTAACGTAAATCCGCAACGGCGTAACCGCAAAAGAAACAATGTAAGAGAAATTAAAAGGCCCCCAGCTTGCAAGCTGGAGGCCTCTCCCCGTTGGGTCGGTTCACCTCAATTTGGCCACAGGCCGCACTCGGACAATCGGGTTGGGCCAACATCTCGGTCGTTGTATCAAGGCATCTTGATCGAAACAGACAGTCCCGATGGGCTTAAGACACAGTTTGCAAAAATTCACATCCCTTGAGTATCAGAGATCAGCCATGCAGAGCGTCAGAGTTTCTAGACAGAGCATCATCGCTGCCAGCTCAAACGGGCAAACCATGCCCGAGCTGGCCCGGGCTCAAAGTAGGCCCCACGGTTGGCATTGACGCGAACGTTTGAAAAGTAGTCTTGGTTGAATGCATTGTTGATGCCCACCGACCAGATGAGACGGCCATATTTTTTTAGATCATGCGCAAACTCGGCGCGCCAATTGATTAGGCCGTAAGAAGAAACGCGCTCGGTGTTTGCGTTGTCGGCATACATCGGGCCCACCCACAGCCCGTCCAAATATAACGACCAAGCATTGTCTAGCTGCCACCTGGCTTGAGAATAAAGCGAGTGACGCGGCAAACCTGGCAAAGCCTTGCCATCAAACCGCTCACCATCGACTACGAATTTCTCAAATTGGTAGTCGGCATACGTGTAGGCCATCGACAACTGCAATGACTCACTCAATGCATGCTCCAGCGCAAATTCAAGCCCCAAGCGATCGGTTTGGCCAGCGTTGGCAAAAATATCCACCCCGTCGAAGGAATCAGTCACTAAAATTTCGTTGCGGGTATCGACCCAAAAAACACTGGCCTCTATTTGTCCTCGATCCCAAAACCCCCTGAGGCCAAACTCATGGTTTTCGGCATTGGCTGGGGACAACGCCCGAGCAAAGCCCCCAGCACCCGACAAGTCCTTGATCTCAGTAAAGGTGGGGCTTTCAAATCCCTCTCCCCAGTTTAAGAAGCCAGTGAGCCTGGGAGAAAAAGAATACGTGGCCCCTGCCATCAAACTCCACTCATTAAATTCTCGGCCAGTACGTGGCGCATCTGGCACACCCTTCTCATCGATTGAGAGCCGCAAATCATCGTAGCGGAGTCCAGCCAGAAATGACCAGTCCTTCCATCGCCGATGTGCCTGGAAATAGAGCGCTTGCGATTTGGCCAACTGCCTCTCGTTTTGCGTTTGCCCAATCACCAAGCCTTCTGCATTAACGCGGTACCGCTGACGGTCATCGTCTTGTCTCGCCCAGTCAAACCCGGCCGTTAACCGCCAATCATTTATTTGGGAAATGCGCAAAGCGCCGCCCATGCCATAAAAGGCACGTTGAAAAGCAATGAGGCTTGGGAAAAATGAACTGGGTAACTGCTGTTCAAAATCGCGACTCGCCCGAAAAGCATAGGACGACCACAGGGTGTCCTCAGACAAATCCAACTCATGCCTCAGTCCCAGCCGCTCTTGGCGAACGGTTTGGCCTGCATTTAAGGACTCTGACTGCTGACTGGCTTGCCAGCGGTCTGCATCGACTTGCGCTCGCGTCAGCGCCCCAGCATCGTTCCCAAAGGGTTGGTCCAGCACAGCAATCGCCAGCTGCAGCCTTTGTGAAGGATCAATGGAGAGTGCTCCATTGGCATTGAGCAGGCGTTTGCTCGTGCCCGAATGATCACGCTGACCTTCGTACTCAAGATCGGAGACACTCAGCCACCCATGGGCCACATCCCACTGCCCGCCAGCCTCCAGACCTCGCTTCATAAAACCATCTGACCCATAGCCAAAATGTGCGCGCATGGCTGGCGTGAGGCCCTCCCCATCTTCGGTGAACAGTGCGATCACACCACCAGAGGCGTTGCCATACAACACCGAGGCAGGACCACGAAGAACCTCTGCACCCACGAGCGACTGCAAGTCCACTGAATCCACTTGCGCCTGTCCATCTGGCAAAGTATCCGGGAAGCCATCGGTTAAAAGCTGGATGCCGCGCACCCCAAAGGGTGACCGGGCGCCAAATCCACGCGTTGAAATACGGATGTTTTGGGCGAAGTTATAGCGATTTTGAAAAAAGACCCCCGGCACTCGATTGAGCCATTCATCAAGCCCAAGGCCGAGATTTGGCGTCGCCAGATCCTCGCGATCTAAGACCGAAACCGCCTGAGCCGTTTGCGCTAAGGGCGTCTGCACCCGCGATGATGTCACCACCACCCGGTCGATGATGTCAACTGCCTCTTCTGCGCGATCGGTCGCTGTCTGGGCCTGTGCTGATTTGAAGGCCAGGGCGTTGGCTGAGTCAGTCGTCGAACCAATCGCCGACCCAATCAGGGCGACCGACCCCAGACACACACCACACCAGAAGCTGACCAACCAGCCCACTGCTGACTTAGACATGGACAAATTCCTTGAATCAAATAACCGAGCGCACTCGATGGCCGGACCTCAATCTCGCTCGAGACGCGACCTGGTCACCTATGACCAAGTCACTGAAGGCCACCGGTAAACCCATGCCATGATACGGATCGGGTGAGTCTTGCAAGTGAAAATGCAAATGCGGTTCGGTGGAATGCCCAGTGTGGCCACACGCGCCGATTGGCTCACCCATGGCCACCTGCTGACCCACAGACACCAACACGCTGCCGGGTTTGAGATGAGCATACAAGCCAAATTCCTTGTCGGCGTGCTGGATGATGACGTGATTGCCAATAAAACTTCGTGCGGTGACATCACACACACCCCAGCCCAAAAAGGGCGCATCGTTGATGCGTGTTTCGACAGCAACGACCACACCCGACTGAGCGGCGAGGATCGGCACACCGTAACAAAAATAATCCTCGGGCTTCGTCCCACGCCCGGCATGTCGCAACAAGGCACCATCATCAATCACGAAATCCAGCGCATAACGCTGCCCCAAGATGTCCCAGGAATGTGACGTGGCAGGTGTCATTCCCCCGTTTAAAACCAACCACTCACCGTCGAAAGGCAATCGATAATCAATGGTTGTCTCATAGGATTGCTTGTTGTCTGCGGCCTTGCGCTCTCGCCAAGAGAGGCTCGCGTTACCCGCCAATTGCTTGAAAATTTCAATGAGTTGGAAAGGATTCAAGATGACCAAGAGCTGGGTGCCAAAAAACACCAAAAACATGGCCCACTTGCCAAAAGCTTGGATTGGGCCTGAAGCGGTCAGGCCATCCAAATTTTCTTGCGGATATTCACCCCAAGACGCGGCCCACTCCTCGTCACCCTCTGCCTTGCCACGATGCTTTCTGAAATGATCAATGGCATAAAACAACACCAGATACAGCGCAATAAAACCGAGCCCCGGCAATGATGCGCCAAAACCATAGCGCAAAACCAAATCAATCAGCGCTGCTGTGATTAGGGCAAATAGAATCGACATCACTTTTCATCCCATTGAGTCACTTTACATGCTGATGCGATCAGACAATTGCCCAAGTCCTTTAGCCCCAAGGCTTCTGGACATCGTTGCCATCCGATCGCACCAACTTTGGCTGAGCTAAAAAAAAGCCCGCACAGTGGCGGGCTTTTGTCTTACGTGGCGTCCCCTAGGGGATTCGAACCCCTGTTACCGCCGTGAAAGGGCGGTGTCCTAGGCCTCTAGACGAAGGGGACGTTGTAAACAAAAAACTTCGAACGCCCAGGACGAATCTAAATTTTATAACATCTTTCGGGTCTGGTGGAGCCAGGCGGGATCGAACCGCCGACCTCTACAATGCCATTGTAGCGCTCTCCCAGCTGAGCTATGGCCCCGCACCCAAGCCGAGTATTCTAGCACCAAAGCCGGTTGTGTCAAAACAACTTTGTGGCATTTTATTGGGAAAAATCACCACTGTTTTCCCTAAATCAAATCCGACAGCACATACAACCCGGCTGGCTGATCGATCAATCTTTGAGCCGCAAGAACCGCACCATGGGCAAAAACACGTCGATCGGTGGCCTCGTGGCGAAGCGTCAATACTTCATCAACGCCAGAAAAACGGACTTCATGCGTGCCCACCACCTCGCCCTCACGAATGGACTCATGCGTGATCACCTGCTCACTGACTGCCTCGATCGCCGCTTGTAATGACTTGGCTGTTCCTGATGGTGCATCCAGTTTTTTGACGTGGTGGGTCTCTTTGATGTGCACCCCAAACTCAGGCAACGTTTTGGCCGCCAGAGCCGCCAGGTGCATCAACAAATTGGCACCCACACTAAAGTTGCTCGTCTGGCAGATCGCAATGGCGCGACTGGCTTCTTGAATGGCTTTGTTGGTGGCGTCGCTCAATGCAGTCGTGCCGATCACCAAAGGCAAACGATGCTCAAGCGCAAATTCCAAAACACGTGGCGTTTGACTGTGATGGGAGACATCGATGATGACTTGCCCCAAGGGCTGCCCAACAAATTCATTGGCTCTGTCAAAATGGGCCACCACCCGACCTCTGCCCTGCCCGATCAAAAGCCTTTCAATGGCTTGGCCAAATTGGCCATTGGCCCCACTGAGCATCAGCTCAATCTGGCCTGTCGTTGTTTGAGAGGGATGGATGCCAGCCATGTTACCTTTGCTCCGCGTCATTGGCCGAATCCAAAGCCATCTGTAAAAATTGCCCGAAATGATCGGCCGTTTCTATGGGGGCCTCTTCCATGGGGATGTGACCCAGACCAGCATAAACTTTTAATTGCGCCTGAGGAAGCATACCGGCCAGTCGCTCACCCACTTGCAATGGAATCCAAGTGTCCTGATCACCCCACATAATCAGGATCGGCACTTCCAGCTCGTCGGCCGGCATGGGGTCGTCCAAAGGAGGCACGCTGGCTCTTTGTTCATTGTTTCCAGAAAAGCGATCAATAAATGCCTGTCTGTTCCCCGCGCGACGCAGCAGGTCTTGGTACCGGCTGACTTGTACCTCACTCACCAATGCGGGATCCCCATACACATCTTTGAGCGCATAGCGCACCAAAAAAGCCGGCGACACTTTTGCCAGCAATGCCCGTGCTTGTGGTTGACGGAGCGCCTGTGCCACCAAAGAATCGCCTTGCTCTCTTGTCTGCGCCGCTTCGACCGTTTCTCGTTGGGCTTGATAGTCGGCCTGGCTGAGGCGGATGCGCCCGCCATTCAACAGCCCCACTGCCAAGACAGAATCTGGCTTGTGCTGAGCGTAGGCCAAAGCATAACCAGCACCTAAGGAATTACCAGCCACCACCCAGTTTTCCAAGGCCAATTCTCTGCGAACGGACTCAAAGAGATGGAGCGTTGATGCCAGGGAGTAATCGCCCTGTGGATGAGGGCCAGTGAGCCCGAACCCAGGAAGGTCGAGACTAATCAGCCGATAGCGATCGCCGAGCTCTTCAACCCAGCCCTCCCAAGTGTGAAGCGAGGCAAACGTGCCATGCAACAGCAAAATAGGCGGACCCTCTGGATTCCCTTGGTCTCTGAGATGCACGGACAGGCCATCGATCTCGATCCATTGGCTATGCTCATTGGTGTAGCGATCGAGTAAGGGCTCAAGGGGCAGATCTGGGCGCAGCAAAGTGGCCAATACAATTGCCAGTAGCCCCAAAGAGCCCACCAGGGCAAAAGCAAAACGCATCAGCCAGCGCTTCATAACCCCATGCGGTCAAAGAAGCCTTTGACTTTATCCGCCCAGCCTTGTGATTCGGGGTGATGCCCACCACTCTCTCCCGACAAAGCTTGAAACTCTTCGAGTAACTTCTTTTGTTCGCGTGTGAGCGACACCGGTGTTTCCACCGCCACGCGACACAACAAGTCACCGGTGCTCCTCGAACGAACCGACTGCACACCCTTGCCACGCAACCGAAACAGCTTACCGCTTTGTGTCCCAGCGGGGACTTTCAAGATCACCGAACCGTTTAGGGTTGGTACCTGTAACTCACCGCCCAAAGCGGCAGTAGTCATCGGAATGGGCACCTCACAAAAAAGATCGTCACCTTCGCGCTGAAACAAAGCGTGTGACTGGACGATGATATCCACGTACAAGTCGCCCGCCGGCCCACCTTGGCCACCGGCTGCCCCCTCGCCACTCAACCGAATCCGATCGCCACTGTCCACCCCTGCTGGTATTTTGACTTCCAGTGTGCGCGTTTCCCTGACTTGGCCCGATCCATTGCAGTCAAGGCAGGGGTCTTTGATGGTCCGCCCGCTGCCACCACAGTTTGGACAGGTTTGCTGCACAGAAAAAATGCCTTGTTGCATGCGCACCTGACCTTGTCCACCGCAGGTATTACACACTTGATGCTCACCCGAAGAAGAGCCCGTGCCGTTGCAGGTCTGGCAGGCACCCAGCGTGGGGATTTGGATCTCTTTGACGATTCCTTTGACGGCATCTTCTAATTCAATGTCGAGTTCATAGCGAAGATCTTGTCCACGCCGAGACTCCTGTCTTTGGCGTCGTCGGCCACCACCGAATATGTCCCCAAAGATGTCTCCGAAAATATCGTTGATGTCGCCAAAGTCTTGCGGGCCACCGCCACCCATGCCAGACACGCCCGCTTCGCCGAAGCGGTCATAGGCCGCTCGCTTTTCAGGGTCTTTTAAGACCTCGTAGGCTTTTTGGATTTCTTTGAACCGATCCTGAGCTGAGTCATCCCCATTGTTTCGGTCGGGATGAAATTTCATGGCCAGACGTCGATAGGCCTTTTTTAGATCGGCCGCTGAGACATCGCGCGACACACCCAACACTTCATAATAGTCTGACGCCATAAAAAACCTCAAATCCTATAAACAATAGCCGCCTCCCAGCATCAACTGGGAGACGGCTTGGGTCAAGCAATGCTCACAACATCAATTACTTATTGTTCTCATCAACCTCAGTGAACTCTGCATCCACCACATCATCAGCTGCTTCGGCTGCACTCCCTGCCTGCTCATCACCCTCGCCAGAAGCACCTGCCTCAGCTTGTGCCTTCTCAGCAGCCTTCTGATAGAGTGTGGCACCAGCCTGTTGCAACTCACTGACCGCTGCTTCAATGGCTTCTTTGTCATCACCTTTAATGGCTTCGTCAACCTTGGCCAGTGCGGCCTCGATGTTCGCCTTTGTCTCATCATCGATAGCGTCACTGTTTTCGCTCAGCGAGGTGCGAGTGGCGTGCGCCACGCCATCTGCACTGTTTCTTGCCGTCACAAGTTCATTGAATTTCTTGTCTTCTTCGCGATGCGCCTCAGCATCTTGGACCATTTTCTCAATTTCTTCCTCAGAAAGGCCTGAGCCTGCCTTTATCTCAATCCGCTGCTCGCGACCGGTTGCTTTGTCTTTGGCTGACACATGCAAGATGCCATTGGCATCAATATCAAATGTCACCTCAATTTGCGGCATCCCCCTCGGCGCTGCTGGAATGCCGGTCAAGTCGAACCGACCCAGCGACTTATTGGCAGCCGCTTGCTCGCGCTCACCTTGTAAGACATGAACCGTGACCGCGCTTTGGTTGTCATCAGCAGTTGAAAAAACCTGAGATGCCTTCGTTGGGATCGTGGTGTTTTTCTCAATGAGTTTTGTGAACACACCACCAAGCGTTTCAATACCCAACGACAGTGGCGTCACATCTAGCAACAAGACATCTTTGACATCACCCGCCATCACGCCACCTTGGATGGCCGCACCCATGGCGACTGCTTCATCTGGGTTGACGTCTTTGCGCGCTTCGCGACCAAAAAACTCAGTCACCGCACTTTGAACTTTCGGCATGCGGGTTTGACCGCCCACCAAAATCACTTCGTTGATGTCACCCACCGACAAACCAGCGTCTTTGAGCGCTGTTTTGCAGGGCTCGATGGAGCGCTTGATCAGATCTTCGACCAGTGATTCCAACTTCGAGCGGGTGACCTTAACCACCAAGTGTTTCGGGCCCGATGCATCCGCTGTGATGTAGGGCAAATTCACCTCAGTCTGCTCGGCCGATGAGAGCTCGATTTTCGCGCGCTCTGCCGCTTCACGGAGTCGCTGCAACGCCAGCGGGTCATTGTGCAAGTCCACACCCTGCTCTTTTTTGAACTCATCGGCCAAGAAATTAATCAGCCGAATATCAAAATCCTCACCGCCTAAGAAGGTATCCCCATTGGTGGCCAATACTTCAAATTGCTTTTCACCATCGACATCAGCAATTTCGATGATAGAGATGTCAAACGTGCCACCGCCCAGATCATAGACGGCCACGGTACGATCGGCACCTTGCTTGTCGAGCCCATAGGCCAAAGCAGCCGCGGTTGGCTCATTGATGATACGGCGCACATTCAGACCGGCAATTTTTCCAGCATCTTTGGTTGCCTGGCGCTGTGAGTCGTTGAAATAAGCCGGGACTGTGATCACTGCCTCGCTCACTGTCTCACCGAGATAATCCTCGGCCGTCTTTTTCATCTTCATCAAGACACGCGCTGAAATCTCAGGTGGCGCCATTTTCTTGCCATCCACTTCAACCCAAGCATCGCCATTGTCTGCCTCGATGATGGTGTATGGCACCAAGCCTTTGTCTTTTTGCACCACATCTTCTTTGAACTTCCGCCCAATCAGACGCTTGACCGCATATAAGGTCCGGTTTGGGTTGGTCACTGCCTGGCGCTTGGCCGGCTGCCCCACCAACACTTCGTCATCTTTGGTGAACGCCACGGTCGATGGTGTCGTGCGGTCGCCCTCTGCGTTTTCAATCACGCGGGTTTTACCGCCTTCCATGACGGCCACACAAGAGTTCGTGGTGCCTAAATCAATACCGATAATTTTGCTCATGATCAATCAGTCCTGTTTGTATCCAATTCAATGCTTTATCAGTTGGGGGCGGTTACTCGGCATTTCAACGCCCCAGCCCAATGTTTGTTTATCTTTAAGCGCCAACCTGCCCCAATCGCTGGTCAACTCGCTTCGCTGGCAATCACCACTCGAGCTGGTCTGAGCAGGCGGTCGTTGAGTCGGTAGCCTTTTTGCAACACCATCAAAATGGTCTCAGGAGCCACCTCGGCATTGGGCTGGGCGCTCATGGCCTCATGCCACTCAGGATCGAAAGCCTCACCCAGTGGGTCAATGAGCGCGAGGCCATGGCGTTCTAGCGTCTGCAACAAGAGCTTTCGCGTCAACGCCAATCCCTCGTCATTGACTCCTTCCCCACCGACGGCCTCAAGACCTTGATCCAAACCATCAATGACTGGCAGCAAGTCTTTGAAAATGCCCTCAAACATGAACTTACGGGCCTTCTCGAGCTCTCTTTGCGTCCGTTTTTCCAGATTGTCCATTTCCGCCCGGGTCCGTAATAGGGCCTCACGAAGCTCGGCAACCTGCTCCACCTCAGTCTCGGCAGCATGCTCCTCGACTCCTGCCGCAGTGTGCTCGCCCGCCTGCTCGGCGGATTGATCCAAGCTGACTTCCTCTGCCTCATGCTCTTTTTCTTGATTTTGTTGATCGTTCATGGTCTCAGGGCCTTAAAATTCATTGTCCTATGGCGGGATATGGGGTCCTATTGGAACAAATACAAGCCATGGGCTGAATTGTTTGCACCCTGAATGCTCAAGGTGCTACTTTTAGACCATCTATTAGAGACTGAGCCAATCAGCATGTTGCGCGCCCTCACCATCAAGCACTTTGCGATCATCGATCAAGCCGAGCTGGAGCTCGAGTCGGGGTTTTGTGTGATCACGGGGGAAACAGGGGCTGGCAAATCCATCTTAGTCGATGCCTTGTCATTACTGATTGGTCAGCGCGCGGATGCCGGCGTGGTAGCCAAAGGACACGATAAAGCCGATCTTGCGGCTTATTTTGAGCTGACCAAAGGGTCGCTCGCGCTCAAGTGGTTGCAATCCAATGCCATGGCCGAAGAAGACCAAACCATATTGATACGACGGACCATTCAAGCAACGGGGGGCTCACGTGCCTGGATCAATGGCCATCCAGCGAGCGCCTCGCAACTCAAAGACCTCGGCGCCCTGCTCATTGAGATTCATGGACAGCACGCCCATCAGCAACTCTCAAAGGCAGAGCATCAACGCCAACTGATCGACTCGCAATGTCCTTCGGAACTCTTGGAGGCTGTGATGAAAACGCATCGGCACTGGCATGAAGCCAAACTCGCACTCGAGCAGTTTGAGGCCGATATGGGCGACCCATCACAACTCGATCTTCTCAGCTTCCAAGTCAAAGAGCTCGAAGATCTGGCGCTGAGTCCGGGTGAGTTTGAGTCTTTAGAAGCCGAGCAGGAACGATTGCAGAGACAAGATGAGATTCAGCTGGCCATCCAAACGGCGAGCGCCTCGCTTGACCAAGACGATGGCACCAGTGCGAGAGGTCTTCTATTACAAGCCAGCCAAGCCATCGCGCCCATCACTGATCTGGATCCACGCCTGGCCAATGTCGCCACACTACTTGAAGAGGCTGCAATCAATCTAAGTGAAGCGCGCTCAGAACTCGAGCACCTCTCCTCACAACCAGATCAAGATCCCCAACGCTTGAGTGCGATCAACGCAAGAATGGCGCTGGCTCTGGATCTGGCCAGAAAGCACCGAGTTCGCCCCGAGGAGTTGCCGGCATTGGCCGATTCTTTGGCCGCTCGCTTGGAAAAAATCCAAGACCAAGACCAACAGCGCACGCTATTGACAGCGGCCATCGCAAAGACCGAGTCCGAGTGGCGTCAGGCAGCCGGCGCGATGAGCGAGGCACGAATCAATGTCGCCAAGGCCTTGTCTCGTTCGGTGACCAAAGCGCTCACCACACTGGGGATGGCGCACGCCACCTTAGAGATTCACATCAATCCCAATGCCGAACGCCCACCCAGCCCCAAGGGCTTTGATGATGTATCGATTGTCTTTAGCGCCAACCCAGGTCAGCCCCCACAACCGCTCTCAAAAATTGCCTCGGGGGGTGAGCTCTCGAGGATCAGTCTGGCGCTCACCCTAGCCGTCGGTTCGGATGCCGAGCCAATGACCCGAGTGTTTGATGAGGTGGATGCCGGCATTGGCGGCGAAACAGCGCATGCCGTTGGTGACTTTCTTGCCCGCGTGGGTGCCGCCAACCCGCAGCAGAGTCAAGCGTTGTGCGTTACCCATTTGGCTCAGGTGGCTGCCCGAGCCAACCACCACTATCAAGTCAACAAAACCCAAGTCAGCAAGAGTCAGGCCAAAAAGACCACGATCGAGATTGGCTTACTCTCCCATGATGCCAGAGAGACTGAAATTGCACGCATG
>CBFHIS010000042.1:0-12749 GCA_965655975.1 Wenzhouxiangella sp.
GCCTCCGCACAAACCTTCGTCAACGCAGCCGTCAACGTCGTCTTACCATGGTCAACGTGACCAATCGTGCCAACGTTAACGTGGGGCTTATTGCGTTCAAACTTTTCCTTGGACATTGCTCTATTCCTCTAATCAATCAAGATTAAAAAATTAATAATTGCTGTTATGCGGATTTCTTCATGACTTCTTCAGCCACACTATTTGGTGCCTCAGCGTAGTGCAAGAACTCCATGGAGTAAGTCGCACGCCCCTGGCTCATCGAGCGGAGATCCGTTGCGTAACCAAACATCTCGGCCAAAGGCACGTTGGCCCGAATTGTTTTACCAGCAGGCACATCTTCCATGCCTTGAACCAAACCGCGCCGGCGGTTTAAGTCACCCATCACATCACCCATATACTCTTCTGGGCTGACAACTTCGACTTTCATCATGGGCTCAAGAAGAACGGGCTTGGCTTTCAATGCACCGTCTTTAAAGGCCATTGAACCGGCAATTTTGAAGGCCATTTCACTGGAGTCAACCTCGTGATAAGAGCCGTCAAATAGTGTTGCTTTGACATCCACCATTGGGAAGCCTGCCAAGACACCATTTTTCATTTGTTCTTCGACACCCTTGCCAACAGCTGGGATGTAGTCTTTGGGTACCACGCCGCCGACAATTTCATCGACGAACTCGTAGCCGCCACCTTCTTCCATGGGCTCGAGACGAATCTTGACGTGACCATACTGACCGCGGCCACCAGACTGACGAACAAACTTGCCCTCGGCTTCGATCGAGGCACGAATGGTTTCGCGGTAAGCGACCTGTGGCTTACCGACATTGGCTTCAACATTGAACTCGCGCTTCATGCGATCAACAATGATGTCCAAGTGGAGCTCACCCATACCGGCAATGATGGTTTGACCCGATTCTTCATCGGTGTGAACACGGAAAGAAGGATCTTCTTGTGCCAACTTAGACAAGGCCACACCCATTTTTTCTTGGTCGCTCTTGGTCTTTGGCTCGACAGCCACAGCAATAACGGGCTCTGGGAATTCCATCCGCTCGAGCGTGATGACATTGGCCGTGTCGCACAATGTGTCCCCTGTGGTCACGTCTTTAAGGCCAACAGCCGCGGCGATATCGCCGGCTCGGACTTCCTTAATCTCCTCACGCGAGTTGGCGTGCATTTGGAGGATCCGACCAATTCTTTCTTTCTTGCCCTTCACGGGGTTAAAGACCGTATCACCAGACTTCACAACACCTGAGTACGCTCTGAAGAAGGTCAGTGTGCCCACGAATGGATCGGTTGCGATCTTAAAGGCCAAGGCAGCAAACGGCTCATCATCGCTTGAGGGCCGGGTCGCTTCGGCCTCATCGTCGTCGATACCACGAATGGGTTTGACCTCAGTGGGCGATGGCATGTATTGCACAATGGCATCCAAAAGTGCTTGCACACCCTTGTTCTTGAACGCTGTGCCGCACAACACGGGAACAATCTCGTTGTTGAGCGTGCCCACCCTCAAGCCTTCCATGATCTCTTCGTTGGTCAGCTCTTCGCCTTCCAAGTACTTCTCCATACTCTCTTCAACGGCTTCTGCCGCTGATTCAACCATGAAATCACGTGCTTTTTGCGCCGCATCAGCGAGCTCTGCTGGAATCTCACGCGCCTCATAGGTGGTGCCCATGTTGTCGGGATTCCAGTAGATGGCTTTCATTTTGACCAGATCAATGACGCCTTCGAAATCTTCTTCTGCGCCGATTGGCATCTGGATGGGGACCGCAGTTGCACCAAGGCGATCGCGGATTTGGCCGACCACACGCTCGAAGTTCGCGCCTGTGCGGTCCATCTTGTTCACAAAGCACATTCTGGGCACTGCGTACTTGGTCGCCTGGCGCCAAACAGTCTCAGATTGCGGCTCAACACCACCGACTGCACAAAAGACGGCCACTGCGCCATCGAGCACGCGCAAAGAACGCTCAACCTCAATGGTGAAGTCAACGTGTCCTGGGGTGTCAATGATGTTAATGCGATATTCCGGCCAATCTTGGTCCATGCCTTTCCAGAAACATGTGGTGGCCGCTGAGGTGATTGTGATGCCTCGCTCTTGTTCTTGCTCCATCCAATCCATGACCGCATTACCGTCATGCACCTCTCCAATCTTGTGAGATACGCCGGTATAGAACAGAATGCGCTCAGTGGTGGTGGTTTTACCAGCATCGATGTGAGCCATGATGCCGATGTTGCGATAACGCTCAATGGAGACTTTGCGAGACACGGGAATAACCTCTTAAACGATTGGAACCGCTTTACCAGCGGTAATGCGAAAATGCTTTGTTGGCTTCGGCCATGCGGTGGGTATCTTCACGCTTCTTGACAGCAGAGCCACGCTCTTCCATGGCATCCAGAAGCTCGCCTGCCAAGCGGCTGGGCATAGACTTTTCACCGCGCTTACGCGCTGCATCAATCAACCAGCGCATGGCCAATGTTTGGCGACGCTTAGGACGGACTTCAACAGGCACCTGGTAGGTGGCGCCACCGACACGGCGAGACTTCACCTCAACGGCTGGGGCCACGTTGTCTAGAGCGGTCTCAACAACATCCAGAGGCGTTGCATGGCCACGCTGCTCGATTTCATCGATGGCACCGTAGACAATCTTCTCAGCCACTGACTTTTTGCCGCTTTGCATCACCATGTTGATGAATCGAGCAATCATCTCATTTCCGAACTTGGGGTCCGGAAGAATGGGACGTTCAAAATTGGAATGCTTTCTAGACATAACAGATATTCTCAGATATTAGTTTTTAGGACGCTTGGCGCCGTACTTCGAACGGCCTTGGCGACGGTCTGGGACACCAGCGGTATCCAGGCTTCCACGAACGGTGTGGTAACGCACACCGGGAAGATCTTTTACCCGACCACCACGAATCAGAACAACCGAGTGCTCTTGCAGGTTATGGCCTTCGCCACCAATGTAGCTGGTGACCTCATAACCATTGGTCAAGCGAACACGCGCAACTTTCCGAAGCGCTGAGTTTGGCTTTTTGGGGGTGGTGGTATAAACACGCGTGCAGACGCCTCGCTTCTGGGGCGATGACTCGAGTGCAGGCACATTCGACTTGTAATCCTTCGGCCGTCTGGGCTTCCGGACAAGCTGATTAATCGTAGACATAGTTTTATAACCTTCAGAAAATAAACGACAGACCATACGTTTGGTCTGCCGAAGAACGAGAATTTTAAGGGGTTTGGCTTGAAGTGTCAAGGTGGCGGCTGGCTAAAACCGCCTGTTTTATTGGCTCTCAAACCGATCTTGGAAGATCGCCACAGGTGCAAATTGCGCCTGGACCGATGTGTGGCCTGTTATGGTGAGTGGACAGGTTGTTTGACCCGCGCAGACCCCATCGAAACCCACGAAAAAGTAGCCTGGTTCAGGCTCAGGGACCAAGGCGAGTTCGGTGGCATTGGGCACCGTGACCTCACAGCGGTTGCCACAATCAAGGATTGTGTCGGTGAATGTCAGGCCAGTTTTGTCCGAAATCCAGTCAACAAAAGCCGACACACGAGTGTAGACACCGGGATAGTCAGGTAGTGCGCATTCATTGCCCCAGCTTGTGATTCCAGCCAATCGGTGGCCCCCGAGACGATCCCTGACGACCAAAGGCCCACCACTGTCGCCAAAACAAGCGTCCACGCCTCCCTCGACAAATCCAGCACAGATCATGTTCTCGGTGATACTCGAGGCAGAATAACCACTGTTACGGCAGGCGTCAGGGCTCACCATGGCAACGTCTGCTGCCTGCAATTGATCCGAACGCGTAGGTGTCTCTGGATACAAAACACCCCATCCGGTGACCGATGCAAGCACACCATTTTTCGCCAAATTGGCTTCTTGGGCTGAGCTAAGTAATCCTATTGGCTGAATTGAAGCACTGTATTCCACTGGTTCATCCAGCCTCAACAGCGCGATATCATGATCAAAGTTGGAATAGCTCTCATGCAAAATGATCTCCACCACAGAGCGCTCTACTCCCCCCGAATCAATCTCAGTCCGCCCCAACACTACCTCAGCCCCCATGCCATCATCCAGGCAATGTGCAGCAGTCACGACCCAGTTCGGTGCAATAAGAGAGCCCCCACAAAACGCCGATCCTCTCCGCAACTGCGCCTGCCAGGGCCATTGCTCGACCGAAGTGTCTCCTCCACCAACAATTTCAGGCGTATAGGTCGGGCCGCCTATGGGCTCTACTGGAAAGATGACACCTGATGAACGGACGCTCCCACCAGGGCTCGAATTGACGGACAACAAGTATTTGTTCATGGCCAGTTCATAATCAACATTGAGAGCAACCGCAGAGAATGCATCCGATTCACCCCCGACTGCGATGTGATACCGACCTTCAGATGGGCTTGCAAACGCACAAACTTGGCCCACTTTATCCACGGAGGGAGAGCAATCGGAGTCTCTGCCTTGCGGAAGCCTCTGATAAGCAACACTCAAAAACACGTTGTCCACACTGTCTTGCCCTGTCAGTCGAACAACCAAATCCTGAGCACCAGCAGGCACATCGACATAAAAGCGTTTAACCGAGAGTGCAGTGCCAGAGATGTCTGTCACTTGCGCACCATTGCTTAATTCCTCTTCCAAAGTCGGATGAGAAAACTTGGCTGATACTTGATCCCATTGAGACAGGGAAATTGAACAGGTCGATTGCGTACCCGAGCAATCTCCCGACCACCCCTCAAAAGTACTACCACTTTCCGGCGTTGCCACCAGGGTAATTGAGGTGCCTAACCCCGCGGAGACAACACAAGTGGCTCCGCAGTCGAGGGTGGGCTCACCGATGCCACTTGACACAGACCCTGCTCCATTGCCCGTCAGCTCCACAGACAGCCCACCTGCCGTGTTGGGAATCCAGAGAACTTGATCGAGATAGGCTTGATCGCGACCCATGGATACGCTCAAATCCTTGATATAGCTCCATCGCAGAACTTGTTGGCCGGCTGTGTCGATGACAGTTGAACCCACCTGCCAAGGCACCAGGCCTGAGCTTTGGCGCTTGGTGAGGCCATTAACAGAGAAACGCAGAACATCGAAACCCAGCTCAGATGACACCGCCCAGCGGTATACGATACGCCCTGGGCCCGTGACTGTGGTCTCCAGAAAGCTGCTTTGGCTATTCCCAATGACACCGCTCGCAGCAGCCTCAGAGCCAGCGGCAACAGCAATATCTTGAGAAAGCCAAGATTGCGCGCCACCCGTGGTCCAGGACAAACCAGAGCCACCGAGTGCTTGATCAAGATCTATCGGTGTTTGGGAGAACGCGGCAAGAGGCCAAAAAACCGACGCAGCCAAAATCATTTTTAAGAACGAAGGCGGCACATGAGTTTTTAAAAGGGGCTTCACAGAGGGCTCCTGCCAACACGCCCCCAGATTAGCCGAAAATAGTCGCGATGGCAGGCCCAAACCTGGGCCTGCCGCCCGCTCTACTCTACTCTTCTTCACCCTCGGTGGCACTCACCACCTCAGCTTCTTGTGCGACAAATGTTGGATCACTGGCTTGCAAAGCAGCCGCCAATTCCGCATCCGGATCGGGCATCATTTCGCGCTCGGCTTTGCGTCTCGCCATCGCCACGCGCCCAGTTCCTGCAGGAATGAGTCGACCAACGATCACGTTCTCTTTCAAGCCATGGAGCTCATCGACGGTGCCACGAACCGCGGCATCGGTCAACACGCGTGTGGTCTCCTGGAATGAAGCCGCTGAAATAAACGACTCCGTTGCCAACGACGCTTTGGTGATGCCCAACAACATGCTTTGCGTCTTGGCAGGCGCTTTGCCATCTGCTTCCAATGCCTCGTTTTCTTCCAAGACACGAATCCGGTCAATTTGTTCACCGCGGAGGAAGCGGCTGTCACCACTTTCCAAAATTTCAACTTTCCGCATCATTTGGCGAATAATCACCTCAATGTGCTTGTCGTTGATCTTCACACCTTGAAGGCGATAGACATCTTGGATTTCTTGGACAAGATAGTCTGCCAATTGCTCAACACCCAAGAGCCTCAAGATGTCATGGGGGTTTGGCTCACCATCAACAACGGTCTCGCCTTTTTCCACATGCTCACCCTCAAAGACCAGCACTTGACGCCATTTTGGAATCAACTCTTCATGGACCTCACCATTTTCATCGGTGATGACCAAGCGCTGCTTGCCTTTTGTCTCTTTACCGAAGCTCACCACCCCAGAGGCTTCAGCCAAGATGGCTCCCTCTTTAGGACGGCGTGCTTCGAATAAGTCAGCAACCCGCGGCAGACCACCGGTGATATCCCGTGTCTTGGAGGACTCTTGTGGGATTCTGGCAATAATGTCACCAACGCGGACTTCCCCTGCATCAGAGACATTGATGACCGCCCCTGCCGGCAAGAAATACTGTGCTGGCTGCTCAGTCCCTGGGATATTCAGAGGCTTGCCTTTCTTGTCAACCAAACGAATGATTGGACGCAAGTCCTTACCTTCAGAGCCCCGCTTTTTGGGGTCAGTGACCACCATGGAGCTCAAGCCGGTCACATCATCGGTGGTTTCAGCAACGGTGACACCTGCAATGAAATCTTGGAAGCTTGCAAACCCGGCCACCTCTGATACAACGGGGTGGGTGTGCGGATCCCAGTTGGCCACGTGCTCGCCCACCTCAACCGCATCACCTTCTTTCACTGGCAAAATTGCACCATAGGGGATCTTGTAACGTTCGCGCTCGCGGCCATGGCCATCGATAACGGAAAGCTCACCTGAGCGAGATACCGCGACCAGCTTGCCTTCGGCATTTTCTACAGATTTTAGGTTGTAGAAACGAATGCTACCCATTGACTTCACTTCAATGTGGTCAATGGCCACTGAACGAGATGCAGCACCACCAATGTGGAAGGTCCGCATGGTCAGCTGGGTGCCAGGCTCGCCGATAGACTGGGCTGCGACAACGCCAACCGCTTCGCCTTGGTTGACCAACTCACCACGGGCCAAGTCGCGACCGTAGCACTTGGCGCAGATACCATGACGCGTCTCACATGTGATCGCCGAACGAACGAATACACGATCCACTGCATGCTCTTCTAGCTTGGCCACCCACGCTTCGTCCAACAAGGTATCGCGTGGACACAAGACTTCATCAGAGTCACTGAAGTAGATGTCTTGGGCAACGACGCGCCCCAAAATACGCTCTCTTAGTGGCTCGACAACATCGCCGCCTTCCACGATGGGAAGCATTTCCACACCGGCTTCCGTGCCGCAATCGTCCTCGATAACCACCAAGTCTTGTGCAACATCGACCAAACGACGCGTCAAATAACCCGAGTTGGCGGTTTTGAGTGCCGTATCGGCCAAGCCTTTACGCGCGCCGTGGGTTGAGATGAAGTACTGAAGTACGTTCAAACCCTCTCGGAAATTCGCTGTGATTGGTGTCTCAATGATCGAGCCATCTGGCTTGGCCATCAGTCCACGCATCCCTGCCAACTGGCGGATCTGAGCGGCAGAGCCCCGCGCACCCGAATCGGCCATGATGAAAATGGAGTTCATGGAATCTTCTTCGTGCTCCACACCTTCTGAGTCCACCCGCATCTCACGCCCGATACGCTTCATCATGGCACGCGCAACCTCTTCATTCGTGCGCGACCAGATATCCACTACCTTGTTATAGCGCTCTCCAGAGGTGACCACACCAGAGGCATACTGATCCTGGATGTCCAGGACTTCAGCTTCGGCTTGCTCCAGAATGGCTTTTTTCTCAGGTGGAACCTGCAGATCATCCAGGCCAATTGAGACACCTGCCCGAGTTGAGTAGGTAAAGCCCATATACATGAGCTGATCGGCAAAGACCACGGTGTGCTTCAGACCACAATGACGGTAGCACTCATCAATCAGACGCGAAATTTGTTTTTTCTTTAATGCCTGATTGATTAAATCGAACGGCAGGCCTGGAGGAACAATTTCCCACAACAGCGCCCGACCGACGGTCGTATCGCGACGGCTGGTCTGTTCTACTGGTTCACCATCTTCATGGAGCGTCTCTGTGATACGCACCGTGATGGCTGCGTGCAGATCGACTTGCCGATTCGCATAAGCTCGGTGAACTTCTGCGGTGTTGGAGAAGAACATCCCCTCACCGGGAACACCTGGCAATGAACGGGTCATGTAGTACAGGCCCAAGACCACATCTTGTGTTGGCACAATGATGGGCTCACCATTGGCTGGTGACAAAATGTTGTTTGATGACATCATTAAAGCACGCGCTTCAAGCTGAGCTTCAAGGCTCAGTGGCACGTGCACAGCCATTTGGTCACCGTCGAAGTCAGCATTAAACGCCGTACAAACCAAGGGGTGGAGCTGGATGGCTTTGCCTTCAATCAACACAGGCTCAAATGCCTGAATGCCGAGACGGTGCAAGGTGGGTGCACGGTTGAGCAAGACAGGATGCTCGCGAATCACCTCTTCTAAGATGTCCCAAACCTCACCTTCTTCGCGCTCAACCAACTTCTTGGCCGCCTTAATGGTCATGGCCAAACCGCGGCGTTGCAGCTTAGAGAAGATGAATGGCTTGAACAGCTCAAGTGCCATTTTCTTTGGAATACCACACTCATGGAGGCGCAAGGTTGGGCCCACCACAATGACTGAACGGCCTGAGTAATCAACCCGTTTGCCAAGCAAGTTCTGTCGGAACCGACCTTGCTTGCCCTTGATCATGTCTGCCAGTGATTTCAGAGGACGCTTATTGGTGCCGGTGATGGCACGGCCACGGCGACCATTGTCGAGCAAGGCATCAACGGATTCCTGAAGCATCCGTTTTTCATTGCGGACAATAATGTCGGGTGCGTTCAGATCCAACAATCGACGCAAACGGTTGTTCCGGTTGATCACGCGACGATACAGATCGTTCAAGTCAGAGGTCGCAAAACGACCACCATCCAGAGGCACCAGAGGACGCAAGTCGGGTGGCAACACTGGCAAGATGGTCAAAATCATGTACTCAGGTCGGTTGCCAGACTCTAAGAAGGCTTCCATCAACTTGATGCGCTTGGTGAGTCGCTTGATTTTTGTCTCTGAGTTGGTGGCTTCAATTTCTTCCCGAAGGCTGACCAGCTCAGCGGCCACGTCGATGTTTTTAAGAAGCTCGAGAATGGCTTCTGCCCCCATTCGAGCATCAAACTCATCGCCATACTCTTCAACAGCGGCGTGGAACTGCTCATCAGTCAGCAGCTGACCCCGCTCAAGTGGCGTTAAGCCTGGCTCTAAGACCATGTAGGATTCGAAGTACAAGATGCGCTCGATGTCTCTTAAGGTCATATCTAAAAGCAGACCGATGCGAGACGGCAATGACTTCAGGAACCAAATGTGTGCAACCGGACTGGCCAGCTCAATGTGACCCATCCGCTCGCGACGAACTTTGGTCACAGTGACTTCGGTGCCACATTTTTCGCACTTCACACCACGGTGCTTCATGCGTTTGTATTTGCCGCACAAGCACTCATAATCTTTGATGGGGCCAAAGATGGCGGCGCAAAACAGGCCTTCGCGCTCAGGCTTAAAAGTCCGATAGTTGATCGTCTCAGGCTTCTTAACCTCGCCAAAAGACCAAGACTTGATCAGCTCTGGCGGAGCAAGGCCAATACGAATAGAGTCGAAGTCACGTGTTTGGCTTTGACGCTTGTATAAGTTAAATAAATCGCGCACGGGTACTGCCTCCTCCTGAGATCAGGATTCTTTAAGTTCGATGTTGATGCCGAGTGAACGGATTTCTTTGACCAAGACGTTAAACGACTCAGGCATTCCCGCCACCATCTGATTGTTGCCATCAACGATGCTCTTATACATCTGGTTCCGGCCTTGCACGTCATCCGATTTGACGGTCAGCATTTCTTGCAATGTGTATGCAGCGCCATAAGCCTCCAGAGCCCAGACCTCCATCTCACCAAAGCGCTGGCCACCGAACTGGGCCTTACCACCCAAGGGCTGCTGTGTCACCAAGCTGTAAGGACCTGTTGACCGTGCATGCATCTTGTCATCCACCAAGTGGTTGAGCTTGAGCATGTACATATACCCAACCGTCACTGGCCGATCGAATGGATCACCAGTGCGGCCGTCATACAGAATGGTTTGGCCGGATTCCGGCAAATCTGCCATCTTCAAGAGCTTTTTGATTTCATGCTCACTGGCGCCATCGAATACCGGCGTCGCCATCGGCACCCCACCGCAGAGATTTTTTGCCATTTCATCGATTTCTTCATCGGTGAACTCATTGATCTTGACTCGATCTTTCTGATCCGAGTTATAGACCTCACCCAAGAACTTCCTGATTTTGGCGGTCTTCTCTTCAGCTTCATACATGGCTTGGATCTTCTTGCCCAAACCACGAGCAGCCCAACCCAGATGCGTCTCCAAGATTTGACCCACATTCATTCGTGACGGCACACCCAGTGGGTTTAAGACCACATCCACTGGTGTTCCATCTTCTGAAAATGGCATATCTTGGGTTGGCACAATCATAGAGACAACACCCTTGTTACCGTGTCTGCCTGCCATCTTGTCGCCAGGTTGCATGCGACGCTTCACGGCCATATAGACCTTGACCATCTTCAACACGCCTGGTGCCAGATCGTCACCACGCGTGATTTTTTCTTTCTTCTCGGCAAAGCGCTTATCGAACAACTTGCGTTGCTTCTCAATTTGTTTTGCTGAGCGCTCGAGCAGGTCTTGCGCCTCTTCGTTGCGCATCACCAATTTAAACCAGTCATCCCGCTTGAGGCCTTCCAGATATGACTTGCTGACCTTGTCACCTTTTTTGATGCCAGCAGGACCTTTATCTACAACTTTGGCCGTCAATACAGACTCTAGGCGCGCAAAAATAGCGTCTTCCATTATGCGCAGCTGATCATCTAAGTCCTTGCGGACCCGGCGAATTTCATCGCGCTCAATCGACACAGCCCGAGAGTCTTTTTCAACACCTTCACGGGTGAAGACTTGCACATCAATCACCGTCCCATCCATACCAGATGGCACACGCAGTGATGTATCTTTCACGTCCGAAGCCTTCTCACCAAAGATGGCACGCAGAAGTTTTTCTTCAGGCGTCAATTGGGCTTCACCTTTTGGTGTCACTTTGCCCACCAAAATATCACCTGCTTTCACTTCAGCACCAATGTAGACAATGCCTGACTCATCCAACTTGTTCAGAGTCGACTCGCCTACGTTGGGAATATCAGCTGAAATCTCTTCCGAGCCCAATTTCGTATCACGCGCGACACAAGTCAGTTCCTCAATATGAATGGAGGTGAACCGGTCTTCTTGGACGACGCGCTCTGAAATCAGAATCGAATCCTCAAAGTTATAACCATTCCAAGGCATGAAGGCGACCAGCATGTTCTGACCCAAAGCCAGCTCACCCAGATCGGTTGAAGGGCCATCTGCCAAGACATCTTTCTTGGCAACGACATCGCCCACCTTAACCAAAGGACGCTGGTTCATGCATGTGTTTTGGTTAGAACGCTGGTATTTGACCAAATTGTAGATGTCAACACCGGGATCGTCTTGACCCACTTCGTCTTCATTGGCTCGAACCACGATACGGCCTGCATCCACTTGGTCCACAACGCCTCCACGCAGTGCGACGGTGGTGACTCCAGAGTCTGTCGCCACAACGCGTTCCATGCCCGTTCCAACGAGGGGCTTGTCCACGCGCAATGTTGGAACCGCCTGACGCTGCATGTTTGAGCCCATTAACGCCCGGTTGGCATCATCGTGCTCGAGAAATGGGACCAAAGATGCGGCCACAGAGACGATCTGACGTGGCGAGACGTCCATATACTGAACGTCACTGCTCTCTTTGAGCATGAACTCACCTTGGTAACGGCAAGTGATGAGCTTGTCTTTAAACCGTCCGTTTTTATCTAGATCAGCATTGGCCTGAGCAATCGCGTAATCGCCCTCTTCGATGGCTGAGAGAAACTCGACCTCATCGGTCACCTTGCCTTTAACAACTTTGCGATAAGCCGTTTCCAAGAACCCATACTCATTGGTTCTTGAGTAACACGCCAATGAGTTAATCAAACCAATGTTTGGCCCTTCAGGGGTCTCAATGGGACACAAACGACCATAGTGGGTTGGATGCACATCGCGCACCTCAAAGCCCGCCCGCTCTCGGGTCAGCCCACCTGGGCCCAACGCAGAGACACGACGTTTGTGTGTCACTTCAGACAATGGGTTGTTTTGATCCATAAACTGAGACAGCTGCGATGAGCCAAAGAATTCTTTGACTGCAGCGGCCACAGGTTTGGCATTGATCAAGTCTTGTGGTGAGAGCTCATCGGCTTCCGCCATGCTCAAACGCTCGCGCACGGCGCGTTCTACTCGCACTAGGCCGATGCGGAAAACATTTTCAGCCATTTCACCAACGGAGCGTACCCGACGGTTACCAAGGTGGTCGATATCGTCAACGGTACCCTGACCATTGCGGATATCAATCAGCACTTTAAGCACTGATAGAATATCGTCTTGGTCCAAAATCCCTGAACCTTCGATTTCCTTCCGGCCCACTCGGCGATTGAACTTCATCCGACCCACAGGCGATAAGTCGTACCGGTCTGGCGTAAAGAACAAGTTCTTAAACAGGTTTTGAGCGGCCTCTTTGGTGGGTGGCTCGCCTGGGCGCATCATTTTATAAATTTCCCACAATGCCTCAAGTTCATTGCTGGTTGGATCGATGCGGAGGGTGTTCGAGATGTATGGGC
>CBFHIS010000043.1:0-11135 GCA_965655975.1 Wenzhouxiangella sp.
AGTGCACCGCCAGAGTTTCTTGTAACAAGCCCCTATCAACATAATGGTCAATCCGACCATCCGAATCACACGTCAAGTCTTCCAACACCGCGCGGCGGTCAGGGGTTTCGTTGAGACGGCTCAACGGCACGATGGGAAAGACTTGATCGATCGCCCAAATGTCGGGCAAGGATTGAAAGATCGATAAGTTGATGAAGTACTTATCCGATAGCAGCCACCGGATGTGGTCTTTGAGTTTGCGATGGCGGTCGTTGTCGGTGTCTAGGCGCTCGATCAAAGTCGATAAGATCGCAGCGTACATGGGCTCGAGTTGCGCTCGGGTGATGAGATCAATCTGGCCGTTTAAAAAAGCCGCCTTGCCTTCTTCCACCCAGTGTTCGGCCTCATGAAAGCATTCTTCGGCGGCCATGGTGGCCGATTCTTCAAGCAGTGCGGCGAGCTTTTTCAACACCTCGGGGCTGTCGGTCGTTACGGCCTTGGGTGGCGGTGGGGCGGGCTCAGTGGCAGTAACATTGGTCACCAACACCGCGTGGTGAGCGGTGAGCGCACGGCCCGATTCTGAATACAGGCGAGGGCATTCGATGTCATGGGTTTGGCAGACAGACTTCAAGGTCTCAACGATGGTCTGGGCGTATTGTTCGAGTGAGTAGTTCATCGAACAATAAGACCGGCTGCCACCGCCCTCATAGTCCACGCCCAAGCCACCGCCAATGTCCACCGACTCGATCGACAGCCCGAGGCTTTTCAATGAAACATAAAAACGGGCGGCTTCTTCAGCACCTCGGGCAATGTCTCTGAGATTAGAGATCTGCGAGCCCATATGAAAATGCAACAACTTGAGCCAGTGTGCCTTGCCGGATTGTTGTAGGGTCTCGGTGAGATCGAGGAGTTGTTGGGCAGATAAGCCAAACTTGGCGCGGTCCCCACCGGTGTTTTGCCATTTGCCTGCACCCAAGGAAGCCAGCCTGGCGCGCACACCCAGCTGGGGCTCCACGCTCAAGGATTGGGCTTCTTGGTCGATGATGCGCCACTCGCTGGCTTTCTCGATCACGATGAAGACATTCAGGCCAAGCTTCAGACCCGCTAAGGCCAATTTGATGTAGGCGCGGTCTTTGTAGCCATTGCACACAATGGTGGCACCGGGCTTGGCGACCGCCAAGGCGGTGATGAGCTCGGGCTTCGACCCGACTTCCAGACCCAAGCCATCGAGGCCGGCCAAGGTGTGGACCACACTGGCTTGCTGGTTGACCTTGATGGGATAGAGCGCGGTGTAGGGCTGGCCATAGCCTGTTTTGTCGATGGCTTGATTGAAGCCATGGATCAGGGCCCCAGCGCGGGCTTGGAGGATTTGGGGAAAGCGGATCAGCAACGGCAACCGCAGGCTTTCATCGATCGCTGCTTGGACTACATCGGGCAATGCCACTTGGCCTGCATCTAGGCAGACTTCCATCTGGCCTTTGGCATTGATATCAAACAAGCCCTCCGACCAGCGGGGGATGGCGTAGCGATTGAGTGCATCTGTCATAAGCGCCATTGTAGCGGGGGATTGGGGTGGTGGGCGTGAGAGGGTGCTTAGTGGAAGCCAGAAACTTCGACCAAGATTGTCTACAATAAAGCGAGCGTGCGGGTGTAGTTCAATGGTAGAACCTCAGCTTCCCAAGCTGATGACGTGGGTTCGATTCCCATCACCCGCTCCAATTTTGGTGCCTTGTTCAATACATCAGCCCGACCGCGGGCAAATGTGGCGTTTATGCGACGGCGCTAAGAGGTTGGATGTGCCCAGGGGTTGATAACTTCGAGGCCCGAAGCCAAGAATGGTCGGATATCTCTCGTTGCAACAACGAGACCATACATTTTGGCGATGGCAGCGATTTGAGCATCTGGCTGATGGATGGGTGAGCCCGCCCGTGTGCAGGCCGCCACGATCTCCGCATAGTGCTGGGTGCAGCCCAGGTCAAAGCTCAAGATTCGATTAATAAACATGGGAAGGATTTTTCTTTCAACGGAAACAGTGAGCCGTTCTCGTTTCTTCGATGGTCGCATTCGGGCGATTCCTACGCGAAGCTCCGCCACAGTGATTGCTGACAACAGCAAGGTCTCGACAGATTGGTGGTCTAGCCAAGCCAAAACATCCGGATTGGGCCTGGGTTGCATCGTTTCAGAGACCACGTTGGTGTCTAGAAGAATCATTCGAAGACAACACCAGTTGCAGGTGTCTGATCGCGAAGATTTTGGAACATCTTTGCCTCTTCTTCCGTCAACCCAATTTCTTGGCCGATCTGGCTTAAGACCGTGCCGAGCTTGAGTCGATTTTGTGATTTAACAGATTCTGTCAAAACAATTCGTGCTTCTGCTTCCATGCTGCGCCCATTGGCTTTCGCGCGGGTCTGAAGGGCACGTTTGACTTCATCTGGGAGATTTCGGATCGTTAATACAGCCACTTTTGCTTCTCCGGTTGGGCTCAGAGCCTCAGCATACCCCAGTGACAGCATTGAATCAATTTGACAGCACTTTATTTTCATGGTGAGCCATGCGCTTGATCGTTTGGATGAAGGCTTATCGTGAAGGATTTGCTCATCGCCCCAACCAATATTGACATTGTTTGATCATTAGGCTCGGTTGAAGGTCGGTTTACTCAATATATTGAGTAAAGTGCGAGCGTTAAACTTTTACCCCACTGCGGGCTTCGCTCGCCGTTTGCCTCAAATTTCCGTTAAGCTAATTTGGTTGACTTAGACAAAAAGGTATCGGTCCATCATGCTCCCCACACAACACACCTGGTTCAGTGAGCCCTATCAGTCCGAAGGCGTGGCCATTTCCTGGACCATCGAATCGCACCTCGCCCACGAGATGACCGATTATCAAACCATTGATGTCTACAAGACCACCCATTGGGGCAACTTGATGGTCATCGATGGCTATGTCATGTTGACCACCCGCGACAATTTTCTCTACCACGAGATGTTGGCCCACCCGGCGCTCTTTTCTCACCCCAACCCGAAAAACGTCCTCATCATTGGCGGTGGTGATTGTGGGACGCTCAAAGAAGTGTTGGCGCATGAGGGCGTGGCCCAATGCACACAAGTTGAGATCGATGAAAAAGTCACCCGTTTGGCCGAAAAATTCTTTCCAGAGTTGTGTGAGCGAAACAAGGACCCTCGCGCCACGCTGCTGTTCGACGATGGGCTGGCCCACATCAAATCACTACCCCCTGAGAGCGTCGATGTCATCATCATCGACTCAACGGACCCAATTGGCCCGGCCGAGGGCTTGTTTGGTCCTGAGTTTGTCAAAGACTGTTATGCCGCACTCGGCCCGGGCGGTATCATGGTGCAACAAAGCGAGTCACCTCTATTGCACCTTTCTTTGATCGAGGGCATCAAAAAGAACATGCACGATGCCGGTTTTAGTGACACAGCCACGCTGGGCTTTCCGCAGCCGTGTTACCCGTCGGGCTGGTGGTCTGCGACCTTGGCTGTCAAAGGCGGGACATTGGCCCCACCCGATCAAGCACGGTTTGATGCCGCCAAGCTCACCACCCGCTATTACAATCCCGCCATCCACACTGGGGCTTTAGCCACGCAACTTGGACCCATAGCGCGCTGATTTTTCTAAGTGGCCAACATTTAATTGGGCGTGGGCGCAGTTGCGTCCTCGTCTGACTCTTCTGCGGTCTCGTCAGGGGCCTCGCAATCACCCAAGCGACGGGCCGATAAGTTCACCACCATCTTCATATCACCTAGGGGGGTAGCGATGGTGTTGTTGATCACGCCTTGGGCGGTGTCCCCATCGAACTCGATGCGTGCATCAATGGCCAGCGTTGTTCCCTCAGGCCCCATGCAGTTCATGACATAGGTCATTTGATCAAACCGCATCTGTTGCTCAACCACCTCACAGGCTTCGATGTCTTGCATCATGAAGCTGCCCTCGCTCAAGTCTTCGGCTGTGACGCAATCTTCAAACACCTGGGTTTGTGGCGCGCGGCCTTCTCCAAAGCTCAGTTCATTGGTGTATTCCCAAAGACCAGGGTTTAAGTTAATCGACTGAGCATAAGTGGGTGCGCTGGCAATGGTGAGCACACAGACCAATGCGAACACAGACAGACGGCTGGCGGTGATGAATGCGGCAAACATGGAGCCTCCTAGGGGCTTGGGGTATGAAATTGCACCCATTATAGACCCCCTGAATGTGCCAAGGCCCACTCAAATGAGCGGGCCTTGTTGTTTGAGAGGCCTGTTGGTTAGAGAAGGCCCAATATTTGATGTTTTCTTGGATTAAAACTCGCCCCGCAAACCGGCGATGAAGTTTCTGCCAGGTAAAGGTGCATAGTCTCTGAGATAAGAGGTGTGCACGCGGGCCTCTTGGTCGCCTAGGTTCTTGCCCTCAACAAACGCCGTGAGTCGGGCGTCTCTTAAATCAAAGGTGTAGGCGAGTCGGGCATTGATCAAGTCATAGCTGGGTGTGGCAGGCTCATGCATGGCGGTCTTGTCTTGCTCGAACATGTGTTGCCACTCCACCGCGGCACGCCACGGACCTGAATGCCAATCGAGACCCAATTGCACCCGCTGGGGCGAGATGCGGGGCAAGTTCTCACCGTTGGTGAGTTTGCCGCGAACCCAGTCATGGCTCGCATGCACATCAAAATCACCCCAAGTGGTGTCATGGATTTGCCAATTGGCCATGATCTCTGTGCCATAGAGCTCGGCATCGTTTTGCGTGGCCAACCTCAGTGGGAAGCCATCGAGCATCTCATCGGTCTCGTTCCAGTAAATGAAATCATCGATGTCTTTGTAGAACACATTGGCTTTGAAATCAAAATCAGCGCTGTGGCGGTGGACGCCAAAATCCCAGGCATAACTGGTTTCTTTTTCGAGCGCATCGCTGCCGCGTTCAAACCCAAAGGTGGCCAAGTGGGGTCCATTGGCGAATAGTTCGCTGGCCGATGGCGCGCGTTGGGAATAAGAGAAGTTGGCCGTGCTTTGCCACAAATCATTCATGCGCCAAATGCCACCCACGCTGGCAGAGACGGCGGTGAAGTCGCGCTGGTTTGTCGCGAACTCAAACTCATCGTGATGTTCATCATGATCCCCATCTTGGTGATCGTCATGATGATCATCATGGTCCATATGAATGTCGGCCTCGATGTCTGCCGATTCAAGGCGGGCGCCTAGGCTCAAGGTAAAGTCGCCCCAGGTTTTTTCTTGCAGCGCAAACAACGCCAAGCCCTCGGTGGTGTTGGGCGCCACATAGGCTTCGGCACCCACCGAATTGAAGTCTTCGTTGTCGTATTGCATGCCAATCGCGCCGACCCAACCGGCAAACTCATGGGTCTCTAGCTCCATCCGGACTTGGGTGGTCTCGATGTCAAATACGGTACCGCTGTGCATGTGGTCATCGTGCCCACCCTCATCGTGGTGCTCATCATCATGGTGCTCACCACTGTGCTCCCCCTCCATTTCAATTTCTTCGTGTCTGTAGTCGTTGTAACCGGCTCGGAGTGTGAATCGCTTAAACCCAGCGAAGGGCTCATTGAGACCGGCTTTCACATCAAAGCTCGTTTGCTCTAAATCAATCATGGCGAACGCTTCTTCGCCATGCTCGTCGTGTTCATCATGGTGCTCATCACCATGGTCTTCCCCGTGCTCGTCGCCATGCTCCTCACCGTGTGCATGGGGTGCGGGGATGCCATAGTCCGAGGCAAAGTGACGCACCGATGCGCCGATAAATCCACGATCGCCAATGAAGCTCAGGCCAAACGTACCCGACTGGCTTTCCACAAAACTGTTCTCGAGCAAGCCTTTGGTTCCTTCCTCATGGCCGTGCTCATCGTCATGGTGTTCCTCGTCGTGATGCGCCTCACCATGTTCATCGATCTCTCGTCTGGCCATACCAGGGATCTTGTAGTCGTCGCTGTCTCGCCAGCTGCCATCTAGGTGCCAAGCCCACGAACCGCTGCCGCCATCGAGTCGCAACACGCCACTGGTCTCATCGGCCACGGTGTTGCCGCGAAGCTCAAAAGCACCGGTCAGCGGCGCATCAGGCACCTGTGTTGGGATGCGGTTATCGATCACATTGACCACGCCACCCGAAGCACCCGAGCCAAACAACAAGGTCGCCGGTCCACGCAAGATCTCAATTTGCTCCACCAGCAAGGGATCAACGCTCACCGCGTGGTCATCGCTCGAGCTTGAGGCATCGGCGGTGGACAAGCTGTCTTCCAAAATACGCACCCGCGTGCCCCCCAAGCCCCGAATGATGGGTCGGCCCGAACCCGGCCCGTAGTAAGACGATTGCACACCGGGTTGGTTGGCGAGCGTTTCGCCCAAGGTCATGCCCCGGCGGTCTTCCAAGCGTTCACCGGCCAACACATCAATCGGTTGGGCCGATTGCAGCGCATTTCTCTCCAAGGGCAAGGCTTGGACCACGATCCGCTCCATTTCTTTGGGGTGGCGGGTGTCGGTGGCATCGGTTTCATCGGTATCGGCAGACACCACCGAGGTTCCAAACAGGGCAAGCGCGATCGACCAAGGCAAAAGACGTGGTTTCATTGATGTGACCTATGGGGTTAATTGAACCAATAATGTTATACTATATCATTCCAAAACAAACGTGCAAGTACTCCGTAACGAAAATCATCCACCACAGCGAATGGCTTGGTTAGACTGAAGCGTCTAGACAAAACAACAAGGGCCGCACATGGCAACCCACATTTGGTCAGAATTGAGTTCTCCCGCCTTGGCATCCTTGGTACAAGAATCCAATGGCGGGCTGGTGGCCGTGGTGGTGGTCGGCGCCACCGAACAACACGGCCCGCATTTGCCATTGGGTACCGACACACAGATTGGCCAGGGGCTGGTCATGCAAGCCTGCAAGCACCTCGCTCAAGACACCTCAGTGGTGCTGATGCCCGACATTGCCGTGGGTGCGAGCGAAGAGCACAGCCATTTTGTTGGCACCATCTCGCTGTCACCTGAGGTCATGGCCGCACACTTAAGCGCTTATGGTGAGGCGCTCGCGCGCGCTGGCATTTCTCGTTGGGTGATCGTGAATGCCCATGGGGGCAATGTGGGTGTGATTGAATCGGTGGCCATCTCACTCAGAAAGCGCCTGGGGCTGGTGATCGCCAAGGCCTACTATCCAAAATTTCATGCCTTGGCCGATGGCCCCGACGCATCAGAAATCAAACAAGGCCTGCACGGCGGGCAACTCGAGACCTCCATCGTCTCAGCGCTGAGCCCAGAAACGGTTCACATGGACCAAGCTAAGCATTTTGTTATGGACCACCCACCTTGGGCGGGGCAAGCCCCCGTGGCCTGGTTGGCTGAGGATTTGCATCCAGAAGGCGTGGCTGGGCGGGCGGCGGATGCCAGCGCCGAAGAAGGTGAGGCCTTACTCAGACACTATGGGGCGGCTTTGGCGGAGGTGATTGAGGCCACGGCGAGACACCCACTCCCAACCCGTCTTTAAGTGCGTTCGAGCACTTCTTCCAACCAATGCCCCGAACGACGTTGCTTGGCATCCAAATAGCGTCTGTTTTGGTCTGTCACCCGACCAAACAAACTGCCGCGTGCTCGGACCTCAATGCCACCAGACTCCAATGCGTCGAGCTTGATCGGGTTGTTGGTCAACAAATGGATCGATGGAATGTTGAGTGCGGCCAAGATATCCACCGCCACTCGGTAGCGGCGTTCGTCTTCGCCAAAACCCAATAACTGATCGGCATCGACGGTATCGAGGCCTTCGTCTTGTAATTGGTACGCCCGAAGTTTGTTGGCCAAACCAATGCCACGGCCTTCTTGCGAGAGATACAACAACACCCCGCCGCCATGCTTTTCAATCGCTTCGACCGCGTTTTGGAGTTGTTCACCACAATCACACCGCAAGCTGCCAAATAAGTCGCCCGTCAAACACGACGAGTGCAAGCGAACCGGTGGCGCTTCGGGCCATTGATCACGATCACCAATCACCACCGCCACGTGTTCTCTCAGCCCATCGGGCTCTCGAAACAAAATAAACCGGGTTATTAGGGCTTTGTCCAAGGGCACATCGGCCTCGCTGATGCGTTTGACCATGCCGTCGGATAGGGCATAACAGTTTTGAGCCGAGGGGGTATCGACGGCCAACAACGTGCCATCGGCCACCAGTGCCGCCACGCGTTCTTTAAAAGCGCCTTGCAATGACACGGTCAAAGCCGCCGGCAACAGCAAAGCGCGCCGCATCAAACAAAGCGCGGCGTGTTCGGCCGGTGTGGTGGGCCGGGGTGTGTCGAACATCGCCCCCAAATCTGTTTCAGGCGCGGAGGCGGCCTCATGCACGGCTTGAAAATCCACCCAGGCTTTGTCATTGGGTGAGTTTTTGAGCGGAAAGGCGAGCGAGCGCTCGTCGGTGTGGTGTTTGAGGGCATTGAGGCGGTGTTGCGAGACCACCAAAGTCGGCGTTTGGTCCACCAACAAATCACTTAACTGCGGGTCAATGGATTCGGTGGGATACACCAAGGTTTGGTCCACCACCACGGGCATGCCCCGCCTTAAATCAAAAATTGCCCGTTCGACTTGATGCATATTCGACCATTATGACATTCAACAAGCCTAGTAAACTAACCCACATGGGAAATGATGATGTGAACAACCGCCCCAGTGTGCGCGATCAACGAACCCCCCAAGACTGGCTCAATGCCTGGCCTGCGTCCTTGGTGGTGGGGCAGTTGGGTCAAAGCTTGGATGGTCGCATCGCCACGCCCAATGGCCATTCGCACTACATCAATGCCGAAGCCACGCGTGTTTTTTTGCACCAAATCAGGAGCCATGTCGATGCGGTGGTCATTGGTGTGGGCACCGCACTGGCCGATCAACCGAGACTGGATGTGCGTTTGTGCGAAGGCCCCAACCCGGCCCGAGTGGTGCTCGATCCCAGCGCGCGCATCGATCCCACCAACCCCGTATTAAGAGACGATGGCACGCGGGTGATGGTGTGTGTGGATGGCAACAACGCTGAGGCCAAAGCACGCATCAAGGGGTTGCCCGATCATGTGGAGGTGCTTGCTCTCACCCAAAAAGACAAGGGGTTTTGTCCGCACCAGATCATTGAAGCCTTGGCAGGCGCTGGATATCAGCGTCTGTTGATCGAAGGCGGGCATCGGACCATCTCAAACTTTGTCCAAGCCCATGCCCTAGACCGACTCTATTTGATGGTGGCGCCTTTGATCATTGGCTCGGGTCCATCGGGCATTGAATTGCCCCCGATCAAGCACTTAGACCAAGCGATCCGCCGGTCGATGCGCGTGGCCACTTTAGAAGAAGAGATCGTTGTCGAGTTTTTGTTCTAACATCACTTGGGTTTGGCCACTGGCCGCCACAGCGCCACACCGGGCAATGCAATGATAAAAATCAACACCCCATAAGCCACCGAGACCGCCACGCCTTGAGCCGGATCGAGGCCCAGAATGCCCCAAGCACCCGCCGCTGCCGCTTCTCTCAAACCCCAACCCGAGACCGTGACGGGAATGACCATCGCCAACAACAAAGGCGGGGCCAAAATGGTGAGTGTGGTCATGGGCAAGTCCACACCCATCGCCCGTGCCGCCACCACAAAAATCGCGATGTAGCTCAACAAGATCAACCCAGAGCTCAACAGTTGAACACCCAGGCGGCCCACGGGCCAGAAGGCTTGTTGGAGGCCTTGGAGCGACGAGGCGACCCAGCCATCGGGGAGGGCGTGCCCGCGTTTGGATCGGCTGATCAAGTGGTAGAGAATGAAAAGGCCAAGCATTAAGCCAACCACCATCAAGGCGATGGTCGGCAAGACGGCATTGGGAAACAAACCGGCCAGTGCTTGATGCCAGGTATCGGAAAACACCAACACAGCGAGTGTTAAAACCACCAACATCAATTGACCAGAGAACCGCTCAATCACCACGGCCAGCCACGCCCTGCCCCGACGCGTGCTTTGATCGGCGTGGCGTTTGGCCCGATAGGCATCGCCGACCACGCCACCGGGTAAGACCTGGTTGATGAGGCTGGCCAAATAGTACTCGCGCCACGCGGCCAGAAAAGACAAGTCCAGCCCCAACGAACGGGCGGTGAAGTGCCAGCGAAACGCCGACAGCATCACTTGAATGAGGCCAATGGCCAAGGCCAACCACAGCCACGCCCCATTAAATCCACTCAGTTGGTCCAGAAGTTCCAGTGGCCCCAACCACCAGACCAGAGCACCCAGCAGACCGAGGCTAAGAAGCCAGCGGCTCAGCATACAGATCGGTGTGTCCCACCTCAATACCCACCTGTCCTGAGGCCAGTTGCGTCTGCCGACGGACAAACCAGACATCAAA
The DNA here is from genome assembly GCA_965655975.1 of Wenzhouxiangella sp. Taxonomy (GTDB): domain Bacteria; phylum Pseudomonadota; class Gammaproteobacteria; order Xanthomonadales; family Wenzhouxiangellaceae; genus Wenzhouxiangella. The sequence continues at coordinate 10,328 of CBFHIS010000043.1, forward strand.
CTCATGGGTTTGATCGGGCAACATCTCGCAGGCCGCTTGGTGCCAGCCATTGATCAATTGAAAGCCCAACGCCTTGGTGTAGGCGCTACCCGCCAACAACTGCCACACACTGGTCCTGGTCTGCACCTGAAAACCCAACGCTTTGAACTGATCAGCGGCCTTGAAGGCGGCCATGGGGCCAAGCGCGGGCCCTTGACCCAAGCCTTTGGACTGTGTTTGATGGGCATTAAACGCTTGTCGGATGGTCTCATCGAGGGGGTCTTTGATCCCTGTGATCGACCAGTGGCCATTGACGCTGAGCACAAATAAGGCTGCGGCTTGAATGGTTTGGCATTGCTCGGCGAGTCGTTCAATCCAAGACGCGCTCGCCAAATCCAAGAGCGCCGAGGCACTCACCAAATCAATCGGCCATTGTTGATGCAGCGCGGGGAGATCGAGCAAGTTGAGATCCATCTGACCCGTTTCGACGCAGTGGTCTTCATCGGCGTGGTTGGCTTCGATGGTTTGTTCGAGGCTGCGTCGGGCTTCTTTTAAAAGCGCGGCATCGTGGTCGATGAGGCGCCAATGCTGCTGAGCACCCAACCAAGGCATGAGGTAGTGGGCGTTGTTGCCATTGCCCGCCCCCAAATCAACAATGTGCGACCGGTGTCTGTTGGCGAGCCAATAAGCCGCTTCTTCATTGAGCAATGTATCGCGGGCTTGGTGATCGGCGCGCCGACGCAAGGTCAGCCATTCGCTGTCAAACAATAACTCGCTCATCCAGACCTCATCTGAGATTCCGTCTCAGGCCTATTGTACGGGTCTTTTG
>CBFHIS010000043.1:11233-12519 GCA_965655975.1 Wenzhouxiangella sp.
CGCGTCATCAGGGAGCGTGTCGGGCAGCGCACCCCCATCGGTGGTGATCACTGGAAGACCTCGGGCAATGGCCTCGGTCACCACCATGCCGTAGCCTTCATAGAGTGAGGGCAACACACAAACGTGCGCGGAATGATAGCGCTCGGCCAGTTGATCGGCGTCTTGCTCCCCCCAACACACCACCCGATCATCGAGACCAAGGGCCTTGATCGATTGCATCAACCGCTTGGCATGTGCGGCATCGCGGGCGGGGTCGCCCACCCATTCAGACACCCAGTCGAGACCTTGAATCTCACCAAGCGCTTCGAGCAAAATCGAGTGCCCTTTTCTCGGGGTCAGCGAGGCAACCGTTAAAAAGCGCGCGCACGGGTGAGGAGAGCGCCGTGCCTCTTTGGATGGATCGTCTTGAGCGCATTGGGCCAATGGCGCAGGTGCTGCCCCTGGGGTGACGACCGTGGGTGCGGTGTCGACATACCCTTTTTCGACCAAGCGAGCGGCGGTGAACGGGCTTGTCACAATCACTTGATCAGAGCTGGCCAAAGCCAGCTTTTCTTGTTCCCAGAGCCAGCGGGCTTGTTGTTCGTCTAAGCCCGTTTCATCGGCCAAGGGGTGGTGGACCAATGCGATCCAGCGGGTGCGCTCGGAGGGCTTTTGTTGATCAAAAGCAAGGCTGTGTCGAATCTCATGGACCATTTGACCGAGCCCACCGAGTGCCAGGCCATCAATGATTACCACCGCGTTTTTGGGGTGGGCCAACAACACCGCCTGGAGGCTGTCTTTGGCGAGTTGGTCGGGGATGGGGAATTGACCCGCCAAGCCCACCACCTGCACGTTGTGCCCGGCGTGCTCCAGGGCTTGGACCATTTGGGCGTCGTACAAATACCCGCCCGTTCGTTGGTTGGGGTCGCCTGGGACCACAAAGACAATGGTCTGAGCTTGGCTCATAGGCACTTCAAGGGTCAATACAGCGGGGCACGATAGGCGGCGCGTGCCAAATGAGACTCTTCTAGACTCACCTCCATCTCGCTGATCGCTTTGGCGCCCTCGCCCAATTGAGCGGCTTGAATCGCGGTTTTTAATCGGTCAAACACCACGCGCGCCATGAATTCGGTGGTGGTGTTCATGCCGCTAAACTCGGCGACCTCATCGAGGTTCTGGTAATTGAACTCGGTCAGAATCTTTTTAAGGGCATCGCTGGCCAAGCCAATGTCGATCACCAGTTGGTTCTCATCGAGCTCCGCGCGATAGAAAGTCACATCGACGACATAGGTTGCACCATGCAATCC
>CBFHIS010000044.1:0-12368 GCA_965655975.1 Wenzhouxiangella sp.
CTGCGTTGTTGCCGGAGGCGGTGATTGTTGAACGGCGCCCGCAAATCTTGGCAGTTGCGGTATCGGAGCCAGGCGATGATGTGGTGGGCATTGCAACCACGTTTTTAGGGACACCCTCAAGGCTGGCTGTCCCACTTTGGATGTTTAGAGTGTTTGTCGATCCACAGTTTCGCCAGCAAAATGTGGCGTTTCATTTGCTTCATCACGCCATTGACTTCCATAAAAAGCGCTTCGAATCAGGTGAAGATCGTCGAGGTTTGGGGTTATATACCGAGGTGGAAAACCCCTTGATTAAAACACACCGAAACGAGGCCCTATGGCCGACCACGAAGATGAGTTTTGTGGGCTGCAATCAAAACGGCGACCATTGCCGGGTGGTGTATTTCCCTGATGCGCGTTTGCCCGAGTTCCCAGTGCCATAAGGCTCAGATGCCATCTGATCTGAAACCTTTCACCCAATAGCCCATCTTTTTAGCGTCACGGAGTGACGCTTGACTCAATGGCCTGCCGAGGCACTAACAAGAACGACTGGCCTTCTTCAGCAGTGGTGCCCCATAAGCTGGCCAGATCCATGGCTGACAAGGTCAAGTCCCAGCAATTCAGTCATGCGATCGTGGTGCAACTAAAATTCTAGCCAAAAACAGCTAGCACAGGACAGGCTCAGTAGTAGATTCCAGTGGCGCTCGATCTGGGGTGTCGGGAAGCGATCTGATGGTCGACAAGTCAATTGCCACATCAAAAAATTGTGGTGGCCAGGGGCGGAATCGAACCGCCGACACGCGGATTTTCAATCCGCTGCTCTACCAACTGAGCTACCTAGCCGCTTGTGTTTGATGGTTTGCCCGAAGACAAGCGAGCATTTTATCACGATTCTCAGCGGAGTCCAGCATTTGAGCCCAATGGCGTGCTGAGGGCTCTGCATGCCCCAAACCATGGTTCACGCAGGCATGGTAAGTTGATTACTGAGTCTGAACAACAGATGCCCCACGCTGGGTCCAAATTTTAAAGTGATGAGCAGATGATGACAAACAATGCAAGACCATTGGCCTTATTGATTGGCATGCTATCGATCGGGTTATTGAGCGCCTGCGCCACACCAAGTACAGTGCACACCGCCTCAGCCACTGAGGTCTCAACGCAGGCTCAAAGCTCTTTGGAGCGCATCCGCTACAGCCAGCTCTCAGCATGGGATCTCATGGAAGACGAGAGCTTGTGGATTGAACTCAACAACCCCATCCGAACCTATCGGCTCGAATTAAGGCCCTCTTGCTTGTTTGCGTTGAGGCAAGCCATTCGTCTTCAATTTGCTGGGATGAGCCCGAACTTTATCGCCCTAGGTGATGAGGTTGTGGTCGGTTCTGCCCGATGTGAGATCGTTGGGATTTATGAGACAGGCCAGCACCGCGGTTCTCGCGCATCTGGACAAAAAGAATTGAATTAGATCAGGAGGTCTCAGGTGGCACGTAGCCAACGGCTTGGTCTACCTCTCCACCAAATAAAAACGCCTCGGCTTGATTGATCAAGTATTGCCGGTGGGATGGGTCAATTGGACTGAGCCGATTTTCATTAATGAGCATGGTCTGATGCGCCAGCCATTGCTGCCAAGCTTCTTGGCTGATTTCATTGAGAATGCGCTCACCCAATGGTCCAGGCAAAGGAGCCCTTTTCAGGCGTGTGCCCACCCGGCCCAGATACTGACAATTGACGGTTTCGCTCATGGTTTTAGTGTATCAACAATGAGCCAATCACAGTTGGTCAATCACCGTCTGGATCGGCTTAGGTAGCCCAAGTTGTCTGGCGTCTTGGGGTTTGAGCCAAGTCAAAGCACCAGCCCCAGTGTGGGGCTGGATAAGCTCTGGTCCCTCCACAACCCAATGCTCGAAGGTGAGAGATAATTTTCGATGGGTCAACAAATGCGCCACAGGATCAATCGGTGAGCTGGGTTGAAGCTTTCTCACCGCTCGACCCTCAAGAGACTCTGGCAGGCACCACAGTCCACCCCAAATGCCTTGATTACTCCGCCGCTCCAGCAAGAGCTCTCCTTGTTTGTTGCGGCAGATGAAAAAATGTAAGGACATTTCTTTTTTTGCTTTGTTGGGTCGTGGCGTGGGGAGTTCGGCTGTCCGGTCCAACAAAAATGCTTGGCAGTCTTGATGCACGGGGCACGCGCTGCATTGGGGCTTTGTGCGGGTGCAGACCGTGGCACCCAAATCCATAATGGCCTGGGTGTAATCTCTTGCATCCTCTTTTGGAGTCAACCGATCAGCCGCTTCCCAGAGGTCCCTTTGCACCGATGATTGCCCGGTAAAGCCCTCAATCAGCTCGTGTCGTGCCAGGACCCGTTTGACGTTGCCATCTAGAATCACGGCGCGCTGATTGTGCGCCTGCGCCACAATCGCGTTGGCGGTGGATCGGCCGATGCCCGGTAAAGCCTGTAGGGCAGCCGGATTCTCAGGTAGCATGCCGGCATGCTCGCTCATACAGCGTTTGGCACACGCCTGCAGGTTTCTGGCACGAGCGTAATACCCCAGGCCAGACCAGTGCGCGAGGACCTCGTCTGGCGTTGCATTGGCCAAGGATTCTAGGGTTGGAAAACGCACCATGAAGCGATTGAAATAATCAATCACTGTGCTGACTTGGGTTTGTTGCAACATAATCTCAGAGACCCAAACTCGGTAGGGCGTGCGGTCCTGTTGCCAGGGAAGATCGTGGCGTCCTGATGATTGCCACCAGCGAAAAAGACGCGATGCAAACGTTGGGATGCGCTTCGCCAATGGGTGTCTAGTCCTCTGCAACAGGCAGCACGGCGTGCACAAATGTCCCGGCATCAAACGGCCGGAGATCTTTGGCACTCTCGCCCACACCAATAAAACGAATGGGGAGCTTGAGCTCAGAGGCTAGAGCGAACAAGATGCCACCGCGTGCCGTACCATCGAGCTTGGTGACCACAAGACCACTGAGTGGGATGGCGGCATTAAATTCCTTGGCTTGTGCCAGAGCATTTTGGCCGGTGCCTGCATCCACCACCAACAAGGTTTCGTGTGGTGCAGTCGGATCAATTTTTTGCATCACGCGCGCGACTTTTTGGAGCTCTTTCATTAAATGGCCTTGGGTGTGGAGGCGGCCAGCTGTGTCGCAGATCAACACATCCACGCCGCGAGCGGTGGCTGAGTGAATGGCATCATAAATAACAGCGGCGGTATCAGCACCCGAGGATTGAGCGATCACAGGCACTTCGTTTTGCTCTCCCCAGACTTTGAGCTGGTCGACAGCGGCAGCCCTAAATGTATCGCCAGCTGCGAGCATCACACTCAAGCCCTCATCGATGTATCGTTTGGCCAGTTTGCCAATAGTGGTGGTTTTACCCACACCATTGACCCCAACCATTAAGATCACAAATGGCTTTTTGTCTGGATCAATAGCCAAGAATTGCTCGGCCGGCTCGATCAATGCATAGAGCTCTGCCTGGACAGCGGGGAGCAATTGCTTGGGTTGTTCGATCACGCCCTGATCGACAGCCGCTTTCAGCTGTGACATGATGCGCTCAGTGGCGTTCACACCCATATCAGCCATTAAAAGCGTGGTCTCGATCTCCTCAATGAGGGCATCATCAATCTTGCTGGCTTGATTGAGTAAGCCAAACAGATGAGACAAGCTTGATCGAGTGCGCGTCAGCCGAGATTCTAGAGGGTCAACGCCACTTTGTTCGATGGGGCGGAGGGTGGCAGACTCCACACCCTGACCCGATTTTTTCCGTCGAAAGATCGAAAACATGGCCAAAATCCAAATAAAAGCTATCCTATCACTTCCATGAAATCTAAAAAGCATTCAAACCAAGTAAGGATCATTGCGGGTCAGTGGCGGGGGCGCCGGTTGCCCGTGATCGAAGCACCGGGTTTGCGGCCCACCGGCGATCGTGTGCGCGAGACCTTATTCAATTGGCTGGGTCCGCGGCTGATTGGGGCCCACTGCCTGGATCTTTTTGCAGGCTCGGGTGCTTTGGGCTTGGAGGCTTTGTCGCGTGGCGCCTCGTCGAATGTGTTTGTAGAGAAATCAAGACCCGTACTGGACTCACTAAAGGAGGCCACCAAGACTTGGCCAGGCATCGAAAAAGCCAAGTTTGTGTGTGCCGACGCCAAACAGTGGATACACCAAGAACATCAGGCCTTTGATGTGGTGTTTCTGGATCCGCCTTTTGAGGGGGCGCACCTCGACGCGTGGCTGCAGATCGCGATGGAGGGCGGGTTGGTGCGCGATGGTGGCTGGGTCTATCTGGAATCGGCCAAAGGGTGTGGCGTCGACAGGGACTCGCTTGGCCCATCGCTTCGCATTGAGCGCGAAAAAGTCATGGGTCAGGTTGAGATTTCGCTGTTGCGTTATCATACGGGCTGATTAGGCGCCATCCTCAAAGGATCACACGTGAGTCAAGTGAGTCATTCAACGGCGATTTATCCTGGGACATTTGATCCCATGACCAATGGGCACACCGATTTGGTGCTCAGAGCAGCGCGTGTATTTGACCGTGTGGTGGTGGCCATTGCCCAAAGCCCGCATAAAAAGCCTGCTTTTTCCTTGGAACATCGCATCGAGTTGACCCAGCGGGTATTGGCTGAGCACACATTGCCCAATGTCGAGGTCAAAGGCTTCGACAACCTGCTGGCCAATTTTGTGGTCGAGCAGGGTGCTGGGGTGATCTTAAGGGGCTTGCGCGCGGTCTCCGATTTTGAGTATGAGTTTCAATTGGCCTCGATGAACCGCCATTTGGTCAGAGAGGTCGAAACCATGTTCATGACCCCTGATGAAGAACATGGGTTTATCTCTTCAACACTTGTGAAAGAAGTCGCTCGCCTGCGAGGCGACGTGTCTGAATTTGTCCATCCGCTGGTTGCTCAAGCACTGGCCACGCATTACGGTGAATCTTTATGACCAAAAAATTTCTCTGCCTCACTGCTCTTTTCCTTCTCCAGTTCGCGTTCGGTGCCGTCGCCCAAGTCGAGCCCAATTCTCAAGTCAAGCCGAATGCCTATGCCGTCTCAAGTGCGCATGAATTGGCAACAGAGGCTGGGTTGTCGATCATGGCCAAAGGCGGTAATGCCTATGATGCGGCGGTGGCTGTATCTGCGGCTTTAGCGGTTGTGGAGCCGGCGTCTTCGGGCATTGGTGGCGGTGGGTTTTGGGTATTGCAAAGCCATGATGATTCACTCTCGACCATGGTTGATGGGCGTGAAGTGGCACCTGGAGCGGCGCATCGAGACATGTATTTAGACGATGAGGGCAATGTCAATCGTGACTTGGCCGTCAATGGTGGCTTGGCCGCTGGCATCCCAGGCGCCCCCGCTGCTTGGGTCTACATTGCTGAAAATTATGGGACCCTGCCGTTGGCGGATTTGCTGGCCCCAGCCATAGACTTGGCGGCCAACGGATATCCGGCCGATGAGAAGTACGTCACGTTGTTGGCGATGCGAGAAGAGGTGATGAATCGCTGGCCTGAGACAGCGGCCATTTTTATGCCCGAAGGCAAAGTGCCCGAAGTCGGTGATTTGATTGTACAAACGGACTTGGCCAACACCCTAAGAGCGATTGTCGAGAACGGGCATGATGGGTTCTATAAAGGTGAAGTGGCCAAGCGCCTGGTGGATGGCACTCGGGCTGCTGGTGGTATTTGGACCATGGATGATTTGGCGCGCTACACAGTCAAAGAACGTGAGCCCATCACCACCACGTACAAAGGCTATGAGCTCATTACCGCGCCACCTCCATCCTCAGGCGGTATTGCCATTGCCCAGATGCTCAATCTGATCGAAGCCTACGATGTGGATGAAATGAGCTCAGTGGAACGGACGCATCTGTTGAGCGAAGCGATGCGACGCGCTTACCGTGACCGTGCCTTATATTTGGGTGATACCGATTTTGTTGATGTGCCGATCGACTTATTGCTGTCAAAAGACTATGCGGCTGGGATGCGAACCAATCTTCGCTTAGACCGTGCCACGCCCTCTTCAATGCTGGCCGATGACCCTGATATTTGGCCTGAGGGCAACAACACCACCCACTTTTCATTGATCGATGCCGAAGGCAACATGGTGTCGGCCACACTGACTGTGAACCTTGCCTATGGGGCAGCTTACGTGCCACCTGGCACTGGCGTCTTATTGAACAACGAAATGGATGATTTTTCCGCCAAACCAGGCGCGCCCAACGCATTTGGCTTGGTGGGTTTTGAAGCCAATGCCATTGAGCCCTATAAGCGGATGCTCTCATCCATGTCACCGACCATTGTTCGCTCACCCGAGCGAGTGGCTGTGATTGGCACGCCAGGTGGCTCACGCATCATCACCATGGTATTTCTGGGGCTATTGGATTTCATCGAGGGCCATGGTCCTGAGTCTTGGGTTTCTGTGCCAAGGTTCCACCATCAGTACCTACCCGACCAAATCTACATTGAGCCTGACAGCATGGATGCAGAGGCCATCGAAGCGCTTGAAGCACTTGGCCATACGGTCCAAGAGAGCGGACGCACGTGGGGCAACATGCACGGTGTGATGTGGGACTTGCGAACGAACGAAATGGAAGCCGCCCACGACCCCCGTTGGGCCTCAGGTGGCGCTGAAGTGGTCCCTGTTAAACGCTGAGTATCGGGTCTTTTAGAATGGTGGCGAGGCCAGATGGCCTCGCCCGAAGATCTCAGAACTTACAAGCGCTCGAAAATTCCAGCAGCACCCATCCCTGTGCCAATGCACATGGTGACCATGCCATAGCGTTGCCCGGTGCGTTTCATGCCATGCAAGAGCTTGGCGCCTAAGATTGCGCCAGTGGCGCCCAAGGGGTGCCCCAGAGCAATGGCGCCACCCAGTGGATTCACGCGCTCAGGATCAATCTCCAGCTGTCTGATGACGGCCAAGCTTTGCGCCGCAAAGGCTTCATTGAGCTCAATCCAGTCCAAGTCACTTTGAGCAATGCCCGTTTGCTTGAGCACTTTTGGAATGGCTTCAATGGGGCCAATGCCCATGATTTCTGGGGGGACACCAGCGACTGAGAACCCTCTAAAGACCCCCAGCGGCTCGACACCGAGTTCTTTGACAACGCGCTCAGAGACCAGAATCAGCGCGCCGGCGCCATCAGACATCTGCGAGCTGTTCCCTGCAGTGACCGAGCCTCTCGCGTTGAAAACGGGTCTGAGTTTGGCCAGCGCTTCTGGGGTGGTGTCGCGTCGGGGTCCCTCATCAGTTGAAATGATGGTGTCTTTGGTGCGGATCTCGCCACTGCCAAAGTCGGGTTGGTGTGAGGTCACAGTCACTGGGCGTACCTCAGGGAATAGGCCCTGATCGATCGCAGCCAATGCTTTTTGGTGCGAAGCATAGGCAAAAGCGTCTTGGTCTTCTCGGGTGATGTTCCACTGCTTGGCCACATTCTCAGCGGTAATCCCCATGCCATAGGCAATGCCCACGTTGTCATCTTCGAAGACTTTGGGGTTCATGGCCACTTTGTGACCCATCATTGGCACCATCGTCATGGTTTCTGTTCCAGCTGCAACCATGACATCGGCATCACCAGTGCGAATGCGATCGGCGGCCATGGCAATGGTTTGCAGACCCGATGAGCAAAAACGATTGACGGTGACACCAGGCACCGTTTCTGGGAGACCAGCAAGCAGGGCGCCTATGCGGGCCACATTCATGCCTTGTTCGGCCTCGGGCATGGCGCAGCCGACGATCACATCTTCAATGCGGGCGGGGTCTAAGTTTGGTACTTCTTTGAGCGCTTCTTTCAGCGCATGCGCCAACAAATCATCGGGTCGATAATTGCGAAAGCCACCCTTGAAAGCGCGCCCAACGGGCGTGCGAACGGCGGAAATTATGTATGCATCACTCATTGTTGTTGAGTCCTTTGAACGTTAATTGCGAAGGGGTTTGCCGGTTTTGAGCATGTGGGCAATGCGTTCTTGGGTTTTTGGCATATGGGCCAAGGCCAAAAAATGCTCCCGCTCGAGGTGATGGAGCCAGCGCTCGGTCACGGGTGTCCCACGATCAATGGCACCACCACACATGACGGTGGCAATGCGTTGGCCAATTTCCTCATCGTGTTCGGAGATAAAATTCCCCGAGCGCATGTTGACCAGCAACATGCGAAGCGTGGCGATACCCACATCCCCAGCCGCCAAAATGGGTTGCTCGGGCAGAGCAGGGCGATGGCCTTGGGCATTGAGTGCATAAATGGCGTGATGGGCTGCGTGTAGGAGCTCGTGTTCGTGCATGACGATGGCATCATGGTCTCGGAGGTAACCCATTTCACGCGCTTCCATGGCAGAGCCCGCCACTTGTCCCATCGCCACTTGCTTATAGCGTTTTTCTAGCAACGCAAAGGCATCCCCGGTGAGGTTGTCAAGCTGTGCTTGTAGTGCCAAAGTGGCCAATCCACCGCCACCCGGCAGCAGGCCAACGCCTGCCTCGACAAGGCCCATGTAACTTTCAAGATGGGCGACCCGTTGGGTGGTGTGCATGGCCAGCTCCAAACCACCCCCCAGTGCCAAGCCACGGACAGCCGCGACAGAGGGCACAGACGCGTAGCGCATCCGTAAATTGACCTCTTGGAAGTTCGCCACCAGTGAATGCACGCTGTCCCAATCACCGGCCTCGATCATGCCGGTGGCGGCTTTCAGATTGGCACCGGCTGAGAAGGGCCCTTTGGGTTGCCAGATGACCAAGCCCTGATAGCTGGCCTCCACCAAATCGAGCGCTCTGTGTAGGCCATCGACCACGCCTTGCTCAATCACACCCATGGGGGTTTTTAGGCTGACAAGCAATACATCGTCTTTGAGTGTGAACAAACGAACGTAATCGGTCTCTTCGATGGTTTGGCCAACTTGAGTGGCCTCACCCAGCAGTCTCTCAGGCTGATATTGGCGCGAATAGACGGGCAGTTCCGAGCGCGGGCTCACGCCTTGTTCGCTGGCAGAATATGAGCCCTCTTTGCCATGGGCTTGATCGATTTTTGTCACCCATCCAGGCAATGTGGCATCGACGCCAGTGGTACCGGCATCAATGTCTCTTTGGATGAGCTTGGCGACATTGTGCCAGCCAGCGGCTTGCCACTGTTCGAATGGTCCAAGCTTCCAGCCATAGCCCCAGCGCATGGCCAGATCGATCTCTCTGGTGCTATTGGCAATCTCAGCCAAGTGATACGCACAGTAATGAAAGAGGTCACGATGAATCGACCACAAGAACTCAGCTTCGGGCGTTTCGCCTTGTGCCAACGCATCGAGTTTCTTGGCGGGGTCTTTGATTTTTAGTATTGCCTGAATGGAATCGGGCAAGCTGTAGTCGGTGGCTCGGTAATCACCGGTCTCTGGGTCATAAACAACGATGTCTTTGCCCATTTTCTTGAACACACCGGCGCCTGTTTTTTGGCCCAAGGCACCTTGCTCTAAAAGGCCAGAAAGCCACTTGGGTGCTTGATAGAGCCCATGCCACGGATCATCGGCCAATTTGTCATGCATGGTCCTGATGACATTGCCCATGGTGTCTAAGCCCACCACATCGGCCAATCGGAAGGTCGCACTTTTGGGCCGCCCGATGGCGGGGCCTGTCAGGGCATCCACGGTGTCAAATCCCAGACCCAAGCGCTCGGCATGATGCATCGTCGACCACATGGTGAACACACCCACGCGATTGGCAATGAAGTTGGCGGTGTCGCGGGTGCGAACCACGCCTTTGCCCAAGCGCCGGGTCAAAAAGTCTTCGAGTTGGTCGAGCAGTTGAGGATTGGTGCCTGCGTGCGGAATCAATTCCACCAAGTGCATGTAGCGCGGTGGATTGAAAAAGTGCACACCACAAAATTGTGCGCGCAACGCCTCTGGGAGAACCTCAGCCAGTTCAGTGATCGACAAGCCAGATGTGTTGCTGGCAAAGATCGCGCCCTCTTTGAGATTGGGCGTGACCTTGGCATAGAGATCTCTTTTGATGTCCATGCGCTCGGCAACCGCCTCAATCACCAAGTCACACTCTTGGAGCTTGGCCAGATCGTCTTCAAAGTTCAGCGCCCGAATCCCATGAATCAGAGATTTGCTGGCCAAGGGTGCTGGCTTTAGCTTTAATAGGCGCTGCTTGCCTTGCTCGGCAATCTGACTTTTGGGGCCTTCTTTGGCTGGTAAGTCATAAAGATCAACGGGTATGCCAGCGGCGGTGAAGTGGGCTGCAATTTGTGCCCCCATCACGCCAGCGCCTAAAACGGCTGCGCGCTGAACATGCAAAGTGTGGTCTGTCATGGTGTGTCCTTCACTAAAAACAAATGGATAAAAATTAACTCGCTTTCGCCAAAGCAGCCGGCTGTTGTGCTGTGATGGGATGAATCAAATCATCGGGTGCAAATTCATCAACAGCAACGACCAGCGCGCTCAATTGCTGGGCCAGAATCAAGTCACTGGCTTGGTCTTCACTGATGACACCCGCCTCAACACCGCGCTTGGCCAGGCTCTCTACATTCACAGGGTTTGGCACGGCTTTAAAAGCATTGCGTATGGCGTGCTCGGCTGGTTCTGCTTTTAATACCGCTTCAAATGCTTGCAAGACCACACCCACACCGTCAGCTTCTTTGGGGCGATAAATGTCTGTGGTCAAGCGATCGCGCGTTGCGGTATTGGCCATCAGTTGGCGTGCCAGGCGATGCCCAACGCGGTCTGAGGCTTTGTGGTGAACCCGACCCCAAGGGAAGCACAGACGGGCGATCACGCCTCCTAAGCCTTTGACGGGGAAGTTTTGGTAGACCTCAAAGAGGGCTTGTTCAACGCGATGGAGGCTGTCTTGCACGGCAAAATTCATGACATCAATATCTTCTGCCGGTTGCCCATCGTCACTGAACCGGCGCAGCGTGGTCGATGCCATATAAAGATGTGCCAAGGCATCGGCAAAGCGTCCTGAGAGTTTTTCTTTGAACTTGAATTTGCCGCCGAGAATCAACAAGCACAAGTCGGCTGTCAAGCTAAAGGCCGCAGACAGGCGGTTGATGTCTTGATAATGACGTTTCGTCACACCCGATGTCGGCGCCTGGGTGAATCGTCCGCGGGTCAGGCCAAGAACGCTGGCTCTGAAGAAATTGGAAATCACAAAGCCCACGTGACCCCAGATGGCATGATCAAATGCCTTGAGGTCTTTGTCCGCTGCCGATTGCATTTCTTTGAGCAAATAGGGATGGCAACGAATCGCACCCTGTCCAAAGATAATCATGGAGCGGGTCAAAATGTTGGCACCCTCGACCGTGATAGACACGGGCAGGGCTTGGTAGCCCATCGACAAATAGTTGTTGGGTCCTTCCACCACAGCCTTGCCACCATGGACGTCCATCGCATCATTGATGACGCGGCGATTGGCCTCGGTGAGATAGGCCTTGAGGATGGCAGACAACACGACGGGTTTGTCGCCACGGTCCAGTGCTGAGAGCGTCAGCTGGTGGGCCGCTTCCATCCGATAGGCTTCGGCACCGATGCGGGCCAAGGGCTCTTCAATGCCCTCGAAGTGACCAATCGGCTGTTTGAATTGATAGCGGATCCGGGCATAGGCACCTGTCAACAGGCTGGCCATCTTGCCACCAGCCACGCCTTGGGCCGGCAAGGAGATCGCACGCCCTGCGGCTAAGCAGTGCATGAGCATGCGCCACCCTTGTCCAATCCTGTCTTGACCACCAATGATCCAGTCCATGGGAATGAAGACCTCTTTCCCTGAGGTCGTACCGTTCATGAACACGGAACCACCGGGGAGGTGGCGATTGCCAATCACGACACCTGGGGTTTGTGTGGGAATCAAGGCGCATGTGATGCCCAAATGCTCTTGATCACCGAGCAAACGGTCAGGATCTCTTGTTTTAAAGGCAAGGCCCAATACGGTGGCGATGGGTGCCAAGGTGATGTAGCGTTTGTCCCAGCTCACGCGGAGACCTAAGACCTCTTGGCCATCGATCACTTCCTTGCACACCACACCCTCATCTGGCATTGAGGCTGCGTCAGAGCCTGCCATGGGTGAGGTCAAAGCAAAACAGGGGATCTCATCGCCAATGGCCAGCTTGGGCAAATAATGGTCTTTTTGAGCTTGCGTCCCAAAGTGCATCAACAACTCGCCCGGGCCCAAAGAGTTTGGAACCATGACTGAGACCGCTGCGGTCAATGACCGAGTCGAAATTTTGGTGACCACCGCGGCATTGCCCTGAGCACTAAAGCCCAACCCGCCATATTCCTTAGGAATGATCATGCTCAAGAAACGTTCTTTTTTGATGAACTCCCAAACATGGGGTGGCAAATCTTTTAATTCGCGGTTGATTTGCCAATCATCGAGCATGTCGCAAAGCTGCTCAACCGGTCCATCCACAAACGCGCGCTC
>CBFHIS010000045.1:0-11607 GCA_965655975.1 Wenzhouxiangella sp.
ATGTCTCTTAAAAAAATAGCGGCGTCTTGGTCGACCCCCACCACCAATTCGCGGACTTGCTCCACCGTGCTCAATGGTGCGCCCGGCATCACTGGGATGGACACGCCATTTTGTGTGATGGTCGTTTCAGCGCCTGCCATATTGGCCTGTTGCAAGGATTGGGCGACCGCATCCACGCTCAACCCAAACCCCGCCATAAGTGCGGGATCAAAGGTGATGTCCACGCGATCAGGGGTGCCGCCAATGGTATAGACATCGCGCGTGCCCGCCACTCGCTTGAGCTCCACCTCGAGAGCGTGCGCCAGTCGTGTGAGGTCCTCACCGGTTTGTTGGCCAGAGGGGTCGTATAAGGTCAACGCCATGATCGGCACATCATCAATGCCTTTGGGTTTGATCACGGGTGTGCTGGCGCCTAAGCCCTCTGGGAACCAATCTTGGTTAGAAAAGACTTGGTTATACAAACGCACCAACGCCTCTTGGCGAGGCAAGCCCACTTCAAACTCGATGGTAATGATGGCCTGGCCGCTTCTGGAGACCGAGTAGACGTGTTCCACACCTTCAACCTCACCCAAGATTTGCTCGCCAGGTGTGGCAATTAGGCTTTCAACTTCATGGACCGACGCGCCTGGAAAGGCGACCATGACATCGGCCATGGTGACATCGATTTGAGGCTCTTCTTCTTTCGGGGTAATGATCACGACCAACAAGCCCAAGAGCAGACCCACCCCTGCCAGTAAGGGCGTTAACCGAGAGTCTTGAAACGCTCGGGCAATCTGTCCCGAGATGCCGAGTTTTTGGCTTCTCACTGCACGCCCCTAATTTGCACGCGCTCATCGGCCGACAGACCCGACAACACCTCGATTTGATCTCCCCGCGTGACACCTGTCCGTATTTGGCGAAGCCGGGGCGTGTCGCTCTCATCTAAGACATAAACACCTCGCAACTCACCCCGCCGAACCAAGGCGGTGGTGGGCACCCAAAGGGCTTGGCGTTCGGCAACGGGCAAGCCCACGCGCACCAACATGCCAGGAAACAGTGTGCCATCGGGCTCTGTGAGTGGCAGGCGCACTCGAAAATTGTGCGTGTTGGGATCGGCATAAGGGAAAAATGTCATTTCACCGGTGTCTAGGATGCGCCCATCATCAAGGGTGACCGTGGCGCGTTTGTCCTGTCTGGCCAAGTCGGCATACCTTTGTGGGATGGCAGCCACCACGCGCAATGCCTCCAAGGAAAACCCTGACAACAAAGGTGCGCCGGGGTTAACGGCTTCGCCCACCTCCACATGCCGTTCGGTGACGATGCCCCCATACGGCGCGACCACCTTGGTATAAGAGAGTTGTTCCTCGGCTTGCTCCACAGCGGCCTTTGCTTGCGACAGCCGAGCTTGGGCGGCGTTGAATTGATTGTTGGCTTGGTCCAGTTCTGCTTGCGAGGCCACGCCACGATCCACCAACGGCCCAATGCGATCCAAACGCTGGCGGGCATCGGTCAGGGCCGCTTCTGATTCGGACAAGTTGGCATTGGCTTGATTGAGCCTGGCGCGTTGTTCAGTGTCATCTAGGGCGACGATCAAGTCTCCTGCGTTGACGACATCGTCAACATCGACGGGCAGCGAGATGACCGTTCCACTGGTTTGGGCAGACACCGTGCTTTGTTGAACCGCTTCGATGCGACCATCCAGCCGAGCGTATTCTATGAGTGGCGCTTGTTCCACGCGCACCCACAAATTGGGTTCATTTTGGGGGCTTTGAGCGCCAATAGACACACTCAACAAGAGGGCGGTGATGCACGCAACCGCCGACATCGGGCCACGCGGCATCCCATGGATTTTTGTTCGGGTCATAAACACTCACCTGTTGTCTCGGGCCAAAGCGGGCCACCCGGCTGGGCAGCCTTTGACACGTCTTAGCCCAGCAATCGCTCAATGATTGACATTGGGCGATTATATTAGAATTTACTGTTATACGTTGGGGCGGGGGCTGTGATAACCAAGACTCGGGTCCAAATGCGTGTCAATTTGGTCTTGCACCCACTGCGCTTGCGCCTCATCCAAATCCCCCCGAAACCCACCGACTTTGGCTTTTCTCACCTTCAGTGCTTCCGGATCTTTGGCGTCTCGCAGGCGCAGAGACTCGTTTTGGAAATACCCCTCTTTTTCTAAGCGGCGCATGTTCTCCACTGAGCCAAACTCAATGGCTTTTTGATATGCCTCATCGCTGAACGTCTCGCCCAACAAGTCAGTGATGCGCCTCAAGGTCGCCTCGGTGTCGTGCCTGAGGTCTTCATAGCGCACCAACAACGCATCGTCTCTGCCCTCAACTGTTCTGGCCCAAAAGTTGTAATAGCGAATAATGGCCGGCAGGCCCAATTGCGGGTTTTGGACGAACGTCCAACGGTCCATGGCCTGCCAATCAATCCGGCCATCGGGATTGACGTCTGCTTCGATCAGCTCGCGCTTAAACGCCTTGGTTCGTTTTTGGTACTGGCGGTGCCAAGACACCACGATGTCGCCAGGGTGCCGGGTCAAGACAATGGTTTTTTTGCCATGAATGAGCGGGTCATTGGTCGCATAGGCCTCGGCAATCAAATGTTCTAGGCTGTACCACCCATTGGAAATAATCCAACGCGGCAGTCCTTTTTTTTGCAACGCCAACTCATCGGCCACAAACACCCGTTTGGGAGAAATGCCATCTCGGTGATGATAGAGCTGGGTCAACAATGTCCGAAGCCAGGTTGAGCCTGTCTTGGGGTGTCGAATCATCACCACTTGTCCACGCTCGAGCATGCCACGGCGTTGGCGGTCGAATAAGCGATAGCGAAGATACGTGCGCGGGGATTTTGGCAACCAGGCGGTGGCATACAAAATCGCCCAATGCTTAATGCGGTCGTGGCTAATTACCATGGGTGTTCTCTAGTGGTGTGGGGTTAAAAGGACTTAACTGATTGGCGCTGGCCCATAGCGGTTGGCGCCTGCTTCGCTCTCAAACAGCAACATAATGAGCAATATCAAACCCCCAATCACTGGGAAAAACCCCAAAAGAACCCACCAACCGCTGCGACCTGTGTCGTGCAGACGGCGCACAATCACCGCCAATGTGGGCAGCACAGCGGCGACAAAAAAAGCAAATAAGAAGGTGGAGGCGGGTGCTGAGTACACACCCATGCCCATCGGGTGATGCATCAAACCCGGTCCATAAATGGTGCTCACCAAAATCACCACGGCCGCATTCACCAAATAAAAAGTCCAAAACTCTTTTCTCGAGGCACGGCCACTGAACTCGATGTATTTTTTCCAAGGGATTAAGTAAGTGTTCATATCCGCCTCTCTTTGTTGGTTTTGTTGCGTCGGATCCAACCTATGGTGATCGTGTCACCTCAACAACCGCTTTGTTTCTATTATGCCACGCCAACGCTTGAGCGCCGAGCAGGGGTCTGGCAACACAAAATCACGAGCACCTATTGTGGTGGGCTTGTTTTGCCTTTTTTGGTCTCGGTGGCCAAAGCCTTGTTTTAAAATGGAGCTTGGTGTTATCAAAGAAAAACCAACGATTGAGGATGGGCTTAAATGAGCGAAGAGCAAGCATATAAAAGTTGGATGTGTGTGGTCTGTGGCTGGATCTACCACGAAGAAGAAGGCGCGGTTGATGATGGCATTCCACCCGGAACCCGTTGGGACGATGTCCCAGAAGACTGGGTGTGTCCTGACTGCGGTGCCGGTAAAGAAGATTTTGAGATGGTGGAGCTCTAAACCCAGCCCCAACCAAAAACGCTTCAATCAGCCAGCACTGATCACCCCTGTTGCCCATCGCCCCTGGGGCATCAATCGAAACCATCGGGCCTTGGGGCCTGTTGGGTCGGTGGTGAAACGTTCCATGTCAGCCTGGCTGTTGACCGAGGTGGCAGGTGCCGATAAGTATTGAACGCCCTCATGGGTGGCGCTGAACACTTGATGAACGTGGCCAAACGCCACGACATGGGCCCACTGGGCATCCAGCCGCTCGATCAAGGCCTCGGGTGCACGAAGCGCATACCGATCAATCCAGGGCGAACCCACGGACATGGGTGGGTGGTGAACAAACACCATGGTCGGTTGTGGTTCATCTGCCAAACCCTCGAGCAAAGCCAATTGCCCAGCATCGAGTTCACCGCCTGGGTCATTGGCCACCACGCTGTTTAGTAAAGCCAGGCGCCAGCCACCCCACTGGAGCACTGGGCCCGAGTCATAACCTGCGTTGCCAAATATCGTACTCATCGCATCCAGGTCATCATGGTTTCCGGGGATCCACGCCACTTTCTCCGCCAAGCCATTGAGGTGCGTGACCACCCGCTCATAGGCCGCGGGCGATCCATCTTCTGCCAAGTCGCCTGTCAGCACCACGCCATCGGGCTTGAGTGCTTTCAATGCGGGCAGCAATCGCGCCAAACACGCATCTGGGTTTTGGTCCCGATACAGTCCTTGGGCGTCCGCCAAGAAGTGGCAATCGGATAGTTGAATGAGGGTAAAAGGGCGATGGGTCATGGTGGTGGGTGCTGGCTTGGTCAGTTGATATCAAAAAACCATCAAGGCGTCAGTTCGATGTTGCCCACATTAATGGTATCGCCGGTATTTAAGCCCAAACGATCGCTCATGCCGCCATTGAGCTCTAAAACATATTGCGCCGGTCTGGCAGAGGGGTAAGATGGGCAACGCTGCGAACGGCAAGGCTTCGCATTTTTGATGATGTCGACCACCTCAAGCTCGGCGTTGAGATAAATAATGTCCAAAGCGATCCGGGTATTGCGCATCCAAAACGCCCGAGGCGCCTCACGCCTGAACACAAAAAACATGCCTTGGTCCGCTGGGAGCTCATCGACAAACATCAAGCCACGCGCGCGGCTTTGATCATCATCTGCAATCGTGACCTCAAAACGCTCGCCTTTAACCTCCACCCACGGCGCATCGTTGGCACACGCAGACACAGAAACAATCAATGCCAGCAGCAACAGAAACCGATAAATGGGATGGATAGAACGCATGGGCCTCAGTTTAGCGGACTTTAGTCTTCAAGCAAGGCTTTCAAAGCGGCAATGTTGGCTTTGGCCTCATCGCCCGTTGTTTTCTCGCGCCCACTGGCTTGTGGCCAATCGATGCAGTCGTCGGGCAGCTCCGCCAAAAACCGGCTGGGCTCGGTTGAAATCACCTCGCCCCCGCGGCGCCTTTGGCTGCAATGAGAAATTGACAACACTCGCCGAGCGCGCGTAATGCCCACATACATTAAGCGGCGCTCTTCCTCAATTTGGCCATCGTCGACGCTTCTTTGATGAGGCATCAGGCCTTCTTCACAGCCGATGAGCCAAACGCGATCAAACTCGAGGCCTTTGGCGGCGTGTAACGTCATCAATCGGACTTGATCCACCCCATCGTGTCGATCATCATCGGGCCCGGCCACCAAAGAGAGCCTGGCCAAAAGGGCATCAGCGCTCAGCTCTTCTTGACCCAGGCGCTTTAACCAACCCACCAAGTCTTTTAGGTTTCTTCGGCGGCGGTCTTTTTGTTTGATGTCATCGCTCGCGCTGACCCAATCGAGATAGCCCATGTGCTCCATCATTTCGTGGAAGATTGAGCCCAGCGCTGTGATGCCATTGCGCTCCAATTGGTCGTTGAAATCAATCAACATATTGGTCAGACCGCGAAATGCCGTCGCCGCTTTTGGATTGATGGTTTGTTGAAAGCCATCATTGAGCGCGGCTTCAAACAAACTCGAGCGGTGCTGGTCGGCGTAGCGGCCCAGCGATGCCATGGCCACCGAGCCCAAGCCTCGACGTGGCGCATTCGCCACCCGCATAAAGGCGGGGTTGTCGTTGGGGTTTAACAACAAGCGAAGGTACGACAGGCCATCTCGGATCTCGCGGGCATCAAACCAGCTGGGCCCACCGGAGACCACATACGGCACGCCGAGCTCTCGGAGTGCCAATTCGATGGCTCGGGCTTGTTGGTTAGAGCGATACAACACCGCGCATTGACCCCAAGGGGTTCTGTTGCCGTGGTGTGTGCCAACAATGTCTCGGGCCACACCCTCGGCTTCGTCGCGGTCGTTGGCATACCCCACCACCGAGACCCGATCGCCTGGGCCCAACTCACTCCATAAACGCTTTTCAAAAGCATGAGGGTTGTTGGCGATCAATGTGTTGGCCGATTTGAGAATATGTCCTGAGGAGCGATAGTTTTGCTCCAGTTTGACGACTTTTAATGAGGGGTAGTCGCGTTCCAAGTGAATTAAGTTATCAGGCCTCGCGCCACGCCAACCATAAATGGATTGATCGTCATCCCCCACCGCAGTCAATCCAGGCCGATCACCGACCAAAGCCTGCATCAGTTGATATTGCGCCTGGCTGGTGTCTTGGTACTCATCGACCAACAAATAACCAATGCGTTGGTGCCACTGGTGACGAATCTCTGGGTTTTTAAACACCACCAATGGCAAACGAATCAGGTCATCAAAATCCACCGCGTTCAGGGCAGACAAGCGCTCATCGTATTGCGCATAAATCGATGCGGCCTGGCTGCTGGATTCATCGCTGGCCATGCTCAGGGCATCATCAACGGTTAGCGAGGCGTCTTTGTAGCGGCCAATCCCCGACTGCACGGCCCAAATCAGTTCATTGGGCGCATTGGATGGCAACAACTCGCGAATCAAATCGAATGCTGAGTGCTGATCTAAAATTGAGAGCCCCCGTCGACGCCCAATTGCTTCTGGGTGGCCCTTGATGATTTGCCAACCCAGCGAATGAAAGGTCGACACCAATGCCTCGCTGGCTTGCTTTCCTAAGCGCTGGCGCATTTCTTTGGCGGCTTTGTTGGTGAAGGTGATCGCCGCAATTTCGCTTGGCTTGAAATGGTTTTGTTGAATCAACCAATTGATTTTTTCGGTGATCACCCGCGTTTTTCCAGAGCCCGCGCCCGCCAAAACCAGCAAAGGGGTTTCGATGTGGCGGACGGCAGATCGTTGGGCGGGGTTGAGTGTCGACATCGCCCGAAAGGGTAGCCTATAACCGCTATACTGAGTGGGATGAAACGCACATTGATGACAAAGTTTTTTATTTCCGCGCTGCTTTTTGCCGGTTTGGCGCTCGCCACATCGTCGTTAAGTGCCGCTGTTGATGGGCTGAGTCTCAATCAGTCCAAGAAAGCACGGGTGGCGGACCAACGACTCATCGGCAATGTCGCGGCTCAAGCCAAGCGCGAGGGCGTGGTGGTCAATGTGCCGCAATTGTTTATTTATTACGGAGACACCTCGCCGGCTTATCACCTAACGGGGTTTAGGCCGACACTTTCCCGCGAGCTTAATGTAATCATCGATGCCCGACGCATGGAGCGATCGATGGTGGGATTAGATCGTCTCCTAGAAAGAGCTGAGGCAGACGATGGTTCGAGCGTGTCGCTGGCTGATTTGCCCGAGGCGGATCTCTATGTGGTTGTTTATGAAAAAGCGCTCTGTGAAGTGTGCGACGAAGTCCGCGATGCCGTCGCAGACTGGCTGAGCGACCGCGACGAAAGCGCTTTTTGGATCACTGTGTCACTAGACAGATAGGCGCCTCAGAGCCCCAGCCCCTTTGTTAAAGAGATCACCCCCAACGGGTCGCTCGGTCATGCGGTCGGTGGTAATCCAGCGCTGGCCCAACCGGCACAACGAAATGCGGGTTAATGGTGTCGTGAGAGCCGTAATAATGGCGTTTCGTGGCCTCAAACTCCATGGTTTCTGCAATGCCTGGGTGCTGATACAGATCTCTGACGTACTGGCTTAAGTTTGGATAATCTTCGATGCGGCGAATGTTGCATTTGAAGTGGCCGACATAGACCGCATCAAACCGAATGAGCGTGGTAAACAAACGCCAATCGGCCTCTGTCAGACGATCACCCAACAAATAGCGGTGCTGATCAAGGCGTTTCTCTAAGTCATCTAGGGTCTCAAACAGCGGTACCACCGCTTCTTCATATGCGCTTTGGGTGGTGGCAAAGCCAGCACGATAGACCCCGTTGTTCACCTTCTCATAGACTTCCTTGTTGATCGCATCGATCTCGGCCCTAAGTGATTGGGGGTAGTAATCGCCAGCTGTTGCGCCCACACCATCAAAGGCGCTGTTGAACATGCGGATGATGTCAGCCGATTCGTTGGATACGATGGTGTTTTCTTGCTTGTCCCAAACCACCGGAACCGTCACGCGGCCGGAGTAGGTGGGATTGGCTTGGGTGTAGATTTGATGCAAATAGGTCGCACCAAAAAGCGGGTCAGGAATCACCTTGTAACCTGGCTCAAAAGTCCAGCCATTTTCTCGCATGATGGGGTTCACCACAGAAACCGAGATCATGGATTCCAGGCCTTTTAGCTTTCTAAAAATTAGGGTGCGGTGTGCCCATGGACAAGCGTAGGCGACATACAAATGATATCGGCCTGCTTGGGCTTTAAACCCATCGCGCCCTTGGGGCCCGGCTTGGCCATCTTGGGTGATCCAGTTCCTAAATTGTGCGGCCGAGCGCTCAAAGCGACCCCCTGTGGTGTCGGTGTCATACCATTGATCGTGCCATTGACCGTCAATCAATAAACCCATCCCTTATCGCTCCATTTTCCGCTCTTTAGCCGCTGACATATTGCTCCAATTGAGCGATGAGTGCCTGTTGGTCATCGATCACCGCGTTCACCAGATCACCAATTGAAACCAGACCCAGGAGCTTACCTTGGTCGATGACAGGCAAATGTCGAAAACGCTTTTGGGTCATCAAAGCCAAGCCTTCTTGGGCAGTGGCTTGAGGATGGATGGTGACGGGTGGGGTGGACATCACCTCTGAGACCACGGTTTCTCTCGAGGCCTTGCCCTCCAAAATAACCTTGCGGGCATAGTCTCGTTCGGAAAACATCCCGATGAGTTGACCGTCATCGATCACCATTAAGGCCCCGACGCCCAGTTCGGCCATGGTGCGCACGGCTTCATAGACGGTTTGTTGACTGGATACCGACCAGATGGCCTGACCCTTTTGGGACAGGATGTGGCGAATGTTATGCATAGACAGACCCTCCAAAGGTTGAGTGGGCTGTTTTTAGTATGCACCCGTAGGGTCTGTGATGGCAATCATGCCCGCGTTACTTACCAATACAGAAGCTCGAAAAAATTCGGCCCAACAATTCATCGGCACTCATTTGTCCGGTGATCTCACCCAGGGCTTCGGCAGCGGCGCGTAGAGATTCTGCCAACAACTCGCCCGAACCGGTTTGCGTGATTTCACCCACCCCTTGCTCTAAGGCTTCACGTGCGCCGGCGAGTGCATGTAAATGCCTCGCTCTGGCAGAAAAAACACCCTCACCCATATCCAAGACACCCAAACGCTCAGCGATCACGTCTTTAAGTGCTGCCAACCCATCACCTGTCTTGGCAGACAGCCACACCACACCGTTTTTCTGACCTGCGCCCATCTCCAACAAATCGACTTTATTCACCACCGGCAATACACGGTCGAGATCTTGGAGCTGCGGATAATCTTTTTGTAATTGCTCGGCGATGGGGTGTCTCATCAAGCCGTCTCGATCAATCACCTCGCCACCCAAAGCGCGGCCATCGATCAACCAAACGATGAGGTCGGCCAAATGCATTTCCTGACCGGCTCGCTCAATGCCGATGGATTCAATTGGGTCCAGCGTTTCTCTTAAGCCCGCGGTGTCTGAGACCGACACCCCGACACCGGCAATATTTAAATGCTCGGTCACCACATCGCGCGTGGTGCCTGCAAGGTCTGTGACAATGGCGGCATCGCGCCCAGCCAAAGCATTTAAAAGGCTCGATTTGCCTGCGTTGGGTTCACCAACCAAAGCAATGCGGGCACCACTGGTCAGTCGTTCGCCTTGTTTGGCTTGGCTGGTTAACGCATTGAGCTGCGATAACAGCTCGCTGGCCTTTTGGGCCACTTGTCCATCGGCCAAAAAATCCACGTCTTCATCGGGGAAATCCAAACTGGCCTCAACATAGATTCGCAAACGCACCAACTCATCCACAAGCGCATTGATTTGGGTTGAGAACACACCTTGCAAACTCACATGAGCAGCGCGCGCGGCTTTTTCCGTGCTGGCTTCAATCAAATCGGCGATGGCCTCGGCTTGCACCAGGTCAATGCGGTCGTTGAGATAGGCTCGTTTTGAAAACTCACCGGGCTCTGCCAGACGGGCGCCTTTGGCCACCAACGAATCTAGAAGGATGTTTAAAACAACCGGGGAACCATGGGACTGGATTTCGACAACATCCTCTCCAGTGAAAGAATGGGGGCCTGGGAAAACAATAACCAAACCTTCATCGATTGGGTCACCGTTTGAATCGGGCAAGGTACGCAGGCTGGCCTGGCGAGGGTTGGGCAGCGGGGGGTAGAGTTCGCTGGCGATCTCAAGACTTAAGGGTCCTGATAAGCGAATCACGCCAACGCCACCTCGTCCAGACGGGGTGGCGATTGCGCAAATGGTGTCAGCCTTCTTTCTCAATTCGCTTCAAGATCACCCATTGCTGTGCCAGTGACACGCCTGCGTTGGTTGCCCAATACAAAACAAGGCCTGCTGGGAACAGGGCAAACATAAACGCAAATACCACAGGCAGCCACATCATGATCTTCGCTTGCATCGGATCCATGCCCGCGGTTGGCATGAGGCGCTGGGTGACAATCATAAAGATGCCATTCAACACCGGCAAAATAAAGTAGGGATCCGGACGACTGAGGTCTGGCACCCACAAGAAGGCCGTTTGTCTCAACTCAACCGATTCGAGCAACACCCAATACAAAGAGATAAAGATTGGGATTTGAACCAACACTGGGAGACAACCGCCCAATGGATTCACTTTTTCTTTTTTGTAAATCTCCATCATGGCCTGACCAAATTTCTGACGGTCATCGCCATAACGTTCTTTGAGTTGTTGGATGCGTGGTTGTAATTTTCGCATCTTGCCCATGGATCTAAACTGAGCCTCTGTCAACTTAAAGAAGACCAGTTTGATGAGCAATGTCAGCGCAACGATTGACCAACCCCAATGATTGATCACGCTGTGGATTTTATCGAGCACCCAAAATAAGGGTTGCGAAATCACTCTAAACCAACGGTAGTCCACCGACAGCTCGAGACCTGGCGCGATTTCTTTTAAGCGGTTTTGGATCTTTGGGCCAGCATAGAGTTGTGCTTCAAATACGTGGCTTTGTCCCGGTGCAATCGTGACCTGCGGCGATGTGGCCGAGACCACATACCGCGGCAACCGATCGCGGTCTACAAATCGGGTGCTGTAGCGATGGACTTCATCGGCCGGCGGAATCCAAGCAGCGAGGAAGTAGTGCTGAATCATGGCCGCCCAACCCCCTTCAAAGTCCTCACTGAAAGACTTGGAGCGGATATCGTCATAGCCAAACTTTTGCAGGCCTTGACCGGGTTGGAAAACCGCCGCGCCGTTGTAACTGAACCTTTCTGGGTTGGTGAAAGCAGGGCCTGCGTCTGAAAAATCAGGCTCGGTGCGCTGGAGCTGCACATAGCGCGCACCGCGCCATTCACTCAAGCCATTGTTAATGACTTCCATCACCAATTCCACGCGGTAATCCCCGCGGTG
>CBFHIS010000046.1:0-5006 GCA_965655975.1 Wenzhouxiangella sp.
GCCTAGCGCCGTTAGATCTATCTGTTACCGAGGCCGCAAAGGCCCTGGGTGTCAGTCGGAAAACCTTGAGTGCCATACTCAACGGAAGGGCCGGTATCAGCCCTGAAATGGCTGTTCGGCTGTCGATTGCCTTTGATACGACCTCAGAGAGTTGGCTTAACCAGCAAAGTCAGTACGACCTTTGGAATGCTGAGCAGCATCGCAAGGAGCTGCAGGTCAAGCGTCTTGTTGCAGCGTAGTCTCAACCCATCACATAACAAAACGAAAGACCCAACATGGCTATGGGTGGCATCACGCCCAGACAGACACTGGCAATGTCGGCTTAAGCCCTCCTCGTGAGCCCCACTAAAAGTGGGGGTATTACTGGGCCTTGGATCAGCCGGAGAGCGCCATCGCCTAGGTGGTGACCGCCGAGCTCACTTAAAAGAAGGTGCCTGCTGTGGTGGACCCTGATTTAGACAAAGCCTATCGCGAGACCGAGTATTGGGTCGCCACAGAACCGCCCACCTGCGTGGTGATCGGCGTTCGAAACCCAGCCATCGAGACGCTACATCAGCACCACGGCGTGGGGTGTTCGACGATCATCACCGCCCACAACCCCAAAAGCCTGCCGAAAAGCGCGGAGTTCAATGCTCAGGCTCACGCCGCGCTCACCGATCAGCTCAATCTAGCCGCTTACCCCAAGGTATTGGCCAGCGGGAAACACCCCAACGGTGACTGGCCAGCCGAGGAGGGTTGGCTTGTGCTGGGATTGGATCCGCGAGAGGCAGCGGTTTGGGCAGAGCGGTTTGGGCAGAACGCGGTGGTCTTCATCGACGCCCACGGAATGCCCAATTTGCAGTGGTTTGCTTGATTTAGAGCCGCCAATGCGGTATAAAGGCGGGCTAGTCTTAATTTTTTGCAGGATATCGTCATGTCTCGAGTCTGTCAGGTCACCGGTAAGCGGCCATTGGTCGGCAACAATGTCTCGCACGCCAACAACAGAACGCGCAAGCGCTCTTTGCCCAATTTGCACCACCACCGTTTTTGGGTGGAAAGCGAGAACCGTTGGGTGAGATTGCGGATTTCAAGCAAAGGCTTGCGCATCATTGATAAAAACGGCATCGATCAGGTTTTGGCTGATCTGCGTGCCCGCGGCGAGAAAGTATAAGGAGCTCCACCATGGCAGGTAGCGCAAGAGATAAGATCAAGCTCGTTTCCTCAGCAGGGACGGGTCACTTTTACACCACAGATAAAAGTAAAAAGACAACCCCGCACAAGCTTGAATTCAAAAAGTACGATCCCGTGGTTCGTCAACACGTGATGTACAAAGAAGCCAAGATCAAGTAAGTAGCTCCACGCAGTAGGGGCCAATCGCGCCTCTTTGATCAAAGGCTTTAACTGATCCAAAATAGCTGATCCAAAACAGCCGATCCAAAGCGGGGCCTACACCAGGCCCCGTTCTGCAAGTGAGACCACCTCACTGTCCCCGACAATAAAGTGATCCAACAACCGAATCTCAACCAATGCCAAAGCCTCGCTTAGCCGACGCGTGATGGCCAAGTCGGCTTGACTGGGCTCGGCCACCCCACTGGGGTGATTGTGTGCCACGATCATGGCCGCTGCGCGCCTGCCCAAGGCCCTTTCCACCACCACGCGCGGATGCACTTGTGCCGAATCAATGGTTCCATTGAACAATTCCTCGAACGAAATCACGCGGTGTCTGGTATCCAACATCAACGCACAAAACACCTCATGCGTTCGATCCCGTAACGCCGCTCTGAGATAATCGCGGGTCAGGTGTGGGCTGGTCAGGGGCTCGCCTCGACTTAAGGTCTCTTTGAAGTGGCGCCGGGCCAATTCCATGGAGGCTTGCAGTTGCGCATATTTGGCCGGACCCAGACCAGGTTGGGCGCACAGTGTATCTGCGGGTGCTTCCAAAACTGCCCGCAGACCGCCTTGAGTGTGGATTAGAGAACGCGCCAAATCGAGCGCAGAAACCCCCAAGTGGCCGGTTCTAAGAACAATGGCCAACAGCTCGGCATCGGTCAACTGGGTGGGCCCCAAATTCAAGAGCCGTTCGCGGGGGCGCTCCTCTTCGGGCCAGTGTTTTATGGTGAGACCCTGATGAGACATTGTATGCTTACCCCCAATCAGTGAATTGGCCTTTAGTATTGGCCAGCGAGCAAACGAAACAAAAGAGGGCATTCGTGCCAGAGGGCGTAAGAAAAGCGCTGTTTAGGGACGGGCCACATGGCCACAAACCATAGGAGGTAATTGAGGTGAGATCGCTACAAGTCAAAATCATGGACAAACGTTTGGGCGAGGTTTGGCCCATGCCTTCCTATGCCACCGATGGGTCAGCCGGCATGGACCTTCGCGCCTGTATCGATGAGCCGCTCGACCTGGCGCCGGGGGAGGTTACTTTAATCCCCTCTGGCATGGCCATTTATCTAGAAGACCCTGCATTGGCCGCCGTGTTGTTGCCGCGTTCGGGGCTTGGCCACAAGCAAGGTTTGGTGCTGGGCAACCTCGTGGGCTTGATTGACAGCGACTACCAAGGGGAGGTCAAGATCTCGTGTTGGAACCGCGGCGATCAGGTCGTGAGCATTGAGCCAGGCCAACGCATCGCACAATTGGTTGTGGTGCCTGTGGTGCAAGTGACCCTAGAGACCGTACAAGAATTTGCGCCCACCCAACGTGGGGCGGGCGGGATTGGTCATACCGGGACCAATTAGTAGTAGGCGTAGTCTCTAAACAAATGAGACAAATCGCCACCCCAGCGGCCTTCAAACGAACGCACTTTCTCTTGGGCTGGGGTGGTGCCTCGTTCAATGATTTCTTCTAAAGGCACCAAGAAGCCACCTTCGTGATCACCTGAACCACTCAAGCGTTGGCGTCTAGCCAAGCCACCTCTGGCCATGGCCACGCACTCGCGGGCAATGTCACGCACCGATGTGCCAGCGATGGTGGCATCGAGGCCTTTGATCGCCACCTCATCTCGCAGCTCAGCTCTCTGTTCGGCCGACCAGCCTTTAATCAGATCCAGACAATGATCGAGGTTTGTTTGGTCATACAAAAGCCCCACCCAAAACGCAGGGAGGGCGCACAAGCGACCCCAGGGCCCACCATCGGCGCCCCGCATTTCTAGAAAGCGCTTCAAACGCACCTCAGGAAACGCCGTGGTCATGTGGTCTTCCCAATCAGACAAGCGCGGGTATTCCCCAGGCAAAGCGGCCAGGCGGCCCGCCATAAAGTCCCGAAAAGAGGCGCCGGCCGTGTCGATGTATTGGCCGTCTCGATAGACAAAGTACATGGGCACATCGAGCATCCAGTCCACATAGCGCTCAAAGCCCATACCCGATTCAAACACCCAAGGCATCATGCCGGTCCGATCATTGTCGGTATCGGTCCAGACGTGGCTCCGATAACTTTGGTAGCCCGAGGGCTTGCCCTCTTTAAAAGGCGAGTTGGCAAACAAAGCAGTGGCGATGGGCTGAAGCGCCAAAGAGGCCCGGAACTTGGCCACCATGTCGGCCTCATCGGCAAAGTCTAAATTCACCTGCACGGTGCAGGTGCGCTTCATCATATCGAGCCCCATCGTCCCCACTTTGGGCATGTAATTTCGCATGATGACGTAACGGCCTTTGGGCATCCACTCAATGTCATCCAGCGTTGCGGTGGGGTGAAAGCCCAAACCAATAAACCCAATGCCCAGGGGCTCGGCGACTTCCCTGACCTGAGCGAGGTGGGTGTTGACCTCATTACAAGTCTGGTGCAGGTTATCCAAAAGCCCGCCAGAAAGCTCGAGTTGCCCACCGGGCTCTAACGTGATCGAGCAATCGTCTTTCTTCAGCGCAACGGGATATTCGCCTTCGTTCACAGGGACCCAATCAAATCGTTCGGCCAGGCCCTCCAATACTGCGCGGACCCCGCGTGGGCCGTGATAAGGTAACGGCTGTAGGGTATCGGTCAAGAACCCAAACTTTTCGTGCTCGGTGCCAATGCGCCACTGGTCTTTGGGGCGCCCGCCAGCGGCCATCCATTCAATTAAGACTTCTCGGTTGGTGATGACGGGTTGGTCGCTTATCGAAGTCACGGCGCGCACCTAAGGCTAAAATGAACCCTCATTATCGCTCAGGACCCCCATGGTGTGCATGAAAACCCAATCGTCCGCTCTGGCCAAGAAAGTACAGTCTGTTGTCTTCGGGCTGGCGATGGCGTGCTGCACCCCGTGTTTGGCGAGCGACCAAACCGACCCGCTACACCGCGGGGTGGGTCCCGAACCCGATGCCCTTGATATCCACCTAGCGCAGAGCTTGTCGGCTTTCAATGTGCTCAGAGATCTGCATGAGGGGCTTTTGACCTTTGATGCCAAGGGGCAGTTGATCGCGGGTGTGGCACAGCAGTGGACAGTCGATGTCACCGGTCGTTTGTGGACATTCGAGCTCAATCCAGAGGCCAAGTGGTCGGATGGCAGCGCCATCGAGGCCGCGGATTTTGTCGCGGGCTGGCAACGCGCCATTGATCCCATGACAGGCTCGCCCACCGCGGGCATGCTCGAGCCCATTAAAAATGCAGCAGCCATTCGAATGGGGGAAGAGCGCCCCGGCGCATTGGGCATTGAGGCCATCGATGCGCACACCCTGTTGGTGACCCTAGAACAACCCACGCCTTGGTTTGAGGAGTTGCTTACCCACCCGGTGATGGCGCCGTGGCCCGGCAACACGCCCCGTTACAGCGGCGCGTATCGTCTGGTGGAACGCTTGCCCGGGGCGCACATGCGCTTGGAAAAAAACGAGCACCATCACCAAGCCCCTGAGGTGGCCATTGATGTTGTGTATTGGCATGTGATCGAAGAGCCCAACGTTGAGTTGGCACGATTTCGGGCCGAGCAGTTACACATCACAGAAACGATTCCGCCTGGGCGGGTCGATTGGCTGAGAAATGAAGTGGGCGATGCTTTACGAATCGCGCCCTATCTGGGCACCTTTTTTCTCGCCTACAACGTGGCCAGAGCGCCGTTT
>CBFHIS010000046.1:5016-11240 GCA_965655975.1 Wenzhouxiangella sp.
CCTGAGCTCAGAGAAGCATTGAGTCTGGTGATCGACCGAGCCCTGCTTACACGCCAAGTCTTGGGCGCAGGCGAGGTGCCAGCCTACGCGCTGGTCCCACCCAGTTTGCCCAATTGGGAAGCGAGCAGTCTCAAGTGGGCGAGCGATTCGATGGCCCAACGCATTGAGAGAGCCAAGGTCTTATATGAGGCGGCCGGTTATAGTGAAGACAAGCCCTTGGTGGTGGAGCTTCGTTTCAACACCTCGCTCAACCATCGTCGAATGGCCGCGGCTGTGGGCGCGATGTGGAAAGAACATTTGGGCGTACAAGCCCGCTTGGTGAATGAGGAGTGGAAAGTGTTTGTGGCCAATCGTCGCCAAGGTCGCATCACGCAGATGGTTAGAGGCGGCTGGATTGGCGATTGGCAAGACCCGGCGAACTTTTTGCAATTGTTTGTCTCCGACAGCCCTCTTAACTACACCTTTTGGTCAGATCCACGTTTCGATGCATTGATGGCGGCTTCTGCCAACCAAGCAGGCGCCGAGCGGATGGCCACACTCAAACAAGCCGAAGCGCACATGCTTGAGGCGCATGTGATCATTCCTCTGTACTACTATGTATCCAGGCATTTGGTGAAGCCAGAAGTGATTGGTTACGAAGACAATTTGATGGATGTTCATTTGACACGATGGTTGGCATTGGAGTGAGACCAGAGGGCAAAAAGCAAAAGGCCGCGGGCGCATCATGGGTGTGTCTGGCGTTGCTTGCTGTGTTGCTTGTAGGCTGTCGCTCAGCCGAGACCCCAAATCAAGACAGTCCACCATCACCGATTGATCTGCCAGAACCGGTGGCGCTGGTGCTCGATGACGCCGGCCGACCCAATCCAGAGGCACTGGCCTCGGAGCAGGTCTTGCACCGAGGCAATGGCGAGGAGCCGCAAACCCTTGACCCTCACTTGGGCGAGGGCGTGCCAACGACCAACATCGTGATTGATTTGTTTGAAGGGTTGACCACCACCACGCCCGATGGGCGCATTGTCCCCGGGGCGGCCAATCGCTGGGACATCAGCCGCGATGGTCTGACTTACACGTTTTATCTCGACCCCAATGGGCGCTGGAGTAACGGCGAGCCAGTGACCGCCCAAGACTTTGTTTGGTCCTGGCAGCGGGTCGTTGATCCTGTCACCGCCGCGACTTATGCGCGGATGTTGGCCCCGGTGCTCAACGCCGAGGCGATTTTGGCTGGCGACATGCCGCCGAGTAGTTTGGGGGTTAGCGCGCTCAATGAGCTGACTTTTCAGGTGAAATTAAGTGACCCCACGCCCTATTTTTTGGGTCTTTTGACCCACCCGACCACATTTGCGGTCTTTAGGTCCAGCGTGGAAGAACACGGCAGTGGCCACGTTCGACCCGGCAGGCTGGTCTCCAATGGGGCCTATCAACTGGCCGATTGGCAGGTGCGCTCAAAAATTGAGCTGACAAAAAACCCGCACTACCGACTGGCCGATGAGACCTTGATTGAACGGGTGGTGTTTTATCCATTTGAAGATGAAAACACCGAGTTCACCCGTTTTCGCTCGGGTGATTTGCAGTGGACGTATCAAGTGCCGAGTTCGCAGTTTCGGTGGTTGTCTGAGAACTTGCCGAATGCACTCTCGGTGAGCCCATGGTTTGGCACGTATTTTTTCTCGTTTAACCTCACCCGAGCACCGTTTGCAGACAACCTCGCGCTTCGCCAAGCGTTGTCTTTGGCCATTGACCGAGAGATCTTGACTGAGCGGGTCACGCAGTTTGGGGAAATGCCAACCTTCGGTTTGGTCCCACCAGGGCTCCCCGATTATGTCTCTCCCGACATTGACTATGAAAACATGAGCCAAGCGGAACGAGAGGAATTGGCCAAAGAGTTGTATCTCCGTGCTGGCTATTCTGAGACGCAACCGCTCACGGTTGAGTTGCGTTACAACACCTCAGAAAACCACCGCAAGATTGCCGTTGCCGTGGCTGCGATGTGGAAGCAGACGTTGGGGGTGAGGACGCGACTGATCAACGAGGAGTTTCGGGTGTTTTTAACCAACCGAGCTCAAAAACGGGTGACCGAAGTGTTTCGCTCGGGCTGGATTGGTGATTACCAAGATGCATTCACCTTTTTGGAGTTGTTTCATTCCAAACACGGCCGAAATGACGCCGGTTACAACAACCCCATTTATGATGATTTGTTAGAACGCGCAGCCGCTGAGCGGATTGATGCGCGCCGGCGCAATTTGATGGCCGAGGCGGAGCGGATTTTATTGGCCGATCAAGTGATCTTGCCTGTCTTTGTCTACGTGTCCAAGCGCTTGATTGATCCGACCCTCAAGGGGTGGGAGAACAATGTAATGGATCGCCACCCAACACGTTTCATGTATTTGCTCAAAGCGCAAACCAACATGACAGATCCCGGTGATACAGAATCAGCCAGCACTGATTCGAGGCAGCCCAACTGATGCTGGGCTATTCCATCAAGCGCCTTATCTCTGCGGTGCCCACTTTGTTTTTGCTGATCACGGTGGCGTTTTTTTTGATTCGGGTTGCCCCCGGCGGGCCTTTTGATTCTGAGCGTGCGTTGGCGCCAGAAGTTGAGGCGAACTTGGCGGCCAAATACAACCTTGATGAGCCTTTGGTGGTGCAATACGGCCGCTACCTTTGGCAAATTGCGCAATTTGATTTTGGGCCATCGTTTCACTATCTCGATTGGACGGTGAATGATTTGATTGCCCAAGGCGCGCCGGTCTCTTTTGTGTTGGGCTTTTTGGCCTTGCTGCTTGCTTTGTTGGTGGGCATACCCATTGGCACTTGGGCGGCGGTGAACCAAAACAAAGCGATCGATTATGCGGTGATGAGTGTGGCCATGATTGGCATTTCGGTGCCCGCGTTTGTGATGGCCCCAGTGCTTATTTTGGTGTTCGCCATTGTGTTGGGTTGGTTGCCAGCCGGTGGCTGGGCGTTTAGTTTTGATCGCATGTTGTTGCCGGTGGTGACCTTGTCGTTGCCGATGATTGCTTATGTGGCCCGCATCACCCGGGGGTCTATGATTGAGGTCCTGCACTCGGGCTTCATTCGAACCGCGCGCGCCAAAGGCATGCCTGAAAAAGACATTTTATTGAACCATGCGCTAAAACCTGCGATGTTGCCCGTGCTGTCTTATTTGGGGCCGGCAGCGGCTGGCATTTTGACAGGCTCTGTCGTGGTGGAGCGAATTTTCACGATCCCAGGGATCGGTTCTTATTTTGTGCAAGGCGCGCTCAATCGTGACTACACCTTGGTCATGGGGGTGGTCATTTTGTACGGCATCTTGATCATCTTATTTAATTTTTTAGTCGATCTGCTCTACGCCTGGCTCGACCCGCGCATTCGCTATGACGATCTCAATGAGGGCAAGTCATGAGTGAGGTGCCCAAACCAATGCGGGGTGACGCCTTCGAGCAAGCGCTCGACACGCGACCTGTGATGGGGCGCTCTCTTTATGTGGATGCTTGGCACCGTTTGTTAAAAAACAAAGCCGCGGTCGCGGGCCTCGTGGTGCTGGTGTTGATGGTGGTGTTGGTTTTGCTTGGACCCTTGCTGAGTGATTGGGACCATGAAATTCCAGATTGGGAGCATTACTCTTCCCCACCCTCAGTAGAAACAGGCCACTGGTTTGGCACCGATGCCTTGGGTCGGGATTTGTTTGTTCGAACCTTGATCGGTGGCCAGATCTCTTTGCTGGTGGGGATTGTTTCAACGCTGGTCTCGTTGCTGATTGGGGTCAGTTATGGCGCAGTCGCTGGCTATTTTGGGGGGCGGGTTGACAATGTCATGATGCGCTTGGTGGATGCGGTCTATGCCATGCCATTTATGTTTTTTGTGATTTTATTGATGGTGATTTTCGGCAGAAACATCTTTTTGATCTTCATTGCCATTGGCGCCATCAATTGGCTGGACATGGCGCGCATCGTCCGTGGCCAAACATTGAGCTTAAAAAACAAAGACTTTGTTGAGGCGGCGCGTGCCAGTGGTGCGCGCGAAGGCCAAATCATTAGACGACACATCATTCCTAATTTATTGGGCGTGGTGATTGTCTATGTCACCTTAACCATCCCCCAGGTGATTTTGGTGGAGTCTTTTTTAAGCTTTTTGGGCTTGGGCGTGCAAGAACCGCTGACCTCTTGGGGTGCGCTCGTGAATGAAGGGGCTCAAGAACTAGAAACAGCGCCTTGGTCGCTGCTGTTCCCCGCCACTTTCTTGGCGATGACTTTGTTTGCATTCAATTTCTTGGGCGACGGGCTTCGTGATGCTCTAGATCCAAAGGATAGGCTCTAACCATGGCGCTTTTAGAGGTTCGCGATTTGTGTGTGCGCTTTGAGACGCCCGAAGGTGAGGTCAAGGCCGTTAACCACCTCAATTTTGATTTGGAGCCTGGAGAAACCTTGGGCTTGGTGGGTGAGTCGGGCTCTGGCAAGACGCAAACGGCCTTAGCCATCATGGGGTTGCTGGCTGAAAATGGCCAAGCCACAGGCTCGGTGAAGTTTCGAGGACAAGAGTTGTTGGGCATGGGTCCTGCCGAGCTCTCGCGTGTTCGTGGCTCCAAGATCTCAATGATTTTCCAAGACCCCTCGAGTTCTCTCAATCCCTACATGCCGGTGGGCGAGCAATTGATTGAGGTGCTGACCCACCACAGAAACCTAAAACGCAAAGAGGCCCATCAGCGCGCCATTGAGATGCTTCGATTGGTCCGTCTGAGCGATGCCGACCAACGCATGCGCCAATACCCGCATGAGCTCTCAGGTGGCATGTGCCAACGCATCATGATCGCCATGGGCCTGTTGTGCCAGCCCGATTTATTAATCGCCGATGAGCCCACGACCGCGCTCGATGTCACTGTGCAATCCCAAATCAACAGCCTCATGGGTGAGCTGTCGGTCAAATCATCCACCGCCATTTTGTTGATCACGCATGACTTGGGTGTGGTGGCTGGTTTGTGCGATCGGGTGATGGTGATGTACGCCGGACAAGACATGGAAATGGCGGGCGTTGAATCGTTGTTTGCCAGACCACACCACCCCTACACCGAAGGGTTGTTGCACTCAGTGCCCCGCCTAGACCGCGAACAGTCTGGCATTTTAAATGCCATCCCGGGCCACCCGCCGAACCTGCTGCATTTGCCAGAGGGGTGTGCCTTCAAAGACCGCTGTCGATACGCGTGGTCTGAGTGTGCGAAACGGCCCGACTGGGACTGGGTCAATGAAAGCCACGCCAAACGTTGTCATTTGGATGTGTTGCCAGAAGGTGTGAGCGATGCCTCTCCAGAGGAATCACAAACATGACGACGCCATCACCCACAGTTCTAGAAGTCCGGGATTTGAAGGTTCAGTTTCGGATCGACACGGGGCGGTTTTTCAGTCACGAATACCACACCATCAAAGCCGTTGATGGCGTGAGCCTAACGGTTCGCCGTGGCGAGATTTTAGGGATCGTGGGGGAATCGGGTTGTGGGAAGTCGACTTTAGCGCGGGCAATCACCGGCTTGGTGCCCGCGCAATCGGGTGAGGTGCGTTGGTTGGGTGAGGATTTGATCGGCCTCAGCCAAGAAGCGTTTCGTAAAAAGCGCCGCGACATACAAATGATCTTTCAAGACCCCTCGGGTTCTTTGGACCCTCGCATGACCGTGGGCGAAATCATCGCCGAGCCCTTGCGGACATTTTATCCACACATGTCCGAGTTACAAGTGGCCGAGCGCGTTCGGGGGATGATGCAAATGGTGGGGCTGTTGCCCGATCAGATCAACCGTTATCCGCATGAGTTTTCCGGCGGTCAATGCCAGCGGGTGGGTATTGCCCGCGCGCTGGTGGTGAATCCTAAGCTGGTGGTGTGCGATGAACCGGTGAGTGCGCTCGATGTCTCAGTTCAAGCGCAGATTGTCAATTTGTTAAAAGACCTACAAAAAAAGCTCAACCTGTCGCTTATTTTTATTGCGCATGACTTGTCGGTGGTGCGGCACGTGTCAGATCGCGTGATGGTGATGTACTTGGGCCGCGTGATGGAAGTGGCCGATCGAGATCAGATTTATTTAAACCCCAAGCATCCTTACACCCAAGCGTTGATTGAGTCGGTTCCGATCCCTGATCCTATTTTGGAGCGTGCTCGCGCCAGACGATTGATTCAAGGGGATATCCCATCACCACTGCACCCTCCATCGGGCTGTGTGTTTAGAACGCGCTGTCCTTTTG
>CBFHIS010000047.1:0-2436 GCA_965655975.1 Wenzhouxiangella sp.
ATTGGCAGCCTTGGTTGTGGCCCTACTGATTGCCAAAATTGCGGTCGAGCTGCTGTGGGATTCGATGGCGGAATTAATTGATACGGCCCTACCTGATGAGGATGTTGAAGCGATGCGGGCAGCTGCTTTAGCCATTCCCGGGCTTCGAGATATTCACCACATTCGGACACGGACAATGGGCGGCAAGACACTGCTTGATATGCATTTGCAGGTCAATCC
Source organism: Wenzhouxiangella sp. (assembly GCA_965655975.1). GTDB lineage: Bacteria > Pseudomonadota > Gammaproteobacteria > Xanthomonadales > Wenzhouxiangellaceae > Wenzhouxiangella. The sequence continues at coordinate 220 of CBFHIS010000047.1, forward strand.
GAAGGTGTCGGTGTCTGAAGGCCATGAGATCGGCTGTTGGGTTGCAGCAACCCTGCGCGCACAGTTCCCTCAAATCAGTGATATTACGTTTCACGTTGATCCCGAAGATGATGCAGAGATGGATCAGGATCTGCCGCCGAGTTTGCGACCACTCAGGGACGAAATTGAGGCGGAGCTGACAGCGCGGTGGGCGGATCTGTGTGAGATTGATCAACTCAATTTACATTATCTAAAGGGTCGGGTGGACGTGGACGTGATAACGGTGAAGGCGGTTACAGAAGCACAACTTCGGTCCGTTGAGACTCCGCCTTGGCTGGGTCAAATCCGGATTTTTCAGCGAATCGACGCAGCCAAGTAGCCGATAGTTCGCCTTTTCGACCAAGGTCTCGAGTTGTCATCAATTTTTCATAGAAACGACACGTGATGGTCATCTTGTCTGGATAGCCTCCTCCATCAGAAAAGGGAGAGGCGCATGCTTGAAGTTAAACACCTCGTCAAAAAGTTCGGATCCAACATTGCACTGAACAATGTGTCGTTCTCATCGGATCGGCCCGAAGTCATCGGGATCATTGGCCGCTCGGGAGCAGGTAAATCGACATTGCTCCGCTGTATTAATCGTCTGAATAAGGCGACCTCTGGCCAAGTCATTGTCGATGGGCAGGATGTGCTGTCGTTTAAGGGCGCCGCCAAGCGCCGTTGGCATAAAGACTGCGCCATGATCTTCCAACAGTTCAATCTGGTGAATCGCTTGGATGCGCTGACCAATGTGATGTTGGGTCGCCTGAATACGCAATCGACACTTCGTGCGTCACTGAAGCTGTTCTCCGACGAAGAGCGCGCGCGTGCGCTGATGCTACTGGATCGTTTCGGGGTTGCTGAAGCTGCGCTGCAACGGGCAGAGAGCCTCTCAGGCGGACAGCAGCAACGCGTCGCTATCTGTCGGGCCATGATGCAAGAGCCAAAAATGTTATTGGCGGATGAGCCCATTGCATCACTCGATCCACTCAATGCACGCCTGGTGATGGATGCCTTGAAATCCATCAACGAAGACGAGCAGATGACTGTTATTTGTAACCTCCACACACTCGATACCGCACGAAACTACTGCCACCGCGTGATTGGGATGTTCAAGGGCGAAATCGTGTTCGATGGCAGCCCGGATCAGCTCAGTGATGAAAAAGCACGTGAAATTTATGGTGCGGAAGCAGATGAGGCGTTCGAGCCGGGGGTCACATCCACGTCTTTGGGGGAAACCCCAAAACCTGAGGCTATGCAGGCTGCAGGATAAAAACGCGTAAATACTTCAATTGAGGAGACATTCAATGTCGATTTCTAAGATCTTTGGCGCGGCGGCCTTGGTTGCTTCGTCTTTCGTAATGGCTGGTGGCCACAGCAATGCGCCTGAAGCCGGTTCAGTCCCTTACACAGGTCCTAAAATGGATTTGAGCCAATTCCAGCCTGAGTTCCGTGTTGGATTCTTGGGTGATGAGTCAGCACAAGACATTCTGGCACGTAACGAGTGTTTGGGTACCTATGTTGAGCAGGCGTACAACGTTCCAGCGAAGATGTTCTTCTTCAAGGACTATGCGGGCAACATGGAAGCGATGCTCGGTGGCAACCTCGACTACACTTGGTACGGTGCGTCTGGATACGCGGGTATGGAGCTTGAGAAGCCTGGCTTCACAGTTCCTGTTCTGACGCGTATGCAGCCAACAGGCGATACTGGTTACTACTCAGTGATGGTGGCACGTAAAGATTCTGGTATCCGCACAATCGAAGATGCTCAGGGTAAGAAGCTTGGTTTCGCAGATCCAAACTCAACGTCTGGATTCTTGATTCCTTCAATTGAACTTGCTGAAGAGTATGGCGAGCTCGACTCATACTTCGAGTCAACTCAGTTCATGGGTGGTCACGAAAACGGTGTATTGGGTGTTCTCAATGGCGACGTTGATGTTGCCGTGACTTGGGTTTCAGGTGTTGGTGAGTGGTCTGAAGGCTACACATCCGGCAACCTTCGTAAGATGGTTGACAAGGGCATCTTGAACATGGACGACATCCACCAGGTGTGGTCTTCAAAGTTGATCCCGAACGGCCCAATCGTCATGCCTGCCTCACTTCCACAGGAAGCGCGTGATGTCATGGTTGGCATGAAAGAGTGGCTCATCGAGAACGATCCAAAGTGCAACGAGAACGTTGCAGCGGGTCGGGTTCGTGCAT
>CBFHIS010000047.1:2534-5716 GCA_965655975.1 Wenzhouxiangella sp.
TGGGTTCCAGTTGATGCGACTTTCTATGAGTCAATCATCAAGGCACGTAAAGCGAAGCTCGAAAGCGGAAGCTAATTCGTTTACGAACCTACGCGTATGGGGCAGGCATCGCCTGCCCCGTCTTTAATGTGATGGACAACAACATGACAACATCTTCACTTCCACCGCATCTCATTGAGATTGAGAACCAGCTGAACGCGTTGGCGCGGACGCGGATGATTTATACCTTGATCTTTATTGCCGCGATCGTGATCTTGACAGTGACTGGCGTCACCATGGCCGAGGCCCGAAACGCCGGCAGTTTTTCGCGTGGAATTGATAACTTTTTTGATTACCCAGTGGATCTCTTTGTTGAGGCATTTGAGACCGGCTGGGCTTGGTGGGGGCTATTGCTCAAGCACCTCCCCGAATTGATGAACACAATTAATCTGGCTTTGTTCTCCACCTTTTTAGGCTTTGTCTTCGCTGTGGTGTTGAGTCTTGTCGCCAGTAAGAATCTGATCCAAAACGGCTTCTGGGTCGCAGTGGCACGTCGGTCTTTGGACATCATGCGATCCTTCCCCGAACTTGTGATCGCAATGATCTTTTTGTATTTGATGGGTAAGTCGGAGTTACCGGCGTTGATTGCGATCTGGATTCACACCGTAGGAGCGCTCGGTAAATTATTTTCTGAAGTAGTCGAGAATTGTGATTCGAAGCCAATGGAAGGCCTGGAATCGGCCGGTGCCAACTGGTGGCAAAAAGTCCGCTTTGGTGTATTCCCGCAAGTGATGCCGCTGTTTCTGGCGTACGGCTTGTTACGGCTTGAAATCAACGTACGCGCTTCAACTATTCTTGGCTTTGTCGGTGCCGGCGGCATCGGAGCGCAGTTGTCGACGGTAATCCAGTGGCGCTACGGCGATGAAATCTTGGCGATCATGGCGCTGCTCGTCATTACGATCACAGCACTTGATTACCTCTCAAGTTATGTCAGAAATCGTCTTGCGACAGGGGTGGTTTAATGAGTACTACAAACGTCAGCATTGTCGCGGATCAGGCCGCTGCTGAAGCGAAACGCAGTAAGCGAATCACCTTTGGTGTCATTATTGGGTTGATCGCGTACATCATTTTCTCAGTGATTCAGTTTGAGATCGCGTCGATCCCTCAGAAGTGGTCGAGTGATCGAGCTGCGCTCTTTATTTTAGACACCTACGCCTACAAGGATCACGTTGAATTCACCTGGGAACAACCCGACGACATTGAGATTTCGTTCGAGGGCGGGTTTAGAGCCGTCTACCAAGAGCCGCCAGCATGGTATGCAGTCGGCACCCAATTCGACACGGTGCAGTTTGAAGGTGATCAAACCATGCGCATTTACCGTGATCGGATCGAGTTGCACGGTGGCTGGCCCGATCTCACCCAACCGATTGTATTCGGACGCGATGCATCGGGAAGCCCCGCAGTTTTGAGTAGCGGGCCGATCCCAGACTGGGTGCGCGTCACTGAAAACAAAGTCGAGGTTCGCCCCTCATTATTTGAGCGGCTGCAGGTGTATGCCCGAAAAGCGGAGATTCATCGCTATGAGATGGGCTGGGGTTATTTTTGGTTTGATTTCGACAGCCCCTTGGTTGGAACGGGGCCACTTGAAGCACTTGGTTTAATGTTTTCTGGCGAGCGTGTTGTTGCAGATCAGTCCAACGCGTCGCTGATCGCGCATGAGTTCTTCAATAACGACATGTGGTTTCATAAGGAAGTATTTTGGGCGTTGGCCGAAACCTTTCTGATGGCCGTTTTGGGTACTTTCTTCGCGGCATTTGTGGGTTTGCCTCTGGCTTTTCTAGCAGCCAAAAACGTGGCATCGAATCAAAGTCTTCGCTTTGTATTGCGTCGTCTGTTCGACATGCTTCGTGGTATCGACATGTTGATTTGGTCATTGATCTTTTTGCGGGCATTTGGACCGGGCATTTTTACCGGTATTTTTGCGATCGCATTCACAGACACCGGATCACTGGGCAAGTTGATGAGTGAAGCGATTGAGAATACCGATAAGAAGCAAGGCGATGGCATCAAGTCCACGGGGGCTCGAAAAGTGTTGCGTCATCGCTTTGGTGTGGTGCCTCAGATTTTGCCGGTGTTCGTCTCCCAAGGTTTGTACCACCTAGAGTCAAACACACGAAGCGCTGTGATTATCGGTGCCATGGGAGCCGGTGGCATTGGCCTTCAATTCTTGGGTGCGCTGCAGACCGGAACAGATTTTGAAAACGTGGCCTACATGGCGATTTTGATTCTGGTCATGGTGATTGCGATCGACCAGTTCTCGTCGTGGTTGCGCCGCAAATTGATTGGATTGACCTAAGGAGTTTGTGATGTTGCGTTTTTTAACGTTGGCAGTGTCGTTGTGCGTGTCAACATTCACGGTTGCGAATACCAACTTTGAGCAGCAAGCGGGTAACAGTGCCAGCGCGAACGCTGAGGACACATTTCAACAGCTTATTTCGCAGTGTGACAATATCGATGTTTTATTACTGCGGGCAAAGATTCGCTTAGAGATCGGTCGTCAGCCGCCAGAGCTTGCTGAGAGTACCACCAATGCCATGAATGAAGGCTTGGCAGTCTGTGGTGAAGGCCAGGTTGACCAGGCAGTCAAGATGCTGACAGTCGCACTCGCAGACGCTAAGGAAGCGACGACGCAGCAATACGGGACAGACGCATCGGTGTCTGAAGAGAATAAAAAGCGCACGGCTGAAATGCTTGCTCAGACTGCAAAAGGTGATGCACAGGAGACCGCGGCACAACTGGCTGCAGAAACCGGTGGTGAGGCATCTGACAACACGTTGACCTATGTGATACTCGTGGCCGTGGTTTTAGTTGTTGGCTATTTGGTGTTTGGTCGCAAGCGTCGCGATGACGACGATGACGACTGAGCGCATTCTGGTTTTATGCAGCGGTAATTATTTCAGAAGCCGGTTCGCAGAAATATTCTTAAACCATGTGGTCGCCGAGCAGGGTTTGCCATGGCAGGTCGACAGTGCCGGCCTGCTCATGGAAAACGACAACCAAGGCAATATCTCTCGTCACACGCTAGCCTATGTTGAAGCAAAAGGGTGGGATGTGCCGGATCGCCCGCCCAAAGCTGTGACAACAGATCAGTTTCAATGGGCGACGCGAGTGATTGCTCTTAAAGAGACCGAGCATCGAGCCCC
>CBFHIS010000047.1:5815-8360 GCA_965655975.1 Wenzhouxiangella sp.
TATTGAGGCGCGCTTTTCTGAGTTTCTCGATAAAGTGGAGTTTTGGATGATTCATGATGAGGACGTCCGTGCACCGGCTGATATCTTGCCCGATCTTGAGGCTGAGTTAACTGAATTTGTGACACGAATTCAGGGATGACAACCATTCGTCAAGCACCCATCCACAGACTCGGTATTTCACAGATTCTTGCCTATGGGTTGCTGTTTTATTCGTTTGCATCGATCAAAGATGCCTTGGCGGCCTCTGTTGGGGTCTCAGATACAGCGATCATCAATGCGCTTTCAATTGCGCTTTTTATTGAAGCGTTGTTGGCGCCTTTAGTCGGCTCCCTTGTTGATCGTTTGGGTGCCATTGTGGTGCTTCGCACTGGCCTCGTCATTGGCGGCGTAGGGTATGGTGCAATGACCTTCATTCCAGCGATTGAATGGATTTGGTTTTGTATCGGGCTTGTGACGATCGGACATGCATTGGGGACCTACACAGTCGCCTTTGCTGTCCCAGTCCAGTTTGATGAATCAACCGCGCGCCGAAAGATTTCCATGATTACCTTTTACGGTGGGGTGGCGAGTTCACTGACCTGGTTGGCGACTGGCGCAGCCCTGCCGGTGATTGGGATTGAGGGGACTACCATGCTTGGAGGGGCGGCATTGATCTTTATGGGCGGCGTCGTGCTTCGATTGCATGCATCTGCAAAGCATCAGGCCATTGAGAAGCCAGAACTTTTCCGATGGAGTCTACTTGAGCGCAATGAAAAACGTGCGCTGACGCTGATGGCGGCCAGTGGCGCTTTGGATTACATCAATTTCACGGGTCTCACACTGTTATTTATCACCTGGTTTACGTTTCAGGGTTTTGGTGAATGGGCAGTTATCCTTGCCGCGATTTATGGGCCGTTTCAGGTGTTGGGTCGTGTGTTTGAGATGTATTACGCCCAGCATCGTGACGCGCGATTGAATTGCGTTGTGGCCATGATCGTCGTGGCCATTTCTCAGGTCTTCATTCTGTCAGACACCCTGTGGGTCGTCGCAATCGGCATGGCGCTCTTTGGTATGGCCAATGGGATCATCACGGTGACTTTTGGCTATGTGCCAAATTTGTATTTTCGCCCATCTGTATTCGGGCGCGCAAAGGGTTGGATTGCAACACCCAAAGCGTTTGGGGCGGCCTTAGGCCCGGCCTTGATGCTGGCTTTATTTCAAGTGTTGGAGCATCAAGTCTTCTTTGTCACCATCGCTTTGTCATTGATCGCGACCACACTCTTTGCGATGCTATTAGGCATTCAAGGACGTGAGGATCTGCCTGAACATGCGTGAATGGATGCGTGCATTTGCAAGCGTATTTGCAGCTTTTCTTGGCGTGCAGTCCGATGAAAATCGCAAGCGTGATTTTGAACAAGGCCGGTTTTCTGTGTTCGTGGTGGCCGGTATCGCTTTAACACTCGTGTTTTTATTGACGGTGTACGGCTTAGTCACTGTATCAATGGCATTATTTAACTAAAGTCCTAAGACCCAGTCTTGCTTTTCCTGCGCGTTTTCGGCGTAATCCCTTGGCAATAAAAAAAGAAGACCGTATTATCTTGTAGGACAGCATAGAGATCCGATCGAATTATTAAACTTAGGAGGAGTTGCGCATGACCAAACCATTGGTTTTGGCGATGGCACTGATTGCGTCACCAGTTTGGGCAGACTGGCAAGTCAACATGAATCGCGGCGTGACTGACGTTTCGCATCAGGTTTTCGATTTGCACATGACTATATTCTGGATCTGTGTGGTCATCGGCGTTGCAGTATTCGGCGTCATGTTTTATTCCATTTTTAAGCATCGGAAGTCAAAGGGCGCGGTCGCCGAACATTGGCACGAAAATACCACTGTCGAGGTGGTGTGGACGGTTGTGCCGTTTCTGATTTTGATCGGTATGGCAGTTCCCGCGACGGCAACCCTCGTCGATATGTACGACACCACAGAAGCTGACGTCGATATCCAGATCACCGGATACCAGTGGAAGTGGCGTTATCAGTACTTAGATGAGGATATCGACTTCTTCTCAAACATGTCGACCACGCGTGAGCAGATTGCAAATGCTGAGGCGAAAGGCGCTAACTATCTACTCGAAGTTGATAACGCGTTGGTTATTCCTGCCAACAAGAAAGTTCGTTTTTTGATCACGGCCAATGACGTGATTCACTCGTGGTGGGTCCCTCACTTTGCCGTGAAGAAAGACGCAATCCCAGGATTCATTAACGAAGCGTGGGTTCGTGTTGAAGAACCCGGTGTGTACCGTGGCCAGTGCACTGAATTGTGCGGAAAAGATCACGGCTTCATGCCTGTTGTTGTCGAAGTTAAGTCCGAAGAAGACTATGCCGCGTGGTTGCAAGAGCAACGTGATCTGAAAATGGCTGCAGCCGATGAGGCGAACAAAGAATTCACGATGGACGAACTGCTCGCCACCGGTGAGCAGGTATACAACACGGCGTGCGCTGGATGTCATCAGGTGACTGGTCAAGGTGTCCCGGGTGCATTCCCCGCGATCACAGGAAGCCCGAT
>CBFHIS010000047.1:8459-11160 GCA_965655975.1 Wenzhouxiangella sp.
TGCGACCGGAGCGATCGGCGCACACCTCGATATTATCGTGAATGGGAAGGCAGGGACTGCCATGGCAGCGTATAAGGATCAGCTGACCGCAGTCGAAATAGCGGCTGTGACAACGTATCAACGAAATCGGTTAGGCAACGCGGTCGGTGACCTCGTCCAGCCTTCTGATGTCCAATAAGGCGAGGGACTTGAAATGGCAACTGTAGATGTAGATCTGCCGCACGTAAAAGACGACGACCCGCATCACCACGGTCCTGCGAAGGGTATCGGACGCTGGTTGTTCACCACGAACCACAAAGATATCGGATCGATGTATCTGATTTTCAGCCTGTGCATGTTCATGATCGGCGGCCTGATGGCATTGGTCATTCGGGCTGAATTGTTCCAGCCTGGACTGCAACTGGTTGAGCCAAACTTCTTCAACCAAATGACCACCATGCACGGTTTGATCATGGTCTTTGGTGCGGTGATGCCTGCCTTTGTGGGCCTCGCCAACTGGATGTTACCACTACAAATCGGCGCACCTGACATGGCGCTCCCACGGATGAATAACTGGAGTTTCTGGATTCTTCCGTTTGCATTCCTGATTTTATTGTCAACATTGATCATGCCAGGTGGTGCCCCGAACTTTGGGTGGACATTCTATGCACCCTTGTCGACAACATACGCGCCACCTTCGGTCACCTTCTTCATTTTCGCAATGCATATCATGGGTGCGTCGTCGATCATGGGTGCAATTAATATCATCGCGACGATTTTGAATATGCGTGCACCCGGTATGACGTTGATGAAGATGCCTTTGTTTGTTTGGACATGGCTCATTACAGCGTTTCTGCTGATTGCAGTCATGCCGGTATTGGCCGGTTTGATCACCATGATGTTGATGGACATTCACTTCGGTACGTCGTTCTTTAACGCAGCCGGCGGTGGCGACCCAGTCTTGTTCCAGCATTTGTTCTGGTTCTTCGGTCATCCCGAGGTGTACATCATGATCTTGCCAGCCTTCGGTATTATCAGTGAGATCATCCCAACCTTTGCGCGGAAGCGGTTGTTTGGATATTCATCCATGGTGTACGCGGTCGCCTCGATCGCACTGCTCTCATTTGTGGTGTGGGCACACCACATGTTCACTGTTGGCATGCCACTGGTTGCTGAAGTCTTCTTTATGTTTGCAACCATGTTGATCGCGGTACCGACGGGCGTGAAGGTGTTTAACTGGATTGCGACCATGTTCCGTGGTTCGATGACCTTTGAGACACCCATGCTGTTTGCGTTGGCATTTGTGGTGTTGTTCACCATCGGTGGCTTCTCTGGGTTGATGCTGGCGGTTGCACCTGCTGACTTCCAGTACCATGACACCTACTTCGTCGTGGCACACTTTCACTACGTGCTGGTGCCGGGTGCGGTCTTCTCCATTATGGCTGCGGTGTACTACTGGCTGCCAAAGTGGACGGGTCACGCTTTGAACGAGACGATGGGTAAGTTCCACTTCTGGCTGTCATTTATTGGCGTGAATATTACCTTCTTCCCAATGCACTTCGTGGGTTTAGCCGGCATGCCACGTCGGATCCCGGATTACGCATTGCAGTTCGCTGACTTCAACAGCATGGCGTCCGTCGGAGCCTTCATCTTCGGGTTCTCACAGCTGGTGTTCATTTATAACGTGATCCAGAACGTCCGTGTCGGTGAAAAAGCGACCGCTCAGGTTTGGGAAGGTGCACACGGGCTTGAGTGGACTGTTCCATCACCGGCGCCTTATCACACCTTTGCGACACCTCCGAAGGTGGACTGATGAGCGCGGATGTCAAAAATACACGCACTGCGGCACGCTTGGCAGTCGCAGTCGTTGCAATGTTTGGCTTCGGTTTTGCGCTGGTGCCCTTGTATGAAGTGTTTTGTGACATTACCGGGCTGAATGGCAAAAACTTCAATGAAGGTGCAGTGCAGATTGAGGCAGTGGATCGGTCGCGGACCGTGAAAATTCAATTTGTGACCGCGAATCCAGGCGATATGCCTTGGGAGTTCAGGCCTGTCGAGCAGAGCATGCGCGTCTTCCCTGGCGAGGATCGAGTCACCGCATTTTATGCAGCGAATCCGACTGCTGAGTTTATGGTGGCGCAGGCGGTTCCGTCTGTGACGCCTTCTGAGGCAGCACCCTATCTGCATAAGGTCAATTGCTTTTGTTTCGACCGGCAGCCTCTCGACGCAGGAAAAGATGTCGAGATGCCAATGGTGTTCGTCGTCGATCCCGAGCTGCCTGCGCACATCTCAACAATTACAATGTCGTATGCATTATTCGATTTAACCGACAGTGAAGCGGTTACCGTCTCTCAAACGACGGATCAAACAAGTCATGGAAGGGCACCCTTATGAGTTCACAAAGCTACTACGTACCTGAGCAAAGCAAATGGCCAATCTTGGCTTCCCTTTCGATGGGTCTCTTGGCGTATGGCGCGGCCATGACATTAAATGCCATGGCTGTTGATGAGGGAGGGTTTGGTCCGTGGGTTTTGGGGGCAGGCTTTCTTGGCATTTTTTATGTGATTTTCGGGTGGTTTAAAGATCAGATCGCCGAGGAGGCTGAGGGTCTTCATAACGATCAGCTTGAAGAGTCATATCGTCAGGGCATGTTGTGGTTCATTTTTTCTGAGGTGATGTTCTTCGCAGCCTTCTTTGGCGCCCTGTTTTACGTGCGTACCTT
>CBFHIS010000048.1:0-11123 GCA_965655975.1 Wenzhouxiangella sp.
TTGGCAGCCAAATCAGCTGCGGTCAGCGGGCTGTTATCGGCCTTTTGTTCGGTATTAAAAAGCTCAGGCTCGGCATAAATTTTTAAGATCTCATCCCCGGCTTCTGAAACAGCCGCCCGCACACCCACCAACAACGCTTGAAAATCCATGTCCACTCCGTATCAGAGACCAGCCGTTAAGCTAGCGGTCTTTTAACCATTGTGTGAAAGCCACACCGAATTCAGGGTGCTTGCTGCCCAAAGACACGGTGGCCTGTAGAAAACCCAATTTATTGCCACAATCAAATTGCTCACCCTCAAACTGGAAGGCATCGACAGGTCGATTTTTCAACAAGGTCGCAATGGCATCGGTGATTTGGATCTCACCGCGGTGATCGGGGGGGGTGTTCTCCAAAATCTCAAAGATCTCCGCACTTAAAAGATAGCGCCCGACCACCGCCAAATTGGATGGTGCATCGGCAGGGTCTGGTTTTTCGACAATGCCCCTGAGGCGTCCAGATCTCCCCTCGAAATGGGGCGCATCAACCACGCCGTAACGACTGACATGGGCGGGAATGACTTCTGCCACACTGACCACAGAAGCCCCCGTTTCCTGGTGATGACGCGCCAGCTGGCACATGACTGGATCGGCACCATTGTCGATCAGATCATCGGGCAAAATAACCCCAAATGCAGACTCTTGGACCAATGGTTTGGCACACAAGATGGCATGCCCCAAACCAAGGGGTTGGTTTTGTCGAACGTATAAGCATGTCACACCGGGTGGCAGAACAGACTGCGCAATCTTTAACAGCTCGTCTTTTTGCTTAGCAGCCAACTCACTTTCTAACTCATAAGCGGTATCAAAATGATCGGCAATGGCGTTCTTGGTCCGCCCTGTGACGAACACCAAATTTTTTGCACCCGCCGCCACAGCTTCTTCCACGGCATATTGAATCAGTGGTTTATCCACCACTGGCAACATTTCTTTGGGGACAGATTTGGTGGCGGGGAGGAAACGAGTCCCAAGCCCTGCCACAGGAAACACAACAGTGTGGATGCTGGCACTCATGGCCGACTCCCCTTCAGTGGTTGAGCCAATAATTCTGAATTCAATAATTTAACCGACTGGGGCTAAAACCGTCCTGCCAGACGCATGTCCCTTAAACGGCTCTCAGCCAATCTTGACAACGTGGTGTCTGGATACTCAGCACGAACTTGCTCAAGTGCCGAACGCGCTTGGGGCCACTGTTGCAGCTCAAAGTGACTAAAGCCGAGCTTCAAAAGTGCATCACCGGCTTTAGAACTGTCCGGGAAACGCTCCAACACATTTAAAAAGAAGATCCGAGCAGTCTCAAAATCACGCGTCACGTAGTAGGTTTCTGCAAGCCAATAGTATGCATTCGGGGCAAAAGACGAGTTTGGATAGTCATCAACGAAGGCATTAAACTGAACGGCCGCATCACCGTAGCGGGCTTCACGAAGTGCTCTAAAAGCCTGATCATAGGCAGACTGCTCTTGTTCTGGGGCTTGTTCCAACACACGCTCACCACCACTGGCTGGTGGTGCGAGAGTGATGACCTCAGCCACCGTCTCGGTGGGGGGGCGAACCTCTGGAAGGTCACCGATGGGCTGGCCCAGATCAGCCATCTCGTCGGCCATCACTTGGTTGTCTTCCGTCGCTGGTGTAGAAGCGGCTTGGCCAGAGTCGGCAACGGATGCGTGACGACCCACAGCTTGGAGTCGCTGATCCAAATCAAGGTACTGATCGCGCTGACGTCGTCTGAGGTTTTCGATTTCAACTTGCTGGGCCTCAACTTGCCCACGAAGCTCACGAACCTCTTCTAATAGCGCTTGGAGCTGATAAATGGTATCAGCGTCCTGTGCTCTGGACTCAGGTGCCACCCCCAAAAAAAACAAGGCAGCGACACCCATCGCTGCCCCAATACTCAATTGCTTGAACTTTGCGCTCATTCGCTCACTCAATCAAAATTACCGAGCTGTGTAGACAATCTCCACACGACGATTTCTCTGCCAGCAGTCATTGTTTGACTCACGACAGACCGGACGCTCTTCACCAAAGCTGACCACTTCCAGCTGGCCTGCACTCGCGCCACCAGCGCTCAACAAACTGCCAACGGAATTGCCACGGCGCTCGCCCAAGCCTAGGTTGTACTCACGCGAACCGCGCTCATCAGCGTGGCTCTCAAGGCTGACCCGTGCCGATGGGTTGGCGCTGATGTAGGCTGCATGCGCCTCAATAATGGGTCTGAATTGCGCCCGCACATCGGAACGGTCAAATTCAAAATAAATCACCCGCTGACTCAAGAGACTATCGGGGTTTTCTAGATTGCGTGCATCTGAAAAGTCCCGCGCATTGATGCGGTCTGTTTGAGTGGTGGTGGTCGAGGCCCCAGGCGCTGATGGTGCGACCGGCTCATCCCGTACATCGCGTGCACAAGCGGCCAGAACAACCGCTAAAGTGACGATGGCAATAAAACGCAATCCAGTGTTCATGCTTCCTCCGAGAATGGCTACAAATTCAATTGTCTCAACCCAGATCTCTATTCTAGCTCAGGGCCTACTTATCTTACCGCAACAGCGGCGACCACGCTGGTTCCCTAACATCGCCCTCACTGTTGACCAGACGCTGTCGAACCCGGCCATCGGCTGAGACGGCTGCCAAGACCCCTCGTCCATTGTCCCGTCTGGCATACAAAATCATGCTTCCATTGGGCGCGAAACTGGGCGATTCGTCCATACGTCCATCAGATAATACACGCAAACGCTCACTTTTTCGATCATAAACGGCAATCCGAAAATCGTTGTTCCCTTGGCTGTGCACCACGGCCAAAAAGCGATCGTCCAAACCCACCGAAGCCCTCGAGTTGTACTCCCCCTCGAAGGTGATCCGCTCCATGTCCGAGCCATCTGCCTGAATTTGATAGATCTGGGGCCGTCCGGCCCGATCGGAGGTGAAAAACAGATGCCTTCCGTCTTTTGACCAAACAGGCTCGGTGTTGATCGACCAATGCTCGGTTAGCTGACGACGCTCATTGGTTTCGAGATCAATGGTCCAGATATCGGGGCTGCCACCACGCGACAGGCTCACAGCCAAACGTTTGCCATCTGGAGACCAAGCCGGTGCGCCGTTGATGCCTCGACTCGAGCTCACCACCCGGTTCTGGCCCGTGAACAAGTCTTGGACGATCACGTTCGAACGACCAGTGGCGAAGGACACATAGGCAATCTGACGACCATCGGGCGACCACGACGGTGACATGATCGGCTCTGAGTTTCTGACCACCGCTTGTGGATTGAAGCCATCGGCATCGGCAATGATTAATTCAAAGAGCTCACTGTCGGTGCCAATGTTTTGAACCACCACATACGCAATCCGCGTGGCAAAAGCGCCTGGCACACCCATTAACGCCTCATACACCGCATCCGCCACGCGGTGTGAGGCAAAACGGAGATCACCTGGCCTCGCGGGCATGGCCTGCGACAAGAGACTTCTTTCGGTGTTCACATCCAATAGATGGTATTCAATTTCTTGACCCGGCCCATTGGGGGCATCGATGACTCGCCCGACCACCACATAATCCACACCGACCAAGCGCCAAGCGCCAAAGCCCACGGCCGTTGGAGAGGAGGGACGCTCGATCATTTGGCCATTGGGAAGCGATTCGAATAGGCCAGTCCGGCCCAGATTAGCGCCCACGATATCGGCCACACCCGTGTCTGGCACTGGTGCCCGAGACTGCCAATCAAACGGCACGACAGCAATGGGAATCGCACCTTCGACACCATCGACAATCTCAATGCGGAGCTGTGCGGAGGCCAGCATTGGAAACCACAAGGCCAACGCCAGAATGGACCAAGCCATGAGTTGCCTCAGGGCTGGGCTTTTTTCACTGACCGTCATAACGGAAACCAAATTCAATTTCTCTTGCAAAAACACTCTCATATCCTCTGTACGGCAAAGCCGTCACGCGGTTGATGGCTGTTTCGATCGATCGGCGCGTGGCTTGGTCTGCGTTGCACGGCGCGACCAACTCTGAACTGATGATATCTCCACCTGGTATCTGGACAACCTTCACTGTGCAGTTCATGCCCACCGTCGTGGTTGGTGGCCGGTTCCAATTGCGCCGAATCAATTCTTGAATGGTGAGTATATACTCTTCCCGCAATGTCGCTCGCCGTGCATCGGCTTGGGCTTGCTCATTGGCCAATCGCAAGCGCTCAGCTGCCTCGCGCTCACGGCGCTCCGCTTCTTTGGCCAAACGCTCTTGGGCCAACGCAGCCAATTGTCTCTCTTGTTCTTCGCGTGCGCGTTGCGCTGCCTCTCTTTGTGCCCGAATCTCGGCCAACTCACGCTCACGGGCCTCGGCTTCGGCTTTTTCTCGGGCTTGGGCCTCTCTTCGGGCGGCCTCTCGACGCTCTCTGGCCGCTTCTGCTTCCTGCGCTGCTTCTCGGGCTGCTTGCTGTCTCGCGGCCTCTTCTCTGGCGGCTTGCTCAGCCGCTCGGCGTGCTTGGGCTTCTTCTTCGGCTTGTCGCTCACGCTCCAATCGCGCCGCGGCCTCTTGGCGGGCGCGTTCTAGGGCTTGCGCTTCCTCGCGGGCTTGCTCGGCACGCTGCGCTTCGCGTTCTCGGCGCTGTTGTTCGGCTTCACGCTCGGCCACAGTCGGGCCCATATCAACCAAACTGACCCGCACGGGTGGCACGGGTGGCTCAAAAGATTGCCAATTCCAGCTGGAGGCCAAAAAGAGCAGCAAAAACCCAATGTGGACGCCGATCGTTTGGATCAGCGCCACACCAAGATCTTTGTAGTCGGTCTTAGAGGTCTTCTGGATCACCAACCAAACCCACCGACTCAACGCCTGCGCGTTGTAGCAACACCATCGCACCATAGATGTGTTGATAGGCCACATCACGGTCACCACTGACGGTGACTTGAACATTGGGATTGGCGCGGGCAATGACGCCCACTTTGTCCATCAAGGTTTGTTCATCCACCAGCTCAGGCGCATCGCCCAAATCCAGATACAAATCTCCACTGGCGGTGACCGTCACCATCAAAGGATCACCTTGGTCACTTAAAGGGCCTGCTTGTCCAGTGGGCAAGTCCACCTCGATCCCTAAGTTCATCAGAGGTGCGGTCACCATAAAGATGATTAACAACACCAACATCACATCGATGTAGGGCACCACATTCATCTCTGACATCCGCTTCCTGCGACGACGGATAGAGCCTTCATGAGCCATCAATGTTGCTCCTGAAGCTTTCTGGCTTGACGATGCAACACAGAACCGAACTCTTCTTTGAAGTTGTCGTAGTGCATCTCCAACTGCTCCACCTCACTGGAGTACTTGTTGAATGCAATCACCGCGGGAATGGCCGCAAAAAGACCCATTGCTGTTGCAATCAAAGCCTCAGAAATACCCGGTGCCACCATCGCAATGGTGGCTTGTTGCGCACCGGCCAAGCCTCTAAACGAGTTCATGATCCCCCACACAGTTCCAAATAGACCCACATAAGGACTCACAGACCCAACCGTTGCCAAGAAGCTCAAGTGCTGCTCCAAACGCTCAACCTCTCGGGTTAGCGTGACGCGCATGGCGCGTTGCGCGCCATCAAACAAGGTCTCTGGATTGAGATGCTGCTCTTCTCGCAGACGGGTGAATTCTCGGAAACCGGATTGGAAGATCGCCTCCAAGCCGCCTCGACTGGCCTGATCGCCGGCGACCTTGTCATAGAGCTTAGACAAATCGGCACCCGACCAAAAAGACTCCTCAAATGCCAGGGCGCGCTTTCTGGCTCGAGAGAGCATTTGACGCTTTCTAAAAATCACCATCCAAGAGGCAATCGATGCGAGAACCAAAAGCGCCATCACGCCTTGAACCAAGAGGCTGGCCTCGACGATCAAGTCCCAAATTTGTAATTCTGCTGCTTCCATCTTCTATCGTCCTAGCTGTGTTGAAAGGCCGCAACCAACTCAAGTGGCAATCGGGCGGGTTTAAAATGATCGGCATGCACCAAAGCCACTGTCACCTTGGCGCGGTTAAGGAGCGCATGGTCCGATGCGCGCACAATATTTTGGTCAAACACCAGCGATGCTTTTTTCATTGCTTCGACGCGCACACTCACCACGAGTTCATCTTCTAAATGAGCCGGTCTTAAAAAATCCATCTCCATTCGGGTCACCACGAACACACATTGGGTCTTGGCTCTAAATTCTACTTGAGGGAACCCCAGCGCCAACAACCAATCGGTTCTGGCGCGTTCGTAGAAATGCGCGTAGCGCGCGTGATAGACCACACCACCCGCATCGGTGTCTTCCCAATAGACACGGTAGGTGGAGTCATGCGCTGCAAAAGAGGTCACAAGCGCTTAAACCCTCATGACTCAAACAGATCACCCGCCAACCGATCGGCAGGTGGCTTCAGGCCAAAATGTTCCCAACAGGCCCGTGTGGCCATGCGACCTCGGGCCGTTCTAACCAAATAGCCCTCTTGGATCAAATAAGGCTCGATCACATCTTCGATGGTGCCGCGTTCCTCAGACAATGAAGCGGCCAAACTCTCCACACCCACAGGGCCCCCTTCAAATTGCTCGATCAGCAATTTCAGCAACCGACGGTCCATGGTGTCGAAACCATGCCGATCCACTTGCAACATTTCTAGTGCCTCACCCGCCACCGATTCGGTGATTTTTCCGTCGGCACGGACTTGGGCAAAATCTCGCACCCGCCGCAAGAGTCGATTGGCAATGCGTGGGGTCCCGCGTGCACGCTTGGCGATTTCAAACGCACCCTCATGATCGGTTTCAATGCCTAAAATACCGGCTGAGCGCGAGACAATGTGGGACAAATCATCGGCGCGATAAAATTCCAAGCGCTCCACCACCCCGAAACGGTCTCGGAGTGGCGAGGTCAACAGACCCGCTCGAGTGGTGGCGCCCACCAAGGTAAACCGCGGCAAATCCAGCTGAATAGAGCGTGCCGCCGGGCCCTCGCCAATAATGATGTCGATCCGGTAGTCTTCCATGGCTGGATACAAAATCTCTTCGATCACCGGACTCAAGCGGTGGATCTCATCAATAAACAACACATCACCTGGCTCTAGGTTGGTGAGCATCGCGGCCAGATCACCGGCCCGCTCCAAGACAGGACCAGAGGTTTGGCGCACTTTGACACCCATTTCAGCGGCGATGACATGGGCCAAGGTGGTTTTACCCAAACCCGGTGGCCCAAAAATCAACACATGGTCCAAAGCCTCATGGCGTTTTTTGGCCGATTCCAAATAAATCTGCAGCCGGTCTTTCATGGCTTGCTGGCCAATGTACTCAGCCAACGATTCGGGTCGAAGGCTCGCTTCGACAGCGATCTCTTCAGGCTGGTCGGGCGTATCGATCAATCGAATGTCTTCGATGCTCATGTCTTCATCTTCTGTTTAAGTGCCGCTTTAATCAAGGCTTGCGCGGGCACACCTTCAGGGGCATCCGCGCTGGCTTGCCGCACCATTTTCAGGGCTTCTGACTGAGAATACCCCAAGGCAGTGAGTGCTGCTCTGGCTTCGGCGGCGGCATCGTTGCCGCCCGCACTTGCACCATCGGCGCTTGAGCTGATATCAGTCAATTTGCCTCGCATTTCGACAATGAGGCGTTCGGCGGTTTTTTTGCCGATGCCAGGCAGTCGAGTGAGCGCTTGGGCATCACCGGCCTCCACCATCAAGGCAAAATCAGAGCCGCTGATGCCCGACAAAATACCCAGCGCCAATCGTGGCCCCACACCAGATACTTTCAACAGATCTCGAAACAACTGGCGATCGGCATGGGTTTGAAAACCATAGAGTGTTTGCGAGTCTTCTCTCACAATCATCTCAGTCAAGACAACCACCGGCTCACCCATCGCGGGCAGTTGGTCGAACACACTCATGGGCACTTCCACCTGATAACCCACGCCATGGACATCGATCACCACCGATGGAGGTGAAACATCCAATAGCAAGCCGGAGAGCCGAACAATCATCTAAGGCGCACTCCTGTAGGCAGTCGCTGGTTGGTCTGATGGGTGTGATGATGACACAGTGCCACGGCCAATGCATCGGATGCATCTTCACCCACATCCTCTTTTAGCTTTAAGAGGACACGCGTCATGTGTTGGACCTGTGTTTTAGCTGCCCCACCGCGGCCGACCAATGCTTGCTTAATTTCGCGAGGCGCATACTCATGCACCGTTAATCCTGAATTCACCGCCGCACAAATTGCCGACCCTCGCGCTTGGCCCAATTTGATGGTGACTTGCGGGTTTTTATTCATAAACACCGTCTCAACTGCTGCCACCACGGGTTGATGGAGTCGAATGATTTCTGTGATGGCCTGAAAAATATGCCCAAGTCGCTCTGGCATCGGGCCAGATCCCAACTTGATATTCTCGGCATACACCAAGGTCTCGTTTTCAATAATCCCAATGCCAGTGATACGAGAACCCGGGTCAATGCCAAGGATGCGCATCACTGATAACTTTCGGCAGGGATATCGGCGTTGGACCAAACATCTTGCGTGTCATCTAGGTCTTCTAACACATCAAGGAAGTTCAACACTTTCTGCCCTGTCTCCACATCCACTTCCGCCATGGTGGAGGGCTTTTGAGTGATCTCTGCCTCCTCATAAGACAAGCCCGCAGATCTCAACGCATCGCGGACGCCTTCATAGGCATCGGGCTCGGTTAAAACCTCAATGCTGCCATCGTCGCTGGTGATGATGTCTTCTGCACCAGCCTCGAGCGCGGCTTCCATAATGGCATCTTCATCCGAGCCTGGCGCAAACTGGATCACTCCTTTTTTCTCAAAGAGATAAGCCACTGAGCCATCGGTCCCCAAATTCCCGCCGTGCTTACTAAAAGCATGCCGCACCGCCGCCACTGTGCGGTTGCGGTTGTCGGTCAAACAATCCACCATCACGGCCACACCACCTGGGCCATAGCCCTCATATCGGAGGGATTCGTAGCTCACACCCTCAAGCTCACCCGTGGCTTTTTTGATGGCACGCTCTATGTTGTCTTTTGGGACATTGGCGCCGTTGGCTTTATCAATTGCCAATCGCAGTCTTGGGTTGGACTCAGGATCGCCACCGCCTTCGCGGGCGGCGACCGAGAGCTCTCGGACCAAGCGTGTAAAGATTTTGCCGCGTTTTGCATCTTGGGCCTTTTTGCGGTGCTGAATATTGGCCCATTTACTATGACCTGCCATGGGGTCTATACACTCCAGATGATCACTCGGGCTTTAATTTTAACCGAAGCATTGGGCCTTCGTGACCCGGCGTCTTAACCCTGCAAAGCTTGAAGGGTCTGTTTGACCACTTGGGGCGAGAACAACAATCCAGAATGGCTGGCTTTAACTTGAACACAGTGTGCTTTTTCTAGGGTGGTTTCAGCCACCGCCACGGTCCCATCATTGGGAATCGGCAACGGAGAAAACACCCGCCCAAGCCCAAGGGCTTGGGTGCCTGCAATCACGGTGGTTGGCCAGCCCTCAGGCGCGCTTAGGAAAGATCGGCTGAGACTGACGCGGGCTTGACCCAATAGGCGCTCGCCCCAAGAAAACCGACCCAAACCCACCGCCGCGCTGGCCCCTTTTACGGGGGTGCCCAGCAACACCAAACGGCCCGGAGGGAGTGGGTATTTGACATGACCACCCCCAACAACATCCCCAACACCACCAGATTCTCGAGCTTGCAGCATCTCAAGGGCCACCAAGCCACCCAAGCTATGCGCCACCAAGTGACAGGATTCAGAATCGATTCGCTGACAAAAGTTTAAAAGCTCACTGGCTGCCTCGGTTAAGGTCAGCCGACGCGAGGAATATTCAAAGCGGTGTGTTGGAAACCCGTGCTGTCTGAGCTGACGATCGAGCCACAGCATCGACCAAGGCCCCACCAAAAACCCGTGTACCAAGACCACGGGTGCCATGGGTTATTCCTCGGACTGGGCGGCTGACGTTCGGGGTTTGGCCAGCGCGATGGCCAACTCGCCCAACTGGCCGCTGTCGATGCCTGAAGGCGCACCGGTCAGAGGGCAGCCTGCATTGGTGGTTTTCGGGAAAGCGATCACCTCGCGGATGGAGACTTCTCCTGCCATCAACGCCGCTATTCGATCAATACCAAAAGCGATGCCCCCATGCGGTGGGCAACCATACCGCAAAGCCTCCAACAAGAAACCAAACCGTTCTTTGGCTTCTTGGGCATCGATGCCCAACAAGTCAAACACCGCTTGTTGCATGGTTTGGTTGTGGATCCGAATCGAGCCCCCACCAATCTCTGCGCCATTGAGCACCAGGTCATAGGCTCTCGAGACAGCATTGACGGGGTCTTTTTTCAATGCTTCCGGCTCAGGCACTGCCGGTGCGGTAAACGGATGGTGCAAGGCATACAAGCGCTCAGTCTCTGGATCGTCTTCGAACATGGGGAAATCAACCACCCACAACGGCGCCCAACCCGCCGCAATCAATTGAAGATCTTGACCCAGCTTGTTTCTCAGCGCACCCATAAAGGCCGCCACCACGGGTTCAGGACCCGCCCCGAAAAACAGCGCATCGCCCGATTGTGCTTGGGTGGCTTCCATGAGCTGCTCGATCACGTGAGCATCTAGGAACTTGGCAATGGGGGATTGCACGCCCTCTAACCCCGCATCGCGGTCATTGACTTTCATCCAAGCCAATCCTTTGGCGCCGTAGCGGGCCACGTATTCGGTGTACTCATCAATCTGACGCCGGGTCAAATCAGCCCCGCCTGGGGCCTTGAGGGCGACCACGCGCGAGCCTGGGTCATTGGCAGGCTCTGCAAACACCTTGAATTCGACCGCTTTGACGTGGTCTGAAATCGTCACCAATTCCAGTGGGTTTCTTAAATCGGGCTTGTCGGATCCAAACCGATGCATGGCCTCCGCCCAACTCATGCGGGGGAACGGCTGGGGCAACTCAACCCCCAAAACGTCGGCAAACACCGACCGGACCATCCCCTCGGCAACCTCTTGCACATCGGCCTCTTCGACAAACGCCATCTCCAAATCAAGTTGCGTGAACTCAGGCTGGCGATCGGCCCTTAAGTCTTCATCCCGAAAACATCGAGCAATCTGGTAGTAACGG
>CBFHIS010000049.1:0-10975 GCA_965655975.1 Wenzhouxiangella sp.
GGTCGACCTACAAAATTACGCTACCCCAAGGCGCCTTTCGGGCAATGGCCAACGACAATGTGGTGCTAAAAAGCGCAGAAACCATCACGTTTACAACCATTCCTTTCGCCAATGGCGATGGCACTCAAGCCTCACCCTATGAGATCAGTAGCCGGCAAGACTGGATCAATTTCACCCAAAACGATCAGGTATGGGATGCGCATTTGGTCCTCACCCAAAACATTGCTTTCCCCACGAATGAAGACAGCATCATCAAACTCTCGCCCGTGGGCGCTTTCTCAGGAACGCTCGATGGTCAAGGTCATTTCATCAGCAACGCCGTTGTTGAGGACACGACCAGCGTTGATGTGGGTTTGTTTAAATCCATCACCAGCACCGGCACCGTGAAAAACCTGCACTTGGTCAATGCAACAGTCACCGGCATCCAAACCACAGGGTTGATGGCGGGGCTGAATGTGGGCACCCTCGATGGGGTTTCTGCAGAAGGGTCGGTGACCTCGACTGGCGACCAAGTGGGTGGCTTGGTGGGGGTCAACCGAGGCGTGATCCAACGCTCGTTTGCCAGCGCCAAGATCACGGGTGCCAATGTCTTGGGTGGCTTGGTCGGCACACACAAAACCAATGCAGGTGACACCGCCGCCTTAATTCAAAACGCGTATGCCAGCAGCACGTTGGTTGGGCGAAGTGACCTCACCGTGGCCGGTGGCTTAATTGGGCGGATTGAAGGCGCTGGCAATACAGTGGATAACACCTATTCGATCTCCAGTATTGCACCAACACCAAATACCACGACCACCATTGGTGGCCTCATTGGAGAGATTGGCCCCAGCGCCTCTATCAATGTCTCGTCTTCCTATTGGCTGGACTCGTGGGCGGGTGGTAGCGGCGTGGCTGGGACCAGCAAGACAGAGGCTCAACTCAAGGACGAAGCCATTTTCACAGACTGGGACTTTAGGGGAGAGAACATTGGCTTTTGGCAAATAGTTAATGGCACCGACATCGATGGCTCAACACCGATTGAGTCCTACCCCTACCTTCAAGGCCTGCCTTATGACGCCATCGAAGGTGCCACCATAAGAATGCCGATTCCAGGGTTGGGTGAAAAGAAGTACGCCGATGGGACGGGAACATCGGGTGATCCGTTCGTCATCCAAAACTGGCGCCATCTCAATAACATTCGAAATGAGACAGCCAACAATCCGCATTTCAAGCTGGCTGCCAATCTTGATAAAAACACCATTGCCTATTCCGATCATGCATCGGCGGAGGCCAATGGCGGGGCGGGTTGGCTGCCAATCCCTGCTTTTTCCCACACGGGGTTTACTTCATTTGTTTTCGATGGTGACCGACACACCATTTCAGATCTGGTAATCAACCGACCCAATACCTCAAAAATTGGTTTGTTTGCCGAAATCACCGCTGGCTCGACCGTTAAGGATCTCATCATTGACAACGCACAGATCTTGGGCGAGCACACCGTCGGTGGCTTGGCTGGCATCAATGCCGGAGATATCTCGACCAGTGCCAGCTCTGGGCGAATCCAATCCAAGCACATCGATCAAAACACAGGCGATGGCATCGTCCCAGATGCCAACGCGGGAGGGTTGGTCGGCGAGAACTCAGGCACGATCAGCGAAAGTTATTCAACTGCCGATGTGGAGGCCTTGGGCGATGGGTTTTATCTTGGTGGTTTGGTGGGCTTGAACACCGGCAGCATCGCCGATACCTATGCCACAGGCCAGGTTACAGGCACGATCAGTGCTGGGGATTTTGCAGGGTTGGTTGGCCGAAATGGCACCGCTTTAGGCGATAACGCCTCGATTGCCAGAAGCTATGCAGTTGGACGAGTCAACGACGGCAATTCGAGAACTGGGGTTGAGGGCTTGGTGGCCAGAGAGGAGACCAATGCCGGCACAGGTGGCGCCACCGACATATCCCCGGATAGTTTTTGGGATGTGCAAACCACTGGCCAAACCGATCCAGGCGACAGTTCAGAGTTCCCATCTCCGGGTGTTGGAAAAACCACCACCCAAATGAAAACAATCGCCACCTACACGACAGACTTGGGTGGTTCTGCCTGGGACTTCACCACCGTTTGGGACATCGTGAACGTCTCGATCGGTGATGACACCATCGTCTCTTATCCGTTTCTGAGAAACAATGAACAAAGCCCCAACCCCGGCAACACTTTCTTAGATGATTTTGACCCCAACAATTCGGGCTCAGGCACAGAGAGTGATCCGTATCGAATCACGGCTTGGCGTCATTTGGCCAATATTGCCAGGTACCCCAATGCAGTCTTTAGTTTGGAAAAGGATTTGGTGGCGGATGATGCCGATCCCGACTTTACTGAGTTTGCGTCCAGCAATGCCAATGGTGGCTTGGGCTGGACGCCGATCATGGGAGAAAGCGCGGCATTTACAGGCATATTAAAAGGCAATGGTCATTCCATCACCGGGTTTGTGATTAACCAACCACTCACGGACAATGTTGGACTGTTTGCCCAATTGGGCAATGGCGCCAGAATCGAAAACCTCACCCTCGAAGGCATGGTCACGGGTCGGAGCAATGTGGGTGTCGTGGCTGGCCTCAGCGCTCAAGCCACGCTAGAAAATGTCACGGTTTCTGCCAGCACGGTTTATGCAGGCTTTGTCACCACACTGGATAACTCTGGCAATGAGGATCCTGATGCCATTGAGAGCTCAAACGCTGGCGGGTTGGTGGGTCAAGTGACCGACGATGGTCAATTGATGGGTGTTGAGGCCCAAGGCGTCACAATCATTGCCGAAGGCGCGCGAGTGGGTGGCATCGTTGGTTATTTAAAAGAAGGCGACATCAGCCAATCACAAGCACAAGCCCAACTGTCTGCGCCCGCCGGTGTCGGCGGCTTGGTCGGTCGTGCTTCAACACGATCAGGCGGTCCAGAGACGGTGATTGGCCAGAGCTTCGCCAAAGCCAGCTTTGTGATCGATAGCTGTCCTGCACCAGGGGCTGATGTTGAGTTTGAAAACGAGGAGGGCTTTGGTGGTCTCGTGGGCACCGCTGGATCCAGCGGCGCGATCATTAATAAAAGCTATGCCGAGATCTCAATGACCTTGACGAGTGGTTGTGAAAACATTGGGGGCTTGGTTGGCTTCACCTATTCTGGCTTGATACAAGACAGCTATGTCCTAGGGTCTATCCAAACAGGTGACTCGGCCAAGCATGTCGGTACCTTAGTTGGTGAACACGCGAACCAACCACGAATCATCAGCAGCTATGGCGCCGTTTCCATCAACACAGGCACCAGCAGCCAGCACATTGGTGGTCTGATTGGTTCGGCATTGGGCTTTCCAGCCACAGTCAACAGTACGCCTTCGATCATTGAGAGCTTCTACAACCAGCAATTGCCAGGCAATGCCAATGATGACTGTGACACCAATGGCACCATCTATCTGTGTGGCGAAGGCAAAACCACGCTTCAACTCAAAGAGGTCGCAACCTTTGCCAATTGGCCCCTGGGCGGTTCTTTCCCCACCTGGCAAATGGCCAGTGGGGATTTTGTGTCCTACCCTTACCTGGTCTCACCGGCTCAAGACCCAGCCCCAGGGCTCGAAGGTGCGCCCATGGAACTGGTGTTCGACACCACACTGGGTGATGGCACCACCATCAGCTTGCCTTTGGATGGCACAGTCGATGTGCGCATCAATTGGGGCGATGGCAATGAACAGGCCATCACCAGCCCAGGTTTTGCCGAACACACCTACGCATCCGAGGGCACGTACACCGTCAAAATCTTTGGTGACCTTTCCCAATATGGGCGGCGCGGTGGTGGCTCGATCGCTTTCCCCAATACGGAAAAACTTACAACAGTGGGCTCCTTTGGGAATATTGGCATTCAAAGCCTAGCCTATGCTTTTAAAGAAGCCACCAACCTGTCCGATGTGCCAAGCACAGCACCCACTGGTCTCCAGCAATTGAGTGGGACATTCGAAGAGGCCAGTTCATTTAATGATGACATTTCAAACTGGGATGTCAGTCAAGTCCTCAACATGAACCATCTTTTTGCTGGTGCCACGCAATTCAATCAACCCATCGGTGGTTGGAACACTTCCCAGGTCAGAAGCTTTTATCGAACGTTTGCCCGTGCCGAAAGCTTCAATCAGCCTCTCAATGACTGGGATGTCAGCAGCGCAAAGACGTTCAACCGAATGTTTGCCAACGCCACAAGCTTCAACCAAGACCTCAATGACTGGCAACTCGATTCTATAAACAACACGGCGTTCATGTTTTCGGGGGCCAGTGCATTCAATGGCAATATTTCGAGTTGGTCGACCAGCACCGTGGACAATATGCGAAACATGTTCGCATCAGCCACCAGCTTCAACCAACCAATCGGCGACTGGGATGTCCAGGCGGTGGGCAATTTCCGCAGCATGTTCGATGGGGCCACAGCCTTCAATCAACCTTTAAACACTTGGCAACCCGTCCAAGGCGAAAACTTCCAGGCGATGTTCCGAGAGGCCAGCTCATTTAACCAGCCATTGAACAACTGGACGGTAAGCAACGCCACCAACATGCGAGACATGTTCTATGGTGCGACCTCATTCAACCAGCCGCTGGCCAATTGGGATTTTTCGAGTGTTACTGACTTGACCGACGTCTTGCTGGATTCTGCAATGACCACCGTGCATTATGATGCGCTCTTAGAGAGCCTATCGAGCCAAACCCTTCAGCCCAATGTCACTCTAGGTGCAGGCAATGTTCGCTACAACGAGGGCGCTCCGGCCACAGCGCGCGAGGATCTGATCAACAACGATGGCTGGACCATCGACGATGGCGGCTTGATCCCCACCTTCTCTGGGGGCACTGGAGCAATCACTGCCCCGCATAAAATCAGCTCTCTGGCCGATCTAAGAACCTTGAGTGAAGACCCCAATTCTTGGAATCTGAATTTTGAGTTGACCCAGTCGCTGGATGCATCCGACACGGCCAATTGGAACAGCGGCGAGGGCTTTAGCCCCATTGGCAGCAGCATCGTACCCTTCACAGGACACTTCGATGGAAAAGGCCACAGCATCACAGGGCTGACCATCAACCGCTCCAACCAGAGCCAAATCGGTCTATTTGGCCATGTCTCAGGCATGGTCGACAGCTTGTCGCTGATTGATGCCGACATCGTTGGCGAAAGCGAAGTCGGTGGTGTGGCTGGGTTTAATGATGGCCTGATCTTGGACGTGGCGGTCACCGGCAGTGTCGAGGGCAGCGTCGCCGTGGCGGGTGTGGTCGGCAACAATGGCCCCTTGGGCCACCTGTCAACGGCAGTCAGCCACGCCAATGTCACCGGCAGCAATCAAATCGGAGGTGTCATTGGACAAAACCAAGGCGTGTTGCAAGATGCCTATGCCATCGGCACATTGACGAGCAATCGAACCGTGGGTGGCTTAGTGGGCGCGTTCACCGATTCTAGAAGCATCATCGATAGAGGTTACAGCGCCACCACCATGACCACCAATGGCCAAGGACAACAACCCGGAGGCATTGCTGGCTCGGTTGGCATCATGGATGCCAACGCGGCTGGCGGCGAGGTCCGAAACAGCTATTTTGTCGGTGACTTTGACCCAGAAGGCGCTCAACTGCTGTCGTTTGGCAATTTCAGTATCGATACGGACAACACCACTCAAACAAACCTTCGCTCGCAAACAAGCGCGATCGGCACCGACACCGACTGGGCCATCAATGGGACAGACAGCGAGTGGGCCATGCTCTCGGTCGATCAGATTCAGGCCAATGGCAAGTTCTATCGGGCTTATCCCCACTTAAGAATCTTTAACTACGATGAGCCCGGCACCACCCCCGCTGCCCTGCCATTGCCAGGTCTGATTGAGATGCCCATGCCACCGGTGATCGATCGTGACAGCACCTCGGTCAGTGGTGACACGCTCACTTTGGTCTTTAGCGTGCCCCAAGATTCACCGGACGCCACAGTCAGTGGGATCGAATACAGCCTCGACAATGGGGAGACGTGGCAAGCCGCCAGCCAAACGGCCTCCCCCATCACCGTCACAGGGCTGGACGACGATCGAGCGTATGGTGTTCGGGTGAGGGCGCAAACAAACCAAGGGTCGGGGCCAATGTCGGATGGCTATCGCGCCATCACGGGTGGCCGAATTTTCAAAGACAGCTTTGAAAAGGCGCCTACCCCTTAATGCCTTGGCACCTAGAACACCTGCTGTAGAATCAACATCTCAACTGATGGGCCTTGAGCTTTTCATACAAAGGCTGACACACCTCAACCACATGGCGGGCTTGGACAGGCAACGAATCAAGCCCTGGCCCGCCTGTGGCATCGTCTTCTGAGGCTGGAGCTTTCTTAAACCCCGTTGACGCCCAGACGCTCTGATACCAATGACGGGCCCAGACACCGTCGCTGTCTCTGGGGCCAGCCGGCCAATGGGTCATTTCCTCGGCATAACTTGGGATCCCTAGGTGGGCACACAGCGCCGCCAGATGTTCGACGGGCTTGGCGAGAAAGGCCTGAGCATCAATCACAGGTGGCTGGCGGCCAAGTTGCGCGGAGATGATCTCAAACAGCTTGTATTGCTGCGGCAAACCCACATCTTCAGCACACACATCAAAAGTCGCCCGTGCCTTGGTATAAGACCGAATCACTTGCACGGGATCGCGAATCAAAAACACATGCGTCAAGGGTTTGAGCCAGTCATGGCCCACCTCATCCATCCAGTGCTGGCACATGTGCTTTTGATACCACACGCCAACACTTGAGCTGTTTGATAAACCCAACGGCGGTGGGCCCTCGCTCATGGATTGGGCAATTTTTTTTGGGTCGGTTTCACCCGAGCTTATGACTTCATCACGCATGGGGTGGTCTGCACCCGTTGCCTCTAACCATGCGGCATAAAATGGCTCATCGCTCACCACACAATCGGGCCTGTTCTCCCATGCGCGCATCATGGCCGTTGAAATGTTTCGTGGGCCCGACCACATTGCCAATCGGATAAGTGGCGTGGTGCTCAAAGCACCGCCTTGTAATTTTCTGCGTCCGCTTGCATCAGTTTTTGATAAAGCAAAGACAATCGCGCAGTCATCGGCCCTGGCATATTGGGCTCTCCCATGGCGCGGCCATCGATGACTCTCACGGGACTCAAACCACCCAGCGTCCCTGTGACAAATGCTTCATCGGCGCCATAGACATCCGTGAGCGAAAAGCGCTTTTGCCTGACGGGTATGCCGTTGGATTCACACAAAGTGATGACGTGGCTTCGAGTAATTCCACCCAGACAATAATCGCCCGTTGAAGTCCACACCTCACCCTGCCGAACAATAAAAAAGTGGGTGGAGTTGCATGTGGCCACAAACCCATCGGGGTCCAACATCAAAGCCTCATCTGCGCCCGCTTGGTTGGCTTGGATACACGCACTGACACAATTGAACTTCGAGTGTGAATTGATTTTTTGGTCTTGCACATCGGGTGGCCCTCGGCGTACATGAACCGTGAACAATTCCAAACCGCGCTGGGACACCTCGGGATCGTGTGGACTTTGTGCGGGCACAATCACCACCGTGGCTTGACCAATGGCCAGCCGCGGGTCTTGATACGGCTGACGACGGACGCCGCGGGTCACCATCAGTCGCAAATGGGCGTCGAAGGTCAGCCCATTGGCCGCGATGGTCTCCTCAATGGCTGCGGCCAATTGTTCAGGTGTTCGGCCCACCTCAATCATCAAGGCCCGAGCGGCCTCAAAGAGCCGATCGAGGTGGGGCTTTAGGAACACAGGCACGCCTGCGTGCACGCGAATGCCCTCCCAAACCCCATCTCCCAAAACAAAACCGCTGTCAAAGACAGAGATGCGCGCATCGGCCTCATCGACCAAACCATCGTTGATGTAGATCTTCATGGTGCCAAAGGTAGCATGGTCAGCGCCATTGCTCCAGCGCCTGTGACAGAGGGTTTTTGGACCCCTAGCGAGTTTTGATATGATGTGTTGCATAGTGATCAGAGCCAGTTAGAGGACCCTCATGTCAGACAACACCACCTACCCCATCCCCAACATCATGCAAGACACTTTGCTCGATGAAGCTCAATACCGAGCGATGTATCAAGCCTCCATCGATGACCCAGAAACCTTTTGGGCCGAACAAGCCCGCGAACGACTCGATTGGATCAAGCCCTTCACCAAAGTCCGCGATGTGTCCTTTGCTAAAGATGACTTGCACATCCGTTGGTTTGAAGACGGGGCATTAAATGTCTCAGCCAACTGCATTGATCGCCATCTGAAAGATCACGCCGATGAGGTGGCGATCATTTGGGAGGGCGATGAGCCAGACCAAAGCAGCACCTTGACCTATCGAGAGCTCCATGAGCGCGTCTGCCGCCTGTCCAATGCCTTGAAATCAGAAGGGGTCAGCAAAGGTGACCGCGTGACTTTGTACATGCCCATGATCGCGGAGGCCGCTGTGGCCATGCTCGCTTGTGCGCGCATTGGTGCGGTCCATTCGGTGGTCTTTGGTGGATTCTCTCCAGAAGCGCTGGCCAACCGCATCATCGATTGTGGTTCGAGTGTGGTGATCACCGCCGATGAAGGCGTGCGTGGCGGCAAAGTCATTCCACTGAAAAAAAATGTCGATCAAGCACTGACCCAAGCGGGCACAGACATTGTTGAAAAAGTGATCGTGGTGGAACGCACGGGTGGGGACATTGATTGGAGTGAGACCCGCGATCGCTGGTACCACGCCATCACCGAAGCCGCCGAGGCCGATTGTGCGCCAGAACCCATGAACGCAGAAGACCCGCTATTTATTCTCTACACCTCAGGGTCGACCGGCAAACCCAAAGGGGTGATGCACACCACGGCAGGCTATCTTTTGTATGCCTCGATGACGCACCAGTATGTGTTTGATTATCGGCCCGGTGAGATTTATTGGTGTACGGCCGATGTCGGCTGGGTCACTGGACACTCCTACATTGTCTATGGCCCACTGGCCAATCGCGCGACCACACTCATGTTTGAAGGGGTGCCCAATTACCCCGACAATTCCAGATTTTGGCAAGTGGTGGATAAGCACCAAGTCAATATCTTCTACACCGCGCCGACAGCGATTCGGGCTTTGATGCGCGATGGCGATGGACCCGTCAAATCCACCCAACGCACCAGTCTGAGAATCTTGGGCTCGGTGGGTGAGCCCATCAATCCACAAGCATGGGAGTGGTACTTTCATACCGTCGGTGATGGCCGCTGCCCGATTGTGGATACCTGGTGGCAGACCGAGACAGGCGGTGTGTTGATCACCCCCTTGCCGGGCGCCACGCCGTTGAAACCAGGTGCAGCCAGTTGGCCATTTTTTGGCATCCAACCCGCCTTGGTGGATACCGATGGTCACGAACTCAGTGGCCCCAATCAAGGGGCATTGATTCTCAAAGGCTCGTGGCCAGGACAGATGCGCACCGTCTATGGCGACCATCAGCGCTTTGTCGATACATACTTTTCGACCTTTGAAGGCAGTTACTTCACCGGCGATGGCGCCCGACGCGACGAAGACGGTTACTGGTGGATCACCGGCCGGATGGACGATGTCTTGAATGTCTCTGGCCACCGCTTGGGCACCGCGGAAATTGAAAGTGCGCTGGTCGCCCACCCCGATGTCTCAGAAGCCGCGGTGGTTGGGTTTGAACATGAGATCAAAGGTGAAGGCATTTATGCCTATGTGACCTTAACCGCCGGTGTGGATCCGAAAGACGAGGACACAGCGATGCTTTCAAACTGGGTCAGAGAGCGCATCGGCCCGATCGCCAAACCCGACTTTATTCAGTTTGCCCCCGCGCTCCCCAAAACACGTTCTGGAAAAATCATGCGTCGGATTTTAAGAAAGATTGCCGCCAATGAGTTTGACAACTTAGGGGACACATCCACGCTGGCGGATCCGGGGGTGGTGCAACAGCTCATCGATGGAAGACTTAGAAGATAGTCGGCCAAGCGTTTTTATTATGCTTGTTTGAAAAAGGTGGGGTCGGTGTCGATGAGGCCGACCCCATCGTCTCTAAAGCCCTCTGCCACCTCCTCTGGGTCGAGGGGTTGCAATAAAGCCAAGAACCGATCCGAGCAATGCGCCCAAGAAAATTGTTCGGCATACGCCCGACAGGCGGTGGGATCCATACTCAAGGCCTGTTCCATGGCGACTGAGAGATTCTCATCAAGCCAGCCGGTTTTACCGTGTTGCACCACATCAATTGGCCCTGGCACTGGGTAGGCTGCCACCGGCACGCCCGCGGCCATGGCCTCTAACATTACCAGCCCCAATGTGTCGGTCCGGCTGGGGAAGACGAACACATCGGCTTCTGAGACGGTTTGGGCCAAGGCCTCGCCATGCCGAAAGCCTGTGAAAACAGCCTCTGGATACTTGGCTTCCAGCGCTTTTCGGCTCGGACCATCGCCCACCACCACTTTGCTGCCCAGAAAAGGCGCGGCCAAAAAGTCTTCAATGGATTTTTCTGCGGCCACGCGGCCCACATACATGGCCACTGGGCCTGTTAGATGGTTGCCAAACTCATCTTGTTTGGACCGAGGTCGAAACAACTCGGTATCCACCCCACCGGGCCAAATCGCCAAATTCTTAAACCCTTTGGCGGCAAGCTCATCGCATTGGGATTGGGAGCGCACCAAGGTGCGCGTGGCCGCGCTGTGGAAACGCCGCAGCCAGGCATAGGTCCACGCCAAAGGAATCGGTGCGCGCAGGCGGATGTATTCGGGGAAACGAGTGTGGCATGAAGTGGTAAAAGCGATGTGGCGTTTCAAACACCAAGCACGCGCGCCCCAGCCCAGTGGACCTTCGGTCGCAATGTGAACACAATCGACGCCTTTTCTGGCCTCATGATCGAGCAGCTTCCGCAAACGCCGGGTCACGTTCACCGACAAACGAATTTCAGCATAACCCGGACAAGGCAGAGTGCGAAAAACATCGGGGCCAATCACGGTGA
>CBFHIS010000050.1:0-10259 GCA_965655975.1 Wenzhouxiangella sp.
ATCTGTCTCTATCTTAGGCACTGTTTGCTTCAAGTCTAGAGCGTGCCAGTGGACAGATCGAGAGGTGGGTGCAAGAAAAGCTGACTCTTGGCCGTTTGGGTCTGCCAATGGTGGCTCGTTGGGTGGCTGCCGAGATATCGCATGGATATCCAACGCTCTGTCAGCGCTCAACTGAGACAGCATGGAGAGCAGACCCTGTCCTACGCCATTGGTGGCGCCAAAAATCAGAATGCGATGAACGGGGTTGGGCATCACTGGCTCAGATGCGCTGCTGCCACCATAAGATGGGGGTAAGGATCCAGGCGTGCACACGAATCCCCAGCCACCAAAGTGGCCGGGTCCAAATAGGCCAAGAAGCCTGACAATGCTTATTCAGATAGCGCCATAAGCCCTCATGCTTATCCCGCATCACAGCCAATGGGCGATGGTTGGATGAGATGCCACCGGCATGAGAAATGGCCACATCAGGCACCAAGCGAATGGTGTGTCCAGCCTCTCCGATGCGCGCCATCAAGTCCAAATCTTCAAAGTGCATGGGGTAATTGACATCGAATCCTCCCAAGTCCCTAAACACTTCAGTTCTGACCAACATACACGCCCCCGAGACTGCCTCGACCTCACAAGCTTCGATGGGTGGTGGCTGATTGATGAGATCCACCCCAGCGCCTGGGCTTCGCCCAGAGAGCTCTCGCAAAATACGCCCTGGATCTGGAAGACGCCTCCGGCTACCACGCTGTTCGGCACCGTCGAGCTTGAAAACACGTCCAGACACCATTGCCGCTTCAGGATGGGTGTGTAATTCTGCAAGCAACCGGATTAGGCCATCGGGTCGCAACAAACAATCTGGATTGAGGATAAGGAGGTACTCGGTATCGACCTCTTGGGCAAGACGATTTATGCCTTTGGCAAATCCCAGATTAATTTCGGATCTGATGATCTCAACATTCGGGCCCGGCTTAAATTCGGCGATACTTCCATCGGTTGATGCATTATCCAATATCAAGCTGCGGGGGTAATCTGTCGCGCCATCGAGCAGAGTTTCAATGCAACGGGCCAACCACCGCCCAGAGTTGTAATTGACAACCAAGACTGTGACAACGCTCATCCGATGCCGGCTGCTCGACGTGGTCATTTCAGACCAAACCGACGCCACCACGGCCTCAACAACTTCTCTTTCAAGCGTGCAATTTCAGCCTCTTTTTCCGCCAATAGATCACCTGATGCCATGTGATGGCGAATCTCGGCTTGGTAGTGCTGATAAACAGATTCGTCTTGATCACTAAACAACGATAAATTGGGAAGCGTTATGGCAGTATCGGTCTTGCTTGCAACGGCAAGAAAGTAGTGAGGTGGATAATTGGGAACATCAAGTTGCTGGATCTCTTCGTCTTTCTGGATCAGCCAATGGGCCCTGGCATCATCGGGCCCTGCGCTCTGAGTCAGTGACCAAATGGCAGAAGAAAAGCTGAGCTTTTGTGCCCAAAGCCGATAATCGCTGAAATGCTTAGCCAAAAGAGCCTCAAGTTCTTCACGATAAAGCTCTTTGGCATGAAATGGGTTTTCATAGCCTGTTTGGTCGCTGTAGTTGGCTTTGTCCGGTGATGACAACACCAAAACCCCATCGGGTTTTAAGACCCGCTTGAAGGACTCCATCAGCCGATCATGATTTTCTAGGTGCTCTAAGGTCTCAAAACAGACCACCACATCGATACTCTGATCCTCAATGGGCAGGTCGCAGGCATCAGCTTGAATAAATCCTAGGTTTGGGCTCTGATAGCGTTTTTTGGCATGCTCAATGGTCTCTGGATCCAAATCGATGCCGGTCACCGACTGAGCGCTCTGAGCCAAAAAGTGACTCCCATAACCCTCACCACAGGCCACATCCAACACTGTCTTTTTATCAATGAGTGCCCTAACCCAAGCATAGCGATGCCAATGTTCATAGGCAATTTCACGCACACACTCAGGCGTAAACCGCTCTCCAGTAAATGTCAGCGTTGGTTTATCTCGGCTCATGGGTTCTTATTGTGCGGCGTCTTCTGGTAATACTCAACAATTTGCCCGCGCCGATCGCTCATCGGGTCCTCAGCAATGAACTTGGCCACATCCTGCTCATAGCTCGGATATCGGCTGATCAGTTGCGCCATTGCCTCGCCACCTGGGGCCAGGCCCAAGGGTCCAAAGCTGGCGCCGCCGCGGTGAGCAACAAACGCTCTATCGCACAAGACATGGCGCCATCCCGCCACAATGGCACGTTGGCACCAATCGTTTTCTTCTCCATAACCGCGACCAAATGCTGCCTCATCAAAATAACCAATGGCGTCTAAGGTCTGGCGCCTCAGGAGCATGCAAAAACCAATGGTGGTCGGAACATCGACCCAGCCCCTATGAGTAGAATCCTCAAAGCTTTGTTGACAAGCATACGCCCACCGATCGGGTGATTCGGGATAGGGGTTGGCTTGGCAGAAGACTGGAATGGAGGCGATTTCTCCGTGATTGGTCAGCGGGCTGACAGAAGCAATCCGAGGATCTGAGGCAAGGCACTCTTCAAGGGCGTCCAACCAACCATCGGTGACTTCGGTATCCGCATTCAAGAGGAGCACATCATCAGGTGCTGCAATCGCCATGCCCAAATTGGCAGTAGCGACAAAGCCAATGTTGTGCTGATTTTCAATCAGCGTCCAAGACCTCGGTCGGTCGGTCAACACCTCCGTGACCCTTGGATCACTCGAGGCATCGTCAATCAAAACCACACGCGTATTGGAATTTGTCTTATCGGCCAGGGCACTCAGGCACCGAGCAGTTTCCTCAGGCGCATTAAAAATCGGCACCACCACCGTGGTCATTGCGGGTCCCACTCATGTTCTAGGCGCACCATGCCAAGCTCGCGGGTTTTTCCAACCACCATCAGCGAGCACTCTTGAGTGTCGTGGATTCGAAGCCCTTCAGGGTCTAGGGTATGCGCTCTGACTCGATAGGCGCCGGGCAACAATGGCAAACTGGGAAATCGGCAGGTTGTCTCGCTAAGCCCGTTTTGGGGTGGACTGACCACGTGACCGTCGTGATCGGTGGCCACGCCGTAGATGGGTGTGCCATCTGCACGTATTAAGCCAATAAGAACTTGTGGGGCACGCGCATCAGGGCTTTTTACCGCGACCATGATGGTGAGTGACTGCCCGACCTCAATCGATAACTCCTCACTGCTGTGTCCATTGAGAGTCAGACCCCTGATGGCGTATTGACCAGCACTTGCTCGCTGATGCTCGCTGGTTTGATTGGCCACATCTTTGCTCTCATGCCAAGCCAGATAGCGCTGAGTCACGTCAAACACATCCCCTTGCCGGTGAATGGTCCCATGATCCAGCCAAATGGCATGGTGGCAAAGCTTTTGGACTTGATACATGTTGTGAGAAACCATGAGCAATGTCCCACCATTAGACAGGTACTGCTCTATCCAGCGAATGCATTTCTTTTGAAACGACTCATCACCGACAGCCAAGACTTCATCGGTGATTAGTAGATCAGGGTTTACAGCGGCCACAACGGCAAACCCGAGTCTTACGATCATCCCCGAGGAGTAATGCTTAACGGGCTCATGGATTGACTCGCCGATATCGGCAAACGCGAGGATGTCGTCTAAATGGCTGGCTATTTCTTGACGCGTCAAGCCAAGAAAAGCTGCGTTCATATGCAAATTCTCAAGGCCTGTGTATTCAGGATCAAATCCAGCCCCCAGCTCTAACAGGGCTGCAGTGGTGCCATTCACAGTGATTGATCCTGTAGACGGGGTGAGCACACCTGTGATGAGCTTCAGCAGAGTGGACTTGCCAGCGCCATTTGCCCCAATGATGGCGAGTGACTGACCTCGCATTACCTCAAAATCAATATCGTGCAATATGGGTGTGCCCTTAGGCGCTGTCCCCTTAGACAAAATCTGAACCAGCGCCTTGAAACGCCCACTGACTTTTCCGCTATGGGCGAAGGTCTTCGAAACCCCTGCCACTTTGAGAAGCGACTGGCTCACAAGAAATCCTCGAAGTAAGGGCTGCAGCGCTCAAACACCCAGCGACCAAGCCCAAAGACCAAACAACTACCGAGCAACAGCCAGAGAAATTGGATGCCCGGTAGAACCTGCCCATGGATCAGGGCTCCTCTCAGCGCCTCTATCCACCAGGTCATGGGATTGATCCACAACACATGCTGAAGCTCACTGGGCAACAGCTCAGGGGCGTACAAGATGGGCGTTAAAAAGAACCAAAGCATAAACAATACGGGCAACAATTGCTCGAGGTCTCGAATAAACACCTGACTCGCGGCAAGAAAAAGGCCAAGACCTGCTGACAGCAAATACAAGGTGAACATGACCAACAAAGCATATGGCAGCCCTTGCCAGGTGAGCTCAATCCCTCGGAACTCTAAGATCAAGAGCACCACCCCATAACCGATCAGGTGGAGTACAAACGTACCCGAGAGAACAGAGAGGACCAACACAGAGCGGTTGATCGAGAGTTTAGATATTAAAGCACTGTGCTGGCGAATCGCTTGTGCAGACCGGAGCACTGACTCGGAGAAGGCCAACCAAGGCCAAAGCCCAATAGCCAGCCAAACCACAAAAGGGAAACCGAGCCCTTCAGGCGCTCGAGCTTTAAAAATGACACCAAAGACAAAGGCATACACGGCCAGCAGCAGAAGCGGCGTGATCACCAGCCAAATCACACCCACAGCGGAGTGACTTAAGCGACTACGGATCTCTCGGATGGTGAGATCACCCAGAAGTCGCCAGGGGTACTCAGACACTGTGAGCCTTCACTGGGCCTGGCCTACTGTTTGGTCGGCGCAGACACATCCGCTTGACTGAGCGCAGGGGCACCAAAACCTTCGACCCCATAGTGATCCAAGATCATCTTCACAGCACCCGGGGCAAACTGCATTGGGGCTGAGTTAATTTCACGAAGGACGCGCTCGAACGATTCAGCCAGATGCTTGTTTCTGGCCAGCTCCTCGGCAATTGGCTGAGCCTCTTCCCAAGTCATTTGTCCAGCATCATGGATCTTTTTGACACGCACGATGTGCCAGCCAAATCGAGACTGAATCGGTTGTGAGTACTCATTTAACGCCAATGAATCCACAGCACTGGCCACCGATGGCACCAGTGAGCGGACTTCAAGATTCTCCAGCAGGCCTTGGTTATCAGGGAAAGTCGGATCATCCGAAAATGCCTCAGCCACTTCAGTAAATGCCTCGCCGGCCATCAACCGCTCGTGAACATCGATGATCCGCTTCATGGCCTCAACCTCGCCACCTTCTTCCGTGACTGAGATCAGAATGTGCTCCATGTCCACACTTTCAGCGCGGCTAAAGCGCTCTGGTTCGATAAGATACATCTCCCGTGCTTGGGCCTCGTAGCTGTCAAGCTCAATTTCTGCTTGAAGGGTCGTCCGATAGGCATCTCGCGCTTCCCGAGCGGCAGCCTGATACAGTCTGGCACGGAAAAAAGGATCTTCCATCATGCCGCGTTCCTGAGCCCGGATCCAAAAGGCTTCAGTCAGGGCAATGTTCTCTAAGATGGCCTCAATTCGAGAGGCACTCGCCAGAACCGTCTTCTGATCCTCACTTGGGACTCGACGATCAAGATAGGCACCAAAGTCTGCCATCGTGATCTCAACGGAGCCCTTTTTAACCAGAAGTGGTGAGCTATAAGATAGGTCAACTGACTTCTCTTCAGCTCCCGCACTAGAGATCACCAACATGCCCACAACAAGCAGCCCCATCTTCAAAAATTTCATACCACTAGACCCTTCAATTTAATTAATGCTATGCAAATACAATCCTGGAAGCACACATTCTTCCGTTAACGCTTCTGAATTAGAATTCCGCAAAGTGAATTATCACAAGCGTCAATCGGCTGAATATTGGCCGGCAAAGTTCCGGACGGGGAGTTGCTGGAGAGAATATTCAGGTAGTAAGTGCTATTGGGCTCAAGCACACAGCTTGCGGAGTCCGAAGACTGTGGAGCGCGCCATTTGAAATTATTGAATGGATGATGAAAGTAACATCCTGAGGGTTGGACTGCGTTAAAGTCACCACGGCACTTAGAAATTGTGGCGATAATGGGCTGCTTGCTGACCTCCCCGCCGGCACTCGTAAAGTTAAACCCACCAGTGGCGCTGTTCGACATGCCTGCTGTGGAGAGCCCAATAGCAACATACTGCTGTTTCCCGCTTTTGTTGGTTAGGATTTTCCGCGTCAAAGAGGTAGTTGCTAGAAATGAGCTAGGCCATACAGTGTCCCAATTTCTACAATCCGCAGATGAGTCTCCGTAGACACAGCTCAGAGAACCCGTGGTTAAACGTTGCCAGCCTGCGATCGGCTCACGCCCGTCACATGATGTGGGCGATGGTGGCACCACCTCGTTGACCACGAGGTTTAGTGTAGAACCGCTTCCTACCGTGCTTGACACGGTGCCGTTACTGCACTGAAGCTTCAGTTCATATGGACTAGCACCCGCAGCGCCATTGGCGCTGAGCGTGCGGCTTGAACTCGAGACATCTCTAGAGTCGGTGCCAACAGACCCCTTGGTTACCCAAGGCTGAAAGTCTCCTAAAGCCTGACAAGCAGTCGCACCTGACGACCGCCATGTCAGCTCGAAGCTGGACCCCTCATTTACGGTGATCGTTCCGCTCTGTTCTGAAGGCGAATCAAAGGAAGTGACTGATACCGTGACTCCCTCGCAGCTTTCAGTGGCCTGGCACACATTGCCATCGACGGGGGTTGCTGTGATTGTTCCATCGCTGGAAATGGTCACTGAGTCTTTTAGGCTAATCTCCGTGGAGTCAGGCGTGGTTTCCAAAACGAGCTTGGGCGCAGTCTGTGCAGCCACATTGACAGTTATGAGGGTCAAAAAGAATAATGAAAGCTTAATAATTCTGTACATGTCAGGAAACCTAGTTGAGTTAGAGATTGTGACCATCTTACGGTGGCTTGGTTCACTACGCCTCATTATAAACTTGTTTGGACAGATCAGCGCATAAGCTCAAAATATCAAAAAAAAGAGCCACCCTAGGGTGGCTCTTTTCTCTCTTTCAGCTTTTGAGTAGCTCAAGTGATGAGAGCCGCTCACTACGCCGGCAGGTTAGTTGGCGAACCCTGCGGAAATGGCGCGTGTTGCACGGTGTGCGAAAGTACCACCGTAGTTAGCCAATACACCGGCACCGGTACCGCCGTTGGTGTAGGTTGTCACAGCGAAGCCGATGACTGGCAGACCATCGAGGTAGTCCCCGTTATCATCCGCTACGGTCTGACGAACTTCCGTACCATCTTCAAAGATTGGTGAGTCAGGATCGACATTCGCAAGATCCATTTTCACCCAACCCTCGGTGTAAGGCAATTGGAAGTTCACATACCCAAACACTGTATCTTCCCGCACTGGCTCTTTCAAGATTTCAGAAACAGCGGGGACAGTATCATCGGATGCAAACCGAATGACATTGGCCTCACGACACAACTGGAACAACGATGGTTCAGGTGTCACTGTGTCTGCTGGCGGTGGTGCTGGAGACACAATTGGAGGCGTTGGCGCTGGGCTTGTGGGCGTTACTGCGTCAGGACGCTCTTCCCGATCATAAAACTCGAACGTCATGTCCTCACAAGCGTAATTCCACTTGGCTGGTGTGTCGCCCGCTTTAGGGGTCAAGTACCAGCCCCGAGTGAACGGAGGAATAGGTGTACTCTCACCATCGACATGGAAGTGCTTGGTTGGGAATGTAACAACCCACTCAGTTCTCGCACCAATTTCAACATCCGTCACGTATTCGTTGATGATGGAGTCGTGCATGAGCGTAGCATTCACTGCGAAAAGCTCTGCGTCCCAGTCCTGCTGAACCAAATCACCATTATCGAAGATGTAGCTGGTTGAGTTGGTACCAGACCCCAAAGATGGGAACAAGTTACCTGGATCCACGTGATTCATATCACCACGCGCATAGTAACCGTCAATGGCAGTTGCGTTGTAAGAGAACATGGTGCCGTCTGCGACATTGATGATGCTTGCTGCACCATAAACACCACCGCTCGCACCTTGGTCTGTATCAAAGCCAATTTCTTGGTCATCGATCCAAGCTTGTCCAAGCGTGTCGGCTGCTGGCACTGTGGCACCGTTGTAGTTCGTCCACGCGTTAACAAGCGCTTGACAGTCGTGTGGAACGCCAGCGGAGTGTTTCACAGCCCAAGCAACGTAGGCATCTCCGTCGGTTACGCCAGTTTTATCAACAGGCGCTTTGGCAGGCGTTTCAACAAGCGTACCCATTTCAATGACTTCGATGTAGCCTGAAGCTGTACGCTCAATGCCGTCTGGACCGCCATCAGTCGCTTCATCAGCGAAATCAAAATCCAAGAAGGCTTGCTCACCGAACCCAGCATCTGCATCGTAGAAATACGGAACAGTACAGGTGGTGTCGCTTGTCATCATTTTGCCGCCTTCGCCGTCGGCTGTAACCACAGCGCTCCAGACGTCATAAGGTGACATGTAGATGTTGAAATCGAGAACTTCACGCGAGTTCAGGGCTTCGATGAAGCGGATCTTGACGGCTTTACCACGCTCTGTGGTGTTAACAATCGAGATCAGCGTATCGTTACCGCCACGCGCTGAGTAATATGGATAGAGCAGTACTTGGCCCATGCCATCGGGGTTAACGTTGACGGCGTTAGAAACACTAACCATCCCCGCCATGCCCGTCAGACCTGCCACTACTGCAGTCGTCAAGGTATTTCTTTTCATTACAACACTCCTAAAGTTGTTGAACACAGGGCTCTGTGTGAACATCAGCCTACCAAGTCGCCCGATAGGCAAACCCGTTTAGCCAATGCAATTCTATGCTAAACGATATCTAAATGTAAAGCAAACGGTATTTCGGGATCAATTTTGAACGAACCACCAGGCCCCGTCAAGCCTAATCCACGTTTCTTCAATCTCGCGACTCAAGCGCATCTGACCCATTCCAGCTGGGGCACCCACGGCTCGATAACCCACTAAGATACTGATTTTACAAAGGTCTTCTTGGCAATCCTTTGCCACTACCTCGGCGCTCAACCACCTCAAAGGCCGCCCAGCCATATCTCGGGCATAGTCATATCGGTTGGTTGTTTCGCGATATCCGGGCGTCATGTACTCCCAAGCCGCCTCAAAATCTCTCTCTAATAAAAGGTCCCACCTGGCCTGAGCTCGATCTTCAACCGTCTCACTCGGCTCTTGAGGTTGGCAAGCAGCCAGCATCAGCGCCATGAACACCAAAGCCAAAAACAGGCGGCCGCCGCTCATGGGTGGGAAAGCTGTGTTTTTCAATCGGTCCATCGTTAGTCTCACCATTCTTGGATAGTTGTCTAAGTCATTTAAGGGTTATCTACTTCAATCCGAAGTGGCCTCAACCCTCGGAACTGACGGGTAATTTCATCAGAGACCTCACGGAGCCGCTCCGTGGACTCAATCACCGTAGGAGTAATCAAGACCAAGGTCTCTGACCGCGTCGCTCGGTTGTTGGTCGACCGAAACAAGGCACCGAGCCCCGGAATACGCTGTAAACCGGGCACACCAGCCAAGCTCTCTGCTTCATCATCTTGAATCAAGCCCCCCATCATAATGGTTTGGCCAGACTGAACGGCGATTTCTGTCTGTAAAGTTCTGGTATTGATGCTTGGGTTGTTACCCACTCCAGGATCACCCGGCGAAGACACTTCTTGCCGAATGTCCAAATAAACCAGCCCGCCGGGATTGACCCGAGGTGTCACATCCAAGGTCACACCAGTAGAAATGAAAGACACGTTACCGATGGTGCTGCCTGCATTACCGCCTGTAATGAAACTGGTGGACTGCACGGGAACCTGAGAGCCCACATTAATGGTGGCACTTGAATTGTTCCGAACCATCAATGAAGGCGAGGAAATGGTTCTCACATTTGAAACCGACTCCAGCGCATCAATGGTGGCCGCCACAAATGTCCGATCGGTGTTTCGCCTGGTCCAAGTGCCTAAGAAATTGGTCCCCGCCCCAAATAGGGCGGTATTGGCGTCACGACTGGGCGCAAAACCATCGGGCAAGCTGGTCGCACCATCGGCGGACCCAAGGTTTGCTCCCCGATTGGCCAAGAACCAACTGACCCCGTACCGAAGCTGATCGTTGAGGTCTACGATCAGAACTTGGGCCTCAACAAGCACCTGCAGTGGCTCTTCATCCAGCCGCTTAATCGCAGAGATAATGGCATCAT
>CBFHIS010000051.1:0-7898 GCA_965655975.1 Wenzhouxiangella sp.
TTCTATCACCTCAGGTTCTACCACCGCCTCAGTGACGGATGCCTGGCGTCGAATGGCTGGCTGTCTCTCAGGCGATGCAGGCTCTACCATGGCCACTGAGGGGGCTGATGCCACCACATCGGCTGGCATGTTTGGCTCACTGACGTTGATGACGGCCTCGGTCACCGCTGGGCGATCTTGCACTGTTGCTTGCTCCACCGCACGTTCCTCACGGGCGTTTGCTCGGCGCGAACCAGATAATGATGGTCTGGGGTCTTGCAACAAAGCCTGAGGGATGGCCTGAGGATTGGGATCAAAGCGTGTGGTCGAAAGGTCTGATACTTCCTCTTGTGTGGCCGCTGCCTCAGCGCGGATTTGGGCAATGCGTCGGCGCGCTTCCGCTTCTTGCTCGGCCAACAAGGCCTGCGATCGCGTGATTTCAGCCGCGCTGGGTGGGGGCGCCCAGTCGCCACCACCATTGGTTGAGGTCTCATTGAGCACGCCACTGCCCCGACTCTGGTCTTCGGCCACAAAGCCCATGGGCTCCGGACGGTTGGGGCTGGAGCATAGGGCCAATAGCGCCAAGGGCAAGAGCAACACCGCGCCTAAGGCCATGGGTGCTTTGATGTGCAAGTTCTCAACCTGGTTCAATTGCCCTCTTAAGACATCCAGCCACTGGCGGGCGACAGGATGCGACAGCGGGCTCACCCGAGCCGAAGCACGCCCCATGCCAGAGGTGAGGTCTCCAGTGCCATAGGCGGCTTGACTGTTCACATCCCCGCTCACATAAGCGGCCAAAGACCCTGCGGTTTCATCATCGCCTTTTTTAAAGCGCTGATAAGCCGCGACAATGGCTTGTGAGTGTTCGGTCAAAAATGGGGCTTGCGCCTCAGAGAATCGATCGGGGTGGAAGGCATTCATCAACCGCCGGTAGCGGGTTTTGCGCGCATTGCGGTCGGTGTTGGCGTCGACATGCGCCGCTTCTAAATCCAAAGTGCCCCGCACAAAGAGCAACGTGTCGAGTTGTGCGAAGATGGTTTGTGTCAGCGGCGCACTGGCTTGTGCCACGCCCAAGTGGCTGAGCAATTGCGCCAGACACAGGTCTTGATCGCGGGCTTCATCGCGACCGCTGATCCACGCCAGCACCGCATCGAGCTGGTCCTCATCTAATGCGCCACTGCGGCCCTCGGCCAAACGCTCGACCCACTCAGGGCGGGGGCCTGTGGCTGCCTGGCGATCGGGTTGGTCGGGTTGGTCAGGTGTCTTTTTCGACATATCGCTTGGGGCCTTATGTTCAGATGCCGCTGAGCTGGCATCGTGATGACTGTTCGGTTCAACCCCCTCGCTTTTACTGTGTTCTCTCGATGCGCTACTTTTCTCGGCTCCCGCTGTCTGGGCGGACTTTTGGGCCACCTGCTTGCTGGATTTGTTCTGAGCCGGCTGTTTGCCCACCTTTTTTTTCTTCGTGCCTGTTTTCTTGGCCGCTTTCTTCTTCGCCACTTTTTTCTGCGCAATGGTCTTCTTGCTCACCTTTTTCTTGGTGGCCTTCTTTTTGGCACTCTTTGCCTTTGCGTGCTCTTTGTCCTCTTGATCACTCATGCCTCATCCCCTGAAATCTCATGGCGAGATCACCTCACCAGCCGCTGATCGCTGTGTTTGGGGGTGCCACCACAGCGGGTGTGTCGGGCACGGACTCCAGTCGCAAGCCAGTCAGCGAGAGACTGCCTTCGATGTTTCGGTCAAAAGCTTGCGTGCGTCGACGAATCAGTTGAATGATCAAGGTCTCATCTGGTTCGGTGATCTCAAAGACCATCTCAAACGGCACCCATGGAAAGTTTCGGTTTGGTAAGTCCAAGCGCACCCGCGAACGTTCTTGGAGATTGACAACCTCCAAC
Organism: Wenzhouxiangella sp.; assembly: GCA_965655975.1. Classification (GTDB taxonomy): domain Bacteria; phylum Pseudomonadota; class Gammaproteobacteria; order Xanthomonadales; family Wenzhouxiangellaceae; genus Wenzhouxiangella. Next base: position 1,875 of record CBFHIS010000051.1, read on the forward strand.
AGGGGCAAAGAGCGGGTGGTCATGCCAGAGGCCTGCCACCAGCCGGTTAAGCGATAACGGCCCGGGGCTGGGGCGGGCATTCTAATTTTGGGTGTGGAGAGGTTGACGTTGTGCTCGCCATCAAACTCGATGGTCAAAGCGCCTGGCAAAAAACGCGCCCAGCCTTGCGCTTGGCGCCAAGTCGCTGAACGAAAATCTGGCGGTAAGTCTTGGGTTTGGCGCCGAATACGCACCCCAGCTGGCGCGCGGACATCCCAGCCAAACTGAGACAACGCGCCCTTGGCCACATGAAAATGCCCTCCGGGAATGCCGGTGTCGGGATAACTCACATCGTATTCGGCCCACAGCGCGTGTAGGCGCTCAAACTCACCCATGTTTGATAGGTGCACCAAATAATCATCGAGGGCTTGGTCACCCAGCACTCTGGGCTTGGGCAGCGCCGCCCAGACGGCTTCGGCCAGCTCAGGCAGGCGGTTTGTGCGTGCAAAAGTCAGCGCTTGGATCCAGTAACCCTCATCGGGCGGCAGGATCTGGGGGAGTGCAGCGGGCAGATCATCGACCCAGCGATCGGCAGTGAATAAAGCCTCATTGACCGAACCAGGTGAAACCATCAGCCAACGATACAGTGAGGCCAGCACCATCTGAGGATCGCCCAAGCGTTGTGAGAGGTTTAAGATCTCTCGGTGGAGATCTGGGTGTTGGGGTTGCGTGGCATGAGCGGCCAGTAGTCGGCCCTCAATCTGTTTAGAGGCTAGGCCTTGGGCTTGCTCAATGCGCGCCAAGGTCAGCCAACGCCAGGGATCCAACGGATAGCGCCCCATGGCCCAGGCCAGATTTTCTTGCGCTTGGAGGGGGTTTAAGCGCCACTGGGCGTTGAGTTGAGCGGCGGCTTGGCGGGCAGCATACCCACCCCAGGGCTGTTGGCTGCTCAATCGAGCAAGCGCCTCATTGGCTTGGTTGGTATCCAGCGCTCTGAGCTGAACAAATTCGCTTAAGGTGATGGCCAGCGCGCTTAAGCAGACGGCGAGAAGCACAAAGGGCCGACACCGTTGCAAAAGGCTTAGGCTCATCTCACGTTAGGCGACTGGGCGGTTGGGGGCAGTGGAGGCCCCGACCGCTGGGTCGTTGTTGGTGTCGTTATCGTCGTCTGGATGCGCGTCGTAGCTGTAATAGTACGCTGAATAATACGAGTACTCTGGGCTTCGAAGATCGACGCAGTTTAAGACCACACCCAAGACAGGTGCGCGCACTTGTGCCAAACGCTTCATGCTCATTCTAAAGTTGTCTTTGCCGGTTTGACCCGATCGGGTAACAAAGATTAAGCCCTCAGTTTGGCGCGCCAAGATCAGCGCATCGGCCAGCCCCAGAATCGGCGAGGCATCAATCACAATGTGATCAAACCGGGTTTTGAGCTCATCTAAGATTCGGGTCAACCGAGTTGAGGTGAGCATGTCCGCTGGGTTCGGGGTGGGTGAGCCGGCCAGCAGCAGAGACAAGCCCTCAATACCACTGTCAACAATCGGGAGATTGGTCAATGAATCGGCACTAAAATGCGTGATCTGATCGGTCAGTCCAGGGCTCTTATCGATCCCAAACTCTTTATGAACCCGCGGCTTTCTCAAATCACCATCGATCAACAGCACGCGAGAGCCACTTTGCGCCATGACGGTGGCTAGGTTGATCGCACAGGTGGTTTTGCCCTCTGACATGCTCGCTGAGGTAAACATCAACACCTTGGGCATGCCCTCGGCGGTGGCGAAGTTCAAACTGGTTCGCAAGGAGCGAATGGACTCTGCCACAGCGGAGGAGGGCTTCTGAGCAGAGAGCATGGCCACCGTGGCTTCCTCAACGGCTGCGAGTTCCTCGGTTTCTAGCTCATCGTCATCGCTGTGTACCGTGTTGTCGGTGTCGTCTGTCGCCTGAGTCGTTTGGCTTTTTTGGCCCAGATCGAAAGGCAATAAGCTGGACCGGTCGGTGGCGGATTTGACCAAGGGGATCACGCCCAGCACTGGCCGATCCACGATTCTTTCAATGTCTTCAACACGGCGGATGGAGCCATCCAAGAATTCCAGCAAGAACGCCAAGCCACCACCGGCCATCAGGCCCAAGACCAAGGCAAGCATCAAGTTTCTTAAAAGATTGGGCTTAAACGGACCCCAAGGTGGCCGCGCGCGATCAATGATCGAGATGTTATTTTCTTGGACGCCGGCAGCCACGCCAATCTCTTTCATCCGCTGCAACAAGCCGTCATAGAGTTCTCGGCTGGTTTCAAACTCGCGCTGCAAAATGTTGTATTGCACCGCGCGCTCATTGAGCGCCAGGATTTGGGCTTCAGAGCGCTCAATCGCCTCTTGTAGCGAGTTCTCTTGGGCCAGCAAGTTCTCATAACGGCCCACGATGTTGCCGATGATGACCTGCTGTTGCGCTTGGATTTCGGCCTCTAACCCCTCAATTCGGCTCAAGACCTCTTGGACATCGGGGTAGCTGTCTAAGAACCGCTCAGACAAAGTGACGTATTGGGAGCGCGCGTCCAGCAAACGCCGCTGCAAGTCAAGAATCACCGGGCTTTCCACCACGGGCTCTAGGGTTTGAACGCGGCCTTGCTCAATCAGATCGCGCCAGGTCTTCAATTGCACCAATTCTGTTTGGATCTCGCTTTGGCGGGTGCTCAAGCGGCGCAAGGCGGTCAGCGCCATTTGCTCGCGCTCATCGAGATCGGCGATGTTGCTTTGTTTGGCAAAATCCATCAGGTTTTGGTCGGCACGCTCGAGCGTGATGCGCATATCGGCCAACTGGTCTTCTAGAAACAGCCTCGCCTCGGCGCCAGCATCGACTCTGCGTTGCATGTTCGAGCGCACATACTCATCGGCAATGGCGTTGGCCATCCGAGCCACAAAGGCAGGATCAAAGCCCGTGACACTCAAATACACCAGCTCAGAGTTTCTCACTGGTGTGACCTCAACCCGGCTCCCCAAGCGCGCGGCGGCGGAGGCCACGCGGAAGGATTCAATCTGTTCTTGGGCCTCTGGGTCGAGTTGGGATTCGTCTTGTGGCTGGCCTCTGCCACCCGTAAAGAGTCGGAACACCCCAAAAATCTCAGCGATGATGTTGCGTTGGCGAACCTCACCATTGAGGTTTGGGTTGTTTGCAACACCCTCGTTTCTCACCACAGACTCCAGCACACCGCGAGAGCGCATGATCTGAGTTTGTGTGTTTAAGTATTCTTGATAGCGCGTCTGCTCGGCGGTGAAGTCGCCATATTCCAAGATCCGGCTGCTGCCGGGTGGGTTGATTTGGATTTGTGTGCTGGCACGGTACTCGGGAATGATCAACAAGGTCATCAGCAAGGCCGCGGCAACAATGATCGAGGCCACCGAGACGATGGTCCAGCGCCGCTTCATGACAATGCGCCAGAGTTCCTTTAAATCAATGGTGTCATCATCCATCACCCCACCGACGACGTTGGGGTCGTAGATGGCGACTTGATGGTTTTGCTCAGATCTTAGAGCCAGTGCGCGCTCGTTTGATGGATCTCGAGACTCTGGTGAGCCTGGCAAATCTGCCCCGTCGTTGTTGTTTCTCATAATACTCAGTTAAAGGGTCTAAAGCCGAACAGGGCCAAAGGTGAAGCCAGGCGCACAAACTGCGACCAAGCCGTCCGAATCACACTGTTTTCAACCACCACAATGTCCCCACTTTTCAATTGGATGTCCTCGGCTGGATTGTCTCGAATGTCCGAGTAGTTGACCACCAAAGACTCCCAGCGGCCAGAGGTCGGGTCTCTTCTTAGAATCCCAATCTCAGAGCGCGAGGCATCTTCAGACAAGCCACCGGCTTGTGCGATCGCCTTTAAGACCGTTGTGTCGGTGCGCTGTGGCACCGCGCCGGGTCTGGAGACCGCGCCTTCCACATACACATAGCCGCCGCGAGGCACATTGATCATGGCGTTTTCACCGAGCATGAGGTTGAACTGCTCGGCCGATTGCATCAGCTCTTGGATATCGATCACCAAAGTTCGAGTGCCTGGGCGACCGGTTTCTGGGTCGGGCACACGGTCATTGAGAAACACCAAGTTGCCTGCATTCTCTGCAATGCCGCCGGCCATCGCCAGCGCTTCAATCAAAGAAACTTGGCGTGAGGTGTTATAGACCCTGGGGCTAGAGACGGCACCGACCACGGTGAACTGTTGGCTCCGAAACTCAGTGACTTCCACTGAGACATCCGGGTTTCTGATGAAGTCTTTGGCCAGTGCTTCGGCCACCGCTTGTTCGACTTCGGAGAGCTTGAGGCCCGCCACGGGGACGGCACCGACCAAGGGCATTAAGACAGAGCCTGCGCCATTGATGCGGTATTCTCGCGACAAATCAGGGACACCCAAGACATCGATGCGGATTTGGTCTTCAGGGCCCACCCGATACTCTTGGCCTTGGCCTGAGGTCACCGCCATCATCATCAGGTTTTCGTTGATCTCGGTGACGCGTTCTTGGGCGGAGATCATGGCTTGGAATTCTGCAGGGCTTTGTTCGGCTTGGGTGGTTTGTCGAGTGGCGCAACCACTACTCACCACAACCAACAACGCCAGGGCAACCAAACTGAAGCCAAGCGATTGGCCGGCCGTCTGCCGAACCGGGTATGCCTTGTTGTCCTTTCTCATAGAAGCTCTCATAGAACCGCCCATGTTTTCATGTACCACCTGTTCTGTCTTTGACCCACATCAATGAATTGACCAATAAGGCCGACCCAATCGATACTTTAGATCGACGCTTTAGACCGACCCTTTCAGAGCGATCACGATGCGTTGTCGAGCCCCAATTGATCCAGCAATTGACCCAACAATTGATCTTAAAGAGTGTACGCCAAACCGAAGTCTGGCGCACGCTCTGTGGATATATTTATCTTGAGTGTTGTTGCGAGTATGACTGCTTGAGCCAAATACTCGAGCTGGACAAGGTTAAGGACTGACGGGTGGCTCCGTGACTTCCTCTTCATCATCTCGGAATCCCACCACGTAGGTGCTGCCAGCGGTTACGGCGAGCACAAATCCACCCACCACCGCTTGGCCGCCGGCCAGTACGCCTGTCCCAGTCGCTGCCGCGGAAGTGGCGACGGCTGAGCTGGTGGTGCCCCCCATTGAAATGGCGCCTGCTGTGACAGCGGTTCCGACACCCGGGGTGCCGTCGGGCAGTGCGCAGACCATCAAGGGGCTGGGCGCTGAGTCGTCGCTGTCAGTCGAGCCTTCACTGTCTTGAGAAAACACCACCGATCTGCCATTGACGGCATAAACAGACTCAGGGGCGAGCTCGTACCAGTCCCCCTCTGGGCTTTGTGTGGTTTCGGTTTTGATGAGAGCATACAAGACGCCCTCCAATACTTCCACGCGGCTGTCGCCATTGTCTTGCAATTGGATCAAGCCAACAGACCCGACGGGGCCCAAGACACACTCGGGCGGGTTGCTCAAGCGGTTACTCAAGTAAGCATCGCCGCTTAAGAACTGAATTTCTTGATCGTCCTCACTGGTGTAGAGGACAGAACCTTGATGGATGTCGACAACGGTTGCATCCTCGCTCAGCGATACCGTGGCTTGGGTGTTTTCCCCAAACCCAAAACTGGTGCCGTTGTCTAGAATCAGCAGTGACTGCCCTGAGCGGTTTTCGACACGATCGCCAGAAAACCAGGTGTAGGTGCCGTTGGAAACCCTTACAGAACCCCCTGATTCTTTCGTCACCACAGCGACTCCTTGCACGTCCAGTTCGCCGATGGGCCAGGCCACCTCGGCACTGACCACAGAGCCTAAACAGAAGCAAATCGCGCACAAGGCAAGCACAAAGAGCCGCCTGGCCGGAGACCACAGTCGGTATATTTCCACAATTCTCTCTCGTTCTTGTTTCATGGCGGAACCCCTTTCTAACACTATCCATTGTAATCGTCATTAGTAACGTTTAAAGCGTTTAAAGCGTTTAAAGCGTTTAAAGCGTTTAAAGCGTTTAAAGCGTTTAAAGCGTTTAAAGCGTTTAAAGCGTTTAC
>CBFHIS010000051.1:7995-9645 GCA_965655975.1 Wenzhouxiangella sp.
TACTGGCTAGTGAAACCTACTGCAATTTGAGTTTAGCACGCCTGTGCGCCTTTCACAATGGCCGATGGGGTGACCAAACCAGTTGGTAAAGGGCGATTAGGAGAGGGGCTCAAGGCAGAAAAGGTCCTTATAAGTTGTCTGACAGTCGCAAACGACCAAACCTCAGACGCGATCGAGCCAAGCATCAGAGAGCCAGGGTGTTTTGGCATTCGATACAAAGGCCAACAGGCTCGCCAATTAGCCCGCTGAACGATCTCTGTCAGTCGGGTGTGGTTTATCCGTTACAATCACCAAGTTTTTTGACATAAATCACTGGCTTGCCCATGAAAGAATCTTCGTTGTCGGATGGCCCCGCGATCATGCCTGTGATCGTCCCCGTGATTATTCTTAACTGGAATGGGCTACAAGACACCTGTGATTGTGTGGATCATCTCCTAGCCAGTGAGGGGGTGAGATTTCGAGTCATTGTGATCGACAATGGTTCAGATGACCCGGCTGAGTTGCAAACGCTCAAGCAACGTTATGAAGACCATCCAGCGGTTGAGGTGAGAGGGAACAAGACGAACCTTGGCTTTGCGCGCGGCATGAACAAGGCATTGGCCCAGTTGTTAAACGAGAAGAAGACCGACGACCGCGCGCAAGCGCTTAAATATGTGGCCTTGCTCAACAACGATGCCTTTGTTGAGCCCGATTGGTTGGCCCAACTGGTTGAATGCGCAGAAGCCACTGGGGCAGGATCGGTGGCGAGTTTGATGCAGCGTTTTGATCAACCCGACAGACTGGACAACGCCGGTCATGTGTTTTTGAACACCGGTGAGATCTTGGCGCGGGGCTCAATGGCCATGGCCAGCGACTATCAGGCGTCTGCTTCGGTGGCTGGTGCTTGTGCTGGGGCGTGTTTGCTTAGGCTTGACATGTTAGAAGCCATTGGTCTTTTCGACCCGTTCTACTTCACAGGCTATGAAGATGCAGAGCTGGGCTTGCGTGCCATGACCGCTGGCTGGTCTCAAGTCTATGCACCCAAGGCCCGCGTTCGCCACAAAATTGGTGCCTCTTTAGACAAGATCCGAGACCTCAATTACGCAGTCACCTTGCAGGTCAACATTCATTATGCCTATTTCAAGTTGATGCCAACGATGGTGATCTTGATCAACGCGCCGTGGATTGTGTTGAAGACCGTGGTGTTGCTGACACTTCCCATCTTGCTTGGGCGTTGGCGTTTGGCAAAGGTCCAGTGGTTGGCATCGGCCCGCACCCTAAAAAATCTACCCGTTATCATCCAAGCCCGACGCGGGCGACCGAGGGATGGGTTGCCATACCGGGCAATACTTGGAAAGCAAGAATTCTTTTTCCCTCTCTATTGGCAGTATTTTCGGCGCTTTATCTGGGCTGGCCAACCCACCATCTTTGAGCGGTGAGTCAACGCCCATGTGGACGATGGTGAGGTGATGACTGATTTCAAAAAATGGGTCCGCCATTGGCTGGAGGTTTGGTCTTCGGTCTGGGCGCTGTGTTCATTGAGGCCTAAGCAACGGGCGTATTTGAAGTTGCTCAAACAATCGGGGGTGTTTGATAAGGCCTTCTATCGTCACCAAAATCCCCAGCTTTTTTGGGTTTATTTGCGCCTCCCCGAACGACACTACATTGTTT
>CBFHIS010000052.1:0-9531 GCA_965655975.1 Wenzhouxiangella sp.
CCAAAGCCAAGCAGGAAGGAAGCTACAAGCAGATCAAGCCCCGGAAAGTGGCCTGAAACACTCGCAGGCATCGGGCCCATCACTGGACACATTCGCTGCGCTCAAAGACGATGGCACGTGGCAGCTTCGGAGGTTATCCTTAAGCAGGATTTGCAGGAGGAAATGCCATGCACACCACAAAGCTTCGTCGCGTCGAGGGATCCGTGATGATCACTGTGCCGCCGGCACTGCTAGATATACTGGGTTTATCTGCAGGTGCCGAAGTGGGATTGATGGTGGATCATGGCCGTCTGGTGGTTGAGCCGCACCCACGCCCGCGATACACCCTTGATGAGCTCTTGGCTCAGTGTGATGCCTCAGAAGACATCAGTGCTGAAGATCGGGCATGGTTGGATACTGGACCTGTCGGGACAGAGCTACTTTAAAAGCATGGATGGAGACGATAGACATTCAAGCCAGGCACGGGCGCACGCTTGAAAGCGTACCGCGTGTGGTGATGGATGAGGTCTTGGCAAAGCTTGCCACCATTGTGCAGTGAAAAATCCAGCAAACTCTTATATGGTTCTGCAGGTTTTCGCTGGACATTGAAAGCCATATTTTACTTTTGAGGCCGAAAGTATAATAACGGGCGGCCTTAATATCCTTTCGATCGCGCATGCGCTCGAAAAACTGCATCCCCGCCTAGCTAAGCCGCGAAGCCCTCAACGCGCATTCCGCGAAATGACAACTTTATAGCCCGCGAAATTCCATATTTGTATTGATAACCCCATTGCAGGCTGCCCGCCAGCCAACGGTGAAGACCGTTCTGCGGTCAGCGCTCAGGACGCGCAGTCAGTCATTGATATCGGCGACGGCCTCAGGCCTCAAATCAAGATGGATCCCCAGATCAGCGCATCGGATGTCAGGTCACTTTTTTAAGATTTTGAGTCACACGCTGGCATGGCTGCCTGGTCGCACGGAAGTAATGGTTGCTATGGACCCAAAATGACTCCATAATAGATTTGTTTCAGAACCATAGGAATACCATGAGCAACCTATCGATCAAGAACGTCCCAGAAGAAGTGGTGGCCCAATTGCGCGCTCGGGCAAAGAGCAATCACCGATCCCTTCAAGGCGAGCTTCTGGCAATGATCTCTGCTGTCGCACGTCGTCCTGCTGACATGAACGGCTTGGCCTCGCCAAGAACAGGGGCGTCGAGAGGCACCAAGTCCATCGAGCAGATTGCCGCTGAACATCGGGCGCGGCAGGTTGAGCCCATTGTGGATGCCCCCATGGCGGTCGACATTGTTCGCCGTGAACGTGACTGCCGGTCTTAATGCAACATCACCCGCTGATCGTTGCTGAGCCCCTTGGGCGTTATGCCCGTAAACCCCCTTTGGTGGTTGATTGCAGCGTGCTCGCTGCTGTGTTGTTCGATGAGCCCACCCGTGAGGAAGCCATGATTGCGATGAGCGGAAAAGCGCTGTTTGCGCCCGATCTGCTCCATCATGAAATCCTGAGCGTTGCATTGAAAAAGTTGGGAAAAGACAATGAACCATCGGTGCTTCGAGCACTCGAGGACTTTGCCGAGCTCGATCTGACTCAGCATGCAATTGATCCCCTGTCACAGTTCAAATTGGCTCATCAAACTGGGCTATCTGCCTATGACACCGCTTACTTGCAGTTGGCGATCGAGCTGAAAGCACCGTTGGCTACTTTCGACAAGACGCTTGGGACAGTGGCAGAACAATGGCTCAACGATGGTGGAACGTGAACGAGGCACCCGCCTAAGCCCGGACCGTGCCAATGTGGGCTCACCCCCAAATCAGACCATCAAACCCTGGAATCGAATACAAGAATGGCGCATTGAGCGCGTAAGCACTCTATAGATCGTGCACCAACAAAATCAAATCAGCACCTAAGCTAAGCCGCTTTAAAGTTGATCTCTTCAACCTCATCTAAGTTCACCGACCGCTTGGCATGCCACATGGAGTAATTGAACTGCAACTGATACCAAGACTCGGGTGAGCGGCCGAGCGCCTTGGAAAGACGCACTGCCATTTCTGCGCTGATTCCTGCCTCGCCATTGATCAGCCTGGTCACCGTCGAAGGCGCCACTGCTAATTTGATCGCCAGCTGTTGCGCTGTCAGGCCCATCGGATCAAGATAGATCTCTTTAATACACTCGCCTGGGTGGGGTGGGTTGTACATCGGCATCAGTGATAATCCTCATAGTCCACATCGAAGACTTTTTTGTCTCTGATTTCAAAAGTTAGGCGCCAATTTTGACTGACTCTAACCGACCACCGGTGGGCTTGTTGGCCTTTCAAACGATGTAGGTAAAAGTCAGGACCCCACATGTCGCTCGGATACCGTGCCACTTCAAGCGACGCAAGTAGTATGGTCAGCCGTCTGGCATGTTTTGCTTGAATGCCTTGCGTCGTGCCCTGTCGGTAAAACTTGGCCAGGCCTTTGTGCCTGAAGGATACAATCATAGATCAGTTTTGCGTAGTCCGCAACACTTGGCTTGTTCGAATGCCCACAATGCTTTCTCCCATTCGTCATCTGGTTGCACCGAAAATCCTGGGCTATTTTGCATGCGCTTTTACAATCCATTAGAGCTATTGACACTGATTGACATGACACCTTGGAACACCTGGGCCATGCGAAAATTCCTTATACTTGAACAATGAATCGACACCCATCCACCACTGCCCGCACAGCATGGGTCTTGGCCTTGGCCTTAGTCGTCAAAGCCATGGTGCCCGCCGGCTTCATGCCGGCAGCAGGTCAATGGGTCGAGCTTTGTACCGTCGATGGCATCATCCACGTTTGGGCCGGTGATGAGACCGACAGCACCAACAACAGCCACGACAACGAGAGCCCCAGCTGTCCTTGGGCGGGTGTGTTGCCCATTGCCGATGGTCCCAGGGCCTATGTGCTGGACCACTTATGGCTGGCACATGCTCACCATCAAGTGGACCTTCATCCATTCCTACTTCCCACCACCCGCTGGGTCCAACCCAGTCTGCGCGCACCACCTCAAGCGTCCTTGCCCACTTAAATTTTCTCGTTTTTACATTTAAGAAAAGGACACAACCATGCGATGGATGATTGCGCGTGCCGCCAGCTGTCTGGTGGCGTTGTCATTGGGTGCTGCTGGGATCACTTGGGCTCAGACAACAGACACCGAACAAAACAACAAGACACAAAACAAAGACGAACAGATCGATACCGTCACGTCGATCTCGCCGATGCGCTCGGGGCAACAAAACACCTGGCAAACCGATGCCATGACCCCAGGCAAAGAATCCGGTGAATTGCTCAGAGACCTGTTGGGGGTCTCGGGCTCTCGGATGGGTGGTCACGGCACCGATCCGGTGATTCGGGGCTTGGGACAAACAAGACTCAATGTGGTGATGGATGGCGCGATGATCCAAGGCGCCTGCCCCAACCGCATGGACCCCCCGAGTGCTTATGCGCCCACCAGTGGCTATGACACCATCAACATCACCCGCGGGGTGGCGAGCCTTTCCCGAGCTTCTGGCCCAGGCGGGAGCATTGTTTTTGAGAGAAACACCGAGCGCTTTGTCCCGGGCGAAACGCCCAGATTTCAGGCGCATTTGGGTTACCGCAGCAATGGCTCGGTGGAAGACGCGGCCTTTGATGTGGCGGCGGGGCAAACCAACGGCTATGTTCGCTTGTTGGGCTCCACCATGGAAGCAGACAACTACACAGACGGCCAAGGCCAAGCGGTCCGCTCAGCCTTTAAAGACAAAAGTGCGGCGGTGTTGCTGGGCTATACGCCAAACGAAAAAACCGAGCTGGTGGTGAGTGTCGATGCCCAACGGCTTCGCGATACCTTGTTTGCCGGTGCGGGCATGGACTCTCCCCGATCAGACAGCGATACGGTGCGGATCAAAGCCCGCTTTGAAGATCTGGGTGTCATCGACCGACTGGCGGTTGATGCCTATCGCGCCTCAGTCGATCACTTGATGGACAACTATTCTTTGAGAACACCGCCGACTCCCATGATGCGCTTATCGGCCCCATCCACCTCCGATACCACAGGCTTCAACATGAGCATCGATCAAGGCCCTTGGCAATGGGGCCTCGATCTCAATGACAACGAGCGTTGGGCCATCCGAACCAACGATGCCTCTGGCATGCTGAACTCGGTGTTGTGGCCGAATGTCACGATCGAGCGCCGAGGTGTGTTTGGGCAATGGCAAGGACCGGTGTCACCCAACACTCAGCTGACCATCGGCGCGCGTGTCGATCAAACAAAGTCTCAAGCCACCTTGGCCGACACCGCACCCCCCGGCATGATGTTGAGCCCCAATCAGCTCTATCAGCGTTACTACGGCGTGGTGGCGACCACCAAAAAAGACACGCATGTCAGTGCCTTGGTGCGCGGCGATTGGCGCCTGCCCACAGAGCTCAGTGCCAATCTGCAAGCTTACTGGACGCTCTCACAAACCTGGCGCGATGCCGATGCCACAGAACGCTTCATTGCCTCCAACGGCATGATGCCGAGCATGCGTTGGGTGGGCAACCCATCGATTCGGGCAGAACGCCACCGGCAAGCAGAGGTGGGCGTGTTCAGCCAAGACACGCACTGGGATGTGGATTTTTCCTTGTACCGAAACGAAGTGCATGATTTTATTTTGCGAGACCGTTTCCACCAAATGGGGGACAACGCGACCATCTATCGCAATGTCGATGCCCTGTTATGGGGTGGCGAGTTTGCTTTGGGTTATCGCTTTGACAATGGCTGGCATCCCTCGCTTGAGCTGTCTTATGTTCGAGGAAACAATGAAGCAGACGATCGGCCACTGGCCCAAATCCCACCCTTATCGATCACTGGCCGTCTGATCTATAAAGCCAACCGTTGGCAGGCGGGGATGGTGGTCCGGGGAGCGAGCAAACAAACCCGGGTTGATGACAACCCGCTGATTGGCAGTGGGCTGGATGCGGGTCAAACGCCGGCTTGGGCGGTGCTGGATCTCAACGCAGAGGTCGCACTGGCCGATCATTGGCAACTCAATGTCGGCGTTGACAATGTGTTTGATCGTTTTTATGCGCAGCACTTAAATCGAGCGAGTGCTTTCGATGCCACGCAAGTGCAGGTCAATGAGCCAGGGCGCTCGGCTTGGGTTCGTTTGAGCTATCGACATTGAGCGATGTGCTTTGAGCCCGTGTGATGCCAGTTGGTGGTACATGCACCCGATTGGATCTGCCTGCGCCTCGGCTTGGGGCGCTGCTGCAAATCGCCTCAGGGTCCGAGCCAGGATGAGAGGCCACTGGGTCTAGTGAGCGTCGCCCGATAGATACGATGAAACGTAAATGCAACTTGGTGAAACGATTAAGTCACTGATGTGTATTGTTTTATTGGCTTTTTTGTTTTTCGTTTCACCAAACTTGAAATGCAAAATGCTTTGAATGTCTAGACCTGAAATAGGGTACTTCCGGCCATGGTTGATGTGCCTTTGATCAAGGACATGACTTTCGGGCCAGCTTTCATATTCAGTGCCTCTGCGCTAGCATGTTCAAAGCTTCTATTACAGTGAAAACTTACAAAGGCTCCTACCATGATCCAGTCTCGCTTTGTCATCACCCCTCTTCTCCTGCTCCTATTGGCTAGTTCAAATGGACTGATGGCCCAAGACTCGGCCACCGAGCAGTCGGTTTCTATCACCCAAGATGGCATCGAAATCCACGGCAGCCTGGTGGTCCCTGACATCGACGGCCCAATGCCTGTGGCCTTGATCATCGCAGGCTCCGGGCCCACGGATCGAAACGGCAACAACCCGATGATGACCAACAATGCTCTGAAAATGCTCGCCGAAGGGTTGGCGAATGAGGGCATTGCTTCTATCCGTTATGACAAACGCGGCGTGGCCGAAAGCCTGTATGAGGGCTTGGATGAAGCCACACTTCGATTTGAGCATTTCATTGAAGACGCCAATGCTTGGCTTGAATACCTAGGCAAAGATGAACGCTTTTCTTCGCGATGGGTCATTGGCCACAGCGAAGGGTCGTTGATTGGCATGGTGGCAGCTGAGCAATCAAATGCAGATGGGTTTGTCTCATTGGCAGGCGTTGGCGAGTCGGCGGACTTGACGCTCAAGCGGCAATTGAGCACTCAGCCCGAACCCTTTCGTCGCCAGATGATGGAAATGATCGATCAACTAAAAGCCGGTGAACTGCTGGGTGCTGTCGATCCGATGTTCAATTCCTTATTTCGAGAAAGCGTGCAACCCTACATGGTCTCTTGGTTTGCTTATGACCCCGCCGAGTGGATCGCCCAATTCGATGTGCCCGTTTTAATTGTGCAAGGCACCACGGATTTGCAGGTCACGGTTGAGGATGCCAACAAGCTCTCGGCCGCCCAGCCAGACGCCGAGCTGGTGATCATTGAGGGCATGAACCATGTCTTGAAAGAAGCCCCGCTGGAGCGAGGGGCAAATTTGGCCACGTACAACCAAGGTGATCTCCCGCTGGCCGAGGGCTTGATGGACCCCATGACCCGAGTGATTTTGGATCATGAAGAACACCAGATGGATAAGAAAGACTGAGCGCGACAAGCCTTTATTGGGTCCCGTCTGTCGTTTGATCGCTTCATCGGCCCAGGTTGCGTTTGAAGCGAATGGAACCCAAGAAACGACTTTCCTGCCACCGCACAGATCCAGTGGGGAATGAAGGCCCAGTGTGGGGGCAGGCTTGATATAAAAGCCCAGCCGATGTGCTGACTGGGCATGGAAAACTTCGACTCATTTTTTGGTGTGTTCTATTCTGACTCAGCCCATCATCAATAAATGAACCACACCCCACGAAACTAATAGGTGAAGCGAAAACCAACACCAATCACGCCGACGTCCTCGAGTTTCTCGTAGCTGATGTCAATCGACCCACCTTCTCTAACATTAAAGCCAATGCCGCCGCCAAATCCGAACTCGTCAGCGCTTGTACTGGCTGAACCCACATCGGGCACACTGGCTTTGACTCGGTAGTGGGTATAACTGGCCACTGCGAAAAGATAAACCGGTTCGGATACCGCAAATTCTGTCCGCAGAGCAGCGCCGGCCAAGCCTTTCAACTTAAACTTAGCGCCCAAGAATTTGTCGTCTTTGATGCCAAACCCGCCTCGCAGCTCAGGCACAAATGAGACCACCTCGTTTGCTTGGAAACGGTAACCGACCGAACCCACCAACGCCCCAGGCGAAATCTCGTCATCATCCAATTGGTAATAACTCATGCCGGATACCCCTTGGGCAGACACGCTGGCTGAAAACACCATGGCCAAAGCCAGCAACAATGCTCTAATTTTCATGTTCAAACTCCTCACAGATCAATAAAAGAACACGG
The DNA here is from genome assembly GCA_965655975.1 of Wenzhouxiangella sp. Classification (GTDB taxonomy): domain Bacteria; phylum Pseudomonadota; class Gammaproteobacteria; order Xanthomonadales; family Wenzhouxiangellaceae; genus Wenzhouxiangella. The sequence goes on from CBFHIS010000052.1 coordinate 7,348, forward strand.
CATGGCCCGAAGTCACCCCCAGCCACGCTTGTTCGACCGACTTGGTCTGTGATGACACATCGCCTTGCCATCAAAGACCAAGGTGGTCAGTCTGTGTGAGTACATGACACATGGTGTCGCCTGACCCAAACGTCCCCTAAAAAAGTTTTCTCAAGGGTTGTGATGTCCCAGATCAAGTGTCACAAGGGACACCAAAGGCAGGCAAAGACGCATTCGACAAGCCAGAGAGCACCTCAAAGAACAAGGGCTTGGCAGCGAGCTTTTCAACACACCAACCACTCAAGTCCCCCGTAAAAGAAGAAGCACCAAAGAACATGTAATCGGCGTTGCTCACTTGGCTGACATCCCAGGCACTGATGTCTTGATTGAAATCAGCGGCGTCTTGAAACATGGCCACCATGTTGGTCACCGACGAAGTGTCCCAATGGCCAATGTCTCCATTGAAACTCCCTTCTTTTGCGAACAGGCCACTCATGTCGGTGATGCCTGATGTGCAGCTGGTCTCGGCATTGGCTGCGGTGATTTGGCTGGCGTTGCGCTTGGTGTAGGTCACGCCATTGAGGGTGCCTTGGTCTCCAATGTCTGCATCGGCACACAAGACAGTGATGCCATTGTCGGCCAACAAAAAGTTCTGTACGAACGATAGGGTCAGACCACAAGCGGCCGTGATGGCGGCTGTGGTGTAGGTTTGGTCCACCAGCGCCCCGCCGCAGCCTGTCAGTGTGGTGCCCCCCACGCCATCGGGGGGCGTGACCACGAAACTCAAGCTCTGGCCATGGTCCACGACATAAGGGGGCGGAGGGGTTAAGACCGCGCCATCGGGCACCACGATGCTCACGGCATACGATTTGAGTGCAAAGTTGGCGTGTAACACGCAATCATCACTCACACTGTCGGTGGTGAAGGTCACTCTTTGGGGATCGGTCTGGTCCAATGTGCCACCGCAACCGCTCTCTACCTCAAGCAATTCATGGCCGACCTCGGGGCTGAGTGTGAGCGTTTGCGTCTCGCCCGTCATTAACCATTGCACCCCGCTGGGGTCGACGCTGCCGCCAAGGCTGGCGGTGATTTCAACGCGGTTGGCATTGGCCTCTAAGGTGTGGGTCAACAAAGGCGCCAGTGCGGGCAAGACAATGGGGTTTTGGGGTGTGCCCGTGATCACGCCAGCTAAGTTTTGTTGGATGGTGTCGGCCTTGGCGAGCGCGCCGAGGCTTGAGCGCACCAATAGGGTCTGTTGGTCGATACCAATCACGCCATCGGCCAAGTCCTCTCTTAGCGTGGTGAGCCACACTTGGATGGCTTCGGTGTCTCTGGCCTGGCCATCGGGCTCGGTCAACAAGATGGCGGCGAAGGCAAACAGCGCGTCTCCACCTGCGGTGTCGAGATCCATTTGGCTGGCGTCGATCACGCTGGCCTCGTCTGTTGTGGTGGCAAAGCCAAGCATGGCCATTACTTCTTCTAAGGCGCTCTTTTTGGCGACATCAAACTCTGCCCCGTTGGCCACGAGTGTTCGAATGCGCTGTGTGACCAAGTGGCTGAGTGGGTGGACATGAATCTCAGGTCTCGCGCTGGTGATCGCCTGTAAGCGAAGTGGGTTGGGGCTGGCTTCGTTGCTCAATTCGTTGAAAAAATACCCATTGGCCTGAATCTCAACCGGGCCTTGGGGGATCAGGGCGGAGATTCGATAGTCGCCTTGGTGGTTGATGACATCGCCTCGATAGCTTGGGGCGAGTTGTAGGAGGTCGTCGTTTAGAGGGGTGAGTAAGATCTCACTGCCGGGGCGGAAAGGGCCTTTGAAGGCGCGGCCGGTGAGTTGCGTGATGGGTGGGGGCTCGGGCAGCGGGGGTTTGTCCACCGGTTGGAACCGGTCTTTAAAAATGACGTCTCCGCTGGCGGGTATGGTGGCGACCAATGCCATGGACAACGCCACGGCGAGAACGGCAAGCACGATCCTAAATATGACCATGGGTGTCCCCTTATTTTTTTGGTTGTTGTTGTTTGACTCCCTTCGTCTTTACCCTAGCATGTCTTTTGGGCCGATAACCAGTGGGCTTTGTCGAGGAAAAATGATGTTGTTTGTTCTCGGGTTAATTAACGACATTAATTGTGAATATTAATCGGTGATCTAAATTTTTCTTTGGTTTGACGCTGCGATTTGGCCCTGCGGTTTGATCGCTGATGGTG
>CBFHIS010000053.1:0-9136 GCA_965655975.1 Wenzhouxiangella sp.
ACAACACCGCGGCTGACCACCAGCCCACCACAGACGTGGCCTCAGGCGGCTCAGGCAGCAGTCTTGGGAAAATCGCCAGTGCGATGGCGGCAAGCCCCCAGACGATCAAGCCCAAATAACGGAGCCAATCCACAGGCTGGAGCCGGCCCAACCAATCGGCGGCGGCTTGCGCCCACCGCTCGCTTGATTGAGAATTTTTCTCTTGGATTGTCCGCTGGCTCATCATCTTATTTTAAACTGCGCTCAATGGATACACCATGGGCCATAAGTGATAGATAGGACGGTGTCATGTCAAAGAAAAAGCCACAAGAGGTCTTAAGGTTGCGGGATGTCTCAGGTGGGCAGGTGGGCCGCTTATTACGACACATCGGCTTGGAGTTTGCACGCATCTCCACCAGCGAGGACATTCCGGGCAGTTACTGGGGGGAAGCTGAGGCTGGCTTGGTCGGCAAACAGCTCTATGCCCGAAGCGATACCCCGCTCCATTCGATCTTGCACGAGGCCTGTCATTTCGCGTGCATGGACGAGGCCCGTCGCTCGTCTTTGGACACCGACGCCGGCGGAGACTATGAGGAGGAAAATGCAGTCTGTTACCTCCAAATTCTCTTGGCCGATTGCATTGATGGTTTCGGGCGGGAGCGTTGCATGCAGGATATGGACAGCTGGGGCTATACATTTCGGCTAGGCTCTGCGAAAAAATGGTTTGAGAAAGACGCAGACGATGCCAAGGCGTGGCTCGAGGAGCGAGGCCTTCTGACCCTTGGTGATACGTTTGGGCAGGACGAGCCGTCGGCTTAGAAGCCAAACGAGGGGCTGTGCAGAATAGTTTTTGGGGCCATGGCTCTGTCGGAGAGTAGATCCATAGCTTTGGTTCAAAGGGGTTTCATTTCATTTGCGCTTTTGTTCAAATGCTCGCATTTAATCTTCACACAACAGTTATCAGTCAGTATTTCTGGTCTATTTTTGAAACATAAAAAAACCGCCGGTTGTTAGACCGACGGTTTTCTTATTTCTGATATCGCAGTCAGACTGCGAGGGGGCTTTGTGGCTTACTGACGGGCGATGAAGCGGAAGCCGAAGCTCGCCGCCATCAACATCATCAGCGCCAACAGTGCCAAGGCCCACTTGTTGTCGACGGGGATTGGCAAAGGTGGCAAGCCGACACACTCGTAGTTGTAGGTGAAGGTTTCTTTACCCACATTACAACTCAGAGTCGCGGTGTAAGTTTCAGTATCTGGGATATCACAGCTGGTGGTGACAGTTAAAGACCCACCAGGTTCCACCACAGGACTCCCGTTGGCTGGGAGGCTTCCAAAAGACAATGGCCCAGAACCATCAGTGCTCCAGATGGCGGTATCCCCAGAGGTCAGCGAACAAGAAACGAAGTAATTCAAGTTCCCATCATTTCCGAATACGAGGGTGAAGTCGTTGCTGCCCTCAGGGCCGACCACTTCAGACTGCGTTGAGCCAGGTGCCGGATTGGACGTTGGACGAGGCTCTGTTACGCCTTCACCAGACAAAGCTGAAGTGCCTGTCTTGGTGTCACCATTGCCATCGACACCACTGACGGACAGCGTGTCAGAAGCGGAGCCATCACTGGTCGGTGTGAATGTGACTGAGACTGTGCAACTTTCATCTTTGGCTAGATCTGCACCGACACACGTGTTGCCTGTGCTTGCGATACTGAATGGCGCACTGATTGTGATTGGGTTGATGTCAACTGAAGAGCCGACAGCACCTGTGTTGGTTACAGTGAAACTCTCAGTGGCGGTTTCACTGTTGGTTAACACGTCACCAAAGTCGAGGCTGGATGGTTCGATTGTAAGGGCGCCTGCTGGGCCAGCTGTGCCATCGCCTGTTAAAGTGATGTTCTCAGTGCCCGCACTGCTGGTTATATCCAAAGAAGCGGGCCCAAAGGTGCTAATCGCATCCGGCGTGAACTCAACCACAATGGAACAAGTGCCTGAGACACTCAAACCAGTTGTCGTCGGACAATTGTTACTTGTCACTGCGAAGTTTGAGGCATCTGTGCCTGAGATGGCTGCATTGGATACGGTGAGGCCTGAAGCGTTACCGCTATTGGTGACCGTGAACGTTCTGGAGTCAGTTGAGCCCTGAGGCGCAGTAAAGGCTTGGCTAGTGGGTGAGACTGTGATCGCTGGGGCTGGGGCAGCCAGGATATCCACACCACCATCATTCACTGTCACGGAAGTACCAGTAGGTACTACACTTGCCAACGAGGCGTCGAGAGTTGATGAGTCTCCAGCGGCTGCACCGCCATCGATATCAAATGTGATTGTTCCACCTGGAGAAAGCGACGCAATAGGGGTTGTACCTAAGACTGTAAGCGAAAGCCTGATGGTGGTTGAGTTAATTAAATTACAACTCTGCAAGTTCACACCTGTGGGCACATTTGCCAAGCATCCATCAACAGTGTCAGCACCACCCGCACTCGTCGTTTGTGGCGTTAGCAGTGAGTCGTCGAAAACGATGTCAACACCAAACCCGGTAACACTCGCACCAGCAACCCAACTCCAGTCCACGGTGACAGAGCTGTCACCGACGACAGCATCTTCACTGCTTACTGTAAAGCTTTGTGCATTCGCAACTGACGCCATCATTGCGCCAACTGTGTAAGCCAGTAACGCCATTCGTTTAAAGTTAATCATTCTCCGCACCTTACGTTAAGTTTCATCATTCAGTTTTTTGGAATTTACCGATTTGCATCGCAATCATTTTGACCTGTAGCAAAGCGGTTAAAAACATCAACCACATCTTGAAGGTCTACAGCGCCACTGCCGTCGTAGTCTGGCACACCATTTGCCGCCAATGACCCGCCAGTCGCAAAGTCATTGAAAATAGCTACCACGTCTTCTAAGTTGAGTGCTGAGCGAGATTGGTCTGTCAAGCCTCTGCACAGCCTCCCTGGCACCGTATCCCGCCGAGAATCATAATCATCAAAATCAATGCTGCCAGTTGCGGGCACGGTACCAATCGCACCCAACTTTGCTGCTTCAATTGTAATGCCTGAGGTGTCAATTGCCGCCGTACCCGTCACCGGATCGGCAGTGCCTAAGACCACTTTGGGTTGTGCTGTTGCGGACGCTTCCCACTGAATCTCCAACGAATTCCAACCCGTGCTTACATTTTCAGCCACCAAAGTTTGATCCGTCGCTGCGTTCGCAAAGACCACAGAGACCTCATTCTCACTGGCATCATAAGCCGCTGTGATCACTGGGTCGTTGTTGCCATCTTCGGCTTGAAACACCGTGACATCATCCGTCACGGTGTTTAAGAAGAAATAAAACCGCACGTTAAAGACTGTCTCAGTCAACGGCGTAGTATCTGTCAGGTAAGCTGCAGCGCCATCCAAAGTTACCCGCAAACCACATGGACCCGCATAGCGGCGGTTGTTAGCGCCCGATGGACCAGCATTTAAGTTGGTGTCCCCCACCTTAGCCGACCAGTTCCCTAGTGTGCACGTTGCTTCATTGGCATGCACCCCACTGGCGCCCAACAGCAATGTGGCTGCCGACAACCCCACCAATACACACTTAAACACCGATCGCTTCATCATTCCGTCCCTTGATCATCTCGCAGTTTCTCGGCCCAGGCCGGTTGCTTTCAAGCTATTGTGCCACGAACCACGGTGCTACAGGTCGCACAAACAACCCCCGATAACAAAGTCTAACGAATCTATCCCAAACCCGCAACCTAAAGTTTCTTTTTAAATAAAAGCGTAACACCCTGGTCTACCAACAAAAAAGCCCGCCAAAAGCGGGCTTTTTAAAGCGACTTAAGCGCCCAGCGGGCACCCAAGACACCCCAGACTTAACGCTTCGAGTACTGGGTCGCTTTCCGAGCTTTATGAAGACCAATCTTCTTACGCTCAACCGCACGGGCATCACGGGTCACAAACCCAGCTTTTCTCAACGGTGAGCGAAGCGTCTCGTCATATTCCATCAAAGCACGTGCCACACCCAAGCGGATCGCACCGGCCTGACCGGTGGTCCCGCCACCGCTGACGGTGACATTGATATCCAATTGATCGAGCATATTCACCAACTCTAAGGGCTGACGAACAATCATCCGCGCCGTCTCACGCCCAAAGAACTCATCAAGAGGCTTGCGGTTGACGGTGATTTGGCCTTGGCCACGGCGGATAAAGACACGCGCACTCGATGTCTTGCGTCGACCTGTCCCGTAATACTGTTCAGTTGCCATGTTCATTCAATCCTAGATACAAAATTTTTAAGTGGCCACCCAACTGGGCAGCAGCTGTTCTTACAAATCCAATGCTTGGGGTTGCTGAGCGCTGTGTGGGTGCTCAGAACCGGCATAAACCTTGAGCTTTGAGAGCATTTCACGCCCCAAAGGCCCTTTTGGCATCATGCCCTTGACCGCTGATTGGATCGCCCGCTCTGGGTGGGTGTCCAACAATTTGCCCAACGGCACCGATTTCAGGTTGCCGATGTAGCCGGTGTGGCGGTGATACATCTTGTCGGCCAACTTATTGCCGGTCACGTTCACCTTCTCAGCGTTGATGATCACCACATAATCGCCGGTGTCGACGTGGGGGGTGTACTCGGGCTTGTGCTTGCCGCGCAGGCGCTTGGCCACTTCCGAGGCCAAACGGCCTAGGGTTTTTCCATCGGCATCAACGAGATGCCACTGGCGGTGAATGTCTTGAGCGCGGGCGCTGAATGTCTTAGACATGGTCCTTCAAACTCTCTTTTAAGGTCAGACTTCTGGGGTAAAGAGCGAGAATTTTACAGCAAACCCCCAAGATCTGCAATGCCCCAGGGGGCAATTGTTCACTCTGGGGGTTGATCGGGAAGCCTTAGGCGCTCAACCACCTCACCGCCTTGGATGTGGCGCTCAATAATCTCATCCAAATCCGCCTCATCCACATAGGTATACCAAACACCTTCGGGATAGACCACCAACACAGGCCCTTCCTCACAGCGGTCCAGACATCCGGCGGTATTGGCCCTAACGCCGCCTGCACCTGTGAGCCCCAAGGCCTTGAGTTTGGCTTTGGCATAAGCCCGTAGCTCTCCAGAATCACACAAGGCACACGAGGGCCGCTCTGCCCCATCGGCTCGACGGTTGGTGCAAAAAAATAAGTGATGGCGGTAATAGCCCACGAAGACTCAGCCGATTTTTAGGATTTGGGTTTGAAGTTGTAGACCAAGTTAATGGTCGACAAGGTATCGGTCTTTTTCTTGCCTGGGTCAACATCGGTGTTTCTCCGAATGGTCAAACCCGCTTTCATCGATACCCGAGAATTGATCGCCACACTCAATGAGGTCACGTTCTCAGCAAAGGTGTTGTCAGAGCCCGCCTCGATCAGGGTTTTGTTGTTGAACTCGGTTGTTTCAGAGACATCCCAGCGATAATCAAAAAAGCCCCGCGCAATCACTTGATCGTCCTGCCTTCCCGTGGCTCGGTCTTCACTCATCCGAAAACCAGGCCCGGCTTCAATGCGGAGGCGATGGGTTTCTGTGTCGATCAGGCGATACCCGTAACCGAAGGCCGCTGAGGCTTGGTAACGGAATGAAGAAAAACGATCGCGGTCATAGCGAAGCGCGCCCACGGCGTAGCGGTGCCCGCCGAATTGATAATCGGTCCGATTGGCCAGCACAAAGCGGTTTGCGCTCGTGTTGCCACTGTCTCTGGAATAGACCCCACTGGCGGTGGATTCATTGGACCAGTTGTCATTGGCGAACGACACCTCCACCTTGGCATTGGCCGACTCAGAATCGGAATTGCCGCGATTGATCACAAGACCCAGCTCACCCGAGCCTGAAAATTCGGTTTGCTGGGCAAACGCCAACGGCGAGGCGAGCAAAAGGCCAAGGCCTGTCAAGAAAACAAGAGTTGGCGCAAGTCTCGCGTTTCGAGCATGTCGGGTCATATCTATAAACGTCCTTAAAATCCAGATCACATCGGCAAGAAAGAAAAAATTATACGCCCAAACCCGATCAGACTTCAGCGAAAACATCAGGGTTGGCTTCGCAAATTCGCCACCAACCAGCGCTCCACCCAACTTTCCATTTGCCAGTTCTCGATAAACCCGCAATGCCCTCCCTTTTCTTGGATGGACAATTGCAGACAATCAGACATGGGCAAGTTTTGGAAGTCGGTGGCAGGGATGATGGGGTCATCTGTGGAGGTCAACACCGTGGTGGGTGTTTGCATGCCCGCCAAGTAGTCACCGGCAACAGAGTACCCTTCGAGATAGTCGTTGACGTTGGGGAAATCGGTGTAATGCCCAATCAACCACTCGGTTTGTTGGCTCAAGCGCTTGAGCGCAAACCACTCGCTGAAATCATATTCCTCTGGGAAAAGCGCCTGTTTGATTTTTAAAGATTTCCGCCATTTCTTAACAAAATACTGGTGATAAACAAAGTGCCCGTACTCCAGGGCATCCATCACGTGCACAGGCCGAATCACGGGGCTAATGGCAATGGCGTGGGTTAAATTCAAATCAACCTCGGATGCTCGCTTGGCAATGCGGAGCGTGAAGTTGCCCCCCAACGAAAACCCCACCAAATACACAGGCACATCGCCGTTTTTTTCGCGCCAGTCTCGGGCGATCTTGGCCACCACATCGAGCACCTCAAACAACAAACACGAATGAAACAGTCCCACATTGAGATGATGCGATTCACCATGGTCTCGCAAATTCAGACGAAAAGTCGCCAGTCCCGCTAGGTCCAATGTGTTGGCAGCCGACAACAAATAATTGGAATTGGCGCTTCCTTCCCAACCGTGGATCAAGATCACCAAGGCTTTTCCATGACCCGAAGCCGATGCACCCTGACTCGATGCCGCTGGCAGGTTTCGATAACCCAACAAACGCGTGCCATCGTCAGCGCGCCACACCTCGGGCTGGGTTCTTTCGATATAGCCTTTGGCCTTCTGGCTCACCACGTGCTTCCGCCATGGCCCTGAGGTCATCAGCGATTGCACGTGCGGGTTGGCGATTAAACCCTCGGGTTGAAATGCGGTCTCAGGCAACATAAAAATTCTCAATGACTTGTCGGGACTGGCGCGCCAATGCATCACGCCCTTGTTCCAGATGATGCAAGGGTTCGGCGATCAAGACTTCTGCTCGAAGGCTAGGATAAGACAGAATCCGCAGACAATTTTGGATAAAGCTCGTCCCTGGCCCAAAGACGGCAATGTCATGGGCGTTGGCCCCTGTTTGTGCATCCCGATAACGAATCCCCATCGGCACCACCGGCACACGCGCTCGGATCGCGCTGCCAAACAGCCGAGCGTGAAAGCGCCCCACTCTGGGCGGACCAGGAATCCCCGCCTCGGGAAACACCCCCACGGTGTCACCGTGTCGCATCAAAGCGGTCATCTTGCGTTGCACTTTTTGACGAGAACCCGCATCGCCTCTCTGGATAAACAAGGTACCGGCGATATGCGCGAGCTGACCAATCAGGGGCCACTTGGCAATCTCTGCCTTGGCCACCAACCACACGGGCTTTTCGGTGTGCAAAATCAAAATATCGAGCCACGAGACGTGGTTGGCGACCACCAAGCAACCACCCACTGGCAGCTGGCCTGTGATCGACAACTCCACCCCACAGATCCGAAGCACGCGTCGAACCCACCAGCGGTGGATGCGCGACTGGATGGTTTGTCCGTGGCTGGGCAAACGCCGAATGCCCGGCAGATAGGCCAGCAAAGCCAGCGGCAGCAGTAGCAAATGAATGAACAACGCTGGTAGGCGATAGAACAAGCGCCAGCGTTGAAGCGGATCAAGCGATGACTCAGCCACGCTCACCGCCCACGCTTTCGGGTGTTCGTTGCCGATCGGTCAAGGCCATCACCCCAAGACCGCCAAAGAGGGCATCCATTTCATGGCTTCATTGTATCTTCAATGGCGTTTTGTGCGACCATATGGGATTGATCCAGTCCGATATTGCTCCACCTTGCCATTGGACGGGGTATGACAACAACGATCAAGCCAAGATGGCGCCTCAGACGCTGCATTGACTTGAGACCAACCGATAAGTCGCGCTGTGGCCAGTTCAAAAACCCTACACCAAATCAAAATCGATGCCAGTGGCCATGTGTTTAAAGCCCGGCCCGGCGAGACGATCTTGGCTGCGGCGCTCAGGCAAGGCATTGTGCTGCCCTACAGTTGCAAAAATGGCACCTGCGCCAGCTGTAAATGCCAGATCCTCTCAGGTGGTGTGGACTATCCCTACAACCCACCCCAAGCACTCGATTTAGAAGACTTGGCCGGTGGTCATGCTCTGACCTGCCAGGCCGTGCCCACCAGCGATTTGGTGATTGAGGCCCGCGAGCTCACGCGCTTGGCAGACATTCCGGTGAGAAAACTGCCCGCGCGGGTGGAGAGCCTGCACCCATTCACGCCAGAGATCATGCGCGTTAGGCTCAAGCTCCCCAAAGCCGCGCGCTTGCAATTTTTGGCCGGGCAATACATCGATATTTTGTTGCCCGAGGGCAAACGTCGAGCGTTTTCCATTGCCTCTGCGCCCTCACAAAGCGATTATTTGGAACTCCACATCAAACACGTCAGCGGCGGTGGGTTCACCAGCCACGTCTTTGAGGGCATGACCGAAAAAGAGATCTTGCGGTTGGAAGGCCCATTGGGCACATTCTTCATCCGCCGCTCTTCCAAGCGTCCCATGATCTTGATGGGCGGCGGCACAGGGTTTGCACCCCTCAAAGCCATGATCGAAGACATCCTTCATGATGTTGAATCCCACACCGGCGATGATGAACACCCTCAAAGAGACATCACCTTGTATTGGGGTGTGGCCAAAGCCTCGGATCTCTATGCCGATGATCTGATCAAAGCGTGGGCCAAACGCTTGCCCCAGTTTCGCTTTGTGCCGGTGTTGATGGAACCGAGTGACGATTGGACCGGTGAGGTGGGGTTTGTGCATGAGACGGTGATCAAAGACCACCCCAACTTGGCAGACTTTGATGTCTATATGAGCGGCCCACCGGCGATGGTGCATTCAGCCAGAAGCGCGTTTTTAGACGCCCAGCTTCCTGAAGACCGACTCTTTTATGACTCGTTTGATTTTGCCCCCGACGTGCCGATCAACCCCGCCTAGATAGAATATTTGCCGAAATATAATATTTA
>CBFHIS010000054.1:0-5939 GCA_965655975.1 Wenzhouxiangella sp.
GACCAGGTCTCGGATGTTTTGAAACATCTCTTGGGTCATGCCCATGACCTGCTGCAGCTCATCCACACTTTGAAATGCCTGATTGGTCGGGCCATACGGGTAGCCAGCCGCATCATATTCCTCAATCTCTGCCCCGTACTCGGAAGGGAAGTCATCGGCATCTCGCCAGTCTGTGACCGCATCGGCCAAGCTGACTGCGACCAGTTCATCGACACCCTGGGAGAAGAACAGTTCAGTCAATAAATCGACATCGGCTCGATTGATGTTGATTTTACCCGATTCATCGGTGATCCGAATCTCAATGCTTGCTGATCCAAACTCGACCGTGTAAGGGCGACCATCACCCACCCATCGGGTCTCTAAGTCTGGATTGAACATCTCATAGGCTGCACGGTGAATCCCCGCCTCGGCGGCGTAGCGGGCCCGGGTGGTGTCCAACAAAAACCTCGCCTGCATCGCCTCAGTGCGGGTCAAGACGGCATAAACGCCCACCACAATGGTCAACAAAATCAACAGCCACAGCACCACCAACAAAGCGACACCTTGGTCTTTTTTGCCTCGATTGCAGGCCACCGACTCGCACTTAATCTGGCTCATCATCGGCGCCGGCGGTTGCTGCGGGGAATCAATATATCCACCCCGCTCTCGATGACCCGTTGGCGCACCTGTGGTTCGGTATCGACCCGCACGATCGCTGATAAGGTGGGCCAAACCATGCGGTTATCGCGCTCAATGTCCAAGTCCAACTCAACAGCCATAGGCAATTGATCAACCGCTTCCCAAACATTGTCCCAGAAGGGCTGCAAGGTCTCTGGGTCTTCGCCGAGAAACCAAAACTCACCCCCATTTAAGCCCTCGAGCAAGACAATGCCCTCGGTGTCTTCAATCTCACCGGGTTCATAGCCATTGAGCATGGCGTAGTAAAACACCAGTTCTCGTCCGTTGGGGCCAGGTTCAATGGCCAGTTGTTGAACATAAGCCCCGCCATAGCTCAAATAACCGGGCATTGGGGCAACAAAACGGACCCAATCGCGCTCGCCAATGAACCGAATCGGGCCCTCATCACCCTCTTCTTGCTCGATGATGGCTGCCTGCGCCAAGCTCAATTGGCGTCTGACAAACTGGTGGACCACGCGAAGATTGTTGGTCTGTTCGATCACCGCCTCACCCGTGGTACTCGCCCGCTGGGCGGCTCTGAGACCACCAACGGCCATCGCCAAAATCATGCTCAGCAAAGTGATGGCCAACAACACTTCAATGAGGGTAAAGCCTCGCTGCCTCACAAAGACCGCTCCCGCTCTCGTGCTTCCCAATTGACATCCACACTTTTTAAGGTCTCAAAGACCACCTGTCCATTTCCATCCCACAACACCACCACACGAACTTTGTAGAGCACCAGGGGGAGCTCCATCAGGTCCAGCGCGCGTTCATCGGCCACCAGTTCTTCGGTGATCTCCATTTCGTAGCGAAAGCGGTCATCAAAGTTGCCCCGGCTGGTGCCTGGCTCAATCATTTCCTCGAGTCCTAGGGTGTCGATTTTCGATTGCGCCCACATCGCCGCTTGGGTGAAATCACCCGCCCGTCGGGTGTTGGTCATTGACGTTGAGAGGATCTGCATCATCAAGCCAAACAATAAGGCGAACATGCCAAAGGCAGCCATCACCTCAATCAAGGTGAAGCCTCGTTGTTTTTTTAGCCTGCCCATGGATGTGAAGCTCACAGCTCACTGCCCCGTTCGCGACTGATTTCGCCGGTTAACCAACCCACTGTGATGTGCCATTCGCGCCCATCGGAGGCCAGCACGACACGGCCACCGGTTGAGGCGCCATCGGGATAAAAGCGAATACCGCCTGCATTGTCGCCCGTGAGTTCTTGGCGCGCTGTGATCAATTTGATCTCCAACTCCTCGGGTAGCGTTTTGGCGGGGCGCCCTGGGGCTTGCCAGGTTTTTTGATCGGCATCGACCAAGAACACCTGCTCTTCTCGCTGAATGACCGCCTGACCGCGCGTGTGGCGCATGGCGGCCGTGATTTCTCGGGCGGTGTTTCGAAGCTCGGCACCGCTGATGGAACGCGAGACCGAGACCCCGGCGACGGTGAACAATAAAACCACCAGCATCATCACGACCATCAGCTCAAATAAGCTAAATCCGCGCTCTGCGCTGGGGCTTTCCGAGGCCATGGCCTAGGGTTTATTCCCAGTTACTGATGCGACGATTGGGGCCTTCACCACCCGCTGCCCCATCGGCGCCTTCTGAGTAAATATCAAATGAGCGGTTCTGACCAGGATAGCGATAGACGTAAGGCTGACCCCAGGGGTCATTGAGATTGGAATCGTTGACGTAAGGCCCATTCCAATTGCTCACGCTCGAGGGACGCTCGACCAGTTCACGGAGACTAGTGGGCGCGCGCCCAGAATCCAGATAGAACTCATCCACAGCCATCGACAGGCGCTGGATTTCGGTTTGCGCCGCACGAACGCGCGCATCCTCACCCCGTTGCATGATGTTGGGCACCACCAAACCAGCAATCATGCCAAGAATCACCAACACCACCAGCAACTCGATCAAAGAAAAACCACCACTGGTGGCGCGCACTCCTGCCACAGCTCGGCCCATACTCGGACCTGCCATTGTTGGACTTATGCTCATCGTCATTGTCTTCATCTCCACTTATGCAACCAATTCATTGATGCTCAAAATAGCCATTAGCACCGACATCACGATCACGCCGATCATCAGCGCCAAACCCAAAGTCATCACCGGCACCAGCAAAGCCATCAGCCGATCAATGGTGACCCTGACCTCTCGATCATAAGTATCTGCCACCTTAATCAGCATCGCATCGAGCTGGCCGGTTTCTTCACCGACATTGACCATCTGCAAGGCCAATGAAGGAAAGTGCCCATCCTCGCCCAGCGCTTTGGCCAGGGGCGCGCCCGTCTTAACGCGTTTGGCCGCCTCGGCCACATCTTGGGCCAAGACCGTGTTGGTCATGACATTCTTAGAAATCGACAGCGCAGACAGCAGCGGCACCCCATTGACCAACAGTGTGCCGGTGGTGCGCGCCAACCGTGCAGTCTCGACCTTGGCGATCACATCGCCCACCCACTGGGTTTTCAAAAACCGCCCATCCCACACAAAACGAGAGGCGGGGTTGGCCATTTGTGCTTTAAACCACGCGACCACCAACACACTCAAGCCAATGATCGCCCACCAAAACCGTTGCAAAATATCACCCACACCAACCACGACTTTTGTCATGAAGGGCAAGTCGCCGCCGAAGTCTTCAAACATTGGCGTGAATTGCGGGATCACGTAGACCATCAACAACATCAAAGACACAATCGCCAAAAACACCAACAGGGCTGGGTATATCAAGGCAGAAACCACGCTGTCTTTGAGCTCTTTGGCACGTTCCAAGTACTCGGACATGCGAGCGAGCGTTTGATCTAAGGACCCACCGACTTCACCAGCACGGACCATATTGATGTAAAAGCGTGAGAAAACGCCGTGGCGTTCTTCGAGGGCATCGGACAGCGAGCCCCCTTCTCTGACGCGGTTGCGGATCTTGTCAACGGTGGTTTTGACCCGCTCGTTGTCGGTCAACTCCACCAAGATCCCCAACGATCGATCCAGAGGAAGGCCTGCGCCCAATAAGGTGGAGAGCTGCTGGGTGATGTCGCCAATGTCTCTCTGGGTCAGGCCTTTTTTGCCCTTGAAAAGCGTATCGAGTCTCAAGCCTTTGCCCGCTTCTCTGGCTGAGATTGGAATCGAGCCTTCTTCTTGGATGCGGGCAATCACCAATGCTTCAGTGGGTGCTTCCATCTCACCGGTGATGGTTTCGCCTGTGGGGCTGACGGCTTTGTATTCAAAGATTGGCATCAATCACCACCACACCAGAAGCCTTAGGCTTCCTGGGTCACCCGCAAGACTTCTTCGGCAGAGGTCTCGCCTTGGAGTGCTTTGATCAAACCATCTTGATACATGGTGCGCATGCCTTCTTTGATCGCCTGTTTCTCGATCTCACCCGAGGTGGCTTGGCGCATCACCATGCGCCGAATCTCATCGGTCATGATCAATACCTCATGAATCCCCGTCCGACCCTTGTAGCCTGTCGGAACGGCTTCTGAACTGCCCGGACGGTACAAGCGAATCGGTCGCTCGTCGGTGAGCCGATCGAGTCCCAACTCTTCGACCACCTCGGGCAACACTTCGTAGGCCTCGCGCGTCTCAGGGTCAAGCCGCCTGACCAGGCGCTGCGCCATGATGGCATTGACCGTTGAGGTCAATAGATAATCATCCACGCCCATATCAAGCATTCGCGTCACCCCACCCGCCGCGTCATTGGTGTGCAAGGTCGAGAGCACCAAGTGGCCGGTCAATGCTGATTGAATGGCGATTTTAGCGGTCTCTAGATCCCGCATCTCACCGATCATAATGACATCGGGGTCTTGTCTAACAATTGAGCGGAGCGCGCCGGCAAAATCCAAGCCGATGGAGGGCTTGGCCTGGATCTGGTTGATGCCCTCGATTTGGTATTCAATCGGGTCTTCAACGGTGATGATCTTTCGGGTTGGCGAATTGAGCTGGCTTAAGGCCGTGTACAACGTGGTGGTCTTACCCGAACCTGTGGGACCGGTGACCAGAATAATGCCGTGTGGCATCTCTAAAGCTTTGATGAAAGTCTTTTGGGTGTCTTGGGCAAACCCGAGGCTTGCAAAATCCAGCACCACGGCTTCTCGGTCCAAAATCCGCATCACCACGGACTCACCATGCGCGGTGGGGATTGTGGAGACCCGCAGATCGAGCTCTTTGCCGCCAACGCGGTGCATGATGCGCCCATCTTGGGGCAAACGCCTTTCGGCAATGTTGAGTCGGGCCATGATCTTGACCCGGGAGATCACGGCAGAGGTTGAACGCGAGGGGGGTGCTTCAACCTCTTGTAGCACGCCATCGATGCGATAACGCACTTTGAGACGGTTCTCAAAAGGCTCAATATGGATATCCGAGGCTCGGGCTTCCACCGCGCGTTGCAAGATCAAATTCACCAAGCGGATCACAGGTGCCTCAGAGGCAAGATCCCTTAAGTGTTCAACGTCTTCTTCGTCTTCGCCTGCGCCCTCGCCACCGAGACTCTCGGCAATCTGGCCCATGGCTGATTTGCCTCCACCAAAATACCGCTCGATGGTGTTGTCAATTTCTGAAGAAATACCCACATAAGGCTTGATGGTGTGACCAGTGGCCATGGCCAACGCTTGGATTGAAAAAGCATCTTGTGGATCCGCCATCGCGACATCGAGCACCCCTTCAGCACTCCGGAAAGGCACCAAGTGCTGTTGCTGCATAAAACGCACCGAGACATCACCGACATCGGGTGCTTCTTCTGGATAGTCTTTCTCACCAATCAGCTCAAGCTCTAGAAGCTCGGCTTGTGCACTGGCCAGATCGCGCTCGGAGACCAGACCCAAACGCACCAATAAGGTCAATAAGTTTCCGCCGTGTTGTTCACGATAGGCGCGTGCGCGGTTGAGGTCTTCTTCGCGCAGACGCCCTTGGTCCATCATCAAGCGACAAAGCTCAGCGGCCCTGTCTTCTAGATGATGACTGATGCTCGGCAACAGGCTGGCATCATCGGCGTGTTGGGTGGCTGTGGCTTGTGTTTCCATGGATTGCTTTTTTGTCTGTGGCGTTGGGCGTTCAACACACCCGGCCAAACCTCGGAATACTCAGTGTTGATCTTAACCTGAATTGACAGCAAACACCCGCCACAAGTTCACTGGCGATTGCGAATGACGTGCGCCTCAATGAATGCGCGGTTTAATAAAATCCAAGTCGCCACAGGAATCACAGCGGGCAGCATTAGATAGCCCAGCTGGTAAAACAACGCGATCATGTCCATGGGCAACCCCAAGCCACGCGCCGCCATGGCTGCCTCAGA
>CBFHIS010000054.1:6039-8864 GCA_965655975.1 Wenzhouxiangella sp.
CCCGACCGAAAGGCCAGTTGGGTCAAGGTGTCCCAAAAGACCCCCCAGGTGGTGACCATGGTGACGACCAGAAAGCCGGTGACCATTTGGATGATGCGTTTTTTTGTGTTCAAGGGTGTGGCCATGATCAACCCAAACAAAAGCGCCATTCCCCAGGCATAAATCATTGGATTGACTTCAATATTCAACGCAACTTCTTGGCCATCGACCGTTTGAGGCAAAGCAATCAAGGTTTGGATCTCAAAATAAAAATCGAGCTGGACGATTTTGGAGAAAACTTCAGGGTAAAGCCCCGTCAACACGAAGGATGAGAGCTGTTGGGTTGGATACATCAACAAACTAGCGGCAAAAAACCACAGAAAAAACCCCAAGGGTAAGTACAAGAGCGCCAAGATAAACATTTGGCGGACAGCGTTGCCACCGATGTAGTCTTCACCCTCGTTGTCGATCTTCTCTTTTGAATGATTTTTCATTGATCCTTACCTTGATCAGTCCACCCACAAACGGGCATTATCAAACATTTTGGCCCAGGGCGAGCGTCCTCGCCACTCCGGCGGCGCCCAAGAAAAGTTCTCATAGCGAAGCAGTCTTTCAGGATGTGGCATCAAGATGCTCACCCGGCCATCGTCATTGCAAAGCCCGGTGATGCCATCCAAAGAGCCATTGGGGTTGTCGGGATAGGCTTCAGTCGGCTTCCCATCGGGGCCCACATATCTCAGTGCAATGGCCGCAGAGCCTGCCAAGCCTTGGGTGGCAAAAACCGCCCGTCCCTCGCCATGGGCGCTGGCCACTGGGAGCACCGACCCTTCCATCCCTTGGAAGAACACCGATAATGATGCCTCAATTTTGACCAAGTTAAGCCGCGCTTCAAACTGCTGGGATTGGTTGTGGCGAAAATCGGGCCAGGCGTGGGTCCCTGGGATGATGTCTCTCAAGGCCGAGAGCATTTGGCAGCCGTTGCACACGCCCAGGGCAAAATGATTGGGGTCATCAAAAAAGCGCTCGAATGTGTCTTTGAGTCTTTCGTTAAAGAGGATCGAACGCGCCCAACCCAAGCCTGCACCCAACACATCGCCGTAAGAAAACCCGCCGCAGGCCGCCAAGCCAACACAGCCATCGAGTGACTGAGTGCCAGCCACCAAATCAGACAAGGTGACATCCACCGCTTCGAAGCCAGCCGCCATGAACGATTGGGCCATCTCGCGCTGGCCATTGACGCCTTGCTCGCGCAGGATCGCGACTCTGGGTTTGGCTTGACCCATCCATGGTCCAAGCATCACGGGTCGGTGGGGTGGATCGAAAGTGAGCTTCGTCCAAAGGCCCGGCAAAGACCAATCGATCAAACGTGCGCGTTCTTGGTCTGCGGTCTCTGGGTTGTCGCGCAGGCGTTGGATGTGATGGCTGACTTCTGACCAATGGCCCGTGAGCGTGGCCATTTTTGCCTCAAACAGGATCTCATCTTGGTGGCGAATGGCCAACACGGCATCATCCGTGTTGGAAAAATCGGGCGTGGCAATGACATGACTCACATCGGCCAAGCCATGATCAGACAGCGCTTCAAAAAACGCCGCTTGCTCGCTTTGGGCCACTTGAATCACCAACCCCAACTCTTCATTCAAAAGCCATGCCAGCGCTTGGTTGGGCGCGATGTGGGCAGGGAGCTCAGCGCTCAAGCCACAGTGACCGGCCAAGGCCATCTCAAACAGTGTGGTGACCAGGCCACCGTCGGACCGATCGTGCAAGGCCAGCAATCGGCCTTGTGCCACCCACTGCCAGCACAACTCGAGCAGGGATTTAAGTTGGCTGGTTGATTCAAGATCAGGGACCGCACCCAACTCGTGGGCTTGGTCTGTCGCCAGTACCTCCGAGAGCACCGAGCCGCCCAAGCGTTGTTTCCCCAAATCCACCAACACCAACACCGAAGGTTCATCTTGAATCTCGGGGGTGATGTGGGCACTGACCCGATCGATGGCCGCAAAGCCTGAGACGATCAAAGACACGGGCGAGAGCATTCGTTGATCATCCATCAGCGTTTGCATGGACAAAGAGTCTTTTCCTACCGGAATCGACAAACCCAGCTCAATGCAAAGTTCACTGGCCGCTTCCACTGCAGATCTGAGCGCTTGGTCTTGGCCCTTTTGACCAGCCGCTGCCATCCAGTTGGCCGAGAGCTTGACCCGACCCAAATCACCGATGGCGGCACCGGCCAAATTGGTCAGGGTCTCGCCGATGGCCATGCGCGAGGCCGCTGGGGCATCCCAAATGGCCAGCGGCGTCCGTTCCCCCATGGCCATCACCGTCCCAGCCTCGCCTTGATAGTCTCTTAAAGTAATCGCGCAATCGGCCACCGGCACTTGACGGGGCCCGACCATTTGGTCGCGCACCGACAATCCACCGACGCTGCGATCGCCAATGGTGATCAAGAAAGATTTGGAGGCCACGGTCGGATGACTCAAGACCTGTTCAATCGCATCGGCCAGGTCGACCGATGCCAAGCCATGGTCTTGTGGTTTGATGTGGTGACGGGTGGCTTCGCGATGCATACTCACCGGCCGACCCAACAAGGCCTCTAGGGCCATATCAATCACCTTCACTGGGTCGTGACCCGGGCGGTCATCAATCAGTGTCAGTTGAGACTCGGCGGTGGCCCGACCGATCGAGGCCACCGGGCAACGTTCCCGCTCGCACAAGGATACAAATTCGGGCCAGTCGGCATCGGCCAAGGCCAAGACATAGCGCTCTTGGGCTTCGTTGCACCAAATGGCCATGGGGGAGAGCGTGGGGTCTGCACTTGGAATCGCATTCAAGGACAACAGCGCGCCCAC
>CBFHIS010000055.1:0-8852 GCA_965655975.1 Wenzhouxiangella sp.
CCGCCGGATGCGACCTCTATATTGGAAGTATCTTGGACAATCGGCTTCCAAGTCGTTGAGCAGCTGGTCTTTTAAGATCCCTTCAAGCGCGATATTCCGCTGCTGTCGAGCCTCTTGCTCTGCCAACTTGGCTTGCTTTTTTTGTTCCGCCTCTTGTTTTTCAGCCTGTTGCCGCGCGCGATATGCTCGAGCCAGATCGGTCTCATCAGAGACCCGATCTCGCCCAGGCTTTTTGGCTTTTTTGCCCTGTTGGGGCTTGCCTCGGTTTGACTTGTTGTGCTGGGCGTGCGGCCGAGTCGGCTCTTTTTTAGAAGAAGAAAGCCCTGCTTTGAGCAGGGCATCTTTCAGAGAACTCATGGTGACCCCTTAAGTCAGCTCAAGCCCTTAAGGCCATTTACTCGGTCCCGCTGGACTCAACCGAGAGCAACTCCACATCAAAAATCAACGTGGCATTGGGGCCGATAGGGCCCGGGCGGCCTTCTGCACCATAAGCCAATTCAGCTGGAATGAAGAATTGATAGGTCGCACCTTCGCGCATTAACTGCACACCCTCTGTCCAACCGGGAATCACCTGGTTGAGTGCGAACGTGGCTGGCTGATTACGGGCATATGAGCTATCAAACTCTGTGCCATTGATCAATGTGCCACGGTAGTGCACGGTGACGCGATCTGTGGCTACAGGTTGGGCGCCGTCACCCGGCTCAATGACACGATACTGGAGACCTGAATCGGTGACTTGAACGCCCTCATTTTCGGCATTTTGTGCCAAGAATGCCTGGCCTTCCGCCAAGTTGGCCTCGGCTTCTCGGCTCATGGCTTCAGCCATCTCAGCTTGGCGCCGTTGCATGAATGCCTCACGCTCAGCCAATGCTTCTTCTTGTGTCAACAAGGTTTCTTCCCCCGCATAAGCGGCGCGAAGACCAGCCACCAGAAGATCAACGTCTAGTGTCATGTCTTGCTCACCCAATGACTGACCGATGTCCATGCCAATGGTGTAGCTCAATCGATCCTCAGGGGTCTCGAGCTCATTGGCCAGAACCAGTGTGTGGGTGCTCCCCAACATCAGCGCTGTGGCAATGGCCAGTTGCGTCTTTTTAAACATCACTTTCTCCTACTTTTTATGTGTGGACTGCGCTAAGCAAAACGCAGTGTATCAGATCAATAAATGCCTCTAGCGTTCCATCTAATTTGGGGTTGCTTTTCTTCTGTGCTGGTGTTATAGTTGCCTACAACACTAGAACAGGAGTTAAGGCATGTTGCCCGCAACCACTCGAAAAAGCTTGAGAATACCGCACCATTTCGCGATTCTGGCCGCCGGCGTGTCACTGGCGCTCGCCTTTTGGGCCGATTTGTATGACGGCCACACTGAGCATGCCATCAGCCTCACCCAAGTCAGCAGCGAATCCAATCAAACCGCGCAAACCGCCCAAACTGCGACATCCCCCGCTGTGGAGCAAGCGCCCACTGAGGCAACTGCGCGCACTCGGGTCCGCTTTGACTTACCGCGCCTCTTGCCTTGGGCAAAACCCCAGCCCCGCAGCGAATAGTTTATGACCACTTCTTGGGATCAAAGCACCCCAATCTATCAACAGCTGCGCGACCGGACGGTGGCCAGCATTTTGGAGGGGCATTTGCAAGAAGGCGAACTGCTCCCTTCTGTCCGCCAGGTGGCCATCGACTTGCAGGTCAACCCAATCACGGTATCAAAGGCCTATCAAATGCTCGTGGATGAGGCATTGGTGGTGGCCCAGCGAGGCGTTGGCATGCGCATCAACGCAGGCGCGAGAGATCAGTTATTGCAAGACGAGCGCACCCGCTTTCTTCAACAAGACTGGCCACAAATACTCGACCGAATCCAGCAACTGAATTTGTCGTGGGACGACCTACCCCTCCCCGAATCGAAGAAAAAGGCACAGAACTCATGAACAATGCTCCGCAAGCCGTGATCCAAGCCAAGGGTTTGCATCGCCACTACCAGCGTGGCCGTGTCAAAGCACTCGACGGCATTGACCTAAACATCGCACCGGGGCGCATTGTCGGCCTGATTGGCCCCAATGGCTCCGGCAAAACCACCGCTTTGAAATCACTTCTGGGCCTCACACCTTATAAAGGTGAACTTAAAGTGCTTGGACTAGACCCAAGTGGGCAGCGTGACAAGCTGATGGAGCGAGTCTGCTTCATCGCCGATGTGGCCGTCTTGCCCCGCTGGGCCAAAGTCGCTCAAATGATTGATTTCACCGAGGGACTCCACCCCAGGTTCAGCCGTGAAAAATGCAAAACCTATCTTGACCAGTCCAATGTTCGGTTGGATGCAAAAGTGGGCAATTTATCCCGTGGCATGGTCGTGCAACTCCATCTGGCATTGGTCATGGCCATTGATGCCGATATCTTGGTGCTGGATGAACCAACACTCGGGCTTGATTTGTTATTTAGAAAACAGTTCTATGCCAACCTAATCAATGACTACTTTAATGAAAACCGAACTATCTTAATCACCACGCACCAGGTTGAAGAAGTCGAACACATCTTGACTGACTTGATGTTCATTAAAAATGGGCGCTTGGTGTTGGATGCACCCATGGAAGAGGTTGCCTCACGCTATGTCGAATTGTTGGCCGCCCCAGAACATCTAGAAGCTGCAAAAGCCCATCAACCCATCGCTGAACGCATGGTCATGGGGCGGCATGTTTTGTTGTTTGAAAATGCAGACCGCTGCGCATTGAGTGAGCTGGGTGACCTCCGTCAACCCAATGTTGCTGATCTGTTTGTTGCCGTGATGGGCAACCCCGAACAAGAGGTGTCCGCATGAGCGCTCTAATCACGCTATTGAAAAAAGAAGTCGCTGAAAACAAGGGCGCCTGCATTTGGCTTCCGGCCATCATTTCGGCTGTCTTGATTGTCTTGGTCGTTGGAAGCCTCCTTTGGTCACAAAACATTGCATTGACCGTAAACGGCGAAGGACTCACTGGCCTGTCAGAAGTGACCGGAGAGATGACCATAGATGACCGTCAGCAAGTGACGCGTGCGGTTCTCTCTGCGTTGTCACTGCCGTTTCTTATCCCACTGAGCTTGGTTGTGATTTTTTATCTGGCTCACGCCTTATTCGATGAGAGAAAAGACCGCTCTATTTTGTTTTGGAAAAGCTTGCCGGTGTCTGATCGATTGACCGTGCTGTCAAAATTCATGATGGCCATTGTGGTGTTTCCCTTGAGTTATTGGTTGATCTTGTCAATCACCCAAATTTTGTTTCTCTCGATCATTTCCATTTATGGCCTCATGGCTGATCTGCCGATCTGGCCATTTTTGTTTCAGCCAGGCCTATTGCTGGAACACGCATTCACTTATCTGCTGACGCTGATCGCCCAGGGCCTTTGGTTGCTCCCCATTTATGCTTATCTCTTATTTTGCTCCTCATGGGCGCCACGCTCGCCTTTGATGGTGAGTTTGGCCACCTTGGCCATCCTAAGCTTGACCATCACCGGATGGCGCTTGCTGCAAACAGGACAACCCATGGGGTTTGAGCCCTTGGGTTGGGTGGCGCGTCGTTTTGGAGAAAGCCCCCTGCCTCTGAGTTTTAAGCTGAGTATCGAACACTCAAATGAAGCGCTGAGTCAGTCGGCAGGCATCACCCAGCTGCTCGAGACACTCGCCTCACCGGCCATGTGGTTGGGTTGGCTAATTGCAGTGCCTTTTGTGATCGGTGCTGTGATGATGCGACACCGCGCCACGGCGTAGTCATTCCAAGCAAGCCCGCTCTCCCGTAGCAATTCTTTCGCTGGGTGTTGTATAGTCGATCAACACCTCAACGACGGAATGATCAGGAGATCGTCTTGCAGACCACTCATTCAATTCAGCGCCAACAGCCAAAGCCACATCGATGGTGGCTGCTGGCCATCTCATCACTCGCCCTCAGCTCAGTTGCGTTGGCTGAGCTTCGCCAACCCACGCCCAATGTGCATGCCATTGTCGATGTCAGAATCGTCACCGAACCCGGCCAGGTGATCGAATCGGGTACGGTGGTAATTCGGGATGGCATCATCGAGTCCGTGGGTGCCAACGTTCAAGCCCCAGCTGATGCGCGCATCCATCGCTTTGAGCGAGAACAAGATCAACCACCCATCACCATCTATCCAGGGTTGATTGAGCCACACCTGCAGATCAGCACAGAGCCTGCGGAGAATTCGGGCGACTCAGAAACGCCCGCCGGGCGTCACGCGCTGATCAAGCCTGATTCCAGAATCACTGCCGCTCACTGGCCAGAAGATCAAGTGGAACAACTTCGAAGAGCCGGATTCACCACGGCGGTCTTTGCCCCCAGCCATGGACTGCTGCGCGGCAGTGGCGTGGTCGCGAATTTGGGTGAAGGTGGTTTGTCCCACAATGTGATTGACCCGGAGTTTGGCCAATTCGCCAGCTTTGAAGGCCGCGCAGGCCGCCGTCAATTTCCCAGCTCATTGATGGGCGCTGTGGCCTTGGTGCGACAAACCTTTTCTGATGCGGCCTGGCAGACATCGGCCCGCACTGCGTGGGCACTAAACCCCGCGCAACCCCGTCCCCAGTGGTTCGAGGGTTTGGATGAATTGGGTCGATCCATCAATGGTGGAACGCCTTTGGTGTTCTCCTCACAAGACCTGCTCGATACGCTTCGCATTTTGTCTTTTGTGCAATTCGATGAGGCTCAGCTCGCCATTGTCGGCCATGGCACCGAGTACCAGCGTCTAGACGACATCACCGGATCAGAGGCGTTGCACATCATCCCGGTCAACTTCCCCGAGGCGCCCGATGTCAAAGATGAAAACGACCGGAACGTCTCTCTCGAGGCCTTGAGACACTGGCACCGTGCTCCGGATAATCCAAAAACACTCCACGATGCTGGGCTTGAAGTGATGTTTACCAGCCATGGCCTCAGCCAACCCGGAGATTTCTTAAAAAACCTCGCCAAAGCCGTGGAGCGTGGTCTGGACTCGGATGTGGCTTTGGCCGCCGTGACCACTGCACCGGCCCAGTGGCTCTTACTCAGTGACCGTGCGGGCAAAGTGGCGCCTGGCATGATGGCCAACCTACTTGTGGTCGAGGGCGATCTCATCAGCGAAAGCCCCAAGATCTCTGATGTGTGGGTCGATGGACAGCAATTTACTTTGGCGGCCATCAAGCCCCCATCCGTTGACCCAGTCGGCACTTGGGGGCTCACGCTGGGCCTTGGTGGCATGGGTGATGTGGAGGCTCAACTGGTTCTCACAGGAACACCGGCCAACATTGCAGGCACGCTGTCTGTGATGGGCAATGACTCGCCGCTGACGAGCGCGGAAGTCAGCGATGATCAATTGATCGCGACCATCGACTCATCTCGATTTGGTGGGACTGGCACCATCACCTTAAAGCTCACCATCAATGGTGATTCTGCAAGAGGCAATGGCTCAGGGCCCTTTGGTGAGTTTACCTTGCGTGGACAAAGACAAGTGGCAGCGGCCAGTCCAGATCAAGCCACCACATCCACCCAGATTGGGGAGGCACAATAATGCGACACCTATTAGCGTTCACACTGTTATCGAGTTTGATGCTTGCGGCCCATGCCCAAGACTGGACCCCAGACATTGAGGCCTGGAATAGCCCTGAGCCCCCGCAGCCCGAAGCAGTCATTATTCGCAATGTCACCGTGTGGCCAGCCACCGATGAAGACATCACGGAGCAGGCTGATGTGCTGTTCCGTCGCGGAAAGATCACTGCCATTGGGACAGATCTCAATGCACCGCGAGGTTCCATTGAGATAGATGGGAGCGACCATCACATCACTCCAGGCATCGTTGATAACCACTCGCATGCCGCCATCATCGGCGGAGTGAATGAGGCCTCGCGCATCAGCACAGCCGATGTGCGCATCCGCGATGTCATCGACTCCGAATCGATCAACATTTACCGACAACTGGCCGGTGGCGTCACCACCATTAACTTGCTGCATGGTTCTGCCAACGCCATCGGTGGTCAAATGGCCACCATTAAAATGCGTTGGGGTGCCTCGCCGTCTGAATTGATATTTGATGGCGCGCGTCCGGGCATTAAGTTTGCACTGGGTGAGAACCCCAAGCAAAGCAACTGGCGGCCTGCCGAACCTCGCTATCCCCAAACCCGCCCAGGTGTGGAGCAAGTGATTCGTGAGAAGTTCCAAATGGCTGCGGACTATCAACAAGCGCAGGCGTCTATGCCAACGGGGCGGGCGGCCAGAAACCGCGTGCCACCCAGACCCGACCATGAGATGGACGCCATTGTGGACATCATCACGGGTCAATTGGATGTCCACTCGCACGCCTACCGCGCCGATGAGGCATTGGCGCTGATGCGCACCGCCGAGTCATTTGGGTTTCGCATCAGAACGTTGCAACACATTTTGGAAGGCTACAAAATTGGCCCCCAAATGGCAGAGCACGGTGCCGGTGGCTCAACCTTCATCGATTGGTGGAACTTCAAGGCAGAAGCAACCGATGCCATTGGTTACAACCCTGCGTTGATGCATGAGTCTGGGGTGTTGACCGCCCTCCACTCCGACAACCCCGAATTGGCCAGACGCATGAATCTCGATGCGGCCAAAGCCGTTCGCTATGGTGGCGTGGACCCGCATGAGGCACTCAAGATGATCACCGCTTACTCAGCCGACCAGATTGGCGCGGGCGAGAGAATCGGTCGCATTGCCGAAGGCTTTGATGCAGATCTTGTCCTTTGGGACGGGCATCCATTGAGCGCCTTTAGCAAAGTCCAACAAACCTGGGTGGATGGCCGTTTGTACTTCGATCGCGAAGCCGACCAGCGCATGCAAGAGGCGCTTGAGATCGAACGCGCCGAACTCATGGCCATGGTGCTCGACCAAGGTGACGAGGCAGCCGATGGCGCTGAGTCTGAGGCCTCACAGACCGATGTGCCCCCACCTGAGCGTCGCCAAACTTTCAACTTTGCCCGTCACCTGACCGGCTACCGAGAATCGGAACTCGATCATGATGAATACTGTGTCTTCCATGCAAACTAAAACAAAATCATTGCTGTTGGCCGCTGGGTTGGCCATCTCTTGGTCGGCGGCGGCACAGGTCACTGTGCTTGAGGGCGCGACCGTTCACCCCATCAGCGCGCCTGCCATTGCAAATGCCAGCATCGTTATCCGCGATGGCATCATCGAAGCGGTGGGTGCTGACATTGAAATACCCGCTGAGGCGAGCGTGGTGGATCTCACTGGCCACCAAATCTATCCGGGCTTTGTGCACCCAGCCACGCAATTGGGGTTGACTGAAATCAGCTCGGTATCAGGCACGGTCGATACCACAGAGATGGGCAACATCAATGCCGCGCTCAACGTGGAAGTGGCGGTGAACCACGATTCTCAGTTGCTCCCGGCGACCATCGCCGGCGGCGTGTTGAGTGCGCACATCATTCCAGGGGGTGGCTTGATTCAGGGCCACTCTGCCGTGATGAGCCTCGAGGGCTGGAGCTGGGAAGAAATGGTGATCCGCTCCTCGGCTGGCATGCATATTGCCTTCCCGCAAGGTGCAGTCGATGACAAAGACAACGAAGACTTAAAAACCATCAACCGCGTGCTCGACCAAGCCCGTCACTGGCACCAAGCCAAACGCGCCTCGGAAGCCAATGGTCTCCCTGCGCCGCCAAGAAATGATCAACTCGAAGCGCTTGGGCCAATGCTCGAAGGCGAAGTCCCGCTGATGCTCCATGCCAATCGCTACGACTCGATGGAAGCGGCCTTGGACTGGGCCGAAGAACAAGGGTTTGACAATGTGGTCTTGGTGGCAACGCCTGATGCACAACACATTGCCCAGCGACTGGCGGAAGACAATATCCCCGTGGTCTTAAAAAATGTCTACGCCCTGCCAATGAGACGTCACGAAGCGTATGACTCGAGCTTTGTGGCACCTGCAAAGCTCGCTGAGGCGGGCGTGAAATTTGCCATCGCTGATGCCACCCGTGGCATGGATGTCGCCAACGCCAGAAATCTGCCTTTTCAAGCCGGTACCGCAGTGGCGCATGGTCTAGACCCTGAGATCGCCATCAAATCAGTGACGCTCTGGCCCGCCGAGATTCTGGGTGTTGGTGATCAGTTGGGATCCATTGAACCGGGTAAGCGCGCCAGTTTGTTTGCCGCCAATGGTCATCCACTCGAGCCCATGACACAAATCACACATGTCTGGATTGATGGCCAAGCCTATGACCTGAGTGCGGTCAAAGGCCGAGCCATGTATGAGCGTTACCGCCAACGGCAACAATCGCGCTAAGCACTGATCAACGGGTTGGTGGAACCGATGCCATGGCCTTATTGATTTGTGCGCCTGACCGCTCGAATGAGCGGTTGGCCGCCGATCTCGCCAAGCGGCTTCCTGGTGTTGATGTCCGCATCTGGCCCGATGTTGGTGAGCCCACCGACATTGAGTTTGCTCTGTTGTGGAAACACCCCGCCGGCCTCGTTCAAACCCTACCCAATCTCAAAGCCATCAGCTCTTTGGGTGCTGGAATTGAGCATTTTATCAGCGACCCAGGCATACCAGCCAATCTCCCCATCGGTCGCCTCGCGGGACCAAAATTGGCCAGCGACATGGCCACTTGGTTGGTGGGTCAGGTGATTGCCCATTGGCGAGACTTTTCCGGGTTCCAAGAAAAGCAAGCCAACAAGCAGTGGGGCCCTTGGGCGCCTGCCGGACAGGTCAGTGTGGGCGTGCTGGGCATGGGTGCCATGGGCGCCCGAGCCGCGGCAGCCTTTCAAGCACTTGGCTTTAGCGTCGGTGGCTACAGCATCAGTGGGCGCGGGCCTGAAACAGTGATCATGCACACGGGCAAAGCGGGTCTAATGACACTCGCCG
>CBFHIS010000056.1:0-8769 GCA_965655975.1 Wenzhouxiangella sp.
CAAGCAAGTGATGGGGGAGATTTATCGGCCTTTGTTCTTGCGAGAGTTTCCAATTGTCTATACCGACTTAGAATCGGCCGAACTCATCAAATATGCCGCCAACGCGTTCTTGGCCACCAAGATCAGTTTCATCAACGAAATGGCTACTTTGTGCGAACGGGTGGGGGGTGATGTCAAAGCCGTGGCCAAAGGCATGGGCCTCGATGGACGGATTGGCAACAAGTTCTTACACCCAGGGCCTGGCTTTGGGGGCTCGTGTTTCCCGAAAGACACCTCGGCTTTGGCCCGGACGGGTCAAGAGGTGGGGGTGCCGATGACCATCACCGAAACCGTGATGCGGGTCAACGATCAGATCAAACGCCGCATGATCGATAAAGTGATGGAGTTGTGCGATGACACCGTCAACAACAAAACCATCGCGGTGTTTGGCGTGACGTTTAAGCCCAACACCGATGACATGCGCGATGCGCCGGCGCTCACCATCGTGCCTTCTTTGGTGGGTGCAGGCGCCAAAGTTCGAGTGGTCGATCCACAAGGCCGCCACGAAGGTGAGGCCTTGTTGCCCGGCGTTGAGTGGTTCGATGATGCTTATGCCGCGGCCAAAGGGGCCGATTGCGTGATCATCTTGACTGAGTGGAACGAGTTCCGGGCGCTGGATTTAGAGGCTTTGGCCGAGGCCATGAACACACCCAAAATGGCGGATCTCCGAAACGTTTACGAGCGAGACGACGTGATGGCGGCGGGCTTTAGCGCCTACATCGGGGTGGGCCGCTAAGATGGCCGGTGTGCTGGTCACAGGGGGTGCTGGCTACATTGGCTCGCATGTCACCCGCCTTTTGGCTGAGCGTGGAGAGGCCGTGGTGGTGGTCGATAACCTATCGACCGGTTTTAAAGACGCGGTCTTAGGGGCGACTTTGATCGAAGGCAATGTTGGCGATCAAGGCTTAATGCGCCAAGTCATCAAAGACCACGCCATCGAATCGGTGCTTCATTTTGCCGCCCACATCGTGGTGCCCGAATCGGTGGAAAAGCCATTGAAATACTACGGCAACAACACCGCCAATACCCGAGCGCTTTTAGAAGTTTGTGATGAGCAAGGCATCGGGCATTTTATTTTCTCATCGACTGCGGCCGTTTATGGTTCACCCGCCGGTGGTGTCGCGAGTGAAGATTCTCCGTTGCAACCGATCAACCCCTATGGCTGGTCTAAGTTGATGAGCGAACAGATGTTGAGAGACTTATCGGCGGCCTCTGATCTTCGCCACGTGGTGTTGCGGTATTTCAATGTCGCCGGCGCCGAGCCTCAAGGCAGGCTTGGCCAGTCCACGCCTGAGGCCACGCATTTGATTAAAGTGGCTTGTGAGCATGTGGTTGGCAAACGTGATGGCTTATCGATTTTTGGGGATGACTACGACACGCCCGATGGGACCTGCATCAGGGATTATATTCATGTGGAAGACCTGGCCTTGGCCCATTTGGCCGCGCTGGATTATTTGCGTGCCCAAAAACCATCGGTGACGTTGAACTGCGGTTATGGTCAAGGCTTCAGTGTCAAAGAAGTCTTGGATGTGGTGGGTCGGCTGGCCGATTCACCCTTGAATATCACACAAGCTCCCAGAAGAGCGGGGGATCCCGCGACCTTGGTGGCCAAAGCAGACTTGATTCGTCAAACCCTCAATTGGCAGCCTCAATACAACGACATTGAGGGCATTGTCGCTTCTGCGCTTCGATGGGAGCGTCACTTGGCCGAGCAGGCCGGATCATAAAACAGTTGGTCAGCGAGACCACCCAAGCCATTGTCTCGGTCTGTCGGGATTTTTATCAGGCCGATGAGCCCATTGAGCTTTATCGCCCAAGCTTCGATCAAAGCGAGGTCCAAGCGCTCAGTGATGTCTTGGCCAGTGGTTGGGTTGCCATGGGGGGTGCCCCCGTCGCCCAGTTTGAACAAACCTTGGCAGCGTTCATCGGTGTAGAACATGCCGTAGCGACCATTCACGCCACCGCCGCCTTGCATCTGAGTCTTGAGTGTTTGGGAGTGGGGCCAGATGACTTGGTGATCACTCAGGCCAATACCTTCATCGCACCGGTCAATGCCATTCGCTATGTGGGTGCGATGCCCTACTTTATCGATGTCGATCAAGACACCATGGGCATGAGCGCAAAAGCATTGGCCGCCTTCATCGAAACCGAGTGCGAGCATCGCGATGGTGGGCTCCATTACCGAGCCACAGGCCAGCGCATTGGCGCCTGTTTGCCGGTTCATGTGTTGGGCTTGCCATGCCGCATTCAAGCGATACGGGCGCTCTGTGATGAGGTGGGTTTGCCGTTGATTGAAGACGCCGCCGAGGCCTTGGGCAGTGCTGTCAAAGAAGACCGCGCCATTCAACGCTGCGGATCATTTGGAGATGTCGGTGTGGTGAGTTTCAATGCCAACAAACTCATCACCACCGGCAGTGGTGGGGTCTTGCTCACCAACGACCACGCACTGGCCGATCGAGCCAGACATTTGTCGCGCGTGGCCAAGCAGCCGCATGCTTATGAAGCCAAGTTCGATAAGGTGGGGTACAACTATGGCATGCCCGCGTTGAATGCCAGTCTGGGTTTGGCGCAATGGCAAAAGTTGGGTGAGATTCAAGCGAGCAAGCGCGCGCTGGCAGAGCAGTATCAATCCGCGCTCACCCCAATGAAAGGCGTCAAGTTTATTGAACCGGTCGAGCAAGCCATCAGCAACGATTGGATCATGGCCTTGGTGTTTGATCAGCCAGATCAGGCCCACGCGTTTATTCAATCAACGCATCGATTGGGCGTGCTCACCCGGCCCTTATGGCAACCCCTGAATCAGTCATTGGCACACGAGCAATCCCCTCGCTCAGCACTTCCCAATACCGAATGGTTGTATGGCCGCGTGGTGCAATTGCCTTCTTGGCCAATGCTGGCCAGTGCCGAGTCTTTATAAATGGATGCTGTCAGTTAACCCAAACTCAAGCATCAAAAGCCAATCGCGAAAAGTCCCAAGCACAACAGCAAACCAACCAAAGGCACCACCACCGTCAAAGCCCCCATCGGCGCGTAAGCCGCAGCGTGCGTCTCCTTACAAATCGCGCGGATGGTGGTGACCACATACCCGTTGTGCGGCAAGGAATCCAACGCCCCTGAAGAAATCGCCACCACCCGATGGAGTTGGTCGGGGTCGACCCCTTGGTCCATGTAGTGAGGGCCTAAGATGGGCAGGGCAATGGCCTGACCACCAGAGGCCGAGCCGGTCATCGCCGCGATGGCAGACACCGCAATCGCCGCTGAGACCAAACCAGAACCTGGCATCGAGGTGACCCAGACAACAGCCGCATCAAACGCCGGTGAGACCTTGGCCACTGTGCCAAACCCAACCACCGCTGCCGTGTTACCAATCGCCACCAAGGCCCCGGTGCCACCTTCGGTCAGCGCCATCCCCGGCGCGTGCAAATGTTTGGGGTTGATCAGCACCGCGCCAATGCAGCCGGCCAAAAGTGCGACGATCAAAGCAGATGTGCCGAGTTGCTCGTGGGTGGTAAAAGAAATGCCAAGCACCAATAACAAAGGGATCATGGAGACCCACGGATTGGGCAAATCCCCGCGACCACTTTCGGGGTCATCGTCTCGGGACTCAAATAATTCGCCTCGAGCCACCGCGCGATCCAGCATCCAAGTCAACCAAAAATAACCGCTGGTGGCCATAAAAATCGCGACAATCAAACTCGCTTGCCACGCGGCGAGAGGAGAGGTCCCTAAAAACTCAATCGGGATCCAGTTTTGGATTTCTGGAGAGCCGGCTGATGTCATCGTAAAGGTCACCGAACCAAAGGCCATGGTTGCTGGGATAAATCGTCTGGGCAGGTTGGCTTCTCGAAACAAAGCCAAAGCCATCGGGTAGACCGAAAAGGCCACCACAAACAAAGACACCCCACCATAGGTCAAGATCGCACAGGCCATGACCACGGCCAAGGCGGCACGTTTGGTGCCCAAGCGCGTGATGATCCAATGCGAGACCGAGTCCGCCCCCCCAGATGACTCCATGAGCTTGCCAAACAGTGAGCCGAATAAAAAGATAAAAAACCACGAGGCAATAAAGCCTGTGAACCCATTCATATACTGGGTCACCAAATTAATGCCATCGGCGCCAGCCAAGGGTGGCAGCAGGGGAATCCCTGCAGAGAGGGCCACAATCAGGGCGCACAGAGGCGTGGCGACAAACAACGACATCCCCCGCATCGTCAGCACAATCAATAGCGCCAGGCCAAGCAACAGCCCAATCAGACTCAACATGGTGACTCCTCAAACACGAATACCCGTCAATCGATACCGGACACGACCAAAATCCGGTGGCCCCGGCCCATCACTAAGGCTCAATCATCCAGTTGGAGGGCTGATTTGATAACTGTACCAAGGTCCAGTGGGCGATCGAGTCGCTGTGGGCTACCCTGCCAGCATCAAGATGACTTTTTTGTTAACGCACATCCCCATTGGAGGACGATGTCTCATGAAACACACCACCTTAAAACTGTCAACTTTGTCGCTTGCCATGGCACTGGCCATGGGTGCTTGGGCACAAGATGCCGAGTCTGACCGCACAGACGAAGAGACAAATGAGCGACCCATGGACACCATCGAGGTGACCGCGCGTCGCCGTGATGAAGACCAAATGGATGTGCCCATCTCCTTGACGGCTGTCAGTGGTGAGGCGTTAGGAGATGTGGGTGCACAAGACATCACCTATCTCCAGCAGGTCTCGCCCAACACCACACTGGAAGTCTCACGGGGCACCTCCAACACCGTCACGGCTTTTATCCGAGGCATTGGTCAACAAGACCCTGTGGCGGGCTTTGAGGCAGGTGTCGGGATTTATGTGGATGATGTTTACTTAAACAGACCCCAAGCCGCGATTTTGGACATTTATGATGTTGAGCGGATCGAGGTATTGCGTGGTCCACAAGGCACGCTTTATGGCAGAAACACCATTGGTGGGGCCGTCAAATACGTCACCAAGCGCCTTGCTGACGAACCCACCGCCACCATCCGTGGATCGGTGGGGAGCTTTTCTCAACAAGACCTTGTGTTGAGTGGCTCGACTGTTGTCAATGAAAACCTCCGGGTTGGTGCGGCGGTGGCGAGCTTCAACCGCGATGGTTACGGCACCAACTTGACCACCGGTGAGGACAACTACAACAAAGATGTGATGGCATGGCGCTTCAGTGCTGAGTGGGAACCCAATGACGATTGGTTTGTCCGGTTCAATGTGGACGCCTATCAAGATGACTCCAACCCCATGGGCGGACACCGTTTGATTCCGGGTTTGTTCAGTGGTGCGCCGGTGTTGGACAACGTTTACGACTCCAGAGGTGGCATGACCGGTAAAAACGAAACCCGTGCCACAGGTTCATCGTTGACCGCGGAATACTACATCGGCCCTGGCATGACCTTTAAGTCGATCACGGCTTATCGAGAAGACAAGACCACCACCCAGATTGATTTTGATGCTTTGCCAGCGGTGGATCTCGATGTGGCTGCGATCTATGACAACGAGCAGTTGAGCCAAGAGTTTCAGCTAAATTTCACCACTGAACGCATGGCCGGTATCGTCGGTTTCTATTATCTCGACGCAAACGCCTTTGGCCCGTTTGATGTGCGCTTGTTCGACCTGGGTGCTTTGCTGGGCTTGTCTGGTTATAACGCCTTCACCTCCGGTGATGTCGACACAGAAACCTGGTCGGTGTTTGCAGATGTCAGTTATGAGTTGGGCAACAACTTTGAACTGTCTCTGGGTGGTCGTTACACCAGCGACAAGCGAAGCTCTCGGGTGTTGAGACAAACCATGTTGGGTGCTTCAACCTTCTTTGGCGGTAACCCTGTCGTTCTCGCTACGACCTCAGACTTTGATGGTTCGGAGAAATTCACGCAGTTCACACCCCGAGTGAGTTTGTCGTTCAAGCCCAATGAAAACCACAATTTGTATGCTTCTTACAGCCAAGGTTTCAAGGGTGGCAGCTTCGATCCACGTGGTTTGACCACGGCTGCGCCCGATCTCAATGGCGATGGCGTGGTCGATGATGCAGAAGTCTTTGATTTCATGCGCTTCGAGCCTGAGACAGTTGACAGCTATGAAGTGGGCATCAAGTCGCGCTTTGCCGATGGCCGCATCAATACCTCATTGGCTGCGTTTTATTCTGACTACACCGACATCCAAGTGCCTGGTTCAATTGGTGTCGACACCGATGGCGATGGCGTATTTGATACCTTTGCAGGGGTCACCACCAACGCGGGCAAAGCCACCGTTCAGGGCATTGAGTTCGAGATGAACGGCATGCTCGCCTCTGACATGGCCGTGGCCGGTGATGCGTTGTTTGCCAATGTGGCCTTAGGTTACATCGATGCCGAATACGATGAATTTGTCACCGCGGTATCCGATCCTGCCACAGGCTCTACCGCTTTGACCGATGTCGCTGACCAGCGCCGCATTCAAAATACGCCCAAAAGAACGGCACATGTCAGCTTGAACTACGACCGTCCAATGAACATTTTTGGTACCGAAGGTTCGGTCTCATTCATTGGTGCTTGGTCGTACCGGTCCAAGACCAATCAGTTTGAGATTCCATCAGAGTTTTTGGACCAAGCGCCTTACTCGCTTTATGATGCGCACATTGTCTGGAAGCCTGCCAGTGGCCGTTATGAGATTGGCTTGCACGGCAGAAACTTATCAGACAAGCAGTACAAGACCGCCGGTTATGTGTTTGCCACACCCGATGGCAGCACATCGACCTTGGGTCTTGAGGGTGTGATGAACGCTTTTTATGGCGCGCCTCGCACCATCACCTTAACAGCGAAGGTGAATTTCTAAGATCGACCGTTAAAGCCTCTCCAAAAAAGGCTTCGGGGTAAGCACATCCCCACTCAGGCAACTGGGTGGGGATTTTTTTTGGGTGGGGATTTTTTATGCAAGTCTCTATAATGCGCTTATGTTCATAGGCTTTCCGCTCTCATGACCGGCTTGACCACCACCACCTTGGCACTGGCGGGTGTGGCCTGGTTGGGGGTGTTGTTTTTGGTGGCGGTGCTGGGTGAGCGTTACCGCCATCAGGGGGTCTTTGCCACTCATTGGCCCGTTGTCTATGCCCTTTCCTTGGCGGTTTATTGCACGGCTTGGACCTTTTATGGGGTGACCACGCAGACAGCCCTATACGGCTGGCCCATCCCACCCACGTTTGTTGGCACCATTTTGCTGTTTGTCTTGGGCTTTGGCTTCTTAAAACGGTTGGCTGAGCTCTCTAAGGCCCAGAACTCAACGAGCATCGCCGATTTCATTGCCTCTCGCTTTGGCAAGTCTTCGGCTTTGGCCGCCGTGATCACAGGCGTTGCGGTGGTGGGCATTGTTCCCTACATTTCCCTGCAACTCAAAGCCGTGGCGATGAGTGTGGAGGCGTTGACAGCCAAAAGCCCAGTGGCGGCCACGGCAGCCACCCAAGCCACACCAGGGGCCGGTGGAACCATCATCACCCACCCCCTGACCGATTCGGTGTTTTATGTGGCGATCTTCATGGCCATCTTTGCCATGCTCTTTGGCACACGCAGTGCCTCTGTGAAAGACCACAACCCAGGCTTGGTGGCCGCCATGGGCTTTGAGTCGCTATTAAAACTCGCGGCCATGCTGGCTTTGGGGGCGTTTGTCGTGTGGGGTTTGTACGCCAACCCACAAGCGCTGTTGACCGAGACCACGCCTTTGGTATTTAGTGGCACCGATTCTTTCTTGGTCTTAATGCTCTTGGGCGCTTTGGCCATTGTGACGCTGCCCCATCAGTTTCACATCACGTTGATCGAGTGTCGCGACCCCAAACATTTGGATGCCGCGCGTTGGTTGTTCCCCGTCTTTTTGTTGTTGATTGCCATGCCCATCGTGCCACTGGCGCGGGCGGGGCGTGATCTGTTCGCTGGCCAAGGGGTCTCGCCTGACTTGTATGTCTTGATGTTGCCGCTGGCCAATGAACAAACCGGCTTGGCGTTGTTTGCTTTTTTGGGCGGTTTGAGCGCCGCCACGGGCATGGTGATTTTGGCCAGTCTCACCTTGTCGATCATGATGGGAAACCACTGGCTCACCCCCATGGTGTTGAAGTTGATTCCAGGCGAGGGTAAAAGTCTGGGGAAAGTCCGCTTGCAACGCCGCGTTGGCATTGTGGTGGTGATGGCCTTGGCTTATGCCTATCACCGACAAGTCGGCTCATCAGAAGCACTGGCCGATTTGGGAGCGCTGTCTTTTTCTGGTCTGGCGCAATTGGGCCCGGCGGTTTGGCTGGCGGTGTATCGCCCAAGGCTTCCAGCACGCGCCATCATTGGTGGTTTGTTGGCCGGTGTTGGGGTGTGGGCTTATGTCTTGTTGCTGCCTTTGGTGGCCAACACCGACGCGCATTGGCTCAACGGCGGACCGCTTGGTATGGCGTGGCTATCTCCCACTGGATTGCTCGGTTTGAGTGATTGGGATCCTTTGGCCAGGGGGGTGTGGGTCTCGCTGTTGGTCAATGTGGTGGTGACGCTCGTGCTGGGGCGTCGTCGCCCATCAATGGGGTCAGACGATGGGGTGGGGCGTGCATCGGGCGGTTTGGATCGGCCGGTATTGGCCCGTTTGGCCAATCGGTTCTTGCCGCGCCATCGAGCGCTTGAGTTGTTCGATGCCCACACCGATCCGATTTTGCTCGAACAAGCACTCGAGCACGAACTCTCAGCCGTGGTGGGCTCGGCATCTGC
>CBFHIS010000057.1:0-2028 GCA_965655975.1 Wenzhouxiangella sp.
GATTGAGCGTGGGAACGGGCAGCGGAGGCACTTCACCGCTGACCGGCAAAGCCTCCACGCCTGCACCCGCGTTCGAGGGGAGCTGAACCTCAGCCAAACGTGCACCAGGTGGACCAGCCAGCATTCGAACACTAAAGGTGCATTCTTCATCAATGGCCAACGTCTCACCCGAGCACTGGTCATCCAACAACTCAAAGCTCGCGGCCTGATCACCCGAAATACTCAAACTCCCAAAGGTTAAAGGTGCATTGCCTGTGTTGGTCACCGTCACCAAGCGCTCAACTGGGAGCGCACTAGAGACCCCAAAATCCAGCGACGATGCATCAAACGAGACTTCCGGCGCCTCACCAAAACCGGTTGTGCCACCAAAGATGACGTAGGCTCGGCCCCGGCTAGCATTCAGGTCGGAGTCATAAACAGAAAAATTGCCAATCGCCAGGTCCGGCCGTCCATCGCCGTTCACGTCATCGATGCCGGCTACTCCGTGACTAAAGGGCCCGTCGTCTGCACCGTCGTTGCTAAAAACAATGCCCGGCACAGTCGTCCCCACATCGCCAAGGCTCAATGAGGCCGTTGTGCCATCAAAAGTGTCACCGCCACCAAACACAACATATGCGTGACCATAAGCATCGTATCCATTACCACGAGCGCCGATAACAATGTCATCAACGCCATCGCCATTGAAATCACCCAAGGCGCCAAGGCTTCTCCCAGAGTAAGAATACCTCTCCTCGCCCACAAACTTGACGCCATCAGCCTCTGGCAACGCACCCACCTCAATCAAAGGCACATCCCAGGTCTCTTGCCCGAACAAAACGTAGGCCGCGCCTTCATAGTCGCTGCCGTTGGAGCTCGCACCAACCATAAAATCATCAATCCCATCGGCGTTGATATCGCCGGCGGGGGATAACCCCCCTCTTCCCAGATAGTCAAAGGACGCTTCGCCAGCGATGGCAAACCCAAGGGAGGGATCCAGATTATCAGATACCGTGATGGGCGCATCCCAGCCCGCTGCTTGACCAAACAGCACGTAGGCACGGCCGGCATAATCATCGGCATACTCTGAGATCCCCCCGAAATCAGGGACCCCGTCACCATTGATATCACCAAGCCCAGCGACGCGGCGCCCGAAATAGCGAGTAGTGGGGTCCCCAAGAATGGTTAAGGCAACCGCTGGATCTTCGTTTTGGAGATCAATCAGTGCCGGCGGGGTGTCATTGCCAAAAACCACATAAGCAGCGCCTTGATATGAGAAGTCAGCGCCTGGGTCAGCTCGCTGTGTTCCAATTAACACCTCATCGAGCCCATCGCCATTGATATCACCAACACCGGAGACAGCCCAGAGGCCTGGGGTTTCACCATTAAAAACCTTGGGAACAATCATCACACCGTTGTTGCCATCGAGATCGGTGTTTGGCGTGATGAGTGCTGGGAAGCCGTCTTCTGAGCCAAAAATGATGTAGGCCGCCCCACGAGAATCGGAGATACCCGCTGGTGCATTGGGATTTTGTGTTTCTCGCGCAGCGACAATCACATCGTCCAATCCATCGCCATTAAAATCACCTGCCGGCGCCACGGAGGCGCCCATTTGGGCGGAGGGTATACCATCGATGTCTGATCCCGTCCCTTGGATCACGAACCCAAGGCTTCCATCTCCGTTACGAAGGGTTTCCCCGGTGAGGCTCGCGGGGTCAAAGCCCTCGGCTTGGCCGAACACCACGTAGGCTGCACCCTTACGCGCGGTATCTGGCCCGGTGTAGGAAAATATTCTAGCGCCGACAATAAAATCACCAATGCCATCACCATTGATGTCGCCGGCGCTGGCGATGGATCGACCAAACTGCGAACTATAAGACCCATACTCACCAGCGCCCTCTCCCACCAAGCTCAGGCTCACCGCGTCGTCAAATTCATCGGCCACCGTCATGTCGACGGTGCTTGGGAAGGCCTGGGCCTTTGTTGCCAACATCGGTGCAGCCAGCAAACAGGTGGCTGACAAGCCCAGCGAGACCGCCATCGACAGACGGT
>CBFHIS010000057.1:2036-8535 GCA_965655975.1 Wenzhouxiangella sp.
TGGGCCTTTGTTGCCAACATCGGTGCAGCCAGCAAACAGGTGGCTGACAAGCCCAGCGAGACCGCCATCGACAGACGGTTGCGGCATGCTATATCACGGGCATGTCCCTTTCCAATGGATGGCGCGCCATTTAAGTCAGGCCCGGCGACCATCCGTGGGTCAGTCAAATCAAATCTGTCGGTTTGCATTGTCAATGTCCTCAGCAATAAAAAGCTTAAATTCAGTTAGCGCGTCCAGCGACTCAAACCCACCATGCCCAGCAAACCAGCCAGCAATGCCAGCCACCAGTGATTGAGCGTGGGAACGGGCTCAGGAATACGCGCAACGGCTGGGCCGCCTGGGTCCTTGATCAAACGATTGATGGCCAAGTCGCTGTCACCAATGCCCCCGTCGGTTAACGTCAGCGTGACCTGATTGCCCTCAATCACGGCGTTCTGATAAACGTGCCAATGGGGGTTCGGGTCATCCGCGGTGGCACCATACTTCCAGTAGTTGGCTTCTGGCGGGAGCGGTTCCGGGAAGGTGATGACCACCGTCGCATCGCTGCCAGGGTCCCCCAGCTCGAGCACGAAGTCGAACAGGCCCCAACGAAAATCCTGCGACGCAGGCGGTGCTTCGGCTGGTGATTTTGGGTGCCCTCTGAGCGGTATGAACCCACCTGTTTGCAGCGGGCCATCGCCGGTTTCTGTGAAGACCCAGGCGTTGCCACCTCCGCCAGCTGCGCTGACACTGACGTTACCGCCCACGGGCAGTGAGCCGTCAAGCGTATTGCGGCGTGTAAAGTTTGCGGTAATGGTGGTATCGGCCGTAAGGACAACTTTGCAGACGGCCTCCTCGGCACAGGGCGCTGACCAACCGGCAAAGGTTGAGTCTTCTTCCGCGACCGCCGTCAGCATGACCGTGGAGCCCGCGTCATAGTTATCAGCACAGCTTGCGCCGCAGTTGATCGCGCCGCTGTCAGCGATCACCAGGCCGTCACCGGTACCATCGCGCGCGAGCTCCAGCCGCGGCCTCACCCGCAACTCAAAAGCATCGGTCAGCGTGTCAGTGCCGTAGGTGGTAGTGCACTGAACATTATAGTTTCCTGGATCGACCAACCCCGCACCCAAGTTGGCCGTGATCGTGGTGTTGTCGATCACCAGCAGGTTGGCCAGCGGCTCTCCCCCGATGGTACAGTCCGTGGCGCCTGCCAAAAAGTTCTGCCCCGTGATCACCACCGCGGCGCCCGCTTGGCCGACTTCCGGCGACACGGAAGCCACGATCGGGGTGGCACTGCTCTCATCGGGCACTACAATGGGAATGCTGCGCAGATCAGAGAACTCATTGCTGGCAAAGTCATAGAGCACAGCAGTGACAGACCAGACACCGTCTACCCCGGCCTCGGGGAGTTGTACCGTCCATGTGTGCGGATCATCAGTGCTGCCGGCGAGGGTCTTTTGCCGTGCCGCGTCGGTTTCATCGAAGGCCACTGGCGTGCCCTCGGCATCCCGGAGGATCAGTTCCACCCGCACATCCTGTGTGGTCAGGCCCGTGTCTGCCTCCAGCGTGACAGTGACATTAGAACCATAGGGTGCAATGGCACTGTCAACCTCCAGCCCGCGGATCTCGGCATCATTGAGCGGAGCACCCGTAAAATCAGTGATGAGCTGGCCACTCACCACCACTGAAGACCAGTATCTATCCTCGGTGTTGTTGACGTTCACTTCAACTTCAACAAGGTTGTTTCCGAGTTCCACGAGCGCTAGGTCGGGCACGGTGAGCAGCGTGGTGTTCTGCAAATTGTTCGTCCCCACCAAGCTGCCAAGCTTTTGCCCATTGAGATAGGCCTCGTTGAACTCTCCCGGGAAATCCACGTCGTCAGCGAGGAGGGCAAGGAAGGCATTTTTGCGCGGACGGGCCTCGGTGACGGCGATATTGAATTCGATGGGGTGGTCGATGTTCCCATAGCCCAGGTCGAACGGATCGATGTCGCTGTCGGGGACCCCTTTCCCCGCATTGTTTTCGTTGTCTTCGTCAACATAATAGACGCGCGCGGGGTAGCTCGCAGGTACGGATGCGTCGGTTGGGCTGCTGTCGACAGCATCCGCCACCCCATCGCTGTCGCCATCCGCCGGGCGTACGACCAGCCTGATTTCACTCTCGCGGGCGGTCAGCTGGGTGTCAGAGGTGAGCAAGAAGCGTTGGGGCAACACCGCGCTGGTGGTGGCAGTGGCGGCAACGCGTGCGCGATAGGTCAGCGTCGCCGTTTCACCCGCGGCCAGCTCAAGGCCCGTCAGTAGGCTCGGTGGCAGAGCGGTCACAGCACCTGCACCGCCGGCAACATCAACACTGCCCACCAGAGCCAGATCAGCCGGCAGCGGATTCTCTAGGCTGATGCCGGTTTGTGCGGTTGTCAGGTCCGTATTGGTCAGAGTGACTGTGAACTCGACCACTTCACCGGGCGCCGGGTTGTATTGATCAGAGGCCACCTCGGCGTAAACAGAGTCAACATCGGCATTCTCATAGGCGCCCACATCACAAGCGCCTTTGGCGGGCCGAGCAACGCCGCGCTGATCCTCGGTCAGGGTCGATCCGCAACCGCCACTGCCAATGGGGATGCGATTCAGTGCTGGACTGTCGGCATCCAAAGCGTGCGTCTTAAACACCTCAGCGCCGTTGGCAGCCAGAGGCAGGACTCTTGGATCAATGACACCATTGACTTCTGTGGCACCCTCGTTGGGCGTGGTGGTGTTGCGGTTATCGCCGTATAGGTCGCCGGTGGTGTTGCTGTTGAACGGCACGCTACCCACCGCAGCGATCACATTGTAACCGTTGGACTTAAAAGCGGCGGCGCGATTGGGGTGTGATGACCAGACGTCGATATCGGGTTCGCTGTCTTTCACACCATTGGCGCCAATCAGCGAGCGCGTCAGCGTGACGCCCTCGGCAACTTCATCCACCCGTATTCCATCATCGTCGTTACCGATGATCGTGCTCTGCTCGACAATGGCGGACGAGCCCGCCCCGTCGAGTAAGATGCCCTGATCCCCGTTGGCGCTGATCGTGCTGTTGACGACAGTCGCGGTGGACCTCGACCCATCTAAAAGGATGCCTTCATCATCATTGCTACTGATCGTGCTGTTAACAATGGTCGCGGAGGTGTCTACTTCCAATTCAATGCCTTGATCGCCATTGCCGCTGACAGCGCTATTGCGAAGGGTCAGGCTGGTGTTATCGTCCATGAAGATGCCTTCATCATCATTGTCACTGATGGTGCTGTTCTCGACAGTGACGGAGGAGCCATTCTTTGCATCAATGCCTTGATCGCCATTGCCGCTGATGGTGCTCGATACGACCAAAGCGGTTGAGGCATCATCGACGTAGATGCCTTCATCCGAATTGTCCCGGATGATGCTGTTGCGCAAAGTTAGACTCCCCGTCTGGTCAAGATAGATCCCGCCGGCAGTGCTGTCTGCTGTGTTGTTTTCAATCAGACTGTTATCAATGATCAGCTCGCCGTTTTCGCCCACCCAAGCGGCGCCACCGTCATCATCATCCGTGTAGTTTTTTGACACCACCACATCGTCCAGCGTCAAGCGAGCCTCATCGATGTGAAACGCACCGCCATCCTCATAGGCCCAATTGTCCGAGAAGGTGCTACGCCGGACGGTGGCA
Organism: Wenzhouxiangella sp.; assembly: GCA_965655975.1. Taxonomy (GTDB): domain Bacteria; phylum Pseudomonadota; class Gammaproteobacteria; order Xanthomonadales; family Wenzhouxiangellaceae; genus Wenzhouxiangella. Next base: position 5,691 of record CBFHIS010000057.1, read on the forward strand.
GTCGAGCCGCTTTCCACCGAAAGCGCACCACCGTCGTCGTCATCGCTGAAGTTGCCGGTGAAACTCGAATCTTCAACCAAGAGCGTGCCGCCCCCGCGAATTCGGATGGCGCCCCCTGCGAGTCGTGCCGCTTCGTTGTCTTCGAACTGGCTGTTTCTTACCGTCACCGTTCCGCCGTTGATTTCCAGCGCGCCGGCATCATCGCGGGCATAATTATTGGTGAACTTGCTGTTGTTAATCGTGACGGTACCCGCAACAACCTCAATCGCACCGCCGTCAGCAGACGAGGCCTCGTTGTTGTCAAAAGCCATCGCCCCCAAGGTGACTGTCCCGCCAGCGATTCGGATGGCGCCGCCACTGCTTGCCCTGGTATTCGCAATCGTCAGTCCAGAGATGTCGACGGTCTCGGCGACAGCGTTGATTTCGAAAACGCGGAGAGTGCCGCCTTCAATGGTCAGCAACTCTCGTCCAGGTCCAGTGATCGTCAACCCCTTCTCAATGTCGATATCTTCACTGGCCAGGGTGATGGCGGCGGGCGTGGTCAGGTCTTGGAAGCAGATTTCCTGTCCCGCTGTCGCGTTCGTTACCGCTGCCCGCAGAGAGCCCGCGCCATCATTGGCGGTGGAGGTCACTTGAATGTCACAGCTGAAGGCCGCGCTGCAGGTGAAAGTCAGGGCAGCCGCGAAGAGTTGGCGTGGAAGATTCATCTTAATGTCCTTGAAGCGCGTGTGTTGAAGGAACGCATTTGAGCGCGCTGGAATGGCAGAGATTGTCGGATGTGCTGTGTCATGTGTTTCGCCCCTCTTTGATCGCTTGTGTTTGGATTGATTGTGCAACTTGCCCTGACACGAGTAATCGCGCTTAACTGGCACGGTGACCCCCTCATTTCAGATGAAATGCTGGGGTGCGCTTATCCAGCCCCAGACGGAGTGGCGTATTTCTGTTCCGTTACCGTATCGAAAGGGCGGTGGGGCTGCATACCGCAAAAACACGGATTTTGTGTTTTTGGGAGGAATTTTTGTGATTGTGAGAAGGTTTTTGTGAAGTTGCGAAGAATTGGCCGTTCAGTGGCTACTGATTTTCAGATTTGAGTCTCAGCCATTCTCGGTCAGTGCTGAGCCAAAAAGGGGCGGGTAATCTCAACCCACAGAGCGGATACCAGCAAGTCCACAAGGACAAGGCCGAAAAAAAAAGAACCCAGCATTCAGTCAGCCCCAACCATGCGCCAGACAACAGATCGCACTCAAGAAACCAATTATTTGGCGGTCTCTTGGGGTGGTATAGAAGACTCAAGGGCCAGATGATTGCTACGCTCTCGCATGGCGCGATACAACGCCAGATTCCATTCCGCCCCCGAAAGACCGGTGTGTTCGAGTGGATCGCTGGTTTCAGGGGGCAAGCCAAAGGCACGGGCCACCTCAGCATTGACCAAGGCATCCACACCCAACCCCCACGCCATGGAGGGGAGATCGAGCACAAAGTGGGTGTAAAAATCCGATAGTGAGTGATCGTGGCGCTTCAGTAAGGCCTCTAAAAAGTTCCGATCAAACGGCGCATTGTAGGCCGTCAAGACAAACCGTCGGTCATGGGCGTGTTCATTATGAAACGCCACAAACTGATCCACCGCCTCTTTGGGCACCAATGCCTCTAGGGCTTCCCAACGCGCCTCGTCATAGCCATTGATCGATCGGGCGATGTCACCCGCACGGTCTGGGTGATCAGGATGAATGCGCACAAAAAACCGCCCCAACTCCTCGCCCTCTAGCGTGGTGTAGATGGCGCCAATATCCACCATCTCATGAAATTGCGGATCGAGGCCCGTGGTTTCTACATCAATGATGGCCAGGCCCCAGCCCTCGGGGTCCTCATGCGGCCACGGTGCTTGGGCCTGGGTCACTGAGATAAGCAAGACCACTGAACAAAGTAAGGCACAACAGCTGAGCACGAGAGTCGTGCTCAGCCAATGGTGATCAAAAACGTTCTTTAAATTAGGCCGCAAATTGGTCATAGGCTTCTAGCGCTTGAGCGCCATAAACAAACGATGGGCCGCCACCCATGTACATCGCCAAAGCAATCACTTCCATCATCTCATCGCGGGTCGCGCCGTGCTTGTGGGCGGCTTTGACATGAAAACCGATGCAGCCATCGCAACGAATGGCAATGGAGATGGCGACCGCCATCAGTTCTTTGTGCTTGGGCGATAACGCGCCATCAGCGGTCGCGCCTTTGGCCATCTGAGAAAAGCCCTGACCCACCTCGGGCGCGCCTTTGTGGACTTGGCCCATCAGGCCTGAGAGCTCTTGGGTGAGTTTGTTCCAGTCTTTCAACATGCATCTTCTCCTAGTGAACAAAGGTCAATGTTTTTGTGTGGTGCCATTGTAGCGCTAGTCTGTGGTTAAGAAAAAAGGATTCAAAAGGACTTGACTGTGGTAGCTGGAACGGAACATAATCCATGTGGCATCCAGAGTTTTCGTTGTCGCGATACCAAAGACTTGTTTGAGACTGGACACAGTCGACGGTTTATGGGCATCGCACAGCAGGCCATTTTGAAACTGGATCAATTGGATGCCGCTACCAAGTTATCTCAATTGGCTAGGCCTCCAGGAAATCAGCTCAAAGCATTGACGGGTGATCGACTGGGGCAATTTAGCATCCGCATTAATCGACAATGGCGCCTTTGCTTTAATTGGGATGAAGATGGGCCAAGCCATGTTGAAATAATCGATTATCACTGAGGTGAGCCGATGAAACGAATCACAACACACCCAGGCATCATGCTCTATGAAGAGTTCATGAAACCCTATGGCATGTCCTCAAAAGAACTGGGGCGTGCGTTGGATGTCCC
>CBFHIS010000058.1:0-3708 GCA_965655975.1 Wenzhouxiangella sp.
CCAAATGGGCATTGGCTGTGTTTATGACAACCCCGACCATGCGGGCAAAACCTGGAACATGATCAATGCATTCACCGACACGGGCGGCGTTGGCTTATTCACTCGCCCCCCAGGCCCTGTGAAATGTGCAGGCGCTCCGCTCAAGGTCACGATGCTGACAGAGGATTTGTTTGAAAGGAAAGGAACGCGTTCAACCGCAGACCTTTACTACACACCACCTGCAAAGGGTCTTTTCTCCCAACCCGATATTAATGAGTTCTTAAAAGAAGAACTGCCCAGCCGTGGCGTCACTTTACTTTGGGATCACCCACTCAAAGGCATTGAACCTGAATTAAAACGGGCCACCTTCCAAACACCTGAGGGCGCCAAAACTCTAGATTATGATTTCATTCACGTCGTGCCACCGATGCAGGCGCCAGAACCGTTGGCCAAATCAGCCCTCGCCTGGCAATCTGGCCCATTCGCAGCGGGTCATTGGATGGAGGTGGACAAGCACACCATGCAACATCCCCGCTTTGCCAACGTCTTTGGCTCTGGTGATTGCGTGGGCACCCCCATCGGAAAGACGGCGGCCAGCGTGAAGGCACAGGTCCCTGTGGCTGTGGCGAACTTGGTCTCGACCATTGCCGACCGTGAAATGTCCGCACAATACAATGGCTATACCTCTTGTCCATTGATCACAAGAAAAGGCCAAGGCATTTTGGTTGAATTTGATTACGACTTAGCCATGGTGCCGTCTTTCCCGTTCATCAACCCGTATGAAAAGCATTGGTTCCCTTGGATGCTCAAGGACCGGATGCTGCACTCAGCCTACAATGCGATGCTGCGTGGCCGCGTCTGAACACCTTTTTAATCCAATTTTAAGTTAGGAGACCAAAATGGCCTTTTCAATTCTCGGAATTTTGGCGGTGTTGTTAGAAACGTTCCGCCCACTCATGCCCTTACTGATTGCCTGGCTTGTCATCGATGTAGTGCTCATCGCCTACACCTTACCCAAAGGACAATTTGCACACAAAGGCGCCAGACGTTTGGCGATTGTCGCTGGCATCGTGTTCATGCTGGGTGCTTTTTTAAGCGGGCCCATGCTGACACAAGCCACGTTTGCAGACTTCATTTCGGCCATCGATTGGGTGCTGTTGGGCGCAATGGCATTCGGCGTCGGTGTTGCGGGGTTTGTTTTAACGCTCCCCATCACCAGTTTGCTAAAATCGTAATCTAGGCTTCTCAAATCAAATAAAAGGTTGTTGCGTGAATATAAAGTTGGTATCTCAGGACCAAGGGGTTCGTTTAATGTCTCGTTTGAGCCAAAGCATTGGGCTCATCTCCGTGTTGCTGATGCCTTCATTGGCAACGGCACAGGACGCTGAGAGCCAATTCTCACTGTTGTTGCGCCTGCAGCCAGAGATCGTCTATGTCGATGGTGATGGGGCTGACGCCCGGGGAACAGATGGCCTTAACTTCACCGATGGGTGGGCTGGAGGCAATAAAAATTCATCCAACTGGGGAGCAATTTTTGTTGATGGCGCTCACAAAATTAACGCGAAAATAGAGGTCTTTGGACGCCTTGGCCTCAATGTGGACATGGAGGGCCTTAAAGATGGCGCTGGGCGAGATCGCGATCTTTATGTTGGCATTCGCTCTGACTGGGGTGAAGTGGCGCTTGGCCGAATTGAAACTCCTTACAGGCAAGCTGGGCTGGGTTGGGATCCGTTAAACGCAACCTTCATGCAATCACGAGGAAATGTGGGGCGCTCCGGCGGTGCTTTTGGCCATGGTGGCTATTTTGATCGCTCCTTGGCCTATCGCCAAACTCTCGGACCTGTCCACTTGCGAACGCTGATCTCACTCGATGACAAGAGCGCAGCCGATTTGGGAGGCGACAATGATCACTTAGTCTCCGCTTCTGTGGGCATGCCCCTTGGCCCCGTGGAGCTTATTGGTGCCTACATCGATGGTAGCCATTACGAAGGTGGTTCAGATGACCGCGATGCCCTGAAGCTTGGTGCACACTTTAAGAGAGACCAGTGGTCAACCGGCATTATCTACGAATCTCGTGGTAAGGGTTTAGAGGATGGCGATTTCTTTTTCACAACCGCCAGTTACCACATGGACAAATGGCAGATCAGTGCAAATGCAGGCTTATTCAATGACGCCAATGATCAAAATGATGGCACCTACTTTGCTTTGGGTGCTCGCTATCAACTCCACAACATGGTCACAGCTCACGGTGGCATCAGGCAGCTCGACAGAGATTTAACTGGAAAAGAAACCATCGCAGGGCTAGGCTTGCGGATCACCTTGAAGTCAGGCAATCTAATGAACTGACACACGTTGTTTTAGGGGGGCAACACTGAAGAGGCGGAGCGGTTGGCGACTTTACCTATCAAACGTCTGGTCTTGACTTTGGTGATGGCACTAATTTTGGCAGGGTGTGCAGCCACGCCACCATCCAAGCAAGACAACATTTGCCAAATTTTTCGCGAATACCCCCGCTGGTACGATCACGCCTTGGCCTCACAAAATACATGGGGCACCCCAATAGCCGTCCAGATGGCATTCGTTCAGCAAGAATCATCATTTCGGGCTGGCGCACGCCCGGAACGAACGCGTCTCTTGGGCGTCATCCCATGGCGCCGCCCTTCATCTGCCAAAGGGTATGCCCAAGCACAGGATCCAGCTTGGCAGGACTATACCGATGCCACTGGTCGGATGCTGGCTCGTCGATCGAGCTTCTCCGATGCTGTCGATTTTATTGGCTGGTACAACAACGTGAGTAACCAGCGTCTTAACCTTCCGAAAAATGATGCCTACAACCTATACCTTGCCTATCACGAAGGTCATACTGGCTATCAAAATGGCTCATGGCGTCGCAAAACCAGTTTGCAGGGCATTGCTAGGAAAGTTGAACGGCAGGCCGCGCAGTATCAAGCGCAGCTGCAAAGTTGCCAAGATGAATTTCACTGCCGCCGTTGGTACCAAATTTGGCCTTTCTGCCGCTGATTATAGAATCCTGCGACATCAAATTGCGGACAAAATAAGCTAGCTGGCAAGGCCTCTCGCCAAAGGCATCGTCATGCAACGGCATCCACCGCCTCCTCGGCTCAGCTCTGCGCCGTCCATAGACACCAATACACGCTCATTAGGGTCGATGGTGCGGTCTTTTTTGATCACTGCCTTCGCAGAGACCACATTAAAACCTGCTTGACTCATGGCCTCAATGGTGTGGACATTGTGTGCATAGCCCATGACTTGCCCTGGTGCGAAAGCAAAGAAGTTCGCCCCGCTGGCCCATTGCTCTCGTTCTTGCTGGAAACGTTCCCGACCTCCGCAAGAAATGGGCTCCAGATCAAGACCGAGGGTCTTGAGCGCAGACAAGACACTTGGATGCTCTGTCACCGCCTGCATCTTCCCTGTGTGAGAGCCATCAAATGCACAATGGTAAGCAGGCGCTTTGTAAGCACCTTCAATGATCGGAGGATAGACCACACACGCATCACGATCGACCATTGTAAACAGCATATCTAGATGAATGGTCGCTCGACTTTTTGGAATCTGAACCACTACAAAGTTTCGGACAGGACCCTGACCAGCAATGACTTTCATCAAATGATCAATAGCAGCCACAGAGGTACGCTCGCTGTAGCCAATCACCACTAAATCCTCCCGCAACACCAACAAATCACCACCCTCAATTGTGACTTGAGAATC
>CBFHIS010000058.1:3808-7967 GCA_965655975.1 Wenzhouxiangella sp.
GTGTTAGAGGTGCCGTCAAAATAAAATCCCTCACCGGCCACGCTTTGATGATGAGTAAATACTGCCTTGAGAAGAAGTGACTCAGCCACTCTGGCTCTATGAGCCATCGAACCAATAATGACCTTGTTGTTCAGACACATCGTCGCATCACGCGTAAAAAAGGTGTTTGGCAGTGGTGGCAAAACGTACGGAGATGGATCGAGAAAGCGCTCTAGCGTCGTGATGGTTTTGGGTGTTCCCTCTATCAGCTGGGCAGCCAATGCCTCCGGTGCGATTTCAAGTAAGCGATCACGATAGTCTAAGCACCCATAGAGCCCCGTCAAGCGCTCGAGCAAAGCCTCTTTAACCGAATCAATCCCCAGCACATCGGCCAACAAATCTTTCAATTCATAGACTCTGGCCACTTGCTGTAGCGCGCCCGTGAGCTGCGCATGCTCCTTTGATGCCAGATCCAGACTTAGAATGTCATCGTACAACACATCCGAGGCGGAACTCGGTGTCATATTTTCCATCTCAATGCCTGGCGTATGGACCAACACGGCATTGAGTTGTTCGACTTCAGAGTTGACTTGGATATTCATTGATCTACTCATTCGGTGTGGATGGTTGATAATAAACCAGATGGGCTTTGGTCGAAGTGATTCAGTGGCAGCTTGGTTGGCCTCCCAAACGAATTTTAAGAGAACTGGCCATGCGCTCTGCCGTATCTGTCTCTGTAAGCCATCTGCGAACCCCTCCTGGCAATAATTTCCGCCCTCATGACCACGCTGAACCCATTAAAGGTGATGAACCCACCCGCGAAAGTGAACCCATCGGCCTATTCTGTATTTAGTTTGGACCAATGGTTTCCACAGCCCGCAGCCTCGACTCGAGCTCACGAACCTCACTTGGGCACAGGGTGGGAATGGAAATAGAAAACGAACACAGACCTCTGGTCGCACTGGCACCCCGAAGACCAGTGGCCCCACACCCCTCGCTCTGCTCGACTCAACTTAGAAAATCTTGAAGCACCGATAAGGCGAGAAACATAGCAGTCGTTCCAATCGATTTGTCTCGGCGACTGTGCCTCGGCCTCACTTGCTCCCTTTCTAGGCAGCTTGTCAATCTTTCAATTCAGACAAGCTGACAAACGTCAACTTAGACCGATAAGGAGCTGAGTTTTTCTTGATTACGCTGATCCTGGATCGAAGAAATATATTCATGAACCTCACTGTCTTTGAGAGCAAGTTCTTTGAGAGCCTCTGGGGCGTCCTCGGCAAAGGCTGGAAGTTTTACAAGATGACCTGCACCAACGGGGAGGTTCCCCAAATTATCAGCTTTTGCTAGGGCACGGCGTTCCTCAGCTGTTCCAATATAGACCTCATCGCGCTGGAAGCCACTGAGCTTCCTGTGAATCCAGGCAATGACATAAGACCCATTGCAAATCCCTGTCGACTCAAGGAAGAGGCAAAGGCGCAGGAGCGCATAGGTGAAAGGGCTAGATAGAAATGCAACCGGAAAAGCTGAGGCAACCAGCTGCCAAGCAATTGAGGCCAGAATCGTGGTGATCAATGCACCAAGGAATCCTGTGTTTAGAAAAATCTGTGCAGCCGTTGATATGCCCCAAAGCGTGGCGTCCCCCGCGCCGGGATCAATGTTGAAAGAGGTGACTCGAGCTATAAAGAACATGCAAGAAACCACGCACAGCTGGCGCCCAATCATGAATCCCGACAAATTATGAGCATCTCCCTGGAACAGCACGCCACAGGTCTTTTTCGCCCAGTAGCTGTCACCACGCTCATCCTCTGGCAGCTTGGAGACAGCAAAAAACGCGATCTGCATACCCTCAAGCAAGCCCACAACACACATAAGCAAGAGAAAAAGCAACACCGCGACAACGTTAGGAACACTCTCCCACATGGTTGTCTTGCCTTCGAACAGAGCAGCGATCGTGACAACCAAAGCAAAGATCAGAAGCAACAGAGAAATGAAGCACCGAAAATAGAAGAAAAGGTTGTACAGATCTGAGCGCGCTGGCGCACTGGTATCCGCTTTTTTTCCCGCGAGGGCTGAAACAAGGATTTGAATGATATAGGACGCATGAACGATGCCTGAAAACTCGATGGCCTTTGCAATCCTAAGCGTTAAATAGTTTGGCCAGGTATTTAGATAATCTAGCATGCAGTGCGATGCATTGACTTGCGAGTTTAGCTGGCCGCACATCGTTGTGAACAAGATCATGGCAAGCCCAAAGACCAAAAATATGTTCAAGACCCACTGAGGCAGACCAAAGAGATCGGCTCCAGCAATCGGACCACCTGCCATGCTCAACGCGAAAACAATAAAAACGACCAGAAATTGACGGCCAAGCAGATAACGGTCAAGGGAGTATTCACTATGCGCGTTGCTACAGCTTTTATAAGCAATCTTATGTGACTCGGCGTAGAGCTCACGATTGACCGGCGCCAGCCCGACCAAAGAGGCTTGCCCACCTTCAACGATTGACAGCCAGATCACGGCCACAACTAGGACGATAAATACAAGGGCGGGGTGTAGAAGTTGCGCGAGATTTGTCTGACCAGTGAATATGAGGCCGGTGATGAGCACTATTGAGAACATGAGCATGAGCGTAGACCCAACGTTCTTGCCAATACCCAAAACTCTATTACGCTCGTTTGCTAGCATTTTGCTGGGGCCTTATCCTCTTCATAGAGTCAGGCCAGCTGCCTCTCTGTTGTTTTCTTTAAACCAGTGCCAGCTCAAAGGGACAATCTTTGGCCTTTCATGTAAGACACTCAAAATGTAACGGGAGTATAAACCTCTTTCAAATCCAAAACCAGTCCGATTCTCCTAGCCAACACCCCAGCCACCTTCCAGTCCCCCAGCAAATAATTGCGCGGACACCCTGCCATTCCGATCTTGTGACCTGATTAAAACCAATCCATGCATCGACCAAAGCCTTTGTTTAGCCTCGGCACTCATATTTTTTCATCTTGAGCTCAGCAATTGGCTGGTCTCATTTCTAGAAAGGTGAGACTACTTTGAGATAATGCGTGTTTTGGTGCCCGGGGCCGGAATCGAACCGGCACGAAGTTTCCTTCGAGGGATTTTAAGTCCCTTGCGTCTACCAGTTCCGCCACCCGGGCAAATCTGAGGGCGTGGAGGCTAGACCCGGAATCGAACCGGGGTACACGGCTTTGCAGGCCGCTGCATCACCACTCTGCCATCTAGCCTTCGGTGAACCGACATATTGTACCCCATTACGCCAAGAGCAAAGACATTCAAAAACCCGCACATAAAAAAGCCCCAGTCTGGACCGAGGCTTTTTATAAAGGATTTGGAGCGGGAAACGAGACTCGAACTCGCGACCCCAACCTTGGCAAGGTTGTGCTCTACCAACTGAGCTATTCCCGCAAAAAGGGCAATCCACCCTAAGCCCTCCATTGTAGCTTGAATGCCTCAGGTGTCAAGCCCCTGCAGGCCTTCAGGCCTCGCGAATCAGACCAGTCGAGCACCCAAACAGTCCACCGCATGGCTCGCCAAGCTCATGCCTGCCTCCTGCATCGTCAAATAGGTCTTATCGGCCCCTGCGGCACGCATGACATCGGCCTGTTCTTGATAAAGAACATGCGTGATGATGGGCCCAACAAACCCACGCTCTCTAAGTTTTCGAGCTGCCATAACCTTGGCTTCAATATCATCCATTGCCAAAATTGTGGCTTCCAGCGACTCCAGATCCACCAATGACCAGAAATCGGTGTCCTCAGCATCAGCCAACACAACCTGACGCCCCTGAGCCTGATGCTCCGTCACACGGTAGGGATCACTGTCGATGCCTATAATTTCGGGAACTCCACCACTCAGTGCATCATAAGCAGCCAACCCAGTCCGACCCATACCGAACACCAAGACCTTCGCTCTGGACAAATCAGGCGGCCTTTCCTCTGCATGCATTCGACTGGTCTGGAAACGACACCAAATGCCCTCAGAGCGCTCAAACAGACCATGTGCAAAGCGATTGAGCGGTGCAGCAATGGCAAAGGACACCGCCACCGTGAGCGCCAACGGCACCAGCCAATCAGAAAGCATGGGCACACCGGCTGCAACGATCAGTCCAAACTCGCTGTAGGCAGTCAAACTTAAGGATGCGAGGAAGGCAGTGCGAGCGCGCAGATGGTAG
>CBFHIS010000059.1:0-7791 GCA_965655975.1 Wenzhouxiangella sp.
TTTGTCACTGCATTCGTTGTGATGAAAATGACCCAAGCGCCGCCCGCTGAAATCCAAGAGTTGGTGGAAAGTATCCGTGTGCCCAGAGGGGCCGCGGGTGCGATTGACCACTAACGATTGACCACTAAATAGACCCTCATGGGCTTGCCGTCTGGTGTCCCACTAGACGGCAAGCGCTTTCTCAGGTGACAATGGCATTGACCCAACCATTTGCCAGCAGGCACCGCCCATGATGCAAACCCTCCATGCTGCTTGAATTCATCGCTGCCATCGCACTGGGCCTGGGTGTGGCGGGTTTGATGGTGGGCTTTCGTTTTCTCACCGGACAAAGGCTCCCGGGCTATGTCATTCCCGCCAGCGCGGGGCTTTCGATGATCGCAATGATGGTCTATCTCGAATACAGCTGGGCCGACCGCACCATCGAGCGCCTACCCGAGGGCGTCATCGTGACCGCCCAGAGCACCGATCAGATGTGGTTTCGGCCTTGGACCTACATCAAGCCCCTCACGCTTCGCTTGGTCGCCATTGACACCCGAAGAAATCGCACCAATGAGAGGCAACCCGCCCAAGTCATGACCACGGTGATGCTCTTAGGCCGTTGGCTGCCGATCCGCGAAATCCCTGTGGTGTATGACTGCAAAAATCAACGCCGTGCTGATCTCTCGTCCGAGGTTCAATTGGGTGATGATGGCGCGTTGATCAATGCCCAGTGGCGCCCCTTGCCCCCAAATGATCGCGCACTGGAGGTTGCTTGCGCTAAGATCAACCCATGAGGGCCATGACGTGGCAATTGTGGGTGACCTTGGGCGCAATCGCCTTGGTGTGTTTGTTGTGGCTGATGGCCGCTGGCGTCTTATTGTGGGCCGTACTCGATGCCCAAGACTTTCAGACCATGGTCGCTGCCATGAATGGACGTTGGGGGTTGTTGCTGTTTTTGTGGGCCATCTCTTTGGTGCCCATCTATGGTGCGCTGCAGTGGGCCATGAACCGCTATTTGGCCGAACCCGAGCGCTTGGCCGATGCCATTGATCTGAGACTCAAAAAACACATCAGCACCCCCATCGAGGCCAAAGGCATTCCCTCCATTGACCGATTGGCCAAGCTGTTTAATGGGCTTTTGGTCGAACACAATGAATCAGAAAAAGCTCTCGATCAGCGCATCCAACAAGCGCTGGCAAAAACAGAACAAGAACGCGCGTGGTTAAGCACCCTGCTCGCTGAGCTCAATCGATCGGTGGTCGTTTGCAACCGAGAAGGCCAGATCCTTTTATACAACAACCGAGCCAGACTGCAGTTCAAGCGCCTCTCCGAAGCCGGGCACCTCACTCATGGCGGGGAGCTGATTGGCTTGGGACGTTCAATCCATGAGGTCATTGATCCGGCCTTACTTGAACACGCCACAGCCACCATGGAAAGACGCTTGGCCAAGGGGCAAAGACACGCCTCGACCCAATGTCTGATGCAGACCGACACTCGACGCACCTACCGGATCCACATCACGCCCATCTGTCGTGAGGCATTTGCCCAAACCGGCCAAATCGATGGCATGATTTTGGTGATTGAAAACATCACCGATGAGGTGAAGCTCAAACAAGAACACACCGAGAGCCTGCAAGCCCTGGCCCAAGAAGCCGAGCAACAGCGAGAAGCGCTCAGCAGTGGTGGGCTCGACGGCCCCGAAACCGATGTTTTGCGTCAACACAAAAAATGGTTGGATGCCTTGGCCGAGCGCCTAAACACATTGCCCAAGCGCGCCTTAAAGCCCTATCCACTCGAGGACATGTCAGCCGAAGACTGGCTTGAGGCGATCACCCAAGCTTTGCCCGATGCCCACCCCATCACCATCCAGCCCTCACCCAATCTTGAGACGGTTTGGCTTCGGGTCGATGGGATGTCATTGGTCCGGGCTTTGGCCTCGTTGCTCCTTCGGGCACAAGACCAAAGTCCAGACACACCGCTCAATGTTCAGGTGGATTTTGATGCGACCGACCTCATCATCAAAATCCCCATCAAACAAGCCCCATCCGATGCCTCACTCTCAGCCAAAGATTGGTTTGAGTCCATCAATGAGCACGCCGATATGGCCGGCAGCGCGCTTGGGCAAACGGTCGATGAGGTGGTGGCTTATCATGGTGGGCAATGGTCGTTTACAGACCATGACTTGACGCTTCGCCTGCCACGCATTCCGCCTTTAGACGCGCTGCCCGAAGGTTTGGCGCAGCGCCATGAGGGAAGGCCAGAGTATTATGACTTTGGCTTGTTTGATCTCGCCATTGCAGATGTGCGGGAAAAAAATACACCCCTGAGCCAACTCACCTACACAGTGTTTGATACCGAAACCACCGGCCTCAACCCCAGCAAGGGCGATGAGATCATCCAAATTGGTGCGGTGCGCATTGTCAATGGGCGCATCCTCAACAAAGAAAACTTCGACCAACTGGTCGACCCCAAACGCCCCATCTCATCGTCTAGCACAGCCATACATGGCATCCGCCCACAAGACATTGATGGCCAGCCCGACATTGGAACCGTCTTGCCCATGTTCCACCGCTTTTGTGACAACACTGTCTTGGTGGCACACAACGCCGATTTTGATCTGAAATGCCTGTCTCTTAAAGCCCCCTTGTGTGGACTCGTATTCAACCAGCCTGTCTTGGATACTTTGTTGTTGTCCGCGCTGGCACACCCTTTCCAAGAAAGTCACAACCTAGATGAGCTGGCGGTTCGCTTAGGAATTGAGCTCATTGACCGTCACCGGGCGCTCGGGGATGCCAAGATGACCGCTGAAGTGTTGATCCGCTTGCTGCCCATCTTAGAAGAACGGGGCATCAAGACCCTAAACGATGCGCTCGTCGCGCAGCGCTCCGTCTGGCAAAAACGAGCGAGCCATTAAATGACCAACGACCCCCACCACGACCAACTCAGCCACTGGCTCACCGAAGCGCCACCTTTCTCCGAGCTCGAGAAAAAAGACCGCCGCTGGTTGCTCTCACTACTTGCATCTGACTCAATGGCACAAGGCCAAGCGATTGGTGCACATACACCCAGTGCTTCTCATGCACCCGAGGGCCAAGACCTGTGGTTGATCTTAGAAGGCGAGGTGGCGCTGAGCTCTCTGGATGGTGTGGATTTGGAGACGCGTCAAGCCGGTGAGGTGTTTGGGCACGCCATCGTTTTTGATGACCCCACGCTGGCCCAATCGGGCTATCAAAGCGTCGCCAAAACCGCTGTCGTGTTGGCCAAAATCGATGCCCAAACGCTCAACACTTTGAAAACCCAAGCCCCGGTGGTGGCTGATTTTCTAAGCCCCAAACCCGGAGACCGCTTGCGGCGTCTCATGCCCAACAACACCGGGCGCTTGGTGGATTTGGGCTTGGATACCCCGATCACGGGAACCGCCGAGCTGAGCATTCAAGAGGTGGCCACATTGATGGCCAAGCACCGCATCAGTTCGCTGCCATTGATGCAAGACCATCAGCTCATCGGCATTGTGACCGATCGGGACTTGCGCGCCAAGGTGTTGGCGGTGGGCTTGGACCCAAGCACGCGGGTCGAGGCCATCATGACGCCATCGCCAAAAACGGTTGGGGTCGATGCCCTCATTGATGATGCCATGCTCTTGATGATGCAATCCCAAATCCACCATTTGCCTGTGGTCAATGAACGCGATCAATTGTGTGGCATGGTCAGCGCCGGTGACCTGCTGAGAATGCAAGCACCCCACCCCTTAAGGCTTGCGCGCGACATCAGCCGCGCCGATGACATGGCCCGCTTGGTTGAGTTATCGGCCCTGGGGCCTGGGGTCTTGGCATCGCTTGTTCGGCATGGCAGTGGGGTCACTGAGGTGGGGCGGATCGCCAGCATGCTCACAGACACCATCACCCAACGCTTGATCCATCTGGCCGAGCAAGCACTGGGGCCAGCACCCATGGGCTGGTGCTGGGTGGCGTTTGGTTCACAAGCAAGAATGGAACAAGGCCTGATCAGCGACCAAGACAATGGCTTGGTCTTAGAAAGCGAGCCCGATGCGGGAGCTCAAGATTATTTTAAGAGATTCGCCGGCTTTGTCTGCGATGGGCTCAATGCCTGTGGCTATGTCTATTGCAATGGGGGCGTGATGGCCATGGGTCAGTGGCGCATGAGCCTTGAGGCTTGGCACAAGACCTTTGCACACTGGATGCGTGAACCCGATCCCCAATCGATCATGAACTGCTCGATCTTTTTTGACCAGCGCGCGGTGGCGGGTGATTCAAGCCTGCTCAATCAATTGCAAGACGATGTGCTCGGCCAAGCCAAAGACGCCAGCATTTTTTTGCGCTTCTTGGCGGCAGAAGCCATGCGCCACACCCCAGCGCTTGGGCTGTTCAATCGCTTTGTCCAAGAAAGCGATGGCGATGAAGACAAAGGCATTAATTTAAAAAAACGCGGCGTCTTGCCCATTGTGGATCTTGCCCGCGTGCGGGCGCTGGAAGGTGCGATCAGCGCCACCCACACCGAGATGCGCATACAAGAAGCGGCCGCTGCTGGGGGCATGAATGAAGGCGATGGGGATGATCTGATCCATGCCCTTCGCTTTATTGGCAATGTGCGGCTAAGGCACCAAGTCAAAAGATTCGAGGCAGGGCTTGCACCCAACCACTTGGTTGACCCAGATGAGTTATCGAAGCTACACCAACGCTACTTAAGATCGGCGTTTGGTATTGTCAGACGCGCGCATCATGCCTTGGCGTCTCGCTATCAGATTTAGCGCCGCTGTCAAAACGGGGCATGGGCCTGACACGTCGCCATGGGCCGTTTTACGCCATGGCCACAATGTGGTTATCATGAACTCAGCCAAGTCCTCTAGGGCGTTGCTGCGCCCAATGGGCTTGGCAAGAAAAATCTTTGAACAGTGGCATCTGTTGCTGCTCATTGATTAATTGGTCAAACTGCTAGGGGGCTGGTCTGATGGCAAATGCGACACGGTGCATACACAAAGGGGTTCGTTGGTCTCGATACGACCGTTTAGAACAATACCAACTCGACCAAATCGAGCATGGGCCGATGTGGCGCGCGCAACAACTTTGGGCGGATGCGCTTCCAGCGACCCTCAGCAACCACCACGCCTTTGATGGCCATTGCGGTGTCTGTGGCGCCTTATCCACTTTTGATGTCGCCACAAAGACAAGTGAGGTCAACCTCAGAGAAGCGCTCGCCTGCAGCGCTTGCCAACTCAATGCTCGGCTCAGAGCCGCGTTCAACGCGCTGTCGATGCACTGCCCCAGCAATGAACGCCACGCCATCTATTTGACCGAGCAAGCGACCTTATTTTATCGAGCGGTTAAGCGGACCTGGCCCAATGTCAGAGGCTCGGAGTATTTTCCAAAACCTGCCCATGAGCGCCTGTCTGCTTATGTCAAACACCTCTTGGGTGAACAAGAGTGGCTTCGTTGGGAAGACATCTGCCAATTGAGCTTTAAAGACCACTCGATGGATCATGTGCTCTGTCTTGAGGTGTTGGAACATGTTCCCAACTACCCCCAAGCGCTGGAAGAATTTGCGCGCGTTCTTAAACCCGGTGGGCATCTGATTATCACGGTGCCTTTTTTGGATGACACGCAAGAAACCCTCACACGGGCACGCATTTTGGACAATGGCGAGATTGAACATCTGGAACCACCGGAATACCATGGCGATCCTGTTGATGATGAGGGCATCTTGGCTTTCTATCATTTTGGCTGGTCGTTGTTGGATGAGATCAAAGTAGCGGGCTTTGAAAAGGCGCAGTGGTGCCTGCCGTGGGCGCCGGCGCAGGGTTTGTTCAACCGGCTCTGGACACTGATCGCCACGCGCTGATGCACACATTTTAGATTTCTTTGATGCCACAGTCGGTATCATGGGCGCATGGATCAAGCTTTAAGCAGCACACACCCAAAGCCTTTTGAGGACCTAACCACCACGGCCAAGGGCGAACAACGCGCTTGGGTTGAGCTCGAGTCTTTGGAGACTTTGTGGTTTAACACAGGCACCTTGTGCAACCTCACCTGCCTCAATTGCTACATCGAGTCTTCCCCAAAAAACGATGCCTTGGTCTACATCACCACCGCTGAGGTGGTGGGCTTTTTGGATGAGATCAAGGCCTTGGGCCTCAACACTCAAGAAATCGGGCTGACCGGCGGCGAGCCGTTCATGAACCCGGATATCTTGCCAATCATGGAAGCCATTTTGTCTCGCGGGTATCGCTGCTTGGTCTTGACCAATGCCATGCGGCCGATGATGAAATGCGCCGAAGGCTTGGCGCGCTTGAATGACCACTACCCCAGCCAATTGACCCTACGGGTCTCCATCGATCACTTCAACCCCAAGATGCACGAGGAAGAACGGGGGCCCAGAAGCTGGAAGCCAACGATCTTGGGGCTGGAGTGGTTGTCTAAGAATGGCTTTGTCATCGATGTGGCGGGCCGGACGCGTTGGGGCGAAGATGAGGCAACTTTGCGGGCTGGGTTTGCCGAACTCTTCTCTGAGCATGGGATTGATGTCGATGCACACAATCCGCAAGCTTTGGTGCTGTTTCCTGAAATGGATGAGAAAGCCCCCGTGCCTGAGATCACCACCGAGTGCTGGTCGATCTTAGGCGTGAACCCGAGTGATGTGATGTGTGCGTCTTCTCGCATGGTGGTCAAAAGAAAAGGCGATGACCATTTGAGCGTGATGGCTTGTACTTTGTTGGCCTATGACCAACGCTTTAATTTGGGCTCGAGCTTAAAAGAAGCTTTGGGCTCGGTACACCTGGCCCACCCGCACTGCGCAAAATTTTGTGTGCTCGGCGGCGGGTCGTGCTCGGTCAAAGAGTGAGGCGTCGATGATGAAATGGGTCGCGCTGGTGGTGCTTGTGGTCTTGATGGCCGTTGCTTTTTTTTCCGGGCTCTTGGACCGCGTGGATCTGGCCTTCATTCAAGCCAACCGCGATCAGTTGCAAGCCTTTGTGCTCGCCAGACCATTTATCAGTGTGGGTTTGTTTGTGCTCACCTACGCGCTGTGTGTGGCCTTGTCGTTGCCCATCGCCACGCTGCTGACCCTGTTGGGCGGATTCTTGTTTGGGGTTTGGATTGGGCTGGGTGCTGTGGTGCTGGGCGCCACGGTCGGGGCAACAGTGTTGTTTTTGATCGCGCGTTCGTCCTTGGGTGATCCGCTTCGACAAAAAGCCGGCCCTCTCTATCAAAAGGTCGCCTCGCACATGCAAACCAACGGCGTGGGTTATTTGTTGTTTATGCGCTTGGTGCCCATCTTTCCTTTTTTCTTGGTCAACATCGTGCCTGCGTTTTTTGGCATGGGTGTTGGCGCTTATGCGATCACCACCTTTGTCGGCATCATCCCAGGCACGTTTGTGTTTGTGAACTTAGGCCAGCAGTTGGGCGAGATTGCCTCGGTCTCTGATTTGGTTTCTTCCCAGATGTTGATCGCGCTGGGCCTTCTTGGCCTATTTGCTTTGATTCCCACCCTGTATCGTCACTTCAAACCCGAAGCCGGGGTCAGTCCATGAGTGTCTCCAACAAAAACGTAGACCTATGCATCATCGGTGCAGGCTCTGGTGGCTTATCAGTCGCTGCTGGCGCTTCACAGTTGGGTCTGTCGGTGGTCTTGATTGAAAAAAACAAGATGGGCGGCGATTGTTTGAACACCGGCTGTGTTCCTTCCAAAGCTTTATTGGCTGCGGCCAAGCGCGCGCAAAGCCATCGGCTCTCTAATATCCAAGGGATTGCGGCGCATGAACCCACGATCGACTTTGGGGCAGTCAAAGACCACGTCCAA
>CBFHIS010000060.1:0-6646 GCA_965655975.1 Wenzhouxiangella sp.
TCCTGGACGTCATCGAAGCGGCCAAAGCTCGGGTCGCGCTGGCCGAAGCCCAACTCGAGATTCAACAAAGCCAAGCCACCATGGCCAAAGCCGAATTGACTCGGCAACAGACCATGTTCGAGCGAGGGTTTGTCTCCCAAGAGGCCATTGAGCGAGCCACAAGCCAAGCCGACACCGCCTTGGCCGCTGAGCATGCGGCAGAACATGGCGTTGAAGTGGCAATGTTTGAACTCAAAGCAGCCGAGGCCAATTTATCCATAGCAGATGGAGAACGCACATCCATCGAGCAGCCCACCTTGGTGGTGCGCTCACCCATTGCCGGCACCGTGATCAACCGAGAGCGGTGCTGCGAGGGACCGATCAACATGGGTGAGCCAGTGTTAGAAATTGGTGACCTATCAACGCTGGAGGTCAGAATTGATCTGTTGTCGATGGATGCGGTCAAGGTCAAGCCCGGCATGAGGGTCTTGTTGGAACGCTGGGGTGGCGAGGAAACCCTTGAAGGCGTGGTCCGACGCGTCGAGCCTCGAGGGTTTATGCGAACCTCTGCTTTGGGTGTGGAAGAACAACGCGTGCCTGTGTTGATTGACATCACCTCACCTGTTGAGGCCTGGGGCACGCTCGGCGATGGTTATCGCCTTGAGGGCCGTTTCATTCTCTGGGAAGGCCAAGACGTCTTGCAGCTACCCACCAGTGCTTTGTTTCGCCAAAATGATCAATGGGGCGTGTTTGTGGTGGAGCAAGGCCGCGCCATTCAACGCCCTGTTGAGATTGGTCGAAGAAGTGGCCTAAGAACTGAGGTCATCGATGGTTTGGTGGTCGGCGAGCAAGTCATCATCCACCCCAATGACCGACTGAGTGATGGGCTGAGGGTGAGCATGGACTAGGTTGAATGCTGTGCTCGTGTCAACTAAAGCGACACATTGCCTTCGATCTCCTCATTCAATCTGGTCTCACCACCCACAAGACCTTTCGCGAATCCCTCTCGCAACTTGTCTCTATAGTCATCCGGGAATGCGCAAACGTTTCTCCCCGTTTCAATATCTCGTTTGAGCCATTGAAGATAAGCCGCCACAACCAAGCTTTCATTTTCGCGGTCAATGTTTGTCATGTTCACTTCCAGATGTTCAGTCAGTCAGGAATCGATTTTTTGGCAATGGTCGGTCTAGCATCTGAGGTGTTTTGTTTGAATGGACTGTCTATCTGACAACGATACCATTGAGAAACCCGCGTGGCTATGGGAAAACTCTTACACAAAAAACCCTTAACCCTCTCCCCCACTGGCCTCAATCACGGCTTTGACCACCGCCTTGCCCTTGTTGAGCGTTTCTTCCCACTCCAACGTGGGATCAGAATCGGCGACAATCCCCGCACCGGCTTGGATTTGTAATACCCCATCTTTAACAATCGCGGTGCGAATGGCAATCGCCAAATCCGCTTCTCGGTGCCAATTGAAATACCCCACCGCACCGGCATAAATCTCGCGCCTGACCGGCTCGAGTTCTTGGATGATCTCCATCGCCCTGACCTTGGGCGCTCCCGATAACGTGCCGGCGGGGAATGTGGCTTTCAAAACATCCATCGGTTTGATGTCGGCTTCAATCTCCCCATGGACTTCGCTCACCAAGTGCATGACATGCGAGTAGCGCTCAATCACCATCTGATCGGTGAGGGTCACAGACCCAGTTTGGGCGATCCGCCCAATGTCATTTCGCCCCAAATCAATCAACATCAAATGCTCAGCCAATTCTTTCGGATCGGCTTTGAGTTCGGCTTCTAACTGACGGTCTTGTTCGGGCGTGGCACCTCTAGGACGCGTACCCGCGATGGGCCGGACCATGGCTTGATTGTCTTGCACCCGAACCAAGACCTCGGGCGAGGCGCCCACCACATGAAAATCCTCAAAGTCAAAAAAGTACATGTAAGGCGATGGGTTGAGCGAACGGAGTGCTCGATACACATCAATCGGACGAGCAGCCAACTTCAATCGCATGCGTTGCGATAAAACGACCTGCATCACATCACCGGCCAAAATATATTCTTTGGCTTTTAAGACGGCCGACTCAAATGAGGCCTGATCAAAATCAAACTCGAAGTCTTCATAAGATGGCGCTGGCAAATTGAGCGTGGGCGGATAAGTGGGCGCCCCCACGCGCAGGCGATGCACCAACTGATCGAGGCGTCTTTGGGCTTTGGCCCAGGCATCGGGCTCAGCCGGGTCGGCGGTGACAATCAGGTTCAGTCGGCCCGAGAGGTTATCAAACACCGCCAATTCTTTGGCATCAACCACCATCACATCAGGGAGTGCCTTGGGATCGGCCTCACTGATCAATCGAGGCTCGATCAGACCGACAATCTCATAACCAAAATAGCCGACCAAACCACCACTAAAACCCGGCAGTTCATCGAGCTCGGGCGCGCGGACCGATTCAATGATCTCAGACAAGGCCTCCAAAGGGTCTTCAAGGGTGGCTTGGGAGATGACCTGCCCATGTTTGAACTCGGTTAACTCATGGCCCCTGACCTGCCAAGCGCTCTCACACGGCAGGCCAATGATGGAATACCGACCCCAGTTCTCACCGCCTTGGACGGACTCCAATAAGAAAGTGTTCGGGCCATCGGCAAGTTTGAGATAGACCGACAAGGGCGTATCTAAATCAGCGGCCACCGAACGCCAGACGGGGATGCGGTTGTGGCCTGCTGTGGCCAAGCGATCGAATTGCGCCTTGTTCATGATGGGTCTAAATCACGCCTCGATGAGCTTCTTGATCACGGCGGCGTAATCATCGGCGTTGAATATCGCCGAGCCGGCCACCAGGGTATCGGCACCCGCGGCTTTGATTGCTGCGGCGTTCTCGGGTTTGACCCCACCATCGACTTCCAAACGGATCGGCAACCCACTGGCATCGATCCAAGCTCGGGCTTGTTTGAGTTTTTCCAAACTCGAGGGGATAAACGCTTGCCCACCAAAACCTGGGTTCACCGACATCACCAAAATCAAATCAATCTTGTCTTTAACCCACTCCAAACTCTCCAAGGGTGTGGTTGGGTTAAACACCACGCCGGCGTGCAGGCCATGGGATTTAATGAGGCTTAAGGTGGCGTCCAAGTGCTCGGTGGATTCTGGATGAACGCTGATGAGGTTGGCGCCAGCGGCGGCAAAATCCGGGATCAAGCGATCGACGGGTTTGCACATCAAATGCACATCGATCGGTGCTTCAATCCCAAAGTCTCTTAAGGCCTGACACACCAAAGGCCCAATCGTGAGGTTGGGGACATAGTGGTTGTCCATGACATCAAAATGCACCCACTTAGCACCGGCATCCAAGGTCGCTTGGGTGTCTTCACCCAGACGGGCAAAATCGGCAGACAAAATTGACGGGGCAATCACCAGAGGTTGTTTCATATCGATCCTGCTCGGTGTGGGGCGTATAATTTGAGGTTGGTGCCTATTGTAACCCGTTGCTGTGAGTCATTATCCCACTCCACCACTGAACCGGATCCACCAAGGCAAAGTGCGAGACATCTACGAGGTGGATGCCAATCGCTTGTTGATTGTGGCCAGCGATCGGCTCTCGGCTTTTGATGTGGTGCTGCCCGATGTGATCGAGGGCAAAGGCGAGATTCTGACCCGCATCTCCAATTTTTGGTTTGAGCGTTTTGCCGCCACCATCCCCAACCACATTGTGGCGCCGGGTCCGATTGATGCAGGCTCCATGGGTGAAGTCGAGCACTCACCACTCTACGAGGCCTTGTGCGACCTGTTCAATGACCAAGCGCTGGCTCGGGCCCTCACGCCACGGTCTATGTTGACCAAACGCCTGCATCCCTTGCCCATCGAGGCCATTGTTCGGGGCCACATCACAGGCTCTGGTTGGTTGGATTATCAAAACACCGGTGCGATCAGTGGCATTGAGCTGCCCGCTGGACTCGAACAGGCCCAAGCGCTGCCCGAGCCCATTTTCACGCCCTCAACCAAGGCCGATGTGGGCGATCACGACCAAAACATTGATTTTGAGGCCATGCAAGAACGCCTCGGCCCTGCCCTGGCCATCCAAGTCAGAGATGTGTCGCTCTCGATTTATCAACAAGCCAAAGCCTATGCACGCGAGCGGGGCATCTTAATTGCAGACACCAAGTTTGAATTTGGGACCGATGGCGAAGGTCAGTTGTACCTGATCGATGAGGTGCTCACACCCGACAGCTCCAGATTTTGGCCCATGGAGTCGTGGACCATTGGTAACAGTCCGCCAAGCTTCGACAAGCAATTTGTGCGCGATTATTTAGAGACACTGGATTGGAACAAAACAGCACCGGGCCCACGCCTGCCAGGGGATGTCATTGCACAGACCAAAGCACGCTATCTGGAGGCGGCTGATCGCCTCTTGCCCCAGAGCTAAAGAGTTCAAGGTAGAATACAGACCATGAGTGAGACCAACCCCAATTCGCATCGAGACACCAGCAAAGAGCAGATTCCGGCCAACACCGAGCGGGTTTATCAAGTCAAAAAAAGCGACTTGCCGCTGAGCTGCCCCACGCCTGAGATGGTCTTGTGGAACGCCCACCCCAGGGTGTATCTCCCCATCGAAAAAACCGGGAAAGCGCTATGTCCCTACTGCGGCGCCCAGTTTGAATTAATTAAAGACTGATTCACCACCCATGACCACGGTCTCTCAGCGCATCGCCCAACTGAGCGCTGTCTTATTGATTGTGACCTTGGGCCTTGGCCTCGTGGTCCCCAAAATCGCAGGTTTTGGGTTTTTAGCACTCTCACTGATCGCCATCACTTGGCTCACTTGGAACCGCGCTTGGTTCGATGGCCAACTCATCGCTTTAGAACGTTTGTTTGTGGCCTTTATTGCGCTTTTTGTGGTGGTTTGGGTCATCGCTTGGTGGGGCCATGGCTTAAGTCAAGCAGGCTTCGATGGCATGGGGCGGGTCTTGAGATTGGCGCTGATCATTCCTTTGTTTTTGTTCATTCGCCGGGTCGATGGTCTGGACAGGGCTTGGTGGATGGGCTTGATCATCGGGGGCTTGGTGGCCGGTGGTTTTGCGTGGTGGTTTTTTCTAACCGGCCAAACCGCCACGTTTGAATCGCGGGTTGAGGGCGCGACCAATCCAATTTATTTTGGGGGGATCGGTTTGGCCATTGCTGTGATGCTTTGCGCCAAACTCTCAGACCGAAACCTGTCAACAGCCCAACGTGGCGTGGTGGTGGTGGCGATTGCCTTGGCTTTTTGTGCGTCGTTATTGAGTGGTTCCAGAGGCGCTTGGCTCGCGTTGATTCCAATGATGGGTTTGTATGTGCTGACACTGGGCCGCCGCCAACCACCCCGCTGGCGGTATGGTTTGCCGGTGATCGCCGGTCTTTTGGCGATGTTGGTGCTGATTAGTCCACAAGTACCGACCAGTGCGCGTTTTATGGAAGGGTTTTATGAACTCAGCCAATTGAGCCAAGGCGAAATGACCGATGGTGCCTTGGGGCGGCGCTGGGCTATGTGGTCACTCGCCTTTGCCTCCATGCAAGGCCATTGGCTCACCGGCATTGGCCCGGGTGAGTTTGCCAATGCTTTGCAACAAGCCGTTGAAAGTGGTCAGGCCAGTGATCTGATGGCCGAGTACACCCACCCGCACAGCCAATACCTATCCACGCTCACCGATGCAGGCATTTTTTTATTACTGGCCTTCGTGTTGCTGTTGGCCACCGCCGCAAGACGTTTTTACAGACTGTTCTCCAGTGGTCTCCCACAAACCCGAGAGTTGGGATGGGCGGGTTTGAGTGCGGTTGTGTTACTCGCTGTCATGGCCTTGTCAGAATCCATTTTTGAAAGAAATGCTGGGATTGTTTGGTTTGGCTTATTCACCGCCGGCTCCATGGGCTTGGTGCACGCCCAACGCCGCCGCGAATTGGCCAAAGCCCGAAACCTTAAAAGTAAGCGCCGGCTCAGTGTGATCATCATCACCTTAAACGAAGCCGACCGCATTGAAAGCTGCCTCACCGCGCTTCGTGGTTGGGCCGATGAAATCATTGTGCTCGACAGCGGGAGCCAAGACGGCACCCCAGATCTGGCCCGACAATTCACCGAGCATGTTTATGAGACCGACTGGCCAGGGTATGGCCGCCAAAAACAACGCGCCCTCGAAAAAGCCACGGGTGATTGGGTCTTATCCATCGATGCCGATGAGGTGGTCAGCGAGGATCTGAAAGCAGAGATCGATTGGGTCTTGGCCCAAGAGGTCTCGCTTGGGAGAAATGAGGTTGAGTTTGATGCCTATACCCTGCCTTGGTTGACCCACGCCTTTGGACAAACGCTGCAACACGGACGCTGGTCTCGAACACCGCTTCGCCTCATCCAAAAAGGCGCTGGGCAGTTCAGCGATGTGCCCGTCCATGAGAGTCTGGTACTCGCAGCAGGAAAAAAAGTGGGTCACCTTGAGTCCGCTTTACACCACAGGCCCTACAGAGATCTCAGTCACGCCCAGGCCAAGCTCGATCGCTATGCTGAGCTGCAGGCCACCGTTCGAGCGGCCAGCCACAAAAAAAGCAGTTCGTGGTTGGCGGCAAGCCTTCGAGCGGGGGCGAACTTTATAGACAACTACATCCTTCGAGCGGCCATTTTGGATGGGCGCGCCGGCTGGACCTTAA
>CBFHIS010000061.1:0-4344 GCA_965655975.1 Wenzhouxiangella sp.
CAATCGGGTGTCCTTATAGCCCCTGAGCGCGCCAGCGGCCGCGACTTGTAGACCATCGGCGATTTGGAACAGCGCGGCAAAGAACAACAAACTCACCGCCAACTCGACCACCGCGGGATCCTTGGTGTAGAGCGCCACGATCGCTTCTGGGATGGCAATGATCACACTGGCCGATAAGACCGCAAAGCCAAGCGCTAAAGCAATGCCAATCCGGCCCGCACGAGAGGCGCCTTCGGGATCACCCCGTCCCAAGGCGTTGCCGACACGCACGGTGATCGCGCCAGCCAAACCCACCGGCACCATGAACACCAAGCCCGCATAGTTCATCGCCACTTGGTGCGCGGCCACGGGCAACGCCCCCAAGGTGCCAATCAAAAGCGCGGAGGCCACAAACAAGCCGCCTTCTAAAAACACCATAATTCCAATAGGAAGCCCGAGCTTGATCAGCGCAAAAATTTCTCGGCGATCGGGCCAACTCCACTGATCAAATAAGCCATATTTTTGATAATGCGGGCGGTAATAAATCCAAAACACAAACGAGAGAAACTGCAACCAAATCACAATCGCAGTGGCCCAACCAGCCCCGACAGCGCCGAGTCTTGGAAAGCCCAGCAAACCAAACATCAACACGGCATTGAGAGGGATGTTGCATAAAATGCCCAACAGACCCACGTACATGGTTGGGCCTGTTTTGCCCGTGCCTTCTGAGAAAAACCGCAGCACCAACATACCCACCAAGGCAGGCGCGCCCCAGCTGATGGCCCGAAGATAATCCATGGCCAATGTGGCCACCGATGCCTCCACCTCCATGGTGGTCATGACCCAATCACCAGCACGGGCAAACGAGAAGAGCATCACGGCCAAGACCACTCCAAGCCAGAGGGCTTGGCGAACAAAGGCACCGACCTTTTTGCCCTCGCCCGCCCCATCGAGACGAGACACCGCGGCTGAGACCGCCAATAAGACACCCAAGACAAACAAAAATCCGGCTGCCCAAACAGAGGAACCCACAGCAATTGCCCCCAAATCCACCATGCCCAGACGACCCGCCATCACGGTATCGACAAAGTTCATGCCGTAGTTGGTGAGCTGGCCGATGATCAAGGGACCCGCCAGCCATAAAGTGCGCTTGACCTCATGACCCAGCGAGGGTGGCTGGGTGCTCGAGGTCTGGGCTAAATTGGACTGGGTCATGGGCGGGGCTTAACGGACGCTAAACCCCCATTGTAAGCCACGGGGCTTCCATGAACTTCCATGAAATGCCTTAAGCGGAGATGTCTTTTGGGCGTATGGTCTCTTATCGAATCACTGACTCGAATAATGGGTTTTGAGCCACGCCCACATGGCCCGAATCCCCTGTGCTTCGCCACCGGCGGGTCGGCCGGGTCGATCACTGAGGTTCCATGCATAAATGTCTAAGTGATACCAATCAATCTCAGGGGCGACAAAATGATCCAAGAACAAGGCGGCGGTCACACTCCCACCCATGGGGGTGCCCCCAGTATTGGAGAGATCGGCATGGGCCGGCCGAATCAAATCCCGATAGCCATCAAACAGTGGCATGTGCCACAACGGATCGGCGATTTCGAACGAACCATCTTGGATGGCGCGCACATGCGCTTGATCGCGCCCATAAATCGGTGGCAAATCCTCACCCAACGCCACCCGGGCCGCTCCAGTTAAAGTGGCAAAATCAATGATGCGCTCAGCCCCTTGTTCGCTGGCATAGGTCAAGGCATCGGCCAAGACCACACGGCCTTCGGCGTCGGTGTTGCCCACCTCCACAGTGGTGCCTTTCCGGGTGTTGATGATGTCTGAGGGACGATAAGCGTTGCCCGCGATGGCGTTTTCCACCGCTGGGATATAGACCCGCAAATTCACATCAAGCTTGAGGGTCATGATGACTTGAGCGAGCGCCAAGACATGCGCCGCACCCCCTAAGTCTTTTTTCATCAACACCATCCCTGAGGTCGGTTTGATGCTCAAACCACCAGTATCAAACACGACACCCTTCCCCACCAAGGCCAAAGCGGGGGCATCTTCCCGACCCCATTGGAAGGTAATGAGCCGTGGGTCGCGGGTAGAGGCGTGGCCGACCACATGGATGGCGGGGAAGGCCTCTTCTAACTCGATGCCGGTGATTTCTTTAAAGGTCGCACCATGGGCTGTGGCGATCTCCGAAGCCACATCGGAGAGCTCTTGGGGACCCATGTCATTAGCGGGCGTATTGACAATGTCCCGCGCCAAGTACGAGGCCTCGACCAAGGCTTCTACCTCAGTTCTATATCCCTCAGGTAAGTGCAGGCGAACCCTCGGATGTTTGGCCTCGGAGTGATTTTTTTTGTAGCGGTCAAAGCGATAACTGGCCAAGCCAAAGCCAAGGTAGGCCAGCATAGCGTCAGAATCCGACCAATCTGACAAGTGAGCGGTGTTGAGTTGGTAGTCACCTTTGGGGAGGCGCGTGGGCAACTGCGCCAAAGCCCATAGCGCCTTGGTTTTTTCGGCGGTGGGATCGACTGAACGCTCCCCCACGCCGCACAAGACACTTGCAATTTCTCCGTTGGAGCTCGGGAGCATAATGACCTGCCCTGCTCTGGCTTCAAACCCATTGGCCTCCACCCAGCATTTGTGGTCCTTGCTGGTTGCTGAGAGCCATTGGGAGAGTCTGCCCTGAGAGATCACATGGATCTCAATGGGTGTGAAGGCACTTGATAAATCAGCGAAATAGGGGTTCATTGGGTGCTCGTTTCTTCAAAAGTCTACCCTCATTATCCCAAACTTCGTGAGTTGCCTGTGGTGCTCGGCTCAATGCGTGGGTTGGTCGTCGGATTATTGAATAGATGACTGAGCAGCTGCAGCAATGCCTTGAGGCGTGGGTGGCTTCCCAACGGTCTGTTGCTGAGCCACCGCCCGAAACTGCGCTGGCGTCATTCCTGTAAATTTTTTAAACGCAGCATAAAAAGTACTTTTGTGAGTAAATCCACACTCCAGCATCACACCGGTGATGCCCACCTTATCATCGGCCGCCCGGAGCAGCTTCTTAGCCTCATTGATCCGGTAGAAGTTAATGAAATTCGCGAAATTCATGTTGGCATAGCGAGAAATCGCCTGTGAGACATACTTTTCATTGCTTTGCGCCTGCCGAGCAAGCCCAGTCAAACTCAACTGCTCGTCTTTGAACAAGGCCTCTTTCTCTAACATCACCAACAGTCGATCAAACAACCCTTTCATCGGGTCTTGATCGGCGTCTTCTCCAAGGCTCTGGCGGCCCTCAGCCCCGTAGAACTGATCCAACAGCTCCACATTGCGTTCATAAAGCTCCCTGAGACTTCGGTTGCGGTAGAGCAAAAAGCCCCCACCCATGCCAACCAAACCGACCAACAAAGCCACCGCCACCCACAAAAACCGAATCCACTGACGTTGTTGCTGATTCCGGGCCTGAGCCAATGCCAAAGCTTGCTCAGCCAGCTCGGTCTCATATTCCACCCGAAGATCGGCAATCGCCCGATCGCGGTTCTCATTAAACAGCGTCTCAGCGATTTCTCTCTGCGCCTGCGAGGCCTCAAAAGCCTCTTGGTAGCGCCCAGCCTCGGCCAACACCTTGGTTATTTCGCCCAACAGATGTTGCCTTTCATTGGGCCGATCGAGCTCGACGGCCAGTGCCATTGCTTGGTCGAACGCCGCCAGCGCCTCATCGGTTCGCGCCAGCCTGCCCAATGCCACCCCAATGTTCATGTGATTGAGCATCATTCCGTACGACAGCCCATTGGCCTCTGAAATTTCCAACGAGCGCTGGTAGTAGGCAATGGCCCGCTCATCATCGCCCAGATCATTGCTATAAATGGTCCCAATATTGAGCAAGGACTGCGCTTGGGTTAGCGGTTGGTTCAACACCACCGCCGAGTCATACGTCCACTCATAGGCATCCATCGCCCCCTCCAAATCTCCCAATTTTTGGAGTGTGATGCCCATATTGGCCGACAGCACCACCGCCACAAACACATCCTCGCTTTGTTCCAGCAGCGCTTTGCCCGCCTCAAAATGAAACAGCGAGTTCTCCAAATCATCAATTCTCAAATAATCGATGCCCAAGTCCTTGTGCGATTGGATTTGGCCGTAGATGTTGCCCTGACTCTCATACAATCGAAGCGCTTGTAAGCCTTTGGCCACCGACTCGTCGTAGATGCCTTGCGAGTGAGCCAACACTGCCTGGCTCATCAAGACATCGGCCAGCAACGCCTCGCCCTCGAATTCTCGTTCTAAAGCACGAAACCGAGTCCGAGCCCGTTCCACATCGCCCAGGCGGTACCACAACCGCCCCTGCCAGAGCTCGAGCGTGCCCGT
>CBFHIS010000061.1:4440-6639 GCA_965655975.1 Wenzhouxiangella sp.
ACGTTCGCTGGGCGCAAACCGCTGACGGTATTCCAACAATGTGGCGTCCACCATGGCCTCGGTCTGCGCGTATTCGGCAAAATGGTGCCCAAGGACGGCCAAATAGTGGGTGGCCAAGGCAATGGCGCGGATGTCTGAGTCACTCTGTGCTTCGTCTTTGAGCGCCAGCAATTGGGCCTGCGCGGCCACTGGCTCGGCGTTTCTTAAAGAAAAAGCTCGCTCAATGGCTTCAATCAGGGGGCTAAGCTCGGCGGATGCGCTCTCAACGCTTGTGCCTTGAAGGCCTTGGACGGTCTGCGCTTGAACAAGCGGCGCACCAACAGACTGCGCTTGGGCGATGGGTGTGTCCATTGTGACAGACAAAGCAAGCGCGAGGGTTAAGCCGCCAGCCCCAGCGCTCTTCCCGAACCAACCACACACTTTTTTGAATGCCATCAACAAACCCCACAACCATCGGCCACCACAAGTCTACCCAAGTTTGGGAACAGGCGCACCCTTGATTGGGTTGGGCGCAGGCCCCAAAAGCCCACAGTGCCCGTGATGGTTGGTTTTTAAGATTTGAGAACAATTATTTATGTTTTGAGACCATATGGGCGCGAATCACCCACACAGTAATGTGACTGTTATTGCGAGCCAAAAGGTCAGTTTCTGTGTCCCCAAAAGCCCCCATTCACCCCATTCGATCTTGGTTTCAAGCAGTCATCGTCCATGCCCGCCTAGGCCTATTCGCCGGTTTGTGGCTGGCATCTGCGGCTGTCATGGGAGAAACCCTGCCGATCAAGCCACCCGGCGCGGGCACCAGCCAAGACCCCATGAGAATTGAAAGCCTAGCGCATCTGCGCTGGCTCAGCGAGACCACCAATGAAGCGGATTTGGCCAAGAGCTATGTGATCGTCAATGACATTGACGCCAGTGAGAGCAAAAACTGGGGCGACCCCATTCGTGGCTTCGGCTTCTCCCCCATCGGTGGCATGAAAGCACCTTACAAGGCATTCCGAGGGTCGTTGCGGGGCAACAACAAAATCATCTCCAATCTACACATCACACCATCTTTGAGCGGTTGGGTGGGGTTCATCCGAGAAGTTGGGCCGGGTGGCTATGTATCGGGGCTCTACCTCGACAACCTATACATCGAGGCCTCAAACTTGGTGGGCGGTCTGGCCTATGAGAACAAAGGCACCATTCGTGGGGTGGGTGTCGATGCCACCATTCGCGTGATCTCAAACAATGCCTCTGAAATTGGCGGCTTGGTCGGCCGCAACCTCGGCAAAATCCGGTGGTCGCATGCCAATGTGGACATTGGTCCAGGCCCGAATGTTGGCACCGCCAATCACGATATGGTGGGTGGCTTGATCGGCGTTAACGGCCTTCCCAATGGCAGCATTTTAGGCGCTGAGGTCATGCACACCTACTCAACCGGCATCATCCGCGGCAAAGAATCCGTTGGCGGCCTCATTGGTGAGGCGCGCTCGGGGCTGATCAGCCGGTCTTTCACGGCGGTTGAGATCCAGCCATCGCCCGGCCATGTGCCCAGCACGGTTGGTGGCGTGGTTGGCTTTGTGGGAATTAATGAGCCCATGGTTTTCAACGAGATTTACTGGTCACCAGGTTTCGCAGGGCTTAGCCGTGCGGGTACGGCCAACCTAAGTTCCGCTGACTTAACCTCTCTGAGCAAATCACAAATGCTTGGGAGCAATGCCCCATCAGGCATGCCAGGTCTGGACTTTGGCCGAGACTGGTCCACCTCAGTCGGTGGCCATGACCAATGCACGGTGGGGGTGCCACAGCTGATCAATCTCAGACGGATACCGGCGGCGTATGTGGAAAGCACCACCTCGGGTGGCACTGGGAGCTTAGACGATCCCTGCCTGATTTCAAACTGGCACGATCTGGACAAAATCAGGCAACACCGTCGGGCCAATTTCGCGCTGAGCAACGATCTCGACACCAGCGTGTCTGGGTTTGCTGCGGTTGCGGGAGGCACAGGGGGCTTTGTGCCCATTGGCACCCAGAGCTTCCCATTCACGGGATCACTCAATGGCCGAGGCCACTACATTGATGGACTCCCAGTCACACAGCCCATATTGTCCGGCATTGGCTTATTCACACACTTGGGTCCAGGGGCCAATGTCACGAACATCAATTTCACCAACGCCCAAATCGAGGGGCTTTCCAAGTTGGGTGTGTTGGCCGGATCGG
>CBFHIS010000062.1:0-6441 GCA_965655975.1 Wenzhouxiangella sp.
GTGCAGGGAAAATTTCGTCTAAGCGTTGATCTATTGGGGATTTTGGCATGCGACAATTGAAACATGGTCAAAAAAGTTCTCACCATTATGCGCCAAGTTGGGGCCACGGCTTTGCTGGCCACCAACTCCGTGGTGCACATTGCTCCCTTGTTGCTGATTGCGTTGGTGAAGTTTGTGGTCCGAATCAAGCCAATCACCCGCGTCTGTGATCGAGGCTTGATGGGGTTGGCGGCCAGCTGGATTTCGGTTAACAGCTGGATGATGGCGCATTTGACCCGCACAAAGATAGAGGTCACGGGCTTGCCCGAGCAACAACTCGATGGCCATTTCTTGGTGATTAGCAACCATCAAAGCTGGGTGGATATCCCAGTCTTGCAGCGCGTCTTTAACCGACGCCTACCGATGTTGCGGTTCTTCTTGAAAAGCCAATTGATCTGGGTGCCCATCTTGGGGCTGGCTTGGTGGGCGCTGGATTTTCCTTTTATGAAGCGCTACAGCCGCGAGCAGATTGAAAAACGGCCCGAATTGGCTGGGAAAGATTTAGAGACCACGCAACGGGCTTGTGACAAATTCGCCAAGATTCCCGTCTCGATCGTCAACTTTGTCGAGGGCACACGGTTTCGTTCCAGCAAAAAAGAATCACAAGGTGCAGACTTTGCCCATTTGCTCAAACCGCGCGCTGGGGGCACGGCTTTTGTATTGAATGCCATGGGCGAGACGCTTGATACCTTGGTGGATGTCACCATCGCCTATCCAGAGGGTCGAGGCGAACTCATGGATTTGTTCGCCAATCGTATCCCAACCGTTCGGGTGCACATCCAAACGCTTGCCATTCCTGAGCGTTTCCGGGGCGGTGATTACCACACCGACCCCGCCTACCGCGCTGAGTTTCAGGCGTGGCTCAATGACCTATGGGCCAAGAAAGACCACACTTTGGCTCAGTTGCTGAGCTAACTAATCCTGATCCGCTCGGTACTTTTCAAACCAGTGCACAACATAGGCTGGCTTGGCCATCAAATTACTTGGGCGCCTATGCAGCGCGTGCGAGGCGCCTGGGACACGAACCATGGCGGTTTCGACGCCCTGTAACTTGAGCGCTTGGTAGTACTGTTCTGTCTCTGAAATCGGTGTCCTAAAATCCGACTCGCCAGTGAACAACATGGTCGGCGTGGTGACATTGCCCACATATGAAATCGGTGAGTACTTCAGATAATGATCCGGGTCTTCCCAAGGCATCGCTGGGAACCAATACTGACTAAAGAGATAATAAAAGTCCGCATTCAACACAAAGCTGTACCAATTGATCACTGGATTCACGGCCACTGCTGCGGCAAACCGGTCGGTGTGGCCAATGCTCCAAGTGGTCAACACCCCACCCCCGCTGCCACCTGTGATGAAGAGCTCATCTTCATTGATGAAGCCTTTGGCGATCACCGCATCAACGCCATCCATCAAGTCGTTGTAATCCTGAGATGGGTAGTTGTGGTGAATGAGATTGGCAAAATCCTCGCCATAGCTGGTGCTGCCCCGTGGGTTGGTGTAGAGCACCACGTAGCCTTGCGCTGCCATTAACTGGAGCTCCATGGCAAACAAGGGACCATAGGCGGCAAAAGGCCCGCCATGAATCTCAAGAATCAAAGGGTATTTGTTAGCCGCATCAAATCCAGGCGGGTACATGATCCAGCCTTGGATGCGACGGCCATCAATAGAAGACTCATACCAAATCTCTTCGACTTGGCCCACCTCTCGGTCAAGACGCAAGACTTTGTTGAAGTCGGTGATCACCTCGCCACCTGATGTGTCGATCTCAGGTGAGACCACAGCCAGCTCTGATGGGCGCGTGGCGGTTTGATGAGTGAAAGCGATCAGGCCATTGCTGGCCACGCCGAATTCCCCGCTGGTATAAGGCCGGCTCAGGTAAGGTCCGCCGAGTTGCGCATCGATGGTCACGCGGCGACCATCCAAATACTGATACGCCAATGTGGGCGAACCCTCGTGGTCATATTGGATAACCATACCGCTGCCATCGGCCAGCCATTGGTAGGCATCGATGCTTCTGTCTAAATCTTCTGTGAGGTTTCTAATGCCCGTACCATCGGGTCGCATGATGTGAAGCCTATTGGCCTGGTGCGACAACAATCGGTCTTCAAACCCCAGATAAGCAATCCACTCGCCATCGGGTGCTTGCTTGGGCTGACGGTGCGGGCCCTGGGTTTGGTTGATCTTCTCTATGTTCTTGGTTGCAATGGCCACCCGGTAAATATCAGACACCAATGGCTCGCGATAGGCTTGCTCGGATCGGTTGGCGCTGAAATACAGCGATTGGCTGTCATTGGACCAGCTGATTTGGCCATGGTGATACGGCCCTTCAGTCAATTGAATGGGCTCACCACCCATGGCGGGAATGACATAGATCTGGCGATAACCATTGGGCAGATACCCTGCGCCATCGGCACGGTATTGCGCTTGGTCAATATAAATGGGCGGCGCGGCCCAGTCGGCCCCTTCTGGACGGCCCGGCAAGTTCACAGGCGCAGGCTTGGGGTCTTTGGTCAGCATCACAAATGCGAGCCACTGGCCATCGGGCGACCAGCTCAACTGGCCGGGTGAGCTCGGCAACTGGGTCAATGTGTTTGACCGGCCGCTGTCCAACCAATGCATTTGGATTTGGCCACCGGCAACGTAGGCCAATCGCTCATCGTCGGGCGACCACCGCGGGCTAGAAGCGCTTTGCGATTGTGGGGTGATCGGCTCTAAGTCCTCAGCCTCCCCATCTTCATCGACCTCAATGACCCAGATGCCATTCATGGCCCGGTCGTTGTGGCGGTCCATCCACGTTCGCACAAACGCGATCCGCTCACCCTCATGATCGGGCTGTGGATCAGAAACAGCTTGAAGCATAAAGACATCGTCGTAATTGAGCGGCTGCGGCTGGCTTTGAGCCCAGACCGCGGTGTTGAGCGCTATACCAAGCACCAGCACCAATAGATGGATGGTCTTTGGCTGGCGAGCAGCATTCGAAAAGAGGGTAACAGATTGGCTCAGAGACATCGCTTGCTTCCCATGGTTTTAGAGTGGGTGAATTGATTGTCTATCTTAGAACATCTGAGCAATGAGTCAAACACTCATGATCGGCTCATCATCGACTTTGAAAATTGGCATGCTCAAAAACGCCAAAAGCCAGGCTGCTTTTGGGGCAGACTGACTTTCGTGTTGACGGGACGATCAGCTTTCCTCGATTGTGATCAGTAGCCCCAGGTGATTGGCCAGCGATAAATGGGCCTTAAATCGGGCAGGTCGGGTTTGAGTTCTGGACATTCAGCGCAACGGACACCTGAGCCTTCGCCGCAGACGCCACAGTTGTAGACAGCCACACCGCATGGGCAATTATTGGCGGCTCGATAGCATTGCGCAATCCGCCAGGCACAAAATGATCCCCCACTGATTGCGCAGACCACAGCGGCCACAGGCACCGCACAAGGCCAACCTTCTTTGCTCTGAAAGTCCACCAGTTGCTGCGCCGGCAACACATGCTCTGTGTCTTTGTAATTGGCCACAACCACCAAGTCATGAAAATCAATCTCATAATCCAATGCCTCGCCTCCTAACAGCGTTGAGCCATAGACTTTCCCTTGCGTGGGCAAGCCTGAGCAACTGGCTGCATCCTGGTTGGGGTCCTTTTCTAAACGCGTCTTGGGATCATCAAGCACGGTCAGTGTTTGCCCGTTGGGCGCTTGAAAGTCAAAGGTCGAGATGTATGATTCCGGATCATTGGTTTGCGCGGTTTCAATGGCCCGATAAATGCGTTCGGCCAGATCGCGGTCGGTGGCGGCATGCGTATTGGGCAACCAGAGCGCGGCCAACAGGCCCAGCAATAGCGCCCACCCGCTCAGGGTTTGTCGTCGTGTATGGAACAAGGTCATGGTCAGACATCCTTTTGTTTGGTTTGAGTGGATGTCCAGATTAGATTTTGGGTGCTCATCGGCCCATCGGCAAAACAACCCGTTCAACCGAGAAAAACGGCGTCTCGTTGGCTTCTCAGCTCGCTCGATTGGGTGTCAGCATCTGACTTTAGGCGAGTGAGAAAATGTATTCCTGCATGCCATTGGACAAAAGAATGGTGTTCTCAGTTTTTAATCCGGTGAGCATGCCTTCGAGTTTTTTGGGCGTGTAGCGCGGGCTTTGAATGCTGGCTTGCGTCGCTTCAATATCCAAATAGGCTTTGCCCTCTAAAAAAGAAAGGTTGTAGCGGGGTGGTGTGGCTGGCATGGTTGGCGAGGAGTACTCAATCAAGGCATGGACCCGTGCTTGTGGC
The DNA here is from genome assembly GCA_965655975.1 of Wenzhouxiangella sp. GTDB lineage: Bacteria > Pseudomonadota > Gammaproteobacteria > Xanthomonadales > Wenzhouxiangellaceae > Wenzhouxiangella. The sequence goes on from CBFHIS010000062.1 coordinate 4,316, forward strand.
TTCAAATATGGCACCAATCGTTCACTCAACTGGCCCATGATGGGTGAGTCGAGATAGTTGAGTAGCCCCCAGCACAGGACCCAGTCGGCTTGTTCCAGAGCGAAGCGAGTCAGGTGTGCGTCTATCGCCGCCACACATTCCTCTTCGGTTTCTAGTTTGGACCAGGCATCGAACTGCTCAGAGATGGCCATCGCATCCAGCCGTGCGCGGTGGGGTTGCAAACCATCCAAAAGGGTTGCCGAGCCCACATTAAAGTCGATGACCACCAAGCGGTGGTCTTCCTTAATCGTCTCAAACAGTCGCCCAAGGAGGGGGGTTTGCACCCCAGCCACACCCACCATTGCTCGGTTCATCACTTAACTGCGTCGTCCAACCCAGTTAATTAAGATTTATTTGGTTGTTTTAGCAAGGGCGCCACAGTCTCAGCGGGCTCAGCCGCTTTGGGCGCGGGTGCGGCTTTTGAGGCGACTTGTGCCTGAGAAAACGATTTTTTGAGGTCCTCGGTTTCGCTGTCCATATCGATGGTGCCGCTGAAGTAGCCACCTTGTTCTAGGCTAACAGCGGGCGCGACCAAACGACCAGTGATGTGTGCGCTGCGTCGAACAACAATCGATTCGGCCGCGTACACATTGCCCTCGACTTTGCCCTCCAGCACCACGTTCTTGCCGTAGAGATCAGCCACCACATGGCCTTTGCTGCCCACAGTGACCGTGTTTTTCTTCAGCTCAATAGTGCCCGTGACTTTGCCTTCAATCAGCAAGTCTTCTTCCCCCGACAAACTGCCATCGATGTGAATGGAGGCGCCAACCATCGCCACGCCCTGAGGGGTACGGGTGGTGCGTGAACGCTCAGCCAAAGTCTCATTGGTGGCGTTGTTGTCTGATGAACCACTTTTATTAAACATGTTCTTATCCTTGCGCCTTCGACCAAAGGGTCAAAATTTGAGAAAAACGATTTCCAAATTACCCCCTTTTTGGTATGCGCGTCAAGCACTTAAAGCGTTTGATCGGCCCAAAGTGACACTGTCTCGTTTCTGCAAAGTAGAAATGTCCCCTTCTTTGCAAAGCCAAAGCGGCGCATTAGGGGAAGCGACAGGGAGCCTAGTGGCGCTGATGAGGTGGTGATTCTTCTGCGGAGGCCATGGGGTGCGTTCGACGCTGACAGCTCAGCCAGTCTGCTCTAGCCTAGCCCAGGTATCGCGAAGCGTCACAGAGCGGTTGAATATCAAGCGCTCAGGTGTTGAGGCATGATCCACCACAAAATACCCCAAACGCTCAAACTGCACTGGCGTCTGCTTGGGCCAGACCCCTAAGCTCGGCTCCAACATGGCCGCATGCATGGTGTCTACTGAGTGGGGATTGATGTGCTCGACAAAATCTTGGTCTTTGTCCGCAGCTGGTGTTGCAACATTGAATAGTCGATCGTAGAGATGAACCGTTGCTGGAACCGCATGCTCAGCACTCACCCAATGAATCGTGCCTTTGACTTTGCGCTCGGCACCTGGCAAACCAGATCGTGATTCTGGATCATAGGAACAATGGAGTGCTGTCACCTGACCACTGGCATCGTGAATCACCTCATCGCAGCGGATAATAAAAGCGCCTCTGAGCCTGACTTCACCACCGGGTTTGAGCCGAAAAAACTTCTTCGGTGCCTCTTCCATAAAATCATCTTGCTCAATGTAGATCTCACGCGTGATTGGTACCTGTCTGCTGCCTGCAGAATCGTTTTGAGGGTGATTGGGCAGCGTCGCGTGCTCAACATGCCCAGCTTCAAAGTTGGTCAGTATGATTTTTAGTGGTTTGAGTACAGCCATGCGTCGCTCAGCAGAGACGTTTAGATCATCACGCAGGTTTCGCTCCAGCACACCAAATGGAATCACACTTTCTGACTTGGTGACACCAATTTCATGACAGAACTGTCGAATCGAGTTTGGCGTGAAACCCCGACGACGCAGCCCTGCCAGTGTCGGCATGCGCGGGTCGTCCCAACCTGCAACATGGCCTTCTTCAACAAGGCGCGTCAACCGTCGCTTGGACAGCACGGTAAAATTAATGTTGAGCCTAGCAAACTCGATTTGCTGTGGTTTGGAAGGCACAGGCAAGTGCTCAATAAACCAGTCATAG
>CBFHIS010000063.1:0-6192 GCA_965655975.1 Wenzhouxiangella sp.
ATTGGGCTTTTGGGGATAGAAGGTCCCAATGCCGATGAAGCGCATGCCGCCATCACCGGCGATCAACTCGATGCCTGGTCCAACACCCTTTCCAAAGACGAATGGATGAAGGCCGTGCAACAGACTCAAGTCTTTGCCCGCACCAACCCAGAGCACAAGTTAAAGCTGGTCCAAGCCTTGCAAGCCCAAGGCTTGACGGTGGCGATGACCGGCGATGGCGTCAACGACGCACCCGCCTTAAAACAAGCCGATGCCGGTGTGGCGATGGGACGAACCGGCTCTCAAGTGGCCCGAGAAGCGGCCGATCTGGTGCTCGCTGATGATCACTTTGAATCGATCGTGGCCGCGGTCTCACAAGGCCGAACGGTCTATGAGAATGTCAAAAAAGTCATTGCATGGACCTTGCCCACGAGTGCGGGGGAAGCCATGGTCATTGTGGTCGCTTTGCTTTTGGGTTTGAGTTTGCCGATTTCGCCTGTCCAAATTTTGTGGATCAATTTGATCACCGCGACCACTTTGGGGATTGTGTTGGCCTTTGAGCCAGAAGACCCCCAAGCGATGCGCCGACCGCCAAGGCCCCGAGATGAGCCCTTGCTCAGTGGGGCTTTGTTGTGGCACATGGGGCTGGTCTCGGGGCTCTTTTTGATCGCGGTGTTTGGCATCTATCAATACGCCATCGGGCAAGGCTGGGGTGAGCCGGTGGGGCAGACCTTGGCATTGAATACTTTGGTGGTCTTAGAGATCTTTCATTTGTTTTTTATCAGAAGTTTGTATCAAGAAAGCTTGAGCCTTCAGAGCTTGAAAGGCAATGGGTGGGTGTGGGGTGCGGTTGGCGTGGTATTGATCGCGCAAGGTCTGATCACCTTTGTGCCGATCTTGCAAAGTGTGTTTGGCACCACGGGAATCTCTTTGGGGCAAGTCGGAATGATGGTGATGGTGGGTGGATTGTTTTTGTTGGTGGTGGAGATGGAGAAGCGGCTTCGCGGGTGGGTGTTGGGGCGGCCTTGAGGTAGGTCAAGGAGGCGGGGCTTGTGACCGTGGTCTTTTCTCTCCAAATGCCAGGGCAATGTCTGACAGACATCAGGGTCGAGAAAAACGACAATGGAACTGAGGCTCGAGGCAGACAGAAACAATCACTTGCATGGTAATGCAATTGCATTGCCATGCAATTTAGCCTCTAGAACAGTCGCCGAAACGTGAGTCGCGATCACGTGGAAAGCCCAAACGAAGGAGCACGATTGGAGATGGCAACCCTTTTTGAATTTGAATCGACGCTCACAGACCATTACCAAACAACGGTGCCAGAAAGTGTCCGCAATGCCTTGAAACTCAGCAAGCGTGACAAGATTCGCTACATCATCCGCCCGAATGGAGAGGTGGTGCTGACTCGAAGCGAAAAGGTTGACCCTGAAGATCCACAAGAATAAAAAAGATCAACTTCAGAAGGCTCAATCTAAGCCACCGAAAGACGGACCACCTCCTGCAATTCACGGTGAATGGTTGCGTTGATTATGGTCACAAGGTTCGGTGTCGGAAGACTTTGTTCGAGACCGAAAAGGCGAGTCTCCTTAGGAGCGAGATGGGTGTTAAGAATCGAGTGCAGTGTTTGTCAACAAAGATGTCCTCACTTTTGTAAAGGATGGCTCTGGCTGCCCGTCGAGGGTTCATTTGACACCGATGTAATTGCTAAGCTAATCTCAAGTCTTATTCCTAAGGGGAAACCGATGAGATTGGGATCGATCACACAGGGGGCCAAGCGCCAGTCGGCGCGTTCAGGCACAGACAAAGATTCTCAGCACAGCAAGCGGTTTGTTTTTTTTGTGGCCATGGTTTGGCTGGCTTTAATTGCCTCGCCCACCTCAGCCAATACCACCGCTTGGACCAGCGCCTCGCACCTGTCTGGCAGTTGGTTTGATCCAGCCAAAGATGGTCAAGGCATGGTCGTCCAAGTACTCAATCCAACCACCATGTTGATGACGTGGTTCACGTTTGATCACGAAGGCAACCCAGCTTGGTTACAAGGTGTGGGCAGTCTAAATGGGGACACCGCCACATTCGACGAATTGCTTCGTTTTGAAGGGCCGAAGTTTGGGCCAAGCTTTGATCCAGCTGATCGCCAATCCATTCCCTCGGGTTCTTTGAGCATCACGTTTAAAAGTTGTGATGCAGCAGAAGCTTCATACAAAGGCATCGCACCTTTTGTCGATGACACATTAAGTCTTGGGCGTTTAACTTCCGTGGCCGGGTTTAACTGCAAAGGCGCACAAACCCCTGAGCGTTTCCCTGTTCACCACGGCTTATCGGGAGCTTGGTATGCGCCTGAGCAAGATGGACAGGGCTGGATGGTGGAGGTGTTAAACAACACCCAAGCCCTGGTGTATTGGTTCACCTATGACAGCGAGGGTCGCCAGCGCTGGCTGGTTGGGGTCGGTGACCGAGTGGATGAGGCCATCGTGGTCAATGACTTGCAATGGGCCCAAGGTGCAAAGTTTGGTCCTGACTTTGATCCCAATGATGTCGAGCGCATCAGCTGGGGCAAGGCGACCTTAAATCTGTATCCCTGCACCGGTGCTTCGGTGCAATACCGCGAGGGCAAGGCGCACTTGTCCAGGGGTTTTGAGATCAATGGCGTAGAGCCACTGGCTTCCATTGAAGGAACAAGTCCTTGCCCAAAATACATCGACAAATGGGTTGCTTCTCGGGTGGTGGAACAAACCACGTTTGGCCCAAGCCCAAGAGATGAGGCCAGGATCAAAGCGCTGGGGATGGAGGGATGGGTCGAAGAGCAGTTGGCGATGCCACCATCTTTTATTGAGTATGAAGACCTGAAGTGCTACGACAATTACTTCACCGAAGATGGCCGCATGAGGCCCACCGAGTATCCGTTTTGGGATCAAGTGCCGATTCAGATGATGGACCATTTTGTGGGCTCCTCAGATCAGTTGCGATTGCGTCTGAGCTGGGCTTTGTCCCAGTTGGTTGTCATCTCAACCCGCTCCAGCGATATTCAAGAAGTCGGTGCTGGGGTGTATTTCAATATGCTTCAAGAACACGGGCTGACCAATTATCGAGACATTCTACGAGAGGTGACGCTCTCACCGGCCATGGGTCAATTTCTAGACAACGCAGGCTCCTATGCCACCTCGGAAGATTGTCCCAACTGCATCCCGAACGAGAACTATGCCCGTGAGTTTTTGATGCTGTTTACCTTAGGCGTCAATCAACTCAACATGGATGGCACGGTCAAGACCGATGAGACGGGCCGACCCTTAGAGGTCTTTGAGCAAAAAGACGTCATGGAGTTGGCGCGCGCCATCAGCGGTTGGCGTGTGAGACGCTTTCAAGATGAGCCCGCCAATTCCAGAGATCGGCAACTGCTGGCCGAATGTGGCGGTGAGAATTTCTTCTATGGCTGGGATGGCCATCTAGTGCCTGAGACCGATTGGCCAAGAAACGCGCACGATCCGGGTGTCAAAGAGCTCTTGGGTGTGACCATACCGGCCGGACAGGGCATTCGAGAGGATTTGGAGTCGGTGCTGGATATCTTCATGAACCATCCAAACATGCCACCCTTTATTTCGTATCGCCTGATTCAACATCTAACCACCTCCAACCCCTCACCAGGCTATGTGCAAAGAGTGTCTGAGGTGTTTGCTGACAATGGACGAGGTGTCCGCGGCGACATGAAGGCCGTTGTCAGAGCCATCATTTTGGACCCTGAGGCCAGAGCGGGTGATGATCCAGACAAAATGCCAAATAACTTTGGCAGGATCCGAGATTTGGTGCAACACCACACCGCTGTCTACCGCGGGATGGAGTGTGGCCGCATGCCCACGCGTGCTTTTAGAGATCCTGAACCAATGGACTTTTTCAAAGCCAAGCGATTTACGCCGCAATGGCCAAGAAACCGTCCTTTTGGTGCCGATGAGGTCTTTAATTTTTATCCACCCAACAACCCAGTCCCTGGGATGGACTTGATATCGCCGGAGCACATGATCCTAAATACCCGAGGAATTGAAGCCAGAATGTCGAGCTTGCCAGGTGATGAGCGCTTTTTAAATGTCTGCAATTTTGAGGCATTCAAACAGGCTGCCAAGCAGAGTCCAGAGGCGCTGGTCTCATTGGTCTCAGAGCGTTACCTCAGAGGCCGAGATGAGTTTGGGCACAGAGACTATTTGCTGGACATGGCTGAGGGTTTAAAAGGATTTCTGGAAAATCGTGGGCAAGCAGCCAACGAAGATTTTCGATATCACACCTATCCCTTCACGATGTTCATTGGTTATTCCCTGCTTGGCGAGGAATTTGGGGTGGTGAGGTAGTGTTATGAGTCATTGCAAGGGTTTTAAGAAGGCGCACAGCCTGAAGCGTCGGGCTTTGTTGAAGAACATGGGTTTGACCGGTTTGATGGCAGCGGGCTCGGTTGCGATGCCTTGGCCTTTGAGGCTGGCGATGGCGCAGGCACAACGGGACTACAAGGGTGTGATTTGCGTTTTTCTAAACGGCGGCAATGATGGCAACGACACCTTAATTCCGATCGATGCTGCCTACGAAGACTATGCAAGAGCCCACGACCCGATCGCTCTATTAAAAGATGATCTAATCCCCTTAAACTTGACCAACAGTGATCATCGGTTGGCGTTGAACCCGGCATTGGCCAAGCTCAAGCCGATCTCAGATCGAGGCGATATTGCATGGGTGGCCAATGCGGGCCCCCTGGTTCAACCCGTCAGTGCTTACGATGTTCAGTCGGGTCTTGCAACGGTTCCCAGTTTCTTGGGCTCGCATCCCGATCAGCAGCGGTTGGTCTCCGGTGGTGTACCCGGCACCTTTGCGGCCCGTTCGGGTTGGGGCGGGCGCGCGCTGGAGCACATGCCATCCGAGTTGTTATCAGACCTGCTCTCTAATTTGGCACTCAATGAGAACAACTGGTTAATGCGTGGTGAGTTCTGGTCGCCGACTCTGGCACAAGACCGCGATCATTTGGCCAACATCGACTTAAGAAATGTACTGGCTGGTGCCGACTCAGAAGAGCTGAGCGCTTATCGAGCCTCGGTTCGTGTGCGCAGCAGCCACGATGATCTCGCTGTGGCCTACCGACATGCGGTGGGCAATGTGCTAGATGAGATGCTCGAACTTCGCCGAGTCTTGGATGCAGTGCCTGATGGCTTAGCTTCAAGTGAGTTTGAGGCCAATGACCATGGTTTGATGGAGCAACTTCGGACCGCTGCACGTGTCTTTTGGGCGGGCCGAGAGGCTGGCGTAAAACGACAGATGATCTTTTTGGATTGGGGTGGGTTTGACACTCATTCTGATCAGCGGGGGACATCAATAGAGCACCAAGATGGCTTGCTGCAAGCGCTCGCCAATGGCTTGGATGATCTTGATAAAGAGCTCACAAAAGGCGGTTTGCATGATCAGGTGGTGACCATGGTGATGTCGGAATTTGGCCGGCCGTTGCGACCCAATTCCAGTGGTGGCACCGACCATGGCTGGGGCAATCACTTTTGGGTGATGGGTGGACCGGTCAATGGGAATAAGCTCTTCGGACAAATGCCATCTTTGGTGCCAGGGGGTCCCGACGACATGGGCGAGGATGCCTTAGGCCGTTGGGTGCCAACCACCAGCACCGAACAAATTGCCGCCAGTGTCATGGAGTGGTTTGGCTTGCCGCGTTCTGCCTTCCCACAGGTGTTCGCCCACCTTAAAAACTTCCCCAATCAGACCTTGGGGATGTTTTAGTAGAAGCTTTTTAAGAGGTGGCCTCTGAGCCTTAGTAACCAGTATGGTTTTCTCAAGACTGATTCCATCGTTCAAGAGTCTGTCGGCTGACGATCGGTCTTCTTCCTTCCAAACTTGAAGGTCACACGGCATCTCAATCTTCAACAGGCTGCCAAGAAAGCGGGCTTGAGATTGAGCACTTAAATTACCTCTGATCTTGCTACAATGCGCGCACCATGAGCCCATTGTTTACACTGATCGATCAAGGCCTTGATCGCTTCGCACGCCTGACCTATCAACCCTATCACCGGGCACTGTTGAAGCTTTTGAAGACAAAAGGCCACCTTCGCATTGCGGTGGTCGGGGCCAACGATGGAAAAATCAACGACCCCGTCTATGGCTTTGTCCAGCAACATCCCAACCAGACCGAAATGATTTTGGTTGAGCCCCAAGTCGGTTTGTTAGGCCCCTTGG
>CBFHIS010000064.1:0-6105 GCA_965655975.1 Wenzhouxiangella sp.
AACACGGGCTTAAAGGCCGTTTTCACATCACCAAAATCATAGACCCAGCCCAACACTTGATTCAGCGGGCCGGTGAGGTGCAGCCGGACATTGAATGTGTGGCCATGAATGCGCCTGCGTGGGTCACTCTCTTTTGCATGGCTTAGTTTAATGGCCGCATCCAAGGTTTGCTGCTTCCAAATCCGCATCTGCCGCCCATCAAACACACACCCCGCGCTTGGGGTTTCATTGACACCGACGCTCTTCAACGACGTCAGTGATCCAAGTTGGCGCCACAGCCACAGTGCTAAGTGTTCACTGGTTGGGTTTTCAAGGCCTTCAATGTCGTTTAGGCAGCCCAAATGCAGTGCTTCTTTCAATGGTGTCCACGCCGCCTCAATGTTTTGACGGAGGTGCTCTGCACATTGGCTTGAGCCAAGGTGGCATTCAATTTTGACGCCAAACCCGTGTCCATGCATGCGCCCGCATTTGTGACCGGCGGGCACATTGGGAAGCTGGTGGGCCGCTTCAAAATAAAACCACTGGGCGACACTCATGGCATTGTCTCGTCCTGGCCATTGGCGGGCGATCGAATGGGGCGCGGTTTTTAGCGCCAAACGAACAACATTGGAATGATTTAATTCAGAAGCAAACCAATTCAAAATCACCCGATCACTGGCCACTTGGCCCAACTGAGCGTTGAGGTCTTGATAATCGAGTTGCTCACAAAGCGCTTGGATGTCTTTGTCTAGCGCATCCGCATCGTATTCAGATTTGGCGACCGCCATAAGCTCAAACCCATGACCATGCAAGCGTGAGGCGGGGTGGGTCGCGCCTAGGTTGGACAGTTGCCTCGCTGCCTCAAAAGTGTGTCGTGTGACATGGAAAGCGTGTTCATTCATTGGCCCATTATCTCACTGTCTTGGTTTGGTTTTGACACAACGGCGACCATGGGGGCTGATAATGCAGGCATGTTATTCAAAACCTTGGCCAGCGGTGTGTTTTATGGGCGTTTTGCCCGAGACTTTAGCGTGCTGGGTTATCGGCGGGCAGCCAGGGGCTTTTCATCCACGCCCTTTGATCTGACCGGTCAACGTTGGCTAATCACAGGTGCCAGTGGTGGCATTGGTCGGGCCATCGCTTTAGAGGCCAACCGCCTGGGCGCTGAGGTGATTGCCATCGCCCGCTCACCTGAGAAGTTGGCCGTTTTAAAATCTGAAGCCAGCGAGCCTGACCGGATGGCACTCGAAGTCTGCGATTTGTCCTCGTTGCAGGCGATCACTGAGTGGGTGCGGGCTTTTTCTTCTAACCACTTCCTGAGCATTGATGTACTGGTCAACAACGTAGGCGTGCTTTTAAACCAACACACCTTGACCGATGAGGGCTTGGAGTCATCACTGGCCACCAATTTGCTGGGCCCGGTGTTGTTAACGCGCACACTCCACGCTCAGGGCAATCTGACACCGCAAAGCGTGATCATCAATGTGAGCTCGGGTGGGATGTACGCGACCCCATTGGATCTTGAATCAATGACCAAAACAAATCCAGCGACCTTTGATGGGGTTAAAGCCTATGCGCTCCACAAGCGTGCGCAAGTGACCTGGACCCATCGTTGGAATGCCACACACCCCCACGGGCCACTGATGCAGGTGATGCACCCTGGCTGGGTGGACACTGAAGGGGTGAAGACTTCGCTGCCTGTGTTTCGAAAAGTCATGGGTGCTTTGTTGCGGACCCCCGCGCAAGGCGCAGACACCATCGTGTGGTTGGGTGCGACCCGTCCCACGCCGCCGAGCGAGGGGATTTGGTTGGACCGGGCGGTTCAGCCAGAACATGCTTTTTCGATGACCAAAAAGACCCGCGTGAGTGCAGAAGATCTGGACGCCTATTTCGACCATGCGTTGGCGAATCTGTCATGAAAAAACAAGACTTGCCGGAAAAGGATTGTTTGGTGTGCGGGCGCCCATTTACATGGCGGCGCAAATGGAAAGACTGCTGGGATGATGTGAAGTATTGCTCAGAGCGCTGTCGCCGCAGCCGCCACAAAGCAACTACCTCGAAGACATGAGTAGCACAACATCAAACTCACCCAACCACCGGCCTGACCGCCCCGTCCAGGTGGTTTGGTTCAAGCGAGACCTTAGAGTGGCCGACCATGCCCCGCTGTATCACGCAGCACGCAAAGGGCCTGTTTGTCCGCTCTATGTCGTTGAGCCAGAGCTTTGGCAACAACCCGATGCCAGCGTCAGACACCAAGCGTTTATCACCGATTCATTGGTTGATCTGAATCGAGCATTGCTTCGCCTTGGGCAAGGCTTATTGGTGGAGCAAGGTTCTGTGGTGGGGGTGTTTGAAGCGCTTTTAAAACGCTGGGGCAGCATAGAGATCCATGCCCATGAAGAGACCGGCAATGGCTGGACGTTTCAACGTGACCGAGCGGTGCGCCTTTGGGCAAAGACCAATCAGATCTTGTTCCATGAATACCCACAGTTTGGCGTGGTTCGTGGGCTGGTGAACCGAGACCGTTGGGCACGGACGTGGACCGATTGGATGCAGGGGACGCCTTGGCCTGTACCCGCCCACTTGATTGGCCCAGAAGAGCAAACGCACACGCCACCCATCCATGCGCCCTTTGCCAACGCACCGGCATTTGACCAAACCCCAGCGCCCGGGCGCCAAAGAGGTGGCTCGAGGGTGGGCGAGTCCATCTTGGATGGGTTTTTGAGCGAGAGAGGCATCGCTTATCGAGGCGGGATTTCTTCGCCCAACCGAGCACCCAGATCAGCGTCTCGGTTGAGTGCGCACATCACCTATGGCACCTTGAGCTTGCGCCAGATTGTTCAAGCCACTCATGCTCGGCAAAGGGAGGCAAAAAATCAAAATGAGACCCGCTGGCGCCAGTCACTGGCGCAGTTCGAAAAACGCCTGCACTGGCACTGCCACTTTATTCAAAAACTAGAACAGCAGCCACGCCTCGAGTTTCAAAACATGCACCGTGGCTTTGATGGAATGCGCGAGGGTGATTTTAACCCTGCCCGCTTTGAAGCTTGGGCGACTGGACGAACAGGGTATCCGCTCATTGATGCATGCATGCGCTCATTGATTCATACGGGCTGGTTGACCTTTCGGATGCGGGCGATGGTCACGAGCTTTTCTTCTTATCACTTGTGGCTCCACTGGCGTGAGCCAGCGCTTCATTTGGCCAGGATGTTCACCGATTATGAGCCGGGTATTCATTACAACCAAATCCAAATGCAATCGGGCACCACGGGGATCAATGCCACGCGCATTTATAACCCGGTCAAACAAGCCCAAGACCAAGATCCCGAAGGAGTGTTTGTTCGTTGCTGGATTCCAGAACTCAACACGCCAGACTACCCAGACCCCATCGTCGATCACATCGAGGCATCGCGGCTGGCCAAGGCTCGGATGAAGGATTTTCGCGATCAGGCTGGGTTTCGTGACGAGGCCCGCGCGGTCTATCAAGCACTGGGCAGTCGAAAAAGGCCCACTCGGAAGAAAAAGAAATCAGTCGACAAGCGCCAAGCCAGTTTGTTTGATTGAGTGATTCTATGTGCCACAAAAAGTGGCGGTGACGCGTTCATTCGGTGCTGGCGGGCCAGCCCAATCACGGTGCTCGGGTTGGTCTTTGAAGGGCGTGGCGAGAATTTTTTGGAGCCTTTGCATGGGCTGGAAATCCAGTCTTTCAACAGCGGCGTCCACCGCGTTTTGGGCCAAGTGGTTTCGCAAGATAAAAGCTGGATTAATGGCGTTCATGTCTGAGAAACGTGCTTGCGCATCTTGGTTGAGGCTCGCCAAACAGCGTCGCCACAACGTGGCCCACTGATCAAATGCCCCAGGGTCATCAAAAAGCCCGCGCACCTGTTCATCACCAGGGCCTGGGTGATCAGCCAGCGACCCCAACCCTCGAAACGTGAGAGTCATGTCGGCATCATTGGCCGCCATGCAGTCGAGCAACCCCATGGCCACTTCAGTGTGTTGGGGGTCTTTGGGATCAAGGCCTGTTTTTTTGGTGATGCCTTTTTCAAAGTCTGCTTTGAAGATCGCTGGAAAGTCATTCAGCGCTTGGCTCGCGATTTCAACTCCATGTTCGGTGTCATCACAAAGCAAAGGCACAATGCATTCCGCTAAGCGGGCAAGGTTCCAAGCGGCGATGGCGGGTTGCTGGTTATAGGCATAACGGCCTTGTTGGTCGATGCTGCTGTAGACGGTATCGGGAATAAATGCATCCAAAAACCCAAAGGGCCCATAGTCAATCGTGTCGCCTAAGACGCTGGCGTTGTCGGTGTTCATCACGCCATGGATAAACCCAACCTGCATCCACGCTGAGACCAAATGAGCGGTGCGTTTGATCACTTCCGAAAACCATTGCAGCGCGCGGTCTTGTTTGCCGATCAAATGGGGGTGGTGGCGTGCAATCACGTAATCGAGCAATTGAGCCACGGCGTCATTTAAGCCTTGCCGCGCGAAAAACTCAAAGGTGCCGATGCGGACATGGCTTTGTGCAACGCGCACCAAAATGCCACCCGGCTCTGAGTGATTTCTTTGTACCCTCTCGCCGGTCGAGATGGCGGCCAGGGCTCGGGTGGTGGGAATGCCCAAAGCGGCCATCGCCTCACAGGCTAAGTATTCCCGAACCACCGGACCAATCGATGAGCGACCATCACCGTTTCTGGAAAAAGGGGTGGGGCCTGCGCCTTTGAGCTGGATGTCCCAACGTCGGTTGGCCGGGTCGGTGTGTTCGCCCAACAAGAGCGCGCGGCCGTCACCAAGGATGGGCACCCAATGACCGAATTGATGGCCAGCATATGCCTGCGCAATGGGTGCGGGGCCATTATCTAGAGTTGTTTGGCCAGACAAGACACGAAGTGCTTGCTCGCTTTCTAACCAAGACCGATTAAGCCCGAGCTCATCGGCAAGGCCATCATTGATATCAATAAAACTGGGATCAGCCACTGGCGTTGGCTGGGTGATGGCATAAAACGCTTCGGGCAGCTGGCTGTAGGTTTGGGTCAGCCTCATTGGGCTGGCTTGAGCCCAAGTTTTCGCAACACTCGACCACCCAATGCCCGCGCTTGGCGATAACCTTTGAGCAATAAGGCGGTGGATCCACGCGCCGCTTCGAGCTGACCGCCAAGGTCTAGAATGTTGTCGTAGAGCCTTTTTAAGTGTTGGTCACGGCGGGCCAGCAACCGAACAATGGTTGCGTGGTCCTCCTCGCTCAAGACCACACCCGGCTGGATGTGTTCTGGCAGTTGTCTTTCCACATAAATGGTGGAGTGAGGCGGGGTGAGTTCTGATTCGGGGCGCGTGCGCGTATAAAAATATAAGGCCAACGATTTTCTTGAGCGCTGATCTTCATTGCCTTGGGGCAACTCAATCCGCTCAAAGCCATGCCACGACCAATAGGTGGTCTCAAAAATCACCGCACGATTGAGCGCGGGCTTGACTGTGGTGACGGTGTTGTTTTCTGTGTCTCTGGGGTCTTTGTGAAACTCGATTGCGCCACCCCAAGCCCCGTCCCACTCATCGTTTAAATAGACAATCAGGTTTAAGCGACGGTGCCAGCCGGTGATGGGGTGGCGGTTGAAATCAACGTGCACATCCAATTCTTGGCCGTGACGATTCTCATGCGTGCCACCCCCAAAGTAGTGTGGGTCGTATAACAAATCATCAATGCCCGTTGCTTCAGACAACCAGTTTAGGAATTCGGGGGTTTTGATGAACTGATCCACTTTGGCCCATGGGCCACCCAAAGAAGCGAGATCTTGGTGGGTGCATTTTTGCCCCACCTCGCCATTTTCATTCATGGCCAGGCGGTCATCAAATGGCGGAAAGTCAGCCACCAGTTGCTGAGAAAAGGCATCGCTGAAAAAATCTTCGATCACCACGTGTTTGAAGGGATTGGCTTGATTGAACTGGGCACACCAAGTCTTTGCGCTTTGCCAAACAGATGGGTTCATCATGTCCATGGTCACTGCCCTAGTCCCTCACACGGGGATTGTTATGATCGCTGGGTTTCATTATACGAATCTTGGTGTGTTGACATGAACCCATCCTCAATCAGCTTGAGTCACTTTGAGCCCACGCGAGAGGCAGCGTTGG
>CBFHIS010000065.1:0-6088 GCA_965655975.1 Wenzhouxiangella sp.
GCGATGTATTGCAGCGCAGCCGATTCTGCCGCGTTGGCTGCGACAACAATGGTGTGCTCCAGCGCGCCATGCTCTTCGAGTTTTTTCACCACACTGGCCACAGAAGAGGTCTTTTGACCCACGGCGACATAAATACACTTAATGCCCGTGCCTTTTTGGTTGATGATGGCATCGATGGCCACCGCGGTCTTACCCGTTTGGCGGTCACCAATGATCAGCTCACGCTGACCCCGGCCAATCGGCACCATGGCATCGATCGCTTTAAGACCTGTTTGCACTGGCTGGTCAACGCTTTGACGGCTGATCACGCCAGGTGCAATTTTTTCAATGGGCTCAAACCCGTCATTGGCAATCGGACCCAAGCCATCGATGGGGTTTCCAAGGGCGTCCACGACACGCCCCAACAAGCCCTCGCCGACCGGAACTTCAAGGATGCGGCCAGTACAGCGAACGGTATCGCCTTCAGAGATGTGCTTGTAGTCGCCCATGACCACGGCACCGACCGAGTCACGCTCAAGGTTCAATGCAAGGCCGTAGGTCTCGCCGGGAAACTCAATCATTTCACCCTGCATGGCGTCGGCCAAGCCGTGAAGTCGACAGATTCCGTCAGAGACACTGACCACAGTGCCTTCGGTCCGCGCCTGTGAAGAAACATCAAACTGTTCCACACGCTGACGGATCAGCTCGGAAATTTCAGTTGGGTTCAGCGTTTGTTGCATGCTTGCAATCCTTAAAAATCAAATAACGGTCTTGTGCTATTCAGGCTTATAAAGTCACTTCTCGGCTTAAGCGCTCGATTCGTCCACGAACACTGCCATCGATGACTTCATCGCCAGCACGAATGATGGCACCACCAATCAGCGCCGGATCCACTTCTATATCCAAATCAATATCTCGACCAAAGCGCTTTTTCAGCTGGTCGGTCAAAGTCTTCGCTTGCTCATCGCTCACTTCTTGAGCGCTTACCACATGCACATAGACCCTCGCCTCTGCCTCGCGGCGCAAGGTTTCAAACTGTGCATAGATGTCAGGCAACAGCAGCAGCCGGTCATAGTGAGACAACGCCTTTAAAAACCGACCAAAGGCCTCACTAAAATACTCACCGCCGAGTTGCATCAATCTCTCGACCACCGCATCAGCCGTTAAGCGTGGGTCTTGAATCTGCTCTCGAACAGTCTCGTGGGCTGTGGCGGAAGCGGCAAATTGCAACGCCCCAGACCATTGCTCAACTTGGCCTGCCTCTTTGGCAGCGGCATACGCTGCACGGGCATAGGGTCTGGCCAATGTGGTGCGGTTTTGCATTGCTTAAAGCTCCGAGGCCAATTTGTCGAGAATGTCACGATGCTTGCTGGCATCGATCTCTTTCTCGATCACGCGGCTCGCGCCAGAGAGTGCAAGCTCTGCCACCCGCTCACGCAAAGCCTCGCGGGCTTGATTGGTGGCTTGACGGATCTCGCTCTCGGCTGCTTCAACACGACGCGCTTGCTCGGCCATGGCCTCTTCGCGGGCTTGTTCAATCATCTGATTGCCCCGCTGAGCGGCTTGCTCCAGAATCTCACCCGATTTCTGGCGCGCTTCTTTGATGATGCCTTCGGCGTCGGCCTGTGCAGCAGCCAACACCTTTTCTGCCTCATCAGACTGGGCCAAGCCTTCGGCGATTTTTTCTCGCCGTTCTTCCATGGCTTGTACCAGCGGCGGCCACACATACTTCATGGTCACCCAGATGAAGACCATGAAGGTGCCTGCCTGACCGATTAAAGTACCTAAACTTAAATCCATAGTGAGGTCCTAACAAGTTGTGCCAATGGTTGGTTCCAACAAGGCCATTTAGCCTGTGATTGGGCCCAACAATGGGTTGGCAAACATCAACAACGCAGCAAAGGCGACACCGATGATCGACAACGCATCCAACAGACCAGCAATAATGAACATGCGGACTTGGAGCATATTGGCCAACTCAGGCTGACGGCTCGCGCCTTCTAGAAATTTCCCACCCAACAGGGCAAACCCGATGCCGGTACCGAGGGCGGCAGCGGCAAGAATCAGACCCACCGCGATGGCGGTATTGGCCTGGATTTGAGCGATCATTGCAATGGTTTCCACTTACAGTCTCCTAAAAGTTAAATCAAACAAACCAAACATCAAAAACGAACAATCCCGATGCCCAACTCAGTGCTCTTCATAGGCCAGCGCCACATAGACGATGGTCAATGTCATGAAGATAAAGGCCTGAAGTGGTATCACCAGAATATGGAAAATGGCCCACATGCCGCCGGGGATAAACTGGATCCACCAAGGCAAGAGCGCGATCAAAACGAAAATCAATTCAGCCGCATACAGGTTGCCGAACAACCGCAGGCCCAATGAAAGGGGCTTGGCGATCATTTCAACCATGTTGAGCAACAAGTTGGCCGGCCATAAGAATGGATTGGCTCCAAATGGGTGGTGCAGCATCTCTTTGCCAAAGCCGCCGAAACCCTTTCCTTTGATGCCATAAAGGATGATGATCGCCAACACCGTAAACGACAAGCCAAATGGGCCGTTGATGTCTGCCGATGGCACCACACGGGTGTAATCAAGCCCCAATACCTTGTAGCTGAGGTAAGGCAGATAATCGACCGGCACCAAATCCATGAGGTTCCACAAAAACACCCACACAAAAATGGTCAGCGAGAGGGGGCCGATGAAATTGCGGGGGCCGTGGAAGCTACCTTTGACCGACTCATCGACGAAATCGACGAGCATTTCGACAAAGTTTTGTAATTTGCCCGGAACGCCTGCCGTGGCTCGACGAGCAGCGATGGTAAAAAAGGTCAAGAAGAACACACCCAGCACAAACGACACCACGAGTGTGTCGGGGTGGATGGTCCATAACCCCTCCCCATAGGAGAGGTTGGTGATGTGGTGTTTCACATATTCTGTTGGCGTCGGATTTCCAGCAGCCATCTACAACAGTCCTATTGTTCTTTAGTCATTTGCCATTGGGTGCGCCACAATGCCCACCAATAGGCCACTAGGGTCACACAATACCCGGTCAAAACCGGCCCAAACCACGGCGCAAACCAACGCGCCACCACCACAAACAAAAAGGCCGCAAGGGCCAATTTCAACATCATCGCGCGATAGAACCCGCGCACCACCTGCTCGTGCTCGGCGCCGACGCTCACCGCCATCCGAAGTGCCACAGCAGCACTCAATAAGATGCCAATGCCCCCGCCTGCCAAGGCAGCCAGCGCGTGTTGCTGACCTGCCAGCAAAAACCACACCAACCCTGCCAAGCCAGCGAGAATTGCCTGAATACGCAACAGCCAGACGATGGTCTTGGCGAATTGGGCTTCGGACACTCGCGACTCCAATTGGCAAAGGCGCCTCAGCGCAGCACGTTCACTGCGCATTCGCGCCCAACAAATCATGCAAATTATACCAGCCCCAGACAGAGGCCAGCAAGAGAAAAAGGACTAACTTTGTCCTCTAAAGCGCGCCAACAAGCCGTCGAGCTCGTCCAAAGAGGTATAGCGAATCACCACCTGGCCCTTCCCCGATGCTTGATGGCGAACGCTCACCGGCGCGCACAAACTCTCGGTGAGCTCTTGCTCCAACCGCTCCAGATCCGGTGTTTTAGAGGGACCTGTCTTGGATTTCTTGCGTGCGGGCTGTTTCTCATTGAGCCCCCGAACGATGTGCTCTGTTTGCCGCACAGATAGGCCCTTAGCGACAATTTCATGCGCGAGACGTGTTTGTTCTGCAGCCGATAGGCTCAACAACGCCCGAGCGTGACCCATGTTGATTTGCCCGCTTTCAATGAGGTTTCTGACCTTGGGGTCGAGTTCGAGCAGACGCAACAGGTTGCTCACCGCCGCCCGCGAACGCCCCACCGCGTGGGCAGCTTCTGCGTGGGTCAGCTCAAATTCATCAATCAAGCGCTTGATCGCCAGCGCTTCTTCTAAAGGATTGAGGTCCTCGCGCTGAATGTTCTCAATCAAGGCCAGCGCCAGCGCCGATTCGTCTTCGATGTGGCGCACAATGGCTGGGATGGTCTTCAAGCCCGCCAGCTGAGTCGCCCGCCAGCGGCGCTCCCCGGCGATGAGCTCATAGTGCCCCTCGCGCGCCAAAGGACGAATCACCACCGGTTGGACCAAGCCTTGCGCTTTGATGGATTCAGCCAACTCTTCTAAACGCTCTGGGTCCATCACAGAACGGGGCTGATAACGGCCTGGCTCGATCAGATGAACCGGCACATCCTGCAAACCCAGGCCCAAGGTCTGGGATTGTTCAACCGAGACGGCTTGTTTGGTCTTACCCAACAATGCGTCTAAATTCCGCCCCAGTGTGGCTTTTTTTCTTGGTCCTGCCATCAATGGGCCTCCTGTGACCGTCTGAGATATTCGCCCGCCAACCCTTTATACGCAATCGCACCGCGGGATTGTGGGTCGTATTGAATCACCGACTGCCCAAAACTGGGCGCTTCGGCCACCCGAACATTGCGCGGCACCACCGTTTGAAACACCTGATCACCGAAATGGGCCTGCAACTGCTCAGAAACCTCACCCGATAAATTGTTTCGAATGTCATACATCGTTCGCACCAGCCCCTCAATTTTGAGGTCGGGATTGACCGTGTCTTGTATCTGCGAGACTGTCCCAAGGAGTGCGCTCAAGCCTTCCATGGCATAGTACTCACACTGCATCGGAATCAACACGCCATCAGCCGCGGTTAATGCATTTAACGTTAAAACATTCAGCGCTGGCGGGCAATCGATCAAGATGTGGTCGTACTTCGCACCAATCGCAACAAGGGCGTTTTTAAGCACCTGGGCGCGATCGTCTCTGTCCATCAAAGCCACCTCAGCGGCGGTGAGATCGCCATTGCCTGGCAACAAATCAAACCCTTGCTCATCGACTTCAATACAGATGTCTTTGGCATCGGCCTCACCAACCAAGAGGTGGTAAAGCGTCAGATCATCGTCTCCCAACTCCACCCCAGCGCCCGTGGTCGCATTGCCTTGCGGGTCCATATCAATCAGCAACACCCGTTGCTTGAGTGCAGCAAGGCCAGCGGCCAAGTTCAAGGCTGTGGTGGTCTTCCCCACCCCGCCTTTTTGGTTGGCGACCGCCACAATTTTGGGTTTGTGCTCTGTCATTGTTTACTTTCCAGTCGTTCAATGGCCTCAGCGTGCCCAACCAACGCCAGCTGGCGTGTCAGCGTTGGGTCAGCACTTTCAAGCGCCTGAATCGAGACATTGTACGATGCGGGCACTTGATTGACCTCAGTTTCTTGTAAGTCGGCCTTCATGGCCAACAGCACGGTGCCCTGATCCAGCCAATGCTGGGTCCATGCCACCAAACGCCCCAAGGGTGCCAATGCGCGCGCCACCACCACCCGTGGTGTTTCATCTAGGGACACCGATTCAATTCTCCCTTGAATGGGAGAGACTCGATCGAGACCCAAGCTTCGACACGCCTGACGGATAAAGCGCACTTTCTTGCCGTTGCTGTCCACCAAAACAAAGGCTTGACCGACACCCGAGATCGCCAGCACCACACCAGGCAAGCCCGCGCCAGTGCCGGCATCGACCACCAAACCATCCGGCATCCATGGGCACATGCTCAAGCTATCCAGCAGATGGCGGTCGACCATGGCCATGGGTTCGGTGACGGCCGTTAGGTTGTAAGCGCGATTCCAGCGCGCCAACAAGGCCAAATAGGCGAGCATTTGGCCTTGTTTGCTCTCATCAATATCAAGGCCCATGGCCTCAATCCCCTGGGCCAGACGTTCGGCGGGCTGAGCCCACTCGCCTTCGCCACGCAACGCCGCGGGATCAAGATCACTGGCCCGAGCTGGCATCAGCCTCATCTCCGGATGGGTTTTCTGCAAGCGTGGCTTCTGAAGCCATGGCGGCTGCCAAATCACCCAACTCGCGATAGCGAATGCAGGCCACGTCACTGCCTTCGGCGGTGTGCTCGAGCTGAGGCTCAGTGGCGGCACAGCGATCAATCGCAAAAGGACAGCGCGTTCTAAACACGCAGCCCGAGGGTGGGTGCAATGGTGATGGAATGTCCCCTTGAATCAATCGTCTGGCGCGAGCACG
>CBFHIS010000066.1:0-4331 GCA_965655975.1 Wenzhouxiangella sp.
CGGAACTGTTTTTTGCCCTCAGCCCACCCATTGAACACAGACAAATCATCGATAAATCGCCGATCGTGTAAAACCGTCAATTCGATCTTGTTGGCCTCAGCCCAGACCTGCAATTGATGGAGCACGCGCCACTCCCCAGGTTGAGCCACCAACAATTCATCAAACGGCCATCGCGCTTTCTGGGCATCCAGCAAATCAGCAAAACTTTTGATCTCGCTGTTTTGATCGAATGCATGGTAATGAAGGGTCCAACCGGCTTTTTCAAGCGCCTTGGCGCGGTGACGCATCGCTGAAAAAATCATGACGATCTTTTTAATGTGATGTGGCACATAACTGGCCTCAGCGCTCACCTCTCCCATCATCAAGGCATCGCTGGCTGGATCCAGCTCCTCCAAAACCGCGTGATTGGCGTTTAGCTGATCACCCAAAATCAAACCCAATCGCGCCATGTTTGACCTCCATTGCAAAGTCGCCACACTACCACGGGCCAGATGAAAGACCTGAGAGCCGACGAAGCCGTGCCAGTCAGGCTAAAATCAGAATCCGACTTTTCAAAATTGAACCGCCATGGGACCTGCAACGCGCTATTTCACCCAAACAACGCCCTTTGCACTGACTCGAGGCGGCGAATTGCCCAAGCTCACCCTGGCTTGGGAGGCTTGGGGCACGCTCGACGATCAAAAATCCAATGCAGTCTTGGTCTTCACCGGTCTATCGGCCAGCGCGCACTTGGCCTCATCCCTGGATGACCCTAGCCCGGGTTGGTGGGAAGGGATCGTCGGCCCCGGCTTGGCCATTGATACGGACCGTTACTACGTGGTTTGTGTGAATTCACTTGGATCGTGCTTAGGGTCCACCGGCCCTGACAGCATCAACCCCAAAACCGGCCAGCCATGGCGATTGGATTTTCCTGAAATCACCCTAGATGATGTGGCCCGCGCCGCACAGCTGGTGATCGATGACTTGGGCATAGAAACCCTCTATGGGCTTGTCGGTCCGTCGATGGGCGGAATGGCTGCCTTGGCTTGGCTGAAGGCTTTTCCAGAGAGAACCAAGCGGGTGGCATTGATATCAACAGCGTGCTCGTCGGCGCCATTTGCGTTGTCGATCCGATCGGTGCAACGTGAGGCGATTGTCACTGACAGAAACTTTCATGAGGGCCAATACAACGAAGATAATTGGCCCGAAGTCGGGATGCGTCTGGCTCGGAAGCTCGGCATGATCACCTATCGCTCCGCCCGTGAATGGGACACCCGCTTTGGCCGCCGTCGCCAAGATTATTTCCCGCAACAAGCCTTTGGCATGCGCTATGAGGTGGAGTCTTATCTAGAAACCCACGCAAGAAAGTTTGTTGGGCAGTTTGACCCTTGTGCCTATCTTTATTTATCACGTGCAATGGATACTTTTGATGCGTGTGACAATGATGAGTCACTGATTCGGTTATTTTCACGGAGCTTCACCGGCCATGCGCTGGTGCTGGGTGTGGACTCAGACATCTTGTTCCCCGCTCATCAGCAACAAGCACTGGCCGGCGCATTGGAGGCCAGCGGCTCTGAGGTGAGCTTTGAGATTTTGAGCTCAGTCAAAGGACACGATGCGTTTCTGGTAGACTCAGAGTTGTTCGAGACACCCATTAGGAGCTGGTTACGATGAGTTTGGAATTTCAAGGCAAAGCATTGATTATTGAGTCAATCACCGACGCAATCAAAGCTGGGTCATGCGATCACACCATCACCAGCAATGTTCGCCAAGCGCTCTGTGAGCTGATGGCAGACGACCGAATTGAGTTACCCGCTGAAGTGTTTGTCAATGACACCGACCAATACGCCAGACGACTGATCCACCGCGATGAAGAGCTGAAATTCACGATCATGGCCATGACTTGGGGGCCAGCTCAAGCGACGCCCATTCATGATCACGATGGATTGTGGTGTGTGGAAGCGGTTTGGCATGGGCAAATCGAAGTGGTTCAATACGAGCTCATGCAAGATCTGGGTGAGCGTGTGCATTTTGAACCGCGAACCACCATGGTGGCCGGACCTGGCAGTGCTGGGAGCTTAATCCCGCCGCATGAGTACCACACCATTGCCAACCCCGCCAGCAATCAAACGGCAGTGACTCTGCATATTTACGCCGATGCCTTGGAACAGTGCTGTGTCTTTCAACCCACTGAGAATGGCTGGTATGAGCGGATTGAGAAGCAATTAAGCTTGGACGCAGCCTAGCACTTGATCAATTCTTGAGTTAAAATAGCGGGTCATCCTTGCCGGGGTGGCGGAACTGGTAGACGCGCCGGATTCAAAATCCGGTTCTGGTAACAGAGTGGGGGTTCGATTCCCCCCCCCGGCACCATCATTTTGATCTTCGCCACTGGCTGAGCCTAAGCCTAAGCCCAAGCCTTATCCAACGGCATAGACCACAGCAAAACCAATGTAAGTGCCTGCCAGATTTCCAAGTGATCCGAGCACCACGCCGGGCAACAGCAGATCCTTGCGCCCAAAGCGCTCAACCAATGGCAACACCACGGTTGCACCCCCCACCGTGGTTGCTGAAGCCAGGGCGACAACTTCGGGGGATTGCTTCATCATACGGCCAGCCAACACAACCACTCCACCATGGATCAACAACAATATCGTGACAAAAGCGACCAGGAGAAGTCCAATCAGCCCTGTTTCCCGGAGCGCTGCAACTTCACAATAGGCACCCAAGGCCGCTAAGAACAAATAAGCCCCGTACATGCCCAAGGTGTCTGCGCCACGTAAGGATGCCACCGACTTGAATTGAGCCAAGAGCAAGGCCAAGGTGGTCAAAATCAAGATCGATGGCACGCCGATGCCCAACGAATCTGCCAGCCAATCAGCCAGCCACCCAGAAAAAACAAACGCCCCCAAGCCCAAGGCCATCAACATCACCAGATCACCCAAACTGGGTCGCTGCTCCACAGCTTGCGTTGTCTGAGCGCCAAAATCTGAGGGATCGGCATCGCGCTTGGGAAGCAACACAGACAACAGCTTGGGCGAGATCAAAAGCAGTGCAATCCAGACCACCGTCAGAATATGATCGGCCACAACGGCAGCGGCATAGAGATTGCCACTTTGCATAAACTCGTAGTGAAACGCCAAAGCATTGAAATTTGCACCCCCGCCGATATAAGTGGCTGCGAACATGCCAGATAGTGGCCCATGCCACTCACCCATCCAATCAGAAGCCCCCAACAAGAGACCCGCGACCACAACCCCGATCACCGTGCCCAAGGCCGCAAACCCAAACATCGCAGCCATTGGCCAACCGAGCCGAGTCAGAGCATCCAGGCGAGCAGACAACAACAATAAGAAAATAGAAATGGGCGCTGCTGTTCCAAGCAGTTGGTTATAGACCGGCACATTGTCTCTGGCTAGGGGAACCACCCCGACATTGGCCAGGATCGCGACACAAATGATGACCAGCAAAGCACCACCAAAAACACGCCCGCCCGGCTTTTGAGCCAACCAATGGGCAAAGGCAATGGTGGCCACCAGAACAGTCAAGATCTGGAGCTGGCTCATCACAACTGAATTTGGCCCCTAACCATGAACTTTAGCGAGCAAGGCTTAGTCCGATGCGGGCGCTTGCATGGCCAAGGCCCAACCATCCCGATCAGAGAGGACAAACCGATAAACTTCTGCCGCTGTGGCCACATCCAAACTGTTTGGGAACAGAGGAATAAACCCCAAAAACTTCGTCCAGCTTTTTGTGACCGATTGAATCTCACCCAAACCAATCGCCACAGGCTCTCTTTGAAAGTTCGTATCATGTGGCACAAATCGCAAATGGTCTTTTCTCAGCGACAAGACACCGCCAACGGTCTCAATGCCGCGCTGCAGATTCGCCTTGCCCGATTTGATTACCTTCTCATCATTCATTCTCGACCAGCCTCAATATATTGAAAAACCAAAAGAACACCACCCTACTGCAATTTCGATCCAGTCACAAGGCAGGTCCTTCTTTGAATCCATCTGCTGATTCTTACTTTGACGTGATGGGTGTTTTTGCTTGATTCCCTAACGGATTTTTTGATTGGCTCTTTGATCGGATTAAAGGCACCAGCCATTGTGGCAGGATCATACCCATCAGCACGCCCATCAATGCGATCCACATCAACGACCAATCCAGTTGAAGGAATTGTCCAAACAGCATCGGTGCAATGGCTGAGGACACGACCATAAACGCGCTGTACACCCCTCTGACCAGCCCCAGCTGTCTAAGGCCAAACAATTCAGCCCAAATGGCACCAGCAAGCACACCATTGGCGCCCGCTG
Source organism: Wenzhouxiangella sp. (assembly GCA_965655975.1). Lineage (GTDB taxonomy): Bacteria > Pseudomonadota > Gammaproteobacteria > Xanthomonadales > Wenzhouxiangellaceae > Wenzhouxiangella. The sequence goes on from CBFHIS010000066.1 coordinate 4,299, forward strand.
TGGCGCCCAGACCGGCAAAAATCAGCCAAATAC
>CBFHIS010000066.1:4341-5861 GCA_965655975.1 Wenzhouxiangella sp.
CAAATGATGACCAGCAAAGCACCACCAAAAACACGCCCGCCCGGCTTTTGAGCCAACCAATGGGCAAAGGCAATGGTTGCAACCAGGACAGTCAAGATCTGGAGCTGGCTCATCACAACTGAACTTGGCCCTTAGCTACCCATATCGGCCACCGGTGGTTAGGCTGATTCTTGTCCTTGGATAGCCGACATCCAGCCATCACGATCGGACACCACGAATCGATAAGTACCCCCAGGAGTGGATATGGCCACCGTACTTGGGAACAGAGGAATGATGCTAAAGAGCCTCGTCCAGCTTTTTTTCACCGACTTCAGATCGATCACCCTGATTGAAATCGGCTCTTTTTGGAAATTAATGGAATGCGGCACAAACTCCAGATAATCCTTTGTGAGAGTCAACATGCCACCCACACTCTCTATTCCGCGCTCTAGATTCGCTTTACTTGATTTAATTACTGCTTTACCAGTCACATCCAATCATCCTTAATGTTCAGTACATGTATACGTTAGATATGTTACTGGAACTATGAAAAACCGACAAGTTGCCCGTAGCCTTATCGAATGAAGTCTCTCTTGTTTTGAAATGATTCAATTAGGGGCACCAGCAATTGTGGCAAGAACATGCCCATGACCACGCCCATCAGTGCAATCCACATCAACGACCAATCCAGTTGAAGGAATTGTCCAAACAGCATCGGCGCAATGGCTGAGGACACGACCATAAATGCGCTGTACACCCCTCTGACCAGCCCCAGCTGCCTAAGGCCAAACAATTCAGCCCAAATGGCACCAGCGAGCACACCGTTGGCGCCCGCTGTGGCGCCCAGACCGGCAAAAACCAGCCAAATACCATTTGGGGTATCGCCGAACCCTAAGACCCAAAGTGCACCCGCCATGGGCCACAAGAAAAATCGCAGCATCACCACTGAGCCAAAGGCATCAATCAGCCGACCGGTGATAAAAGCGGCGAGCGCTTGACTCAGGGCAAATAAAACAAAGGCTTGGCCAATCGTTGCCAAAGGCCATTGCTTGATGGCAGCCAATGATCCTTGATGGAGAAACAGTGCAGTGATCACAAACGCACTTCCAAGCACCATTGGCAATGTTAGTAAAAATTTGGGATCAACGATCAGTGACCATCTTGTCAGTGCCGGCAAGTCAGGGCTCTCAACTTGCATCTTGGTTTCAACAAGTGCCTGTGAGCCTTGATCTTTGCCTTGAGACTTGCCAAAGGTTTTGGCCAAACCGACCAAAGTGGGCATAAAAACAACAAGCACCACTGCACCTGACATCCACCAGACCTGACGCCACTGCAGCACATTGAGCAATGACGCCAAAAGCAGCGGAAAACTCGCCTCAGCCAGGATAAAACCATAGGAGGCCATCGCAACGCTTCGACCCCTGTTTTTAAGTGCGTAGCGTGCCGCTGCGACGATGGCCAAGTGACCCGTCAAACCTTGACCACCCAAGCGCAGCATAAAAAATCCGAGCCATAGCGCCAGAGGTTGATGGGCCATTGAC
>CBFHIS010000067.1:0-5560 GCA_965655975.1 Wenzhouxiangella sp.
TCTTGCTATTGCAAATGATAATGGTTATCAGTTACACGCTATCAATCATTCGCTTCTTGCCAATACGAGGTCATCATGGCGCATAAAAAGACACTCACGTTTGCCCTGTTGCACATGACCATTGCTTTTAGCGTGGTGTGGGCACTGACAGGCTCTATTGCCTTGGGTGGTGCTGTGGCATTGATTGAGCCCACCCTCAATACCATCGCCTACTTTTTCCACGAGAAAGTGTGGGAACGATGGACCCGTCGTGCCAAATTATCACCAACGGGCAACGCGCACTCTTAGAGGGCGCGTTCGAGTTCGGGCACAAGTTCAAATAAGTCGCCCACCAGCCCAAAATCTGCGACCTCAAAGATCGGCGCCTCAGCGTCTTTATTGATTGCAACGATCGTACCGGCATCCTTGATCCCCGTCAGATGCTGAATGGCACCTGAGATACCCACTGCAATGTAGAGATCGGGCGCGATGATCTTACCCGTCTGGCCGACCTGTAACTCATTGGGCACATAGCCCGCATCCACCGCGGCACGCGATGCACCCACCGCAGCACCGAGTTTCTTCGCCAGCGAATCAATGATCTGGAAGTTTTCTGCAGAGCCCAGCGCGCGACCGCCTGAAACCACCACCGAAGCCGATGACAAATCGGGGCCTTCTCCACCAGAGCCCTCAGTCTTGACATAGCGCGTATGCAAGACTGGGCTTTGTTGGGGCGCAATAGATTCAATGGACGCGGATCCGCCCACGCCTGTGGCTGCAAACGATGCGGTTCGAATCGTTGCCAGGATCGGCTTTGAGCTCTCGGGAACGCTCACCGTCACAATTGCATTCCCTGCATAAATGGGGCGCTTGAACGATCGCTCACCCAAGACCGCCATCACATCGGAGATCTGATTGACCCCCAACAAGCCCGCCACGCGTGGCAGCAGATCTCGTCCGAAGGTGGTTGAGGGTGCAAACACGTGTGTATACTCACCCGCCAGCGCCGCAATCTCAGGCGCCAAATGCGCTGCCAACGGATTGGCCAGCCCAGCATCTGACATCACCTTAACTTTAGTCACCCCAGCGAGCTCTGCGGCTTGCTCGGCCACCGTTTGGGGGTGATCGCCGAAGACCAAGACATCGACGGCCTCTGGAGAGAGCGCCAACGCACCTGTGAGCGTTTTGGCTGTGGCGGGACTCAGGTCGGTCCCATTGTGTTCTGCGATTATTAAAACTTGACTCATCACAACAGCCCTCTTTGTTTGAGTGCATCCACCAAGGCGGCCACATTCTCGACTTTCTGGCCACCGCCGCGCTTGGCGGGTGCCTCATAAGCCACCATTTCCAGATCCGCATGGACACTGACACCCATTTCGGATAACGGCTTGACATCCAACGGCTTTTTCTTGGCCTTCATGATCTCCGGCAATTTCACAAACCGCGGCTCATTGAGGCGAAGATCAACGGTGACAACCGCGGGCAAGTCGACCTCAATGGTTTCTAAGCCAGCATCCACCTCGCGGGTGACTTGGGCAGATTGCCCATCAAAAACAATGCTCGAAGCAAAGGTAGCCTGCGGTCGATCCCACATCGCCGACAACATCTGGCCGGTTTGCGAGCAATCATCGTCGATGGCCTGTTTGCCCATCAATACCAAATCAGGCTTTTCTTGCTCGATGATTTTTAGAAAGACTTCTGCTGCCGTTAAGGGCTGCACCAGCCCATCGGTCTCGACCAAAATCGCCCGATCCGCACCCATGGCCAGCCCGGTTCGCAATTGCTGCTGGCAGGCATCGGGCCCGATGGACGCGACAACAATCTCATTGGCCTCACCCCGCTCTTTGATCCGAATGGCCTCCTCAAGGGCAATCTCGTCAAAGGGGTTAATCGACATCTTAACGCCATCGGTCTCCACCCCAGAGCCGTCATTTTTGACCCGCACCCTGACGTTGTAATCCACCACGCGCTTTAACGTAACCAGTATTTTCATTCATTGACCCTTAAAAGTCGTTTGTTCAGAAAGCTGTTTATTCAGCCTGTTATTGTACCGCCTAGGCGTTATTATTTGGGCACGCCAAAGCGGCCTGCAAGCACAGGCTCTGTCACCAAGAAAACCCCGTCGCCGCCGTGCTCGAAATCGAGCCAGACAATCTCCAATCGCTGCTCTAGGGCCCAGGCATCAAAGGCCTCAGCGGCCTCGCCAACCTCACAAATCAAGACCCCACCCGGCGCCAAATGCGTAGGCGCCTCACGGATGAGCCGGTGCACGATCGACAGACCATCGTGGCCAGCGACCAATCCTAAGCTCGGTTCATGACGATATTCTGGCGGCAAGGTCTCCATCGAAGACTCAGGCACATAGGGCGGGTTGGCCAAAATGACATCAAAACGCTCCCCGCCCAGCCCGTCGTATAGATCAGAAAGATGCAGACGAACGCGTGAGGCCAATCCCAAACGGTTGACGTTGCGCTGGGCCAAGGCGAGCGCGTCTGGACTCACATCCACCGCATCGACCTCGATCATTGGCCAGTGATGGGCCACTGCAGCGGCAATGGCGCCTGAGCCTGTCCCGATATCCAACACTTTTTTTGCGCGCCCAAAATCAAACCACGGCTCTGCATTGCCCAAGATGATCTCAGCCATGGGCGATCTTGGCACCAATGCCGCTTGGGTGACTTCGAACATGAGACCCGCAAACCAAGCCTGACCTATCAGATAAGCCAATGGCTTTCTGCTCTCGATCCGAGCTTGGCACAGCGCATCCAAAATGCCCCTCGACGCATCATCCAGAGATTGTTGAAACACCGCGTCTGGAAAATCGGGTGCAAGATCCAAGGCGTGACTGACCATCCAGCAGGCTTCATCAAAGGCATTGGCCGTGCCATGCCCAAAGTGTAGGCCTTTGGCCTCCAACCGCTTGGCGGCCTGTTCGACCCAAGCGCCGATCGAGTGATAATTTGAGTCAGTGCTTGAAGGCTTCCCTGCTGTATGGGTCATCTGGTTATTGCTCATCTGCTTATTTGGTCCCTATATCAGCCACTTGCAACAGGCCATTATCGATCGTCTGCTGACACCCCATCGCGCCACTGTCGCTATAATGCCTGATATGAGCAAACAACACAGTCTCCCAAAGGCCCAAGGCAATGCCTTGGTGGTTTTAGTTGTCCTAATCGCTGCTGTGGCTGCAGGCATCATGGTCTCTCGCACGCTACTCGATCGGAGCCTTGATTTGCGCGCGGCTTCGGTGTTTCCAACACCCCGAGTGCTCAATGACTTTGAGATTGAGACGGCTGCCGGCGCACCATTTACCCAAGAGGCACTCAAGGGCCAATGGACACTGTTGTTTTTTGGCTTCACCAACTGCCCCGACATTTGCCCAGATACCCTAGCCAGCTTGGCACAGTCCATGGACTCACTGCGTCTGATGAAGCAAGACAACCTGCCCCAGGTGGTGTTTGTTTCCGTTGACCCAGAGCGGGATGAGGGTGAGTTACTTGGGGAGTATGTGGCTTGGTTTGATGAGTCATTTTTAGCGGTCACCGGCGATGACCCAGCGCTTGAGCGATTGACTCGCCAGCTCGGGGTGATTTATGTGCGCGATGAGGCCGATCCCAACACCGGTTATTACAATGTCGACCACTCGGCTGCGGTGATGATCATCGACCCAGAAGGCCGCTTATTTGGTCGCTTTGGGCATCCGTTAAACCCCGAGGATGTCACCGCCGACTTATTCCAGATTACTTCATGAGACCAACGCTAGCAGAACGGGTGCGGGTTTGGCCGCAGTACCTGCTGCCAAAACACGCCCTCACCCACCTGGCGTGGTGGCTATCCAATATTCGCTTTGGTCCGTTTAAAGACACCTTTATCCGCGTTTTTACGCGCCTATTTTCGGTGAATTTAGATGAAGCCGAATCGCCAGACCCGAAAGACTATCCTCACTTCAATGCCTTTTTTACCCGGGCGCTCAAACCGGGTGCTCGCCCAATAGAGACGGCGAGCTTGGTGAGCCCGTGCGATGGCTGCATCAGTCAGTTGGGACAACTGGATGGACCCGATCAAACGCGCTTAATTCAGGCCAAAGGCCTGGACTACACATTGGAGGCGTTGGTCGGGACAGACCAAGGCCTCGATGCATTTCGTGGCGGTCAATGGATAACCATTTATTTGGCGCCTTACAACTATCATCGCGTGCACGTCCCTGCAACGAGCACCCTCATTAATGCCCGACGGATCCCTGGAGAACTGTTTAGCGTCTCGCATGCCACTGCCCGCGCCATTCCGTGCTTGTTTGCTAGAAACGAGCGACTGGTGTGTGAGTTTGCCCATCCCCAAGGCAATTACTTGCTGGTGATGGTGGCCGCATTGATGGTGGCTGGCATTGAAACCCTCTGGGACGATCCCAGCCTGCGGCGGCCTTTGGCCACGCCTTTGGATTACACAGGCGCACCCATAAATTTTCAACAAGGCGATGAGATGGGGCGCTTTCATTGGGGCTCAACAGTGATTTTGATCACACCACCCCAGTTTCCCGCCTGGAGAGAGAATTTTCAGCCATCTGATTTGGTGCAGCTCGGTCAGGGTTTAACCGCCGAATAAACCCCCGCCAATCGCACCCCAGCGATGTTTTATGGCGACAGCCAAGCCCAGAATAAGGAGAGAGTCGGCCGATAAGCCGGGTTCTGTCGTGGACAGTCATTCATCTGCGATGGTTGTCACCAACCACCTGTAGCAGCCTACCCGGATGCGACGCGGGCCACGCCATGGCATCCCTATTTGGCCTTGCTTCGAGTGGGGTTTACCCTGCCAACTCGGTTGCCCGAGAAGCGGTGCGCTCTTACCGCACCTTTTCAACCTTACCTGTGCCCGAGGGCCATCGGCGGTGTATTTTCTGCGGCACTTTCCGTCGATTGAGCGTCACCACTCAACCGCCCAGGCGTTACCTGGCACCCTGCCCTATGAAGCCCGGACTTTCCTCTGCGCCCAAAAGACACAGCGACTGTCTGGCCGACTCTCAACCATCAAGCATAGCTCAAAGCCATGACATTAGGAAGGCACATCATCACAAAGCCGGGTTAAGCAACGAGGCGCCCACCACCCACAAGCGCCATTGCGCCGTGTCCAATGCAAACGCCCGCGCCAAATGATCGGCGGCCAGATCGGCGATGATTTGAGGGTTGTCTTCTATGTGGCCTGGTCCAATCGACAGCTGTCGGCGACCTGTTTGCGGGTCAAAGCCACATCGGTAAAAGACGAAGCGAATGCGCTCACGGCACAACATGTTCAATAACCCCAAACGCACATTCAGAGTGAATGCACCCGACTGACCAGTCAACGTGGGTCGACCTTCTGCGGGTGCATCAACCAAAATCACCGGTGTGTCACCAGCGTTCAGGCCATCGATGATTTGGGCATATGCGCCACCTAAGGTAATCGCACCACCACATTTGTCTAATGCGCGGAGATGCACGGCTTGGGCCCACCGCTCTGCCCGTGACCGAAAGAGGGTTTGTGGTTCTTGTCGATAGACAAACTTGGGCCCAAGACCTTGCTGTTTCAAATGAGCTAAGGTCGGAAG
>CBFHIS010000068.1:0-5462 GCA_965655975.1 Wenzhouxiangella sp.
CACGGCCGCCCCATAACGGCGCACCGTTCGAGCTTGCGCTAAAAATGCTTCCTCGCCTTCTTTAAGACTGATTGAGTTGACAATGCCCTTGCCTTGTAGGCAACGGAGACCCGCCTCAATCACGCTGAACTTGCTGGAATCGACCATGATGGGGACGCGGGCGATGTCCGGTTCGGCTGCAATCAGGTTCAAGAACTCGACCATGACCGCTTCGGCATCGATCAGCCCATCGTCCATATTGACATCGATGATCTGTGCCCCATTTTGGACCTGCTCCAGTGCGATCTCTAGGGCTTCATCAAAGCGCTCTTCAACAATCAACCGTTTGAATTTGGCCGAGCCTGTGACGTTGGTGCGCTCGCCGATGTTCACAAAGCCCAATGCGGGTGTGATCACCAGTGGCTCGAGTCCACTCAAATGGGTGTAGCGGGCTTGACTCATGCGGCAACGTCCAACTTTAAACTGGCCGGCAGCGGTCTGGGCTTGTGACCTTTGACGGCCTCAATAATGGCTTTGAGATGATCGGGGGTGGTGCCACAACAGCCACCGATGATGTTGATCAAGCCATCTGAGGCAAAGGTGGCGATAATGCGCGCCATGTCTTCAGGTGATTCATCGTACTCACCGAGCTCGTTGGGCAGGCCCGCATTTGGGTGTGCGCTGACCAGTGACTCAGCCACCCCACCAAGCGCTTTAATGTGGGGTTTGAGCTGATCGGCGCCCAATGCGCAGTTAAAACCAGTGGCAATGGGTTGGGCGTGTTCGACAGAAAAATAAAATGCCTCGGCTGTTTGCCCCGATAGCGTGCGCCCACTGGCATCGGTGATGGTTCCTGAGATCATCAATGGCCATTTTTCTCCGCGCGCATTGAATTCCTCTTCGACCGCGTAGATCGCGGCCTTGGCGTTGAGGGTGTCAAAAACCGTCTCGATCATGATGACATCAGCGCCACCGTCTAAGAGGCCGGCAACGGCTTCTTGATAGGCCTCGGCCAGATCAGCAAACGTGATGTTTCGATACCCAGGGGATGAGACATTGGGCGAAATTGAGGCCGTTCGATTGGTAGGCCCCAAGACACCGATCACGAATCTTGGTTGAGACGGTGTTTCCAAACTGAACTCATCGCAGGCATTTTTGGCCAGCTGGGCCGAGACCACATTGAGCTCTTTGGACAAGTCTTCCAGCGCATAATCGGCTTGGCTGATGCGGTTGGCATTAAAGGTGTTGGTTTCTACAAAATCGCAACCAGCAGCCAAAAATTCTCGGTGAATGTCGGTCACAATTTTAGGTTGCGTGATGCTCAACAAATCATTGTTTCCTTTCAGATCACTCGCGTGGTCTTGGAAGCGGTCGCCTCGATAGTCGGCCTCATCCAAGCGGTGCGATTGGATCATGGTGCCCATGGCGCCATCCAAGACCATGATGCGTTCGCTCAGCGCGTGGAAAAGTTGTTCAACGCGTTTTGGGTCATGCCATTTCAGCATCAGGAATCTCCACTGGGTGCATGTGTGTGCACGTTGGGTGCTTGGGCAAGCACGGTAACGACTTTAAAATGCGGCGCCTTGCGTTCAATCGAGGTGACATCACAAAATGAGACCTCCAGGCCCCCTTGTTCAAACCAAGCGCGAAGCGTTTTTGGAAAGAAACCTGGCTGGTTGTGTCCATAAGCCCGCACATGATCGGCGTGGTCGTGACGATCGAGCGTGGCACAGACCAACCGCCCACCCGGGCGCAAGACACGCGCAGCTTCTGTGATGACTTTTTCAGGTGTGTTGCTATAGGTGAGCGCATGCAACAACAAGACCGTGTCAAACGTGGCATCATCAAAGGGCAGGGCATGCATGTCGCCGAGGTGAAAGTTGACGTTTGGCAAATGCTCGCTGCGTTCAGTCCCGGCAGCCACCACCTTCTCAGACAGGTCAAGGCAATCAATCGAGTCGGCTTGTTGTGCCAGCAAGTCCGCCATGGCGCCATCACCCGAGGCAATGTCCAGCACCCGTCCAAGCCTGAGGAGTTGTTTGAGCGCGTGCGCGGTGGCTTCCCAGGTCCGGCCGGGTGAATAATGCCGTTCCATGTCACCGGCAACCGAATCGGCCCAATTGCGCCCTGTGGCGCGTTGCGCTAAGACCCCCACCAAGCGTTCGGCATCGGCATCGATCAAGGCATCATCCAGGCCCGCTTGAAAAGTCTGCCAGAGCCGGGACATATCCGGTTCTTGGTCTTCCTCGGCCAAGCGATAGTACACAGAGACGCCTGAGCGGCGGTCCACCACCATGCCGGCTTCGCGCAGTCTGGCCAAGTGGGTCGAGACTCTGGGTTGGGCCAGGTGGGTGATGGTGGCCAATTCGGCCACGGTCAGCTCTTCACGCTCCAGCAGGGCCAAGAGCCGGACGCGAGTCGCATCGCCTAACAGGCTGCAGTAGCGATTGATGAGCTCGAGGTCGATGACAATATCCTTCTATCGCGATTAAGCGATATATTATACGGCAGTCATGCCTCGTCGTGTGAGTCTTGGTTGGGGGAAGTGGGTCGTGACCATGCTCTAAGGCTGTTGGTCTTTCCAAGCGCGCAAGGTGGCAAAGACATCGGTGGCGGTGTTGGTTGTATCTGGGTCGTGCGCGCGCGCCGCCATGACAATGCTTGGGTCTCTGGTTCTCAAAAAAGGGTTGGTGTCTAGCTCTGTGGCCAGCGTGACGGGTAACGTGGGTTGACCCGCTGCTCTGAGCTCACGCACCGCTGTTAGCCGCTCTTGTAAAGCGTTATTTTGTGGGTCAACCATTTGAGCGAATCGGCCATTGGCCTCGGTGTATTCGTGACCGCAGTAGAGCTCGGCTTCTGGATTGAGTTTGGCCACCTTGTTGACAGAGGTGAGCATTTCGGCGGGGGTGCCTTCAAACAAGCGCCCACAACCCATCGAAAATAATGTGTCGCCGGCAAAGATCATAGAAGGGTTGTAATAGATCACGTGTGAGCGCGTGTGACCTGGGGTTTCTAGGACAGCCAAGTTCAGATCAAGACCCGGGATCTCGATCCGATCGCCTTCGGAGACTGCGTGCGTCAACCCATCGATGCGCTCATCGTTGGGCCCCCACACGGGGACCGGATGCTGGGCAAGAATCTCAGCCACGCCCCCAATGTGGTCGTGATGGTGGTGTGTGATCAAGATGCCCACCAAGTGAAGTTGGTGGGCATGCAACCGAGCCAAGGCGGCACTGGCACAACCGGGATCCACCAACACGGCATGCTGACCATCGTGGACCAGCCAAATGTAATTCGACTCGAGGGCCGGAATTGCTTCCACACGTATTCTCACGAGCGCTCCTTCTGGTATCCTCTTTGGCATGTTCAAACCTTCTTTCGACCCATTCTAACGTGTCTGCCATGTTGGCTGATTTTTCCAATCTACAAACCGCTGAGTCGCGCTTGTTGGCTGAGCTTGGACGCTCGATAGAGGCGTTGAACCAAGTCGATTGGTTTGTGGAGGTGGCGCCGGTCACCAGCCCGTCGCCAAGTCTACCGGTGTCCGCCAAACGCCATCGCTTGCTGTTTGACCACCAAGGCTTGGTCTGGCCGTTTCGGGCCAGCGGCGACGCTTTGCCGTTTGACGCATCCAGCGTGCCCGCCTTGCTGGTGCGGCACGCCTGGCAACCCGATCAAGCCCGTTTCCCAATGAGTCAGTGGGCTCGGGTGCTCAAGCCCGGTGGCTTAATGGTGGCGGTGTCGGCCAACCCATGGCATCGGTCCACTTGGCAGGTGATGGGCAAGCGGAGCTGGCGCTTACCGAGTTGGCCACACTTTTTGATGGCCAATACGCATCCTGCGATGCAATTGGAGATTCATCCATTGGCACAGTGGTGGGGGTTGATTCCTAGGTTGAGTCCTGTACTCGTGTTGGTGGGTCGAAAGCGCTGCGACATTGCCCCCATTCGACCCGAGCGACGAAGTCGGTTGGCGTTGCAGCAAACTCCTGCTGTCATGGCCCAGTGTCGTGCCGCATGAGTGATCAACGCGTCGAGATCTGGACCGATGGCGCCTGTCTAGGAAACCCAGGCCCAGGTGGTTGGGGGGTGTTGATGCGTTGGAACGGCCACAGCAAAGAAGCCTCTGGGGGTGTGTTGGACACCACCAACAATCGCATGGAGTTGAGCGCGGCCATTGAAGCGCTTCGCTTGCTGAAAAAGCCCTGTCAGGTCAAGCTTGTCACAGACTCAAAGTATGTCCGCGATGGCATCACTCAGTGGCTTCCAAAATGGCGCGCCAATGGCTGGCGAACAGCCAACAAAAAACCGGTCAAGAATATGGACTTGTGGCAACAGCTCGATGAGGCAGTGGCTGGCCACAGCATCGAGTGGGCGTGGGTCAAAGGCCACAGCGGGCACCCAGAAAACGAGCGGGTGGATGACTTGGCCAGAGAGGCCGCCATGGGCATGGCCAAGGGGCCTGAGTAGGATCATCCAATGGATTGCGGAGCTTGAGTAGACGATGAGTGAGATGAAAAGGCAGATTGTTCTAGATACAGAAACCACCGGGCTGGATCCAGACCTTGGGCACCGCATTGTGGAGATCGGGTGTGTGGAAATTGATGACCGCAGAGTCACCGATCGACATTTTCACTGCTACCTCAACCCCGATCGTTTGGTGGAGGGCGGTGCTTTAGAGGTGCATGGCATCACCGATGCCTTTTTAGAAGACAAGCCTAAGTTTAGAGACATCGTCGATGATTTTTTGGCTTTCATTGAAGGGGCAGAACTAATCATCCACAACGCACCTTTTGATGTGGGTTTTTTGGATGCTGAGTTGGCGCGACTCGACCGCTCACCGGCCATCCAAGTGGCTCAAGTGGCCGATGTCCTTGATACGGTGGCGTTGGCGCGTGAACTGCACCCAGGTCAACGCGTCAGTTTGGATGCGTTGTGTAAGCGCTATGAGGTGGACAATTCCAATCGGCAATTACACGGCGCTTTGTTGGATGCTGAGTTGCTTGCCGATGTTTATTTGTTGATGACCGGGGGTCAGGTCGATTTGGGATTGAGCATGCGCTCGAGTACCCAGCAACAAGCCGATCACGCTTCAAAGTTGGCGCTTGATTTGTCGGCCTTGGTGTGTGTTCGAGCCAATGCGGCCGAAGCAAGTGCGCATCAAAAGCAATTGGAATCCATTCGCACGCAGTCAGGGCAGTGCGTTTGGCTCGACTGAGGTTTCGATGGCTGTGAGCAAAGGATGCTCGCGTTGGTCCATCCACAATAAAATCTCATAAAAGGTCCGAATGTTGCTGACATAGCTAACAGCTTCATAACCCCGAGCATAGCCATAACGCGTTTGGCCATACCACCGCTCCTGTGTCAGCAATGGCAAGTGTGCTTTCACGTCAATCCAACGATCGGGATCCCCGCCTTGGCGCTGCGTGATCACCCGGGCATCTTCCAGGTGGCCCAGCCCGATGTTGTACGCGGCCAACGCCA
>CBFHIS010000069.1:0-5147 GCA_965655975.1 Wenzhouxiangella sp.
TCACGGCGGCTGCCTTGAAGCGATCGGTGAGGCCAATGGCATAGGCGGTGGCAATGCCACCCGCAGAGCCACCTGCGATAAATAAACGCTCAGGGTCAATAAACCCTTTGTCGATCATCGCATCCACGCCCGACATATGATCACCAAAGTCTTCTTCAGATGAGTACTTGTATTCGAGCAACATGCCAAAGTCCCGACCATAGCCAGAAGACCCTCGGTGGTTGTCATAAAACACCACGTATCCCTCAGCAGCCATGCGCTGCATCTCAGACGAGAAATGTGGCCCATAGGCCAAGTGTGGGCCACCATGAATCTCCAAGACCAATGGGTATTGTTTGTTGGGATCAAAGTCCGGGGGCGTGAGGTACCAGCCTTGAATTTCGGTGCCGTCAACCGACGAGGGATAGATGATTTCATGAACATCACCGAGCTGGCGTTGGCCCAGGAGGTTTTCATTCAAGGCGGTGAGTTGACGTGCGGTGCCGTCGACTGGCTTGACCCAGACATCAGCCGGTGTTTTTTCGGTTCCGAAGGTGTAGGCGAGGGTGCCATCTCCAGCGACTGAATAATCACCGCTGGTGTAGGGGCGCCCGATGGTGGTGCCGTTGATGCCGTCAATGACTGTTTGAGTTTGGTCATCCAATGAAATGCGACCCACTTTTGTCCAGCCACGGTCAGTGAAGTGGAAGTACAGTGATTCACCATCTTTTGCCCAATGTGGGTTTTCGATGGAACGGTCCAACGCTTCTCCAATCACGCGAAGATTCCCACCATTGGCATCAATCAAACCAAGCGCGTTGATGCTGTATTGCTTGTCCTGGTGGTCGTCTCTCTCAAAGGCGATTGTTTGCCCGTCGGGGGAGACGGCAGGGGAGGTCTCTCGGCCTGGGAGGTTAGTGAGCTGTTCTAGCTCTCCCTCTATAGAAACTCGGTAAAGATCACTTTCACTGAGCTCGTATTGCCAGTTCTCATCGCGATTGGCGGAAAAAACAATCCCTGAGCCATCTGACATCCAAGCCAGCTGGCCACTGTGGTTGTAGTCACCCGAGGTCAATTGTCGGGCGGCACCGCCGTCAGCAGGGACAACAAAAATGTGGTTAAAACCGGGTTTGAGATAACCGCGACCATCAAAGCGATAGACGACTGCATCAATGACCACCGGAGGTTCTGCCCAGCGTGCGCCCTCAGGCTTCTGTGGCGGCTTGGCCAGTGAGGGTTTTTCTGCTGGCACACGCATAGAAAAGGCAATGGAGCGGCCATCGGGAGACCAAGCAATGGATGAGGGGGATTCGATCAAGTTGGTGATCATGGCGGTTTGGCCAGAGTCAAGCCAGCGGACGAACAATTGAGTTTTGCCTTCCTCGTCTTTTGTCACATAGGCCAGGCGGTCTCCGCTTGGAGAGAACTTGGGTGAGGAGTAACTGCCACGACCCGATAGCAGCGGTTGATGATCTGTGCCGTCAACATCTACCATCCAAAGATTGGAGCGCACGCAATCACACATGATGTCGTGTATGGCTCGGGCATAAACAATCTGCTGACCATCGGGTGAGATTTCGACATCGCGGACATATTGAAGGTCAAATAGGTCTGCCGATTGCAACGTTGACTTAGCGCCCCAGGCCAATGGTGAGATGACGATTAAGACAATGAAAAACCCAAGCTTGATGCGCATGAAAAAGCTCCAATTTGTGCTAGAAGGTGAATAAGCTTATCACACAGAATTGTGGCTAACTTTATGAGGGATGCGGGTGTTCTCGAACGAATGGATTTTCTCTTTGAGCGCAGATTATTGATCCACAACAAAACGCCACACCCAACGGTGGACCAGCCAAAGACCACTCCCGGAGAAAAGGCGTCTTGCCATGAGCCAACAAAAAGGGGATATTTGAATGCCGCAGGGGAAAGAACAAGCCTTGGTTGATCGCTTGGGTTGATGCCTTGGTCGAGGAGCTGTTTTGCTTCTTCGGGGCGTGCGCGGGCCTGCTTCAGTGACACTTCTGGATAAATCCCCACCGAGATCAGCTTCTCTTTGCCTTCAAACCGATGCTTTGAATCTCCGCCGCTTGCTTCCTGATGGGGGTAACTCCCTCGAAAATCGGCAATTCAGCAATTTGTGCCCCCAAAGTTACCCCCATTTCGTGCTGGCTGCCAACGAATTCATTGGATCTTAGTGGATATGAAATCCACAAAAAAGCCCGCAATGGCGGGCTTTAGAGGACTTTCTTGGATTTTGCTAAACTTTGAATTGGTGGAGGCGGCGGGAGTCGAACCCGCGTCCGCAAACCATTTGATCCTGGTTCTACATGCTTAGCCACTCGATTTTTTCTCATCGTCACGCCGCCCGAGAGGCAGGGCATACGTGCCGACCAGTTGCGGTTTGATTTAACAGTCTGCCCCGAAACTCAGCAGACCGCGATCCTACTTAATGATCTCTAATCGGAAGCGCAGGCTCAACCGGTAGAGAGCAGGCTGTGTTTAAGCAGCCAGTGCGTAGTTGTCGTCGTTGGCAACTAACTTTTTTACAGCCAGGTTTTACGAGGGTTGCTGTCTCCTCGGCATGCCCCAGGGTACGTCCGATCCACGTCGAAGCCAGTACGCCCCCTATTGGGAAGTCTTACAGACTACCACTAAGAGCTCAATATTGCGAGAAAGTTCCAGATCTTGAGGCAAAACGTTGATTTATTTTTGGCGCATCAAACGGCCTTTTTGCCGCTCCCAATCACGGTCTTTTTCAGTTCGTCGCTTGTCGTGGGTTTGTTTGCCCCGCGCCACAGCAATTTCTACTTTGACCTTACCTCGTTTCCAGTACATCGCTGTTGGGATCAGCGTGAATCCCTTTCGTTCAACCAAGCCCACCAAGCGATCGAGCTCGCGCCGATGCAGCAACAGGCGACGCGTCCGCATGGGGTCTGCATGGGTGTGGGTGGAGGTCGACACCAAAGGTGTGATCAAACACCCAAACAAATAGGCTTCTCCCCGCTTGATCAGGACATAGCTCTCCCCGAACTGAATGCTTCCAGCCCTGAGTGCTTTGACCTCCCAACCTTCGAGCGCGATGCCAGCCTCAATGGTCTCATCGAGGTGGTATTCAAAGCGCGCGCGTTTGTTGAGAGCAATGGTGGATGATGAAGTCTTTGCCATGTGTGCTCTAAACCCGAAATAGATTCCCATGATACCGCAAGGTGGATGGTTTCAAGTATCATTGCGCCATGCCAGACGTTCACCGATTTGCCTTGGTGCCACACTCGCCGCAACAGATGTTTGATTTGGTACAAGATGTGGCCGCCTACCCCAGCTTTCTATCCTGGGTGGATCAGGCCTCCGTGCATGAGCAAACAGACAGCCACCAAAAGGCCACGCTGGGCCTCAATCTGGCTGGTCTCAAACCAGAGTTCACCACCAGCAACCGCTTGGATGCCCCTTCCTTGGTCGAGATGAGTTTGCTGGAAGGGCCCTTCCGCACGCTCGCTGGGCAGTGGCGATTTGAGCCCATGGGATTTGGAACCAAAGTGAGCTTGGATCTTCACTTTGAGATGAACCAAGGCCTGCTCTCGTCGGCGCTGTCTCGAAGTTTTGGCAAAGTGGCCGATCGCATGGTGGATGATTTTTGCCGCCGCGCCATCGAGGTCTACGGCGATGAAGATTGAATTGGCGGCTGGATTTCCAGCATCGCAGCGGCTTATAGAGTTGGAGGTTCCAGAGGGCTCAACGGTTTGGGAGGCCATTTCAGTGGCCGTTGAGGACCATGGCTTTCTCTCCGATTTGCCCGAGCACCCACTTGACCCATCACAAGTGGGTATTTTTGGCCAGTTGTGTTCGGCCGATCGGGTGTTGCAGCCGGGGGACCGGATTGAGCTCTACCGACCACTCACAGCAGACCCAAAAGAGGTTCGTCGTGAGCTCGCCAAAATTGAGCGAGCAAAAAGAAATTCAGTGGTTTAATGAATGCTGTGGCGAGCGAGCTCTTGTGCACGGCTCTCTTAGGGTGTCATCAACTCATCTTCATCCATCTGACGGTCAGGGCTTTGCAGCGCCCTTAAGAGCTCAGCGGTTTCTGAGTCTTGATCTAAGTAGTTCCCCTCAATCGACACCAGAGTGTCTTCGCTAAACACCAATGTCAGCGTGCGTGAGACAAACGCCTCACCGCGTCTGGCATAGGTGTTGACATAATCCCAGCGGTCGGTGTGAAAAGGGCTTTGCACAGACGGGGAGCCCAACAACACGGCCACCTGGCGCTTGCTCATGCCGAGTTCCAATTGATTGAGGTCTTCTTCTTCCAGGACATTGCCTTGTTGGATGTCTTGTCGATAGACCCAGTCAGAACAGCCAGTGAGTCCAAAGACCAAAAAAAGTACCGTGATCGATGCGAGCCAAGTGAGGCGGCTGCGGGGATGGGCTGACAAAGACATGGACAATTCCTGATTCGTTGATTGAAGAGGCTCAATGATACAATAGCCACCATGGCAAGAGAAACCAAAGAGCTTCGGAACGCCGGCCTTAAAGTCACCCAACCTCGGCTGACCATCTTGCGACTTTTGGAGCGCGCCACCCAAAAACACCTCACCGCCGATGAGATCTATCGGCAGCTCAATGCCGATGGTGAGGACATTGGGCTGGCCACAGTGTATCGTGTGTTGGCTCAATTTGAGGCGGCGTGTTTGATTCACAAGCACGTCTTTGATGATGGCAGTGGTCGACCAGCCCAGGCCTGTTATGAGCTGGCCGTTGATGACCATCATGACCACATGGTTTGTGTGGAGAGTGGCGAGGTGATTGAATTCTATGACCCGGCCATTGAAGCCCGCCAAGAAGAAATTGCCAAGGCCCATGGTTACGAGATCGTTGACCACGCGTTGGTTATGTATGTCAAAAAAAAGGTCGAAGGCTGACCTTCCCCGATCGCAAGACCAGTTTAAAACCGATTTAAAACCCGTTGTAGAGGCGGAGAAAACCTGCTTTGAGTCTTAAGCAGGGGTGTTGTGGTGCGTGTCCAGTAATTCGCGCGCGTGCGCCAAACTGGTCTTGGAATGCGCATCCCCCAACATGCGTGCAATTTCAGTCTCTCTGGCATCATGGGAGAGTAAGCCAAGCTCGATCGTGGTCTTTTTGGCCTGACTCTTGCTGACTTGGGTTTTGTTGACTTG
>CBFHIS010000070.1:0-5137 GCA_965655975.1 Wenzhouxiangella sp.
ACCGCCACCGACACAATCACCAACGCCACCAAGACCTCGATCAAGGTCATTCCGGTTTGATTGGATGCCACATTGGGCCTCACGATTGATCCTCTGATTGAATGGACCATTGTCCATCGCCCGCCATGATCAACGTCGCCGAGTGCGCGTTGTCTTGAAGTTGCAACTCAAAAGCCGTTCTTTGTCCCAACGGATCACAGAGGATGTGAAAAGGCATGCCCTCGAAATCCCCGACACCCTCACGAGCACCGGCACTTGCAGACAGAGGATTTTTTTGAAGGGGTGTCGCATGGCCCTCGATCCGCACAGCCGCTCGGATCTCAGTGGGCCACGTCACCAAAGC
The DNA here is from genome assembly GCA_965655975.1 of Wenzhouxiangella sp. GTDB lineage: Bacteria > Pseudomonadota > Gammaproteobacteria > Xanthomonadales > Wenzhouxiangellaceae > Wenzhouxiangella. The sequence goes on from CBFHIS010000070.1 coordinate 344, forward strand.
GCTGTTGTCGACACCATTCCAGATGAGCCCGTGTGCATAAAACGACACGCTCTGTGGCCTCGCTCGAAACAGGGCTTGCTCGCACACCGCATCGACGGCCTGAGCCACATCGCTCAAGTGATCACGGAGAGACGCTGTTTGATCAAAAACACCCAAACGCAGTGTCACCAAGGTGGCCATCACACTGGCAATCACCAAAACAACAAGGGTCTCAATCAAAGTCAAACCGCGGCTGGAGAAGGGCATCGGCTGCATTGAATCAAATCCCAGGCTGGTCATCTGTCTGAATGGGATCAGCGATGACCTTTTTTGCGTAGTGACTCAGACTCACCGCATCCAATTGCCAATCTCTGCATTGATGCCTTCCCCGCCAGACAAACCATTGGCGCCCAAGGACCACACATCAATCTCACCATGAATGCCGGGCTGGAGGTATTGGTATTCCCGCCCCCATGGGTCGAGCGGCAACTGGTCAAGATAGCCATCGGCTTTCCAGTTTCTGGGCTCGGGGCTGCCACTGGGCCGCTCGACCAAAGCTTGCAAGCCTTGTTCTGTCGACGGGTAGGTGGCGTTGTCCAGTCGGTATAGGTTCAAAGCCGTGACCAGCGCCCGAATGTCTTGTTCGGCACGCACCACGCGGGCGCGGTCAGGCTCATCCATGATTCTGGGCACCACCACCGCAGCCATAATACTGATGATCACCACCACCACCAACACTTCAATTAAAGAAAAACCTTTGGCATTTGCATTCATTGCTGACAGTCGATCCTCTATGACGTTTGGGCCAAGCCCTGTTGATGTCCAATTCGATATGACTCATCATACGCTGATGTGCCCATCAATCAATCCCAAACCCCGCCTGACGCGCGTCTATACCCGCCAAGTGTTGGCCATCGGCCAGGCGGTGCGCTTGGAGGAGGGCCCCGCCAAACACTTGCTCAAGGTGCTGCGGCACCAAGCTGGCGACTCGGTGATTGTCTTTAATGGTGATGGTGCAGAATATGTGGGTCGAATTCAACACGCCACAGGCGCCAAAGACTGTGTGGTCGACTTAGAACAACGGAGCAGCCCAATGGTGGAATCAAGCCTTGAGGTGCACTTGATCCAAGCCATTGGTCGGGGCGAGCGCATGGACTGGGTGATCCAAAAAGCGACTGAATTGGGCGTCAAGCGCATCACCCCCGTCTTTACCGAGCGGACTGGCGTCAAACTCGATGACAAACGCCGCGCCCAGCGGCAAGCGCGGTGGGAAAGCATCGCCATTGGTGCCTGTGAGCAAAGTGGCCGCGTGCACATCCCCAGCATCGATGCACCCACTGAACTCAGCCATTGGTCTGGTTCTAATGAGACTGGGTCTTGTTCTATTGAGACCGCTTCTTTTTATTTGGACCCACTGGCCGAGGCCACACTCAAGACAGCACAACCGCATAGCCATGTGGCCCTGATCATCGGTCCCGAGGGTGGTTTGAGCCCATCAGAAATCGATGCGCTCAACCATGACGGCGCTCAAGGCCTCCGTCTGGGCCCACGGGTGATGAGAACCGAGACCGCCGGACCCGCAGCCATTGCGGCATTGCAAGCGCTTTGGGGCGATTTTCGATGAGCCAGGAAACAAGCATCACCACACCCTCACCCAAGTGGCAAGCACTCAGTCTGAGTGTTCGCGTCGAACAAAACGAGCACACCGCTCACGCTGTGGATCAGACACTGGTCATTGAGCCCATTGAAAATGCTTTGTTTGAACACGGCGCGGTCTCTGTGACCTTGGTCGACGCCGAAGATCACCCCCTGCATGAGCCCGACCCCGGCGCACTGCCTTTGTGGCCAGTGGTGATCGTTGAGGCATTGTTCCCGATCGATCAAGATCTGACCGAGATCATCCATGACCTCATCGAAAGCGGCCTCATTGATGCCGACACGCCACTGGCCTCAAAGGCCATTGAGGAGCAAGTCTGGACCCGCGCGTGGATGGATCAATTCAAGCCCATGGCGTTTGGTCAGCGGCTGTGGATTTGTCCAACTCATTTGGATCCTGAGCCCGATTGGCCAGTGGTCATTCGACTCGACCCAGGGCTGGCCTTTGGCAGTGGCACCCACCCCACCACAGCGCTTTGTTTGAGTTGGCTGGATCAATGGGCGCTCGATCAGGCTCGCTTTCCCTTGATGGGGCCTGTGATTGATTTTGGGTGCGGTTCTGGGATCTTGGGCATTGCAGCCGCTTTGTTGGGCGCCGAACAGATTTTGGCGATCGATCATGACCCACAGGCCTTAACGGCCACCCGCGACAATGCACAGATTAATGGGTGCGATCAAAAGATCTCGGTGTTCGAGCCCAAAGGATTTTTTGTTGAGCACAGCGCCACCCAAAGTCCATTGGTACTGGCCAATATCTTGGCCAGACCATTAATTGAGATGGCGCCCCGGCTCATGGCTCTGGTGGCACCCGGTGGATACTTGGTCTTATCTGGCATCTTGGACCATCAGGCCGAGGCGGTGCGCGAAGCCTATATGGCACTCGATCCTGACCCCATCATGACACTTCAAGAAGACTGGGTTTGTCTGGCATTTGCCCAAAAGGCCTGATCTCACTACAATGAGCGGGTTCCATAACGCACGATCCAATTATTAAACGATTGTATTTTTGGGAGACACAATGAATCATTTACTCATCCCCCCGGTGCTCGGGGTCGTTGGCCTAGTCGTGGCCTTCATTCTTTATCGCGTGGTCATGAGCTATCCAGCGATGGAAGGCAAGCCCTCTGAAATTGCCAAATTGATCCAAGAGGGTGCCTTGGCATTCATGCGCCGTGAGTTAATCCTCATTGCCTTATCTGTGGCCGTTTTGTTCGTGGCTTTGGCCAGCTCAGGACTGGGTTTGCAAACCGCCATTTCATTCTTGGTGGGTGCCACCTGTTCGGCATTGGCTGGTTTCTTAGGGATGACAGCGGCCACCCGCGCGAATGTCAGAACCACGTCAGCGGCGCATAACTTCGGGCAGAGCAAAGCCTTGATGGTTGCCTTCTATGGCGGGTCTGTCATGGGCATGGTGCTGGCCTCATTGGGCCTGGTGGGCTTGGGTACTTTGTATCTCATCTTTGGCACAGACCCAGAGACCGCACACAACATCCATGGCTTCGGCATGGGCGCTGGTGTGGTGGCTTTGTTCTATCGTGTCGGTGGCGGGATCTTCACCAAAGCCGCGGACGTCGGTGCTGACTTGGTCGGTAAGGTCGAGGCGGGCATTCCAGAAGATGATCCCAGAAACCCCGGTGTGATTGCGGACAACGTGGGCGACAACGTGGGTGATGTGGCCGGCATGGGCTCTGATATTTTTGAGTCTTATTGTGGCGCCATGATTGCAACCGTCGCGCTGGCCACCGTTATGGTCCAACAATCCGCCACCAGCTTTGTTGAAGGCATGGGCGAAGGCAGCGCTTTGATGAGCTTGCCATTGTTGCTCTCATCACTTGGCTTGGTGTGCTCAATTTTGGCCATCTTGGTGGTCAAAGCCAGCTCATCGAAAAGCCCTGAAGTGGCGCTTCGATTGGGCACCATGTCGGCCGCCGTTGGTTTCATTATTCTGGCGTACTTCCTAATTGGTTACTTGGGCGTCAGCAATGGTGTCTGGATCGCTGCTGTCGTCGGTGCTGTGGGCGGCGTGGTGATTGGTCTGTCGACCGAGTACTACACCGCTGGGAAGCCAGTGAGAGAAATTGCACGCTCAGGTGAAACAGGCTCTGCGACTGTCATCATCTCAGGCTTGGCCACCGGCATGCAGTCGGTCGTCATTCCAATCTTTGCGATCTGTGTGATGATCTTCGTGGCCAACGCCAACGCCGACTTGTATGGTGTGGGTATTGCCGCTGTGGCGATGCTGGCCACTGTGGGCATGACCATGGCCATTGATGCCTATGGTCCCGTGGCCGATAACGCCGGGGGCATTGCCGAAATGGCAGGCTTGGGTGAAGAGACCCGCAAAATCACAGACTCACTCGATGAGCTGGGTAACACCACAGCCGCCATTGGTAAAGGGTTTGCGATTGGTGCGGCGGCTTTGGCGGCGTTGACCATCATTTCTGCCTATATCGCTGAAGTGTCACATCGCCTGCCTGGCTTCCGCTTAGACATCGCCGATCCCAATGTATTGATTGGCATGTTCATCGGTGGCGTGTTTCCCTTCTTGGTGGCTTCCATCACCATGACAGCTGTGGGCGATGCGGCTTTTGAGATGATCCAAGAGATCCGCCGTCAGTTCAAAGAAATCCCTGGACTGCTGGAAGGCACAGGTACCCCCGATGCGGCCCGTTGTGTCGACATCGCCACCACCTCAGCCATCAAACGCATGATGCTGCCTGCTGCCTTGGCGGTGATTGGTCCTGTGGCGGTTGGGTTTGGTCTGGGTGCCGAATCACTCGGCGGCATGCTCGGTGGTGCGCTGTTGGGCTGTGTCTTGCTCGCACTGACCATGGCCAATGCCGGTGGTGCTTGGGACAACGCCAAAAAGTACGTCGAGAAAGGTCACTTTGGTGGCAAAGGATCAGAGACACACAAAGCCAATGTGGTCGGTGACACCGTTGGTGATCCTTTGAAAGACACCTCAGGTCCATCAATGAACATCTTGATCAATGTGATGGCCATTGTGAGCTTGGTGATTGCGCCGTTATTGGGTCAGTAAACTGACCCAACCTAGACAGTCGGTCATGCGATGGCTGACTGTTGGTCACGACGGCCAGAAACAAAAGCGGCGCCCATTGGCGCCGCTTTTTTATGCCCATTGGAAAAGTTGATCCAAGA
>CBFHIS010000071.1:0-4946 GCA_965655975.1 Wenzhouxiangella sp.
CAACCGTTATCAGCAGGCCACCGAGGGCAGGACGGGCATCGATGGGTTTGATGACTGGGCCAAAGACTTGGTTGAGACCGGCTATCTACACAACCACGCCCGGATGTGGTTTGCATCGATTTGGGTGTTCACTTTGCGTTTACCTTGGGAGATGGGGGCGGATTTTTTCCTGCAACATTTGCTCGATGGCGACCCTGCATCGAATACCTTGTCGTGGCGCTGGGTGGCGGGCATACAAACGCCTGGAAAGACGTATTTGGCCACCCAAGAAAACATAGAACGCTTTACCCAAGGCCGTTACTCGCCCAAAGGTTTGGCGCATGAAGCCATCGCTGTCCCGAACACGCCCTCACCTCAAGCCCAGGACCTCCAACCTCGGCCTTCGCCCATGGAAGGATTGAGCCAACCGAGTGTTTGGTTGGCGCACGCCGAAGACATCGCCATGGCCCATGAAGTGAGGACACACCCCAATTGCCGTGGCGTGATCTGGTACCGCCCGAGTCGAGCCGTGGGCTCAAAACGCGTTCAAGATTTCGTGGGTCTTGCCATGAATGATCAAATCCACTCAACGGATGTGGTGATAGAGACGCTGCATCCAGAGGCTTTGGCCGATCAGGTTGCGGCGTTGGGTGGGCAGCAACTGGTGGTGAGTGAGCCACCTGTTGGGACGCTTGAGGGCGCTGTTGATGCATGCGTTGATTTGTGCGCTGTGCCTGTATTACAGGTTCGACGGGCGTATGATAACGCCCTGTGGCCCGCAGCCACCAAAGGTTTCTTTCCATTTAAAAAGCAGGTGTTGACTGGGCCCTCATTGACAAAAGCTATCGCCTGAATCTGATCTCACTAATTCAAATATCATATAATACAGAACTATTTTGGTACTATTTAACCAGATGGTTCTGTTTTAACTGATTGTTGTGCAACCAAAGGACAATGTTATGCCGACGAATAAAGGTGCCGACCGCCTGGGTCGCCTTCGCTTCTCTACCCTAAGCCTTGCAGTGGCAGGTGCTTTGTTTTTAGCGCCCGCTTGGGCTCAACAAAACACAGACACCGATGAAGAGCAGGGCCGAGATCAGGCGGATGACAGGATCACTGTGACCGCTGATCGGGGGCGTGAGCGAATTGCGATTGAGACGCCGCAAGGCGTGAACACCATCACTCGTGAAGCCCTAGATGAGCAGGTTCCTGTGGACTTGACCCAAGCCCTGCAACGTCAGCCATCTGTGGGACTGGGACCAGCGGGCCAGTCGTTGAGCTTCTGGCAACAGGGTTTCACCATCCGAGGTTTGGGTGCCCAACGTGTCCTCACTTTAACCGATGGTGTGCGCTTGTCTGGCCAGGGGACAGGCTACGGTGGTGGCAGCATCAGTATTTATGACACCTTTTCGGTCGATCGCATTGAGCTTCTTCGTGGCCCAAATGCAGTGTTGTATGGCACCGATGCTTTCGGTGGGGTGATCAATGTGATCACTCGGCAGCCCAAAAGGCGAACGGAGCCGGGCATGAATGGTGGCATCGGTTACAGCTATGACTCAGCTTATGACTTAAATCGCGCGGGCTTTTTTATCGACGCAGGCAATGGTGATGTCGATGCGGTATTTGGTGGTAGCTACTCAACCAATGAAAACCCCACATTGGCCGATGGCACACAAGCCACCAGCGGTGCGACCGATAAAACCTCTGGGTTTGCTCGGGTCAATTTCCACCTCGATGAAAAACGCCGCATGAGCTTTATCGCCAACCTAAGCCGCGATGAAGATGTTGAGATTGAAGACACCGCAATCCCATTTGGTCCGGTGGGCCAGGGCCCCTTGCGCTTCACTTTCCCGTTGTATCAAAGAAGCCTCGTTGGGATGGACTATCAGTCCTTTGATATCTCTCCTGTGATTGAAGAGTTTCGCGTGGGCGTCTATTGGCAGCAAATTCGTCGCGAGTTTGACCGAACATCACCTGAGGCGTTTTTCGCGCCACCGCCACCACGCATTGAGTCGGTGCGCGTGTTGACCGATGATGAAATTAACACCTATGAAATTAACCCGCAGATGCGATTCAACTTGGGCGATCACAGTTTAACCGTGGGCGCCGACATTGGTTATGACACGTCGGTGGGCCCGGAGATTGAAACGCGCACGCAACTGTGGCCATTCGGCCCACCATCACCCTTTCTCAATGCAGGCCCGACACCCAGAACCCGGGTGGATGCCGAACAAACTCGAGTGGGTGCTTATGTGCAAGACAACTGGGACATCGCACCACGCTTTGAATTGATTACCGGTTTCCGTTTGGACCATTTCTCAACAGACGATGAGATCAGCCAAACTTCGCAATCAGAAACAGGCTACAGCGGCAACGTGGCTGTCGTTTATGAGCGCAGCGCTGAAAACAACTGGTATGTTAATTTGGGCTCAGGGTTTAGAGCGCCGGATTTGGCCGAGCGTTATCAGCGCTCTGCGGTGGTTGTGGTCCAACCCATCGAGGTCATTGGCAATCCTGACCTCGAATCAGAGCGTTCGCTGTCGATTGATATGGGCAGTAAGTGGGAGACTGAAAACTTCCGTGCTGAGGCAGCCGTGTTCTACAACGAAATTCGAGATTTCATCACCACGCGAGTCATTCAGCCAAGGCCCACCATAGAACAGCCGCAAAATGTTGGCACCGTGGGCATGTTTGGTTGGGAATTCAGCACCGCATGGCGGTACGGCGACTGGGAACTGTTTGGCAATGGTTCAAGAACCTACGCACCGTCTGATGAGGACGTAGTTCGTGTCGATGGTGGCCGCTTTAACTATGGCGTGGCCTATCGCATGGCAGGCCCCGGTCAAAGTGATGTTCGCTTCGAGGCGTTGGGCCGGACGGTGTTATCAAGCCGTGATGAAACACGCATCGGGAGTGGTAACACGGCCTCTGATGTGACCGACTACCCAAGCTTCACCACCTTTGAGTTGCGTGGACGTGTCGATATCCCTCTGAGAAACGAGCGCAAGCTTCGCTTGGTCGCTGGTGTCAGAAATTTAACCGACAAGGTTTATCGCGAGCCATTCTTCGATCAAGTTCAGCCTGAAAGAAGCATTTACGGTTCAGCGCAGTTTATGTTTTAAATAATGAAACGCCCCGCCTGATGGAGAAACAGTCATTGGGTGGGGCAAACATTTGAAATAACCGCGAAACGTGTAATTCTTCTCGCAACACCAACACTGACTTACTTGGTCAGCGTTTCATCAAACGCCAAAAACTCCAAGCCTTTTAATACTGGTCGCCTTGAGCGGCCAGTACTTCTTGGTGCGTGGCCTGTCGACCATGGACACGAATCAGCCATGGCAATAGGCCCAAAACACAGAGGACTTCCAGCGAACCCACCAAGATGAAAATACCGGGATAGACGGGTACCTCAAGGCTTCTGAGCAAGGCCATCCCACCCACACCCAACATGGGCCCAAGCATAAAACCCAAGGACCCGGCGAGGTGGAAGCCGCCCATCGCGGTGGCTTGCTGGTCTTTCCCGGCCAACTGGCTGGCCAGAATAATGGATGGCGCCAGCATCAAAGCGGCCACCACACCACCAAAAGCCATAATGAGAAGCACTTGGTCTGGGCCCCCGAGGCCCAGTGCGATGAGATAAATGCCATAAAGCACGCTGCCCACAGACATCAGTGCGATTGGACTCACGCGTTCGCACAACAGGCCCGCGGGGTAGGTCAGCGCACCAAAGGGCAGCAAGAAAGTGGCCATGGCAATGCCGATTTCAGCGGGGCTCAGGTCCAAGACGGTCGCAAAATACAAAGACACTGTGGAGATGATGAACCCCACCGTGAGCCGGTCGACAAACGTAAAGACGTAGGGGATGGCCAAGGCATGTTGCTTGGCGATGAGCTTGAGCATCACTGGCAGGCGCTCGGCGGCGGATCGAATGGGCGCGTCTTTGAGCACCACAAGCGCGGCCAAGGCCAACACAAAGATCAAGGTGCCACCATACAAAAAGAGCTCAGTGGCCTGTTCGGGAGGGACGCGACCCCCCAAGACAGAGCCAGTGGCCACGCCGAGGCTCATCGATGCCCCCACCAGTCCCAATGACCGGCCTTTTTTGTGCTCAGGCGCGACATCGGCCACCAAGGTCATCGCCAACACCAAAACCACCATGTGGGCGCCACCTTCTGCAAACCGCAAGCCAAGCTGTGCGGGGTAGGGCAGTGGCAAATACATCAAGAAGAGCATGAGGGAGAAGACGAATAGCCCAGGCACAATCAGTGCCTTCCTCTTGCCCAAGCGGTCTGACCAAAGACCAGCGGTGAATGCCATCACCAAAGACCCGGCCATATTGGCAGACATAAACAGGTGGCGATCTAGGTCATTGCTGCCGGGAAATCGGCCTTCGGTGAGCTCATATAACAGCGGCACCACCGCAGTGACGGGGAGCATAATCAAAAAAACGCCAACGGCGATGGGCCAGATGCGGGTCATAGTCCTCTATGGTATCGCTTTTGTGTGCATTCCAAGTCTTTATGGGACCAAATTCGGTCGGTTTTCATAGCGAAACGTTTAAGCTTAAGCGCATGAGTGAGCGTTTTTTAGTTCGAGCCAACCGAAGCCCACTTGGTCAGGCGCTACCGATCAGACGGGCCCCAGGGGTTGGTCTCTACACACGGGGGCAAAGTGAGCAACAACCGCCTCTGTGATGAGGCCAAACACCACTGCTTGTCCCTGATCCAGTCTCAATACAAGGTCGCTCCCTCCGGCCGCCTGACGCGGCTTTACTGCGCAGCTGAGCTTCAGCGTTATGTGATTGACACCCGCAACCGGTCGGGTTACATTATGGTTCATGATTCGGAGTTTTAAGCATAAAGGCCTTAATCGCTTCTTCGAAACGGGCAAGGCTTCGGGAATCCAGCCCCAACACGCGAAAAGACTCCGCCTAATACTCGGCCGTCTTCATGCTGCACGGCAGC
>CBFHIS010000072.1:0-4943 GCA_965655975.1 Wenzhouxiangella sp.
TATTTCGACCGATTGTCCTTTGCCCTTGGACGCCACCACCGTCCCATGACACTCGATGGCGCTGCCAGACGTTAGTCTTAGGATCTCGCTTTGATAATTGGGCAACGCCTGATCGGCAACCAACTGGATGTTGGACAGGCATGATCCGTCATTGAGATGAATAAACGAGAATCCAGCCTTGGAATCGCGCCGGGTACGAACCCAGCCTTGAACAAGGACTTCGCTGCCTTCGGTGTGCTCATTGGCTAGGAGCGCCTTCACCGAGGCCACAGGGAGATGGGCAAGGTTTTGGTTTGTCATGAATCTGTGGATTCCCATGCGTTGGCAAAAATGGTTGGGTACAATGATACTGGACATGAGCACTCACATGACAATCGATGAACAAATCAAGCCCACCATCACGCTGACCCAAGCGGCTGCGGATCGGATTGCGCTTTTCATGCAAAAAGAGGGTGGTCGAGGGGTCCATTTGGGCGTGCGTCGAACCGGCTGTTCCGGCTGGGCCTACGAGCTTGAAATTGCCAAATCCCCAGCCAATGACGATGAGCATGTCTTTTATCACCAAGACATCCATCACCAAGCCATCGAGATCATCATCACCGACCAAGCGCTTCAGATGATGGCTGGGACAGTGATTGATTTTGTGGAAGAAGGCTTGGTGCGCGAATTTCGGTTCAAAAATCCCAATGTGACCGCTGAATGTGGGTGCGGAGAGAGCTTCACCATCCAGCCCTAACCTGAGGGCAATTTCCAGGCTCCAGCCTCAGGCTGTCCCATCCTTCAGTCCCCCAGACCCACGCTCTGATTCTCGAAGCAGCCATTGCTGTCAGGCCAAAAACCAAGGTATAATTGTCGGCTGGCCGATTGGCCTACCTTGCTCCACGGGTTGTTGTTTGAGAAAAACACTCGGCTCGGGGGCTTTACAGCCGTAAGGAGAAGACAATTGAGACATTATGAAATCGTGCTGCTGGTCCATCCTGACCAGTCTGAGCAAGTGCCCGGCATGCTTGAGCGTTACAAAAGCGTGGTTGAGGCGGGTGGCGGTCGTGTCCACCGCTCAGAAGATTGGGGCCGCTTGCAGTTGGCCTACACCATCGCCAAATTACACAAAGCACACTACATCATGATCAACATTGAGTGTGGGTCAGAAGTGCTTGAAGAGCTAGAAACCATCTTCCGCTTCAACGATGCCATTTTGCGTCACCTGACAGTGCGCAAAGATGAGGCTGAGACCGAGCCATCGGTGATGATGAAGCGCAAAGAGAAAAAAGATGAGGGCGATGCCCGCCGCCGCAGTCGCGATACCTATGACAGTGGCGATGAAGATGCCTCAGAAGCCGATGGTGCTGAGGATGACAGTGATGATGACAGCGTTAGCGAGGCCTCCGATGTGTCGGAGCAATCTGAGCCAGAAGTGGCTTCAGAAGCTGATGATGATACCGATCGGGTGGAGGGTTAAGCCATGTCAAGATTTATGAAAAGACGCAAATTTTGCCGTTTCACCGTTGAGGGCATCGAACAGGTCGATTACAAAGATGTCGATCTTCTCAAAGACTTCATCACAGAAACAGGCAAAGTCGTCCCCAGCCGCATCACGGGCACAAAAGCCAAGTACCAGCGCCAGCTCACCACAGCCATTAAGCGCGCCCGGTTCCTGGCTTTGTTGCCATATTCAGACAGCCACTAGGAGTCTGCCGATATGAAATTGATTTTATTAGAAAAAGTCTACAACCTCGGCGACTTGGGCGACACCGTCAGCGTGCGTCCAGGCTATGGTAGAAACTACCTGTTGCCACGTGGCAAAGCCGTACCCGCCAACCCAGAAAACCTCAAGAAGTTCGAGGAGCGGAGGGAAGAGCTACAACGGCAGGCCGATGAGAAGAAGGCCGCTGCGCAAGCGCGTGCTGATGCCATCGATGCCGTGGGTCGGATTGAATTCAAAGTGGCAGTGAGCCCCGAGGGTCGTCTGTATGGCTCAATCAACCCCCACGAGGTGGCAGAGCGATTGACCGAGTTGGGCGTCCCTGTGGAGAAGGTGGAAGTGGATATGCCCGATGGCCCCGTGCGGGAGCCGGGTGAATTCCAAGCCAACCTGATCTTGCATGCCGATGTACAAACCAGCATTGCTTTGATTGTGATCGACGAAGAAGGTGGCCCAGCCCCAGTGGCTCAGGCAGATGATGGCGAGACAGAATCCTCTGACTGATCTTGGCGCCAATGGATCATTGCAAGGTGGGTGCAGGGGGTTATACTGCACCCATCGATCCATGAAATACACACTCAATAACATCAGCCCATCAGTGAAGTGGCCACAGCAAACATAGCAACCGTATCCAATGCCCGCACACCGCCCCACTCGAACGAGGCGGAACAGTCGGTTTTGGGTGCGCTGATGCTCTCGGCCAATGCCTGGGACAAGGTGGCCGATCAGGTCGATGAAAACGACTTCTATAGAGAAACCCACCGCTTAATTTTCCGAGCGATTTCCGAGCTGGCCCACGAGGGTCAACCCACCGATGCCATTACGGTCACAGAGTGGTTCTCCCGCCATGGCAAGCTCGACAAGGTCGATGCAGGCGCCTATGTGACCATGTTGGCCAATGAGACACCAGGGCCTGCCAATATTCTGGGGTATGCCCGGATCGTTCGTGAGAAATCGATTCTCAGGCAATTGATTGATATTGGCGCAAGGATCGCAGACGATGCGCTGGGGTCCACGGGGCAGACCAGCCAAGAGCTATTAGAAGCCGCTGAGAAAGAGATCTATGCGATTGCGGATCAAGGTGCGCACCGCAGCTCCACCTATGTGGCCATTCAGCAAGTCATGGCGCAAACCATGGATTTGCTCAATGAGCTGCAAGAAAGCGATGGCGACATCACCGGCGTACCGACGGGTTTCGCTGAACTGGATGCTCGAACAGCGGGGCTACAGCCAACCGATCTGATTATTGTCGCCGCTCGCCCCTCAATGGGCAAAACAACCTTCGCCATGAACATTGCTGAGCGCGCCGCCATCCGCTACAAAGTGCCTGTGGCCGTTTTTTCCATGGAGATGTCTGACACCCAGCTGGTGCTTCGGCTGTTCTCCTCGTTGGGTCAAATTGCCCAGGACAAGCTTCGCACCGGCAATTTAGACAATCACGACTGGGTCAATCTGCGCTCTGCGATGAGCATGCTCAAAGGCGCCCAAATGTTTATCGACCAAACGCCTTCGTTGTCACCCACTGAGCTTCGCGCCCGCGCTCGTCGGATGAAGCGCGAGCACGACATTGGGCTGATTGTGATCGACTATCTCCAATTGATGAAGGTCTCTGGCACATCCGAAAATAGAACCAATGAAATCAGCGAGATATCGAGAAGTCTTAAGGCGATTGCTAAAGAACTTCAGGTGCCAGTGGTGGCTTTGTCACAGCTCAATCGAGCGCTTGAGCAACGGCCGGACAAACGCCCCAAAATGGCCGATCTCAGAGAATCGGGCGCCATTGAGCAAGATGCCGATTTGATTTTGTTTATTTATCGGGATGAGGTCTATAACGAAGACTCGCCCGATAAGGGTAAGGCAGAGATCATCATTGGCAAACACAGAAATGGTGCCACCGGCCATTTTCCCCTCAGTTTTCAGGGTGAGTTTTTGCGCTTTAGGGATTTCACACCCGACTTCCATGGTCTAGATGACTAGACCCTCTCTCCTGCTTTGAATCGCTGTGCCACGTAATACGCAAGTCACGATTGACCCGGAAGCCATTCGGCACAATCTGGCTCAAGTGCGGGCTTGGGCACCTGACTCAAAGGTCATGGCCGTCGTGAAAGCCGATGCGTATGGCCACCGAATCGATCTATGTGTGCCAGCGCTTGAGGATGCTGATCTTTTGGCTGTGGCCACTTTGGAGGAGGCACGAGCGATCCGTCGCCTTGGCATTGATCAGGGCATTGTATTGCTGGAGGGTGTTTCTCACTTCAGCGATCTTGCGGTGGTCGAAGAGCTCAGCTTAGAGCTCGTTGTGCACCACATCTCACAGATCGAGGCCTTGGAAAAATATGGTCGTTCACCGGCGCAGAGAATATGGATCAAGCTTAATACAGGCATGAACCGTTTGGGGCTTCCGCCTTCGGAAGCAAAAATAGCCAAGCAGCGCTTAGAGGCCTTAACAGGCCTTCAAGCCATTCATTGGATGTCACACTTTGCGAGCTCAGAATCCGATGCAGAGCAAACAAAAGCGCAAATTGACTGGTTTGATGAGGCCGTGGCGGGTCTTGGTGGCGCCGAGTGTCTGGCCAATTCAGCCGCTATTATTGGTGCACCCGAGACCCACAGGGCTTGGGTGAGGGCGGGCGTGGTGCTCTATGGGGTCTCGCCCATGCATGGGCAAACGGGAGATGCGCTGGGCTTGAGGCCTGCCATGGCTGTGGAGGCGGAATTGATTGCAGTCAACGAAGTCATGCCTGGTGAGCGAATCGGTTATGGCGGGCGGTTCACGGCAAAAAAACCACTGATGGTCGGTGTGGCATCGATCGGTTATGGGGATGGTTATCCTCGGGCGATGCGCGATGGCGCGCCTGTGTTGGTTAAGGGTCAGCGGGCCTCGCTGGCTGGACGTGTTTCGATGGACATGATCACGCTCGATCTCAGTCAAGTCGAGGACCCACAAATTGGCGACACTGTAGAGCTCTGGGGGCCAGGTCTTCCAGTGGAGGAAGTCGCTCAATGGGCAGACACGATCCCCTATGAGCTGGTCTGTCGCATGACCCGACGCGTGCGCTACAATATTGCACCATGACCCAAAAGCTATATATCAAAACGCACGGTTGCCAAATGAACGAGTACGACTCGGAGAAGATGGCCGATGTGCTAAAGGCTTCACACGGGCTCGAATTGACCGATGACCCAGTGTTGGCGGATGTGATTTTGATCAATACGTGCTCGATCCGAGAAAAGGCTCAAG
>CBFHIS010000073.1:0-4771 GCA_965655975.1 Wenzhouxiangella sp.
GGCTTGGTGGGCCGCGTCACCCATGGCCAAGCCTTGAATGCCGGTGACCAATCGAGCGGCGTTCATCATGGTGAACATGTAGCTCAAGCCTTTGTTTTCTTCGCCGATCAATTCACCCACTGCATCGGTGTATTGCATCTCACACGTGGCCGATGACTTGATGCCCATTTTCTTTTCAATGCCCGCACAGCGAACCCCGTTGTTCTCCCCCACTTCCCCATCAGGGCCAATGCGGTGTTTGGGCACGATGAACAGACTGATGCCGCGCGTGCCAGCGGGTGCTTCGGGGGTGCGCGCCAACACCAAGTGAACGATGTTTCCAGATAAATCATGCTCCCCGGCTGAGATCCAAATCTTGGTGCCATTGATGCGGTAACGGCCTTGGTCGTCTCCTGACTCAATTTTTTCAGCGCGGGTACGAATCAATCCCAAATCGGTCCCGCAGTGGGGTTCGGTGAGGTTCATCGTCCCGCTCCACTCACCACTGACCATGTTGGGCAGATAGGTTTGTTTTTGCTCATCCGAGCCGTGGTGGTGGATGACTTCATACGCACCCAGCGTCAAGCCAGGGTAGGCCGCGAACGAGGCGTTGGCGGCATTGATCATCTCAGAGACCGCCAGGCCCATAAACCCAGGCAAGCCTTGACCACCAAAGTCGGGGTCCGAGACCAAGCTCGACCAGCCATTGTCGTTGTAGCTGTCATAAGCCGCCTTAAACCCCTCTGGCAAGGACACGCTGCCATCTTCGGCATTGAAGCGACAGCCTTTCTCATCACCAATCACGTTTAAGGGCTGAATCACCTCTTCGCTGAACTTGGCCGCTTCGGTCAGCACCGCCTCAATAATGTCGGGTGTCATCTCATCCATTCCTGGAATGCTGGCGGCTTGGTCGAGATCCAAAAACTCGTTGTATAGAAATAAGAAGTCGTCGACGGGGGCTTTGTATTGCGGCATGGTTTCGGCCTTTCTAAAAGAAGTGGTATTGAGTTGAAGGCATAGAATGTACCATACGAGCCCGTATGGGAAATGACAAAGGGGCTCAGGGCGCGTTGGGGGTCAATGTAGATGCTGTCTGGCCAACGCATAAAAAAAGCCGGCGCAGGGCCGGCTTCAAAGTCACTTAGCGGGCACAGGTGCCCGAGCCAAAGTTTTACCGCTTCTTAGCGGCTTTCTTTTTGGCTACTTTTTTCTTAGTGGTTTTTTTCTTTGCGACTTTCTTTTTAGCCACTTTTTTCTTAGCTACTTTTTTCTTAGCCGTTTTCTTTTTGGCTACTTTCTTCTTAGTGGCCTTCTTCTTGGTGGCTTTTTTCTTAGCGGTTTTCTTCTTCGCCGCTTTTTTCTTGGCCACTTTCTTTTTGGCTACTTTTTTCTTAGCAACCTTTTTCTTGGCCACTTTCTTTTTAGCAACTTTTTTCTTGGCTACTTTCTTTTTAGCGACCTTCTTCTTAGCTACTTTTTTCTTAGCCACTTTTTTCTTGGCTACTTTCTTTTTAGCGACCTTCTTCTTGGCTACTTTTTTCTTAGCTACTTTTTTCTTAGCTACTTTTTTCTTAGCGGCTTTTTTCTTCGCCGGTTTAGAAGTCTTGGCGGTCGCGGGTTTACCGGCGCCTGACCCTACAACCTTCTTGTCATCATTTGTTTCAGCTGCCACGATATGCATTCCTTCTGTTAACAAAAGTGTGATTACACAAGTCATCAAATGACGTGCGCCCTTATCTTAAAACAATGTTAAGTACAAATAAAAGGGATGAAGGGAAAAAACTTTCGTCCGACTTGAGGCCCAATCCGTTACAATTTCCCTACCTTTTTACCCGATCGAGTCCATTGTGAAATACGTCGGTTTGATTTTGATGGTGTTGCTTTTAGGTTCATGTTGCCAACAAGAGGCAACAGACGAACGTGGTTGGCCAAACGAATTGGTGTTGGGTTTGGTTCCCGCGCTTGAAGCCGAGGCGTTGGTTGATAACTTGGAACCATTGGCTGAGCATCTTGAAAAAGAGTTGGGCATTCCTGTTCGTTCTTTCGTTCCCCAAGACTACACAGGCCTCGTAGAAGCCCTAGGGGCGGGGCGTGCAGACATTGGCATGCTTCCGCCATTCGCCGCCATGCTGGGTCAAAAACGCTACGACATTGAACCCATTTTGATTTCATCGCGCAAAGGTGAAGTGGGTTATCGGGCGATGTGGTTCACCAATGATGCATCGTTGTGTGATGGCCCAGTGGTCTACGAAGAAAGACAATGCGATGCTCGCGAAGTGGGTCGTGAAACACAAACGATTCGGTTTGCAAGTTGCCCAGGTGAGATTGAATCCATCCGAAATCAGACCGTGGCCTTCGTCGACCCCAGCTCCACATCTGGATTTTTATTTCCGGTGGTTCAGCTGCAAGACAACGGAATCGACCACGAACGAGAGGTCAACAGCTTATTTGTGGGCGGGCACGATGCGGCGGTTTTGGCGGTCTATGCCGGTGATGCACGCATCGGAGTCAGCTATGATGACGCGCGCAACATGGTGTGCCAGCAATACCCCGATGTGGGTGAGAAAGTCATTGTGTTTGAATACACCGACATGCTGCCCAATGATGGGGTTCAGGTCAGACCAGACTTACCGCGTGACTTGATCGAAGCCATTCAAGCGGCATTTTTAAGTTTGGCCGAAGAGCAAAAAGATTTGCCGGACGATGAGAAAGTATTGTGGATCTTGTATGAGATCGATGGGTTTGTGCCGATGACAGAGGGTTTGTATGACCCTGTGGAAGAGGCCTATGAACTGATGCGTAATTAGAGAGAGTAGATGAACACAGCCAAAGGCTCAATTGAATTCCAAAACACCAGTGTGGTTTACCCAAACGGCACGGTCGGGATGAAAGATTTAAACCTTGTGATTGAACCTGGGGAGTTCGTTGTGATTGTTGGCTCATCGGGTGCGGGCAAATCCACCCTGTTGCGAGCCATCAATGGCCTCAATAAGGTCACCTCAGGTTCCGTCCGCGTCGATGGGGTCGAGGTGCCACAAAAAGAAGGCCGCGAACTTCGTGAGCTTCGCAAGCAAGTGGGGATGATTTTCCAAGACTTTCGCCTGGTCAAGCGTTTGAGCGTGATGTCGAATGTCTTGATTGGTCGATTGGCGCATGTGGCCGGGTGGCGGACTTTATTGAACCTCTGGCCCGATGCCGATCGCCAAATTGCCATGCGGGCATTAGAAAGGGTGGGCATCACTGAAAAAGCGTGGGTCAAAGCCTCACAGCTTTCCGGTGGTCAGCAGCAGCGGGTGGGGATTGCCAGAGCCTTGGCACAAGAGCCCGCGATTATTTTGGCCGATGAGCCAGTCGCCTCACTCGATCCGGTCACCACCCACCAAATCATGCGCGATTTGGTTCGGATCAACCAAGATCTCGGCATCACCACCTTGGTGAACCTGCACTTTCTTGATTTGGCGCGCGAGTATGGCAACCGCATCATCGGTCTTCGTCATGGTGAGCTTGTTTATGATGGCTCGGCCAAGACGGTCACCGACAAAGACTTCAGGGACATTTATGGCCGCGACTTCACCGAAGACGATTTGTTGGATGAGGACGCCAAGCTTTGAGCTTGCCGATCCCTAAAAAGCCCGCCAAGAATTGGCCACTGGTCTTCGGTGCCGGTGGCTTTGTTGTTTTCATGACTCTTTGGTCAGGCACGGGCATTGGGTTTTCATTCTCAGAGCTGTTTTGTAACTTAAGCAGCGGTTCTCGCCTATTACAAGAGTCTTGGCCACCCGATATCGGGTTCTTGCCACGCTTGATTGATCCTTTTATGGAAACCATCAACATCGCCATTATTGGCACGGTGGTCGGTGGCATCGTCTCCATCCCCATCGCGGTCTTGGCGGCGAGGAACCTCACCACCGGAAAAGTGGTGTGGTTTTTTGATCGAAACTTCATGAACATCTTGCGCACCTTGCCCGATCTTTTTTGGGCGATGTTGTTTGCCACCGCCGTGGGCTTTGGGCCGGTGGCCGGTGCTTTGGCGCTGTCGGTCTTTACCGTGGCGGTCATTTCAAAACTTTGGTCTGAGTCTTTGGAAGCGATTGACATGGGTCTGCCAGAGGCGATCCGTGCCGTGGGCGGCAGTTGGGTTCAGATGATTCAGTTTGGGGCTTTGCCACAGGCGCTGCAAACCTATGTCTCATATGCGCTCTATGCCTTTGAGCTCAACGTTCGAGCGTCGATGGTGTTGGGTTTGGTGGGCGCGGGTGGCATCGGCATGATCTTGGAGAGCCAACGGGCCAACTTTGAATACGAGCGGGTCACCATGATCATCTTGTTTGTCTTGGTGGCGGTTCTCATCATCGAGCAGTTCTCTTCATACATTCGGAACAAACTGGCATGAGCCGTCTAAGCCCCCAAGCAAGCCCATTGTTAAAACCCCAGCGGCAAGTGGGCTGGGCCACATGGGCGACGATGATCATCGGCGCTTTGTTTGTTTGGTCGCTGATCGCCATTGAATTCGCGCCAGGTCGGATGCTCGAGGTGCCGGCACAAGTGGCCAGAGTGTTGTCGTTTTTCTATCCGGCCGATATGGCCTATGGCTGGGAAAAAGTGTTGCCTGCGATTGTTGAGTCCATCCAAATCGCTTGGATTGGGACCATGGTTGCGGCGGTGTTGTCTTTGCCCTTGGCTTTGTTTGGTGCCAGCACGCTGTTCCCAAAAATTGCCCATGGGGTGAAGTTCATCTCAGCGACCACGCGGGCGTTTCCAGAAATTTTGTTGGCGATCTATTTTGTGCCGA
>CBFHIS010000074.1:0-4681 GCA_965655975.1 Wenzhouxiangella sp.
ATATGGCAGGCGCTGAAACGGCCATCACACAAAACGGCGTGTCCATCCCAGTGATGCCGGGCGCACCGTTAAGCACGGTGGAGCAAGTCCGCGAATTGGTGGTGGGGGTCGACCAAGACGCCGCTATTTTCTTAAGAGACATCGCCACCATTGAACGCGGCGGTACGGTGCCCGATCAAAGCGTGGTCCTTGGGTTTGGCCCATCAGGGGATGGTGAAGTGGGTGAGGTGTATTCGGCGGTGACCTTGGCCATTGCTAAAAAACCCGGCCAAAACGCGGTGGTGATTGCCGATGCCATCAATCAACGCTTGGCGACCTTGAGAGATCGGGTCATCCCCAGCAACACAGAAGTCTTGGTGACCCGCAACTACGGCAAAACCGCCGGTGATAAATCCCAAAAATTGATCACGGACCTCATCATGGCCACGTTGTCTGTGATGTTGTTGGTGTTGGCGGCCATGGGTTGGCGGCAAGCCGCCATTGTCGGGGCCTCTGTGATTGTGACCTTGTTGGTCACGCTGGTGTTTTCTTGGGCTTGGGGTTTTACGCTTAACCGAGTGTCTTTGTTCGCCTTGATTTTTGCCATCGGCATTTTGGTCGACGATGCGATTGTGATTGTGGAGAACGTCTCGCGGCGGTTTAAAGCCGCTGGCGGCATGAACTTACGCGATGTCGTGCCAGCGGCGGTGGATGAGGTGGGCACACCCACGATCATGGCCACTTTGACCGTGATGGCCGCGCTGTTGCCTATGGCGTTTGTCAGCGGCTTGATGGGCCCCTACATGAGCCCGATTCCAATCAATGCATCCGCCGGCATGGTCGTGTCGCAAGTGGTGGCGTTTGTCTTGGCGCCTTGGCTAGCACTTCGCTTGTTGCGCCAAGAACGCGCACAAGCCGGCGGCGAAATTGCAATGGATGACGCTGCCGATGAGACGGGTTCGGCCAAAGGGGTCAATGCCCGAGTGTTGGCTTTGTTTAAAGCGGTGCTGACACCGTTTTTGGGTGAGCAACGCAAGAAACGCTGGGCGTTGGCGGGCGGTTTGGCTGGGGTGACTTTTTTGGCGGCACTGCTCCCAGTGTTTATGGTGGTGATTTTAAAAATGCTGCCCTTCGATGATAAGTCTGAATTGCAGGTCATCGTTGATATGCCCGAATCGACCCCAGTAGAAGAAACTCGGCGCGTGCTGACCGAGATGGGGCGTTATTTAGAAAGCGTTGAAGAGGTCACCGATTGGCAAGCCTACGCTGGAACCGCCGCACCGATTAATTTCAATGGGTTGGTGCGCCAGTACTATCTGCGGGCCGATCCGTGGCAGGGTGACTTACAAGTCAACTTGGTCGATGAAGGCAGAGACCGCCAATCACACGACATTGCCTTGGCCTTGCGGGGGCCTTTGACAGAGATTGGCCAGCGCTACGGCGCCAGCGTAAAAATGGTGGAAGTCCCCCCTGGCCCACCCGTGCTCTCACCGGTGGTGGCCGAAGTCTATGGTCCCGATGCCGCCACGCGAGAAGCGTTGGCTCTGCAGTTGGCCAGCCAAATGAGCGAAATCGATGGCCTCGTGGATATCGACACCAGCCTAACCGCGCCCACCGCGCGTTGGGATGTCCAAGTAGACCGACACCGCGCCCAGCAGTTGGGGGTGAGTCAGGCACAAGTGGTGCGTGCCCTCAATATGGCCTTGGGTGAGACCCAAGTGTCTTATCTGCATGATCCGATGGCCAAGCACGCCATTCCCATTCGCTTGATCTTGAGCGAGGGCGACAAAGCGCAACAAGCGGCGATCTTGTCGATCCCGCTTCAGACCGATGCGGGTGAATTGATTGACTTAGGTGCTGTTGCGAGCATTAAAACGAGCGACTGGCCTGGCGCGATTTATCACAAGGATTTGTTGCCGGTCACCTATGTCACCGCTGACATGGCTGGCAAGGTGGACTCCCCGCTTTATGGCATGTTTGCAATGGCCAGCGCCCTGGGCCAAAGTGAGAATGCACCCAAGCAATATTACATTCGCCAGCCCGAATGGCCGGACCAACCGGCATTGAAATGGGACGGTGAGTGGCAAATCACTTATGAGACTTTTCGTGACATGGGCATCGCCTATGCCGTTGGGGTGTTTGTGATTTTCTTGTTGTTGGTGGCTCAATTTAGGGCGTATCTGATCCCATTGGTGGTCATGGCACCCATTCCATTGACCTTGGTTGGCATCATGCCAGGCCATGCCTTGCTGGGCAAAGAGTTCACCGCCACCAGCATGATTGGCATGATTGCTTTGGCTGGCATCATCGTCAGAAACTCGATTTTGTTGGTGGTGTTTATTCGTCAGCTTTTAGATGAAGGGAAGTCATTGGAAGACGCGGTGGTATTGGCGGGCGCTGTTCGCATCAAACCAATTGCATTGACCGCTGTCTCTGCCATGGTGGGGGCCTTGTTTATCCTCCAAGACCCCATTTTCAATGGCTTGTCGATCTCGCTGATTTTCGGCCTGGCTGTATCCACGGTATTAACCGTGATCGCCATTCCTTTGGTCTATTACAGCCTGGCCAAAGCGCAAGGCGTGCGCTGAGGCCAGTGAGTGAAGGGGTGGCCTAATTGGCTACCACACAACTTGCTTGGAAGCGGTCATCGATCGCCACCGAAGCGGTTTCATCGCCAAACCCAAACTCAAGACCCACCGACTCGAACTGGTGTGGTTGGTCGGCTTGCGTGGCATCGACTCGATCAAGCACATGCACCTCGTCTTTCCAATGCAACGCCATGTGCATCGGTGCCACCCGAGCCTCCACCATGGTCCCCTCACAGTCAAAGGCATGGGTGCTGTAACTGACTGGCTCAGTGGCATTCAGATAAGGCAGAAATGGCGCCAGATTGCCGTCATTTTCAGATGGCTCAATTGCCAACAAATGCGCCATTAACTCATATAAGTCCACCGAACGAATTGCAGGACTTTGACTCCCGGGGACAAACCCAGGCCCTTGCATCACAAAGCCACCATGCATTTCAGACAAAGCGGGATCCCAACCGTGCATACCATAGAGCTGAAACTGCGAACGACCCGCCATGTAAGGCTTGTTAGAAATCATCCAGCCCAGATCGGCTTCGGCCAAAACATCGGGCACGCGTCGGTGGTTGTCGAACTGATAACGGGGTGGGATGTCTTCTTTGGCCCAAACCCGCATGTTGGGGTGTGCGCCCTCGAGTGAAGCGACAATCTCTGAAACTGGCATGTCGGTGGCCCAGATTTGGGTCGCAGGGCCCCAGTCAGAAATACGGACCTTGGATAAGTCCAGGTACTCATCGAGCATGATGTAGCGGTCAAAGTCCACCCGACTCATGCCATGGTCAGACGCCAACAAGATGTAAATCTCATCGAGCTTGCCGCGTGCTTCTAGGCCATCGAGCAAGGTGTTCAATTGCCCATCAATTTCTTCGAGCGCGGCTTTTACAGGCTCTTCTCTGGGCCCATAGCGGTGACCGGCTGAATCAACGGTGCTGAAATACAAGGTGATCAACTCAGGCCGTTCACCTTCGGGCATGTCCACCCAATCGAGCACTTGTTGGATGCGCTCCTCGTGCGGGACATCCCCATCGTATGGCATCCAATAAGTGGGCCGAACCCCACGAATTCTGGCCTCAGAGCCCGGCCAAAAATAAGTGGCGGTGGTCACCCCTTGGTTTTCAGCCGTCACCCAAATAGGCTCACCGCCTTCATACCAAAACCCATCGCCCACCGCTTCGCGGTTGCCCAAAGAAAAGCGGGCATCGCGGTCGGGGTCCCACATGGAATTGGCGACCAGACCATGGTGGCCGGGGTGTTTGCCCGTGACCACGGTGTAATGGGTGGGGAAAGTTTTGGTTGGGAAGACATGGTGCAGGCTGTCGACGCGCACACCGTTGGAGGTGAGGCGTTCGAGTGCTGGGGTCTCACCCAAATCAAAATAGTCGTAGCGGAAACCATCGATGGAAATGAGCAACACGGGCGCTCGCCCGTTATTTTCTGTGTTTTGTTCGCTGGGCTCGTTGGTGCCAGGTTGGCAAGCAGCCAACAGCAACACAACTGAAAACAGGGGCATCAAGCGGCTTAAGAAACGGGGCATAACGTTGGTCCTGAGTGGTTGAGTCGGTATGGACATAGTATCTCACCATCAAGGGTTGGTTGATATGTCCAATCTATGACAATGGAGGCATAGCCAAGTCGGTAAAATGAGCCAATGAGTGAGAGCATTTCTCTGGCGTTGCGCCACAACACCACCATCAAAGACGATGACTTGGCCAGTTTTAATGCCGAGAGCCTGGGTCTGTCAGATTTAGGTGGCGATGTGGTCTCCGAACAGTGGGCGGGTTCGACTCAGGCATTTGGTATGGTCTCGTTGGTTGTGCCCGACCCACCCGAGAGTGATCCGAGTGCCGTTGTTGAAAGGGCCTATCTTGAGCTCTCAAAAAAAGCGCTGTCATTGGGCTTTGGGCACTGGCTGAGGATCTGGCAGTTTATTCCAGCCATCAATCATGGCAGTGGTGACGATGAGCGTTATCGGCGCTTTTGTGTGGGTCGAGCTCGGGCGCTTTCGGCGCTGGGTTTGTCCGATCAACGCATGTGCGCTGCCACCGCCATTGGTTGCCACGATGACCAATTTCGGTTGTTCGCCTTGGTGGGCAAGCACCCAGGGCGCTCCATTGAAA
>CBFHIS010000075.1:0-4557 GCA_965655975.1 Wenzhouxiangella sp.
GGTGTGCTGGGCATGGGCGCCATGGGCGCCCAAGCCGCCGCCGCCTTTCAAGCACTTGGCTTTAACGTCGGTGGCTACAGCATCAGCGGAAAAGGCCCTGAAACAGTGACCATGCACACGGGCAAAGCGGGTCTAATGAGACTCGCTGCTCAGTCCAATTATTTGATTTGTCTGTTGCCTTTGACTGAGAGAACCCAAGGCATTCTGAATAAAACATTAATGGCGAACATGCCAATGGAGAGCGTGTTGATTAATGTTGGGCGCGGTGGCCATCTGATTGAATCGGATCTTTTGGATGCCCTGGCTGTCAACAGACCAGCCCATGCCATTTTGGATGTGTTTCAAACAGAGCCTTTGCCCAAAGATCACCCCTTTTGGACCCACCCCAAAATCACCCTCTCACCACACTGCGCTGCCCTCACCGACCCCAGCGAAGCGGCCGATCTGGCCGCTAAAAGCTACCAGCGCGTGATGGCGGGAAGATCTCCACTGGGGCAGATCAAACTGAGCAACGGCTACTGAGGTGTCGTGCAAAATCCATGGGGCTCTGCACCGAGGGCGGTGTTGAACTTTGCGCTCATGTTTTGAAACGCAATCCACGCAGTCAAAGCCGTAATGGCATCGTCTGAAAAATGTGGACGCAATCGATCGATGGTATCGGCGTTGATGCTCGAACACCGATCCGTCATCGCCTCTGCATAGGCCAAAACCGCTTTCTCTTGGGCACTAAAGACATCCTCTTGCGATGTCCAATCCGCCACTTTGTCGGACTTGTGCGCCTGACCTTTTGCCTCTAAGTACAAATGCGCATTGAGATCCACACAAAAATGGCAACCGTTTAGCTGCGCGATACGAATCGATGCCAACGCCCGAAGCTCGGCTGAAATAAGAAAGCGTGGCCTGGAAAACAAGCCCAACATCGCCAGCAAACCGAAAAACAATCCCGGCGTGCGACCCCACAGATAAGCAGGCGGTAAAACCTCACCATAGACCCTGACCTGGCGCTTTAAAACCCAGCGCACGGGCCAGGGGTATTGATGCAATGGTTTGGGTGTGATGTAAGCCACAAGGCATCTCCTAGTTGATTAGGCTGGTACAAGACCAAGACTCTCGCGTCGCAAATGGGCGATCTGATCACGCAGCTGGGCCGCTGTCTCAAACTCCAATGCTTCGGCTGCTTTGAGCATGTCTTTTTCGAGCTTGGCAATCGCTTTGCTCGCCTGCTCAGGGCTCATGGCCTCAGCGACTCCTGAATGCGCACCGGCCAATTGACCTGGTCGTTGGCCTGGCTTTTTGCCGGGGGTGTTGTGTGCATCGGCCATGATGTCCGCCACACTTTTCAAGATGGTTTGTGGGGTAATGCCATGTTCTTCGTTGAAAGCGATTTGCTTTGCACGCCGCCGTTCGGTCTCTTCAATCGCCCGCGCCATCGAATCGGTGACTTTGTCGGCATACAAAATGGCTTTACCCCTGACATTTCTGGCGGCCCGACCAATGGTCTGAATCAAAGAACCCGTCGAGCGCAAGAACCCTTCTTTGTCGGCATCTAAAATGGCGACCAAGGACACCTCTGGCAAATCCAGTCCCTCACGGAGTAGATTGATTCCCACCAAAACATCAAATGCGCCCAACCGCAAATCACGCAGTATCTCAACCCGTTCGACCGTATCCACATCCGAATGCAAATAGCGAACTTTGACATCGTGCTCGGACAAATACTCGGTTAAATTTTCAGCCATGCGCTTGGTCAGGGTGGTCACCAAAACACGCTCTTTGCTGGCCACACGCCCATGGATCTCAGATAAAAGATCATCGACTTGACTGCCCACGGGACGGACTTCGACTTCTGGGTCCACCAAGCCAGTGGGCCGGACCACCTGCTCAACCGTTTGTTTTGAGTGATCAGCCTCCCATTGCCGGGGTGTGGCAGAGACCAAAATCATTTGTGGCGCGCGTTCGGCAAACTCTTCAAACATCAAGGGTCGATTGTCCAGAGCTGACGGCAGTCGAAACCCAAAATCCACCAACGTTTCTTTGCGCGAGCGATCGCCTTTGTACATCCCCCCAATTTGAGGGATGGTCACATGCGACTCATCGGCTATTAACATGGCGTCTTTGGGCAGGTAATCAAACAACGTGGGCGGTGCCTCCCCTGCTTGACGCCCGGTCAGGTGTCTTGAGTAGTTTTCAATGCCCTGGCAGTAGCCCAGCTCCAACATCATCTCAATGTCGTATTCCGTCCGTTGGCGGAGACGCTGCGCCTCGACCAACTTATTGGCTTGCTCCAGCTCTTGCAAACGCCCTTTGAGCTCGTCTTTGATGGCATCGACTGCATCAAGAACCACTTGCCGAGGTGTGACATAGTGTGTCTTTGGAAAAATGGTCAGTGTCTTGAGAGACTCTTGAATCTCGCCAGTCAAGGGATCAAAGTAGGCCACTTTTTCAATTTCATCATCGAACAATTCAACTCGAACCGCTTGGATCTCAGAATCGCCTGGGAAAATATCAATCACCTCCCCGCGGACCCGATAAGTGCCACGGCGGAGCTCAAAATCGTTCCTCGCATACTGCATTTCTGCCAAGCGACGCAGAATCGCCCGTTGAGGCAGATGATCGCCGACATTCAAAGCCAGTGTCATCTGCAAAAATGAACTGGGATCACCCAAGCCATAAATCGCCGAAACAGTGGCCACAATCAAACTGTCAGGCCGCTCCAGCAATGACTTGGTCGCTGACAATCGCATCTGTTCGATGTGCTCATTGATGGCCGCGTCTTTTTCGATGAACGTATCGGTCGAGGGCACATAGGCTTCGGGCTGGTAATAGTCGTAATATGAAACAAAGTATTCAACCGCATTGTTGGGGAAGAAAGCCTTGAACTCTCCGTAGAGCTGTGCAGCTAAGGTCTTGTTGGGCGCCATCACCAAAGCGGGGCGTTGCGCTTGGGCGATCACATTGGCCATGGTGAACGTCTTACCTGAGCCCGTGACGCCCAGCAGCGTCTGGTGGCTGTGGCCTTGCCCCAACCCCTCGACCAATTGCGCGATCGCGGTGGGTTGATCCCCAGCCGGCTGGTACTTTGAAACCAATTCAAAGCGCTTTTGCATAACGAACCACTCTAATTCGATGATTTTTAATCAAAAAAGGCCTGCGGAATTTCAATTGGGCAACACTCACCCACAGCCCACTGAACCCAATCTATAATTGTAGTCCGTTGTCCGACAAGGAAATGTCCGTTGTCCATTCGATTCTCATCGCGCGTGTCACAAGTCAAGCCCTCAGCCACCATTGCCATGTCAATGAAGGCCGCTGAATTGAGGATGCAAGGGCGCGATATTCTCTCGCTGAGCATGGGCGAGCCTGACTTTGATACGCCCGCGCACATTCGCCAAGCGGGCATTGATGCGATTGAAAACGGACAAACCCGCTACACCGCAGTCGATGGCACACCCGAACTAAAAAAAGCCATCATCGCCAAACTCCAACGCGACAATGACTTGCACTATGAACCTGGCGAGATCTTGGTCTCTGGCGGTGCAAAGCAATCCATTTATAACATGCTGCAAGCCCTGTTGAATGAGGGCGATGAGGTCTTGATTCCCGCACCCTATTGGGTGTCTTACCCCGACATGGTGCGCTTGGCCGATGCAGATCCAGTCATCTTACACACCACAGCAGACAATGATTACCTGATCAGTGCCCAACAATTGCGATCAGCGATCAATGAGAACACACGCTTGTTGATTCTCAATGCTCCCAGCAATCCAACCGGTATGGGCTATGGCCGTGAAGCGCTTCAGGCGTTGGGTGAGGTGTTGCTGGAATTCCCACGCATCATGATCTGCTCGGACGACATCTATGAACACATTTGGTGGGGCGATGAACCCTTTTTAAACATCGCTCAAGTCGTCCCAGAACTTAAAAATCGGATGGTCTTGGTCAATGGTGTCTCCAAAGCCTATGCCATGACCGGCTGGCGGATTGGTTACGCCGCAGGCCCCTCAGAGATGATCGCGCAGATGCGAAAAGTACAAGGCCAGAGCACCTCAAACCCATCCTCGATCAGCCAAGCCGCAGCCACCGCTGCGCTCAATGGTGATCAATCGTGTGTCCAAACCATGGCCCAAGCTTTCAAAGAGCGTCAC
The DNA here is from genome assembly GCA_965655975.1 of Wenzhouxiangella sp. Classification (GTDB taxonomy): domain Bacteria; phylum Pseudomonadota; class Gammaproteobacteria; order Xanthomonadales; family Wenzhouxiangellaceae; genus Wenzhouxiangella. Next base: position 4,146 of record CBFHIS010000075.1, read on the forward strand.
GATTGGATGGTTCCCGCCCTCAACGACTGCCCTGGCTTGTCGTGTCGGCCAGCGCAAGGCGCCTTTTATGTGTTTGTCGATTGCAGCGCGGCCATTGCTCATCTCGGGCTCAACGATGATTTTGCTCTGGCTGAGCATTTGTTAGACAAAGCAGGCGTGGCCACTGTTCCTGGCACCGCATTCGGGGCACCCGGACACCTTCGGTTGTCTTTTGCCTTGAGCCTTGATGACTTAAAAAAAGCCATCGGTCGCATTCAAGACGCACTGGCCTAACACCCCAAACCCGAAAACTGATCTCATCCTGAACATGGATCTCTGACACCAATTGGCACAGATTGCCGATCGGTTCGCTGGCTGAGCCCTAGTTAAGCTGATGCCATGCAGACCCAAATACCAGCGAGACCCCTGACCA
>CBFHIS010000076.1:0-4523 GCA_965655975.1 Wenzhouxiangella sp.
ACGCGAAACGCGCTTTGGAGGATGCTTTGGTATTAAGAAGTCGCTTGGCCGCCATACTGCAGAACCTCAGCCGAATCCCAACTCACTGGGCCAGTCAAAAGCTTAACATAAATTCGAGGTTTCTATCCCTAAGGGCTTTATTCAGGCAATAAAAAAAACCCCAAGCCAGAGGACTTGGGGTTTTGTTGACCTGATTGATCAGGGCTTGGCGGCTAAGGGTTCAGAGATGACGCTCAAGGTGCCCCTCTATCGTCGTAGATAGCCAGAACCGTACATGTTTCACCCTTTTGCAGAGTGACTGGATTGGAGGTAATTGCGCAAGTGCTACCTATCTGATTGACTAAGCACTGGCCACCAAAAATGCTTTGTACCCCGATTGTAGAGCCTGTATCGTTCTTAAAGGTGGTCGTTACCTCACCATCGCCAGAACCACATGGGAAATCCAATTGCTGGTCTAACTGGTCGGTTCCCACAGAAATGGGTCCCGGTAGTACAGCGCGCACAATCCCCGCAGAGGCCACCATGAGCGCGACACCCAGTGTGGCACTGATCAGCGCAATCGATGCAAAGGTCTGCCGATTCTTGTGCAAAGTCCGCAAAGCCATCGCCCCAAAGAGCACCGCGAGTATGACGGCGGCCATCACACCAAAGGTGGGCACCGGTAACGCCGGTGGAGCCACCTCTGTAAAAACAATCGTCCCTCCCGGTGATCCCGCGGCAGCGATTGAAGACAGGCCCAGGGCGACACAACCCAGCCCAAGATTGGTTCCCAACTGCTTAATTGATGTGGTCATTTCCATTCCCTCTAAAATTAATCAAATTCAAATAACAACTGAATACTTTTCACCGAACAAGAATTACCGATCCCGCCGAGCAGGCCGACCCCAGCGACGCCATTTGAATGGTAACAAATACAAACGGGTCAGTCTAGTCTCAGAGGGATCTCGGAGATACTCAAGGCCCACCTCAAAGCGCTCTTGCTCCTCATAAGAACTATCCGTTGCGCTGCCAAATAGGTAATCCAGCACCGTCAGGGTCAGCCCGTAATTCGAATCAGTGAAACGTTGGTCCGAGCGATGATGTAGACGATGAAAATCGGGCGTAACAATCACCCAACGCAACACCCGATCGAGCTTAGGCGGGAGGGACAGGTTGGAGTGATTGAACAACACCAGCACCTCGCGCAACATCACAACAAGGACCATGACGACCGGTGGAGTGCCCAACAGCATCAACAAGGGGATGAGCACGATCAGATTGACCAAGGGCTCGAGCAAGTGGTGGCGGTGGGCAGTGGTGACATCCATGTGCGTGTCGGAGTGATGCACCGCATGCAAGCGCCACAATAAAGGCACCGAATGGTGCAAGCGGTGAATAAAATATCCTGCCATTTCCAGTGCCAAGTAGGCCGATATAAAAGCAATCACCGGGTGCGCGGCTGTCAATAGACCAAAATCTGGCACCCAAGCCCGCAACCATGTGGACGTGGCCAAGGTCATGGTGACCCAGGTCACCGCCATGAAATTGATGTAAGCCACCATGAAATTGGTCAACCAACGTTCCGTTGGCGACGGCAGATGCATTTTCCGTCGAGGCCTCAGTTGCTCGATCAGCAAAATCAACACCATACCGCCGAAAGTCAATGACAACATCACCACGTGGTGATTGGCGACTATTTTCTCAAGCATCATGACCATGCCCCTGAGGCTTTGATTTATTGAGTGGCTAGTATAACTGAGGGCCAGTCATGCCAATGTCAGCATCACCATGGATCCACCACGTGCGTGCTCACACCCCGCCCTAAAACAACCCAAGCACTCGACGCTGGATCAAGCAATGCCACACGCTCTCCTTACTGACCGTCTCTGCTTGGAGGCTCTCGCACCATCCCCCAAAGAGGATCTGCGAAAAACCGTACTCACAACTCAGGGCGCTGACTGCGCCCTGAAGTGTGATAGCTACACGACCAAAATGATCGGGGATTTATGTGTTAGGGGCTTGTGGTTCTGATGCCCAGAGACCACAAGGTCAGCATCAGCAACATCAAGCCCAACCAACCCAAGGTGGGCACGCGCACGGGCGCTTGTTCAGACAGCAACACGATGATGCCCGTGAAATCTTGCGAGACATCGCCACGAATCCCCGTTGAAAAACCGACTTGATCGAGATCTGGCCCCAATGGGGTGGTCTCCAATGTGATGTCATCAACAATCAGCCCGCCGCCCGTTGGATCAATGGAAACACGAACCAGTCTTGCATTATAAAGTGGCTGATCAAAATCCAATTCGAGGACCATTGCATCCGAGGCACAAGCGCCCTCGGATGACCATCCAGCACTGGTGGCCACCCCATAAAAGCCTTGGATCAACGGCACAGACCCATTGGTCTCTTCAGCCTGAGAGGCGTTCAAAGCAGCCAGCAACGCTGCCTCGTCTTCGCTGCCACCGAACCCGACCACACCAGTGATGCCAGCAGAGGTCACCGAGCAAAAACTTATAGCCGTATTTCCGTCAATGACCACCGTCACCTCATCACCCAGGCTGGTGTTGTCTTCCCTGCTTTCAACCGAGAGCAACTCCCATCCACCGCGGCCTTCAGAACGATCGTCATTGCCAGTCAACAAGTTCATGGGATTGGCTGTGCCGATCAAAAGCTCAGTGCCATCCGTTTCCATCGTTCTAAACCCATAGTTAGCTGGATTGCCTGCTCCGTTTAACATCTCTGGAATTGCCGGCGATGTCGCGCTGGGGAAAAACCACAAATCGGCACCCACGACAGTTGTCGCTAGGACATTGATTAGTGCTTGTTCAGTGGGATCGAATTCAGTCGTTAAGAGTGACGAGCCGTAAGCCACCAAGCCACCCACATCCATGGTGCCCACCCACAAACGATCATCATAGACCGCCATGGTCCAAGTGTAGTTATTTAAAACATTATTAAAACCTGGCCCACCAAACAGTGGCGTTTGATCGAGTTCATTAAACTCTGTATCCCAATCTCCCGTCGTGGTATCCAACACTGGCATGTCGGTATAGCCGTAGAGAAGGTCAATGTCGGCGGTGGTATCAAAATCACGGCCGCGGAAGATGCTGATCGAACGTTCAGCGAGCAAGAGGCTTTCGGTATCGAGACTCACCGACTCATCTAGGGCTGCGCTGTGAGCGGCTAAGCCTGTGCCTGGCACATGCATGGTGCCCCAGAACAAATACCCGTCAAAAGAGGCCAAAGCCCCCAAGCCATAGACAGATGCACTGATTGGGTTGGCTTCATACTCGGAGACAGAAAACACTTTGCTCCAGTTACTCTCATCGGCGCTGGTCAACTCACCATCTGTGCCAATCTCAGGGCTCATATAAAGGGCAGCCAGGTCGCTATCGTCCGGCCAAGTGGTCACGAATACCCGACCATCGTGCTCGGTGAGCTCAGCCACCTCAGAACCCACAACACCGACCACCTCAAATTGAATCGGGGCAGATGAATCACCAACCCACTTCAAAATGCGCCCCTCTGCATTTCCATTGTCATCAAACCCAACGCCGGCATACAACTCGCCATCAATCTCTTTGAATTTGCGAATGTTGGTATACCCAGCCTCCGTGCTCGCACCTAGGAAGACACCTTCGTCGGAAAAGGCGAAGAAATTCACCCCACCCCCACCGGACAGATTAAGCCCAGCAAACAAGACCACCCCATCTGCAGAACCCGCCGCCCGAATGCCCAATGTGCCCGCCAGAAGCGATTGAGCGCCCGACGGCATCGCAGAGGACAAATCTGTCAATACCTCCGTATCACGATCATAGACATAGAGACTCGGCGGGCGATAATCACCCAATGCGGCTGGAACGCTGGGCACTGGGCTATCGCCAAATTCACAGACATAAGCGTCGGTTAGGGTTGGATCAGTGGACTGTAGGAATGTGCCAATCACCAGGCAGTGGGTGTTGGCGACCGTCCCGAAAAAGACTTTGTTGTTGGCCAAGGTCATGCCCCAGACATAGGCTTCATTGACCTTCTCTTGCGCGCCTTCAGCGCACGGCGGTGCGACGCCAAACACATTGTTGCCGATGCCCTCAAAACACTCATCTGACTCGGCAAAGGCAAGCACCTCAACCTCTGTGGTAATACCAGAGCCAAAGGTTGGCTGAGCCAAGGTCATTGCAGGCGCCATGAGGCACAGAAAAAGCACAAAAAGGGAGGGCCAGATACGCATGATTGAGCTTCCTTGCTAAACAGTTGGCTGCTCTGTAGCAAGGAGGCTACGGCGCAGGTTGGCCGAATTATAGCGTATTGCTCTCTGACGCACCATAGAACGGACAAACATGAGGACGCACAAACATCAAAAAAAAACAAGCACCTGGAAGAAAAAACACCAAAGTCAGCCCCCACATGACTCAAACCGCAGCGCGCCCTACTTTTTTATGATTGGGCTGGAGCGAGCGGCGGGCCACATGGTGACTCAATCATCTACTCGCCGCCGACATGGCTGTTAGATCTTGACAGAACTGAAGCGGGATAACACAAAC
>CBFHIS010000077.1:0-4463 GCA_965655975.1 Wenzhouxiangella sp.
GGCCCGAAAATCACTGGATTGGCCTCCCTCACCGGCCAATGCATCCACCAGATGCCGGTAGTAATACGACCAGGTGGGGTTGCCGTGGACCATCACCACGGGCTGACCGCGACCCAGATCGCGGTAGGCCATATTAAGTCCTGTGGGCAGCGTGTGGTGCTGGTAGCCCGTTCGATGCGAGGGGTTCAAAGCAATAAACTCAACACCAGACTCAACAGCAATCTACCAAACCACTTCGGCCATGGCGCAGTTGAGGCCTGAGCCGATGCCCATCAAAGCCACGCGCTCTCCGCGTTGGACGCGACCTTGGTCGACGATTTTGGCCAGCACCGTTGGAATCGAGGCCGGGCCAATGTTGCCCAAATTCGGGAAAATGCGGTGGACTTTTTGAGAGTCCACACCAAAGGCTTTGATCACGCTTTCGGTGTGGACCTTGGAGACTTGGTGGACCACCACGTGATCGAGTTCGTGCATGACCCAACCGAGCATGGTGCGGGCGGCGTTGTAGGTGCCTTCGGCCAACTTCATGCCCTCGACCAACAATGTCCGCGTGTCGGTCCACATTTGGTGGTTCCAACCACGGCACAGCATGTTGAATTGCGTGGCCGCTCGAGACACCCCACCCCGATATTGGTGTCCATCGGGTTCGAGATCGGCTCTCGACATCACCATGGCCGCCGAACCTGAGCCCAGCGTGAGGCTGGCAAACTCGGCTTTGAACTGCTTCATGGTGGTGCTCGATTGGGCGAGCCGCTCAATCGTGGTTTCATTGATGGTACGAGAAGACTCGCCATTGACGATCAAGGCATAGTCAATCTCACCACGCTCGAGCATGGCGGAGGCGATGTTCATGCCATTGATAAACGCCAAACAGGCATTGCCCACATCGAAGCTCTCGCAGGTGTTGGCGAGCTTTAAGTTGCCATGGACCAAACACGCTGTGGATGGCTCTAGAAAATCACGACAGACCGAGGTGTTGATCAAGATACCGACTTGTTTGGGATCGATGTCGGCCCGATTCAATGCCTCTTTGGCCGCCAGTGTGGCGCCATCGGAGGGCATAAAGCCCTGATCCCACAACCGGCGTTCGGCAATGCCGGCCAAATCAAACAAGGGATTGCCTGGCATGTCCAAACGTTGAATGGTCTCAGAGAGTTGGTCCGCCACGGTTTGGGAGGCCACCACTTCGGGGGCATCCACGGAGGCAACGGATTTGATCACCACATTATTAAACAGCATCAATGCCCTCGGGCTTGTTCACACACCCCCAATAAAGGCGTATGGTAAATGAATGACCCGTCATTATACCCATGCGCATGAAGTCTGCGCCAAGCCCCGAAAATAAGCCTTTAGAAACAAGCACCAACACAAGCCCGTATCAAATGAGTCTAGGCCGCAATCTGATCCAGAGCATGACGAAGGTCTTGGATCAGATCATCCACCGACTCAATGCCCACTGAGAGACGAATCAGCCCATCGGTGATGCCTAAGGCTTCGCGGCGCTCAACCGGGACGGTGGCATGCGTCATGATGGCTGGGTGGTTGACTAAGGACTCCACCCCACCCAAGGATTCGGCCAGTTGGAACAAATGGGTGTGTTCTAGGACCCCACGCGCCCTTTTCAGGGCCTCAGCGCCGACACCACCGACATCGAAGCTGACCATGCCCCCAAAGCCTCTCATCTGGCGCTTGGCCAACTCGTGCTGCGGATGGTCTGGGAGGCCGGGGTAGATGACTTTGGCCACTTCGGGCTGTTCGGTGAGCCATTCGGCGATGCGTTGGGCGTTGTGGCAGTGGGCCTCCATGCGAAGGGCGAGTGTTTTCACGCCCCGCATCACCAAAAAGGCATCGAAGGGGCCTTGAATGCCGCCGGTGGCGTTTTGGATGTAACCAATCTCCTCGGCCAATTGGGCATCGCCCACCACCACCGCGCCACCGATCATGTCCGAGTGGCCATTTAAGTACTTGGTCACCGAGTGAATCACGACATCGGCGCCCAAGTTCAGGGGCTGTTGCAACATTGGTGTGGCAAAGGTGTTGTCGACCACCAATTTCGCGCCCGCTTCATGGGCGAGCTTGGCAATGGCTTCAATGTCGACCAAAGACAACATGGGGTTGGTGGGGGTTTCGACCCAAACCATGGCCACGCCAGAATCAATGGCTGCTTGGGCCGCATCCAAATCGCTTAAATTCACAAACTCAAATTCCAGACCAGCGGTGTGTCGGCGCACCCGCTCGAAGATCCGCCAGGTCCCGCCGTAGAGATCATCCATCGCGACCACACGATCGCCGGGCTTGAGTAAGGCAAGCACCGCATCGACCGCAGCCATGCCCGAGGCAAAGGCAAAGCCCCCTTGGCCATCTTCTAGGTCGTTGATGCAGGCCTCCCACGCTTTGCGGGTGGGGTTGTGGCTTCTGGAGTACTCATAGCCCAAGTGATCGCCCGGGCTTTGCTGCACATAGGTCGAGGTGGCATAGATCGGTGTCATCACCGCACCCGTCGATGGATCAGGCGATTGCCCAGCATGGATGACGCGGGTGGCCAAGTCTTTTTTGTCTGTGCTCATGGAGTTTGCGCTCTTATATTCAATGAATCAGTGAATGGGTTGGCAGGTGCCATCAAGGTGCGTCGGTGTTGGTTTTCAATTGGGCTGCGAGCATCTCGAGGAGCTCAGGATGCTGCCAATAGACATAGGCCAAAGCCCCACCCACAACGACCACCACCCCAAGGCCGATGCGGGCCCAAGGCAGCGGTTTTTTCACCCGCGTTGTTTCTAACACGCGCTGAGGTTTTAAGCCTGGGGCTTGCAACACCAACCGCAAACCACCCAGCCGAATCTCATCGCCCGAGGTGAGTCCACTGGGACCCTTAATCCCCTCACCGTTTAAGAACACCGCGCTATCGCCAATGGGCTCGATCGCCAAACCCTCGCCTTGACTGGAGATCTTGGCGTGCTGGTCATCCAGACCATCGATCACCACATCCATGCCGGCATCGGCACCAATGTGGGTGATGTCCACCCCCAAATCAAAGGTTTGGCCCGTCAATGGGCCAGAAGCGGCTTTGAGACGAAATTTCATGGTTCGTATGCTATCAGTTCCCTAAGGACGGTGGTAGCGAATGCCCCCTGAGCCAGCGAGAATTCAAGCCTTAGGGTTCGATCATCCAGCCAAGTCCACTCCAGCCCACTGACCCTTGACCGAAGACTCCGCCGCATGGCTTTGACCCTAAATTGCTCGAGCCCTGTGACCAGGTCTGGGTGCTTGGCCAAGCAGGCCGCTTCCAATGAAGCCACTTGGTCGCTCACCACCGACTCGCCAATGCCAGGCAAGGGGCCGGTGGGGTGAATGTCAAAGGCACCCAAGCGCTGGATGATCTCTGGGCTGTTCTCTTCACCGGCCTTGAGTGCGAAAAACGATTGACTGCCATCTAAGAGCGCCACATCGCCCGGCAAAAAAGTGCGCCAAGTGTCTCGTCTCACCCGTTCCGCCAACACCTCGTTGAACAAATAACTTCTGGCCGCTGATAGATAAAAGCCCCGTTTGGGCGCCGAGCGCTTGCCCCTGAGCTCGCCAGCAAACAAGCGTCTGGCGCGGCCAACGTTGTTGCCACCAAAGCGTTGTTCGCCAAAAAAGTTGGGGACGCCCGATTGAGCAATCTGTTCCAAGCGTTGGTTGAGGTCGGTTTGGATATCGGTTGTTTGATCGGTCTTTAGATCGGTTTTTAGATCGCCGTCCAACGTCGAGTGTTCTTCCTTTGCATCAATCAACGAGAGCTCTCGCAACACCAAACAAAAATGGTTGCCTTGCAAACGGCCGCGTTGGATTTTTTTACTGGACCGGACCGCTTTCAAGACGCGCACCCCTTCGATGGCCCATTGATCAACATCGGGTGATGCGCGGTTGCCCAAGTACAGGGAGATCCATTGTCGGGTCACTGCATGGCGGTCTTTGAGGCCCGCAAATCCCGCTCTCGATGGGTGGAGGCCGGCGGCTTCGGCCAGCGCTTGGGCGGCCCAAGCGGTGTTTTGCCCGCGTTTTTCGATCCATAACCACAGATGCTCACCCGTGGGGTCTTCGTCGGGGACAAACCCCAGTTGTTCTTCCACCTCAAAGTCCTCTGCGCTTTGACGAACAACGCCCCGAATGACGGGGCGAAGGTACGCGTAAGGGCCTTGATTGAGCATGGCCTATTCTAACGGGTCAATTGTCATCCACCCGATGGAGCACGGTAGAAAATGGCGCTTTTTCATTGTCTTTGTTGTACCGGCCTCGCACGTGATAGGTCTTGCCGGCTTCGAGCTCCAGATCAATCACGTTATAGCCCTCGGGCTGTTGGTCGCCACTGGCGTCTGCGCCGCGGAGTCTGGGCAGGGTCATGTCGGCCAAGATGGTGACTTTGACCGTATAAGTGCCAGGCTCGAGCCACACAAATTCTCTGGGCAAAATGTTCTCGCCATTGA
>CBFHIS010000078.1:0-4359 GCA_965655975.1 Wenzhouxiangella sp.
GCTCAATCACTGGTGGCTGGCATTGTTGGCTGGTTTGCTGGGCATGGTGGGTTTGAGTCGCTGGACTCGGTGAGCGGCCAGTAGAAAATTTAAAGGCCATTGAAGTGACCCTGCGAAGGTTTGGTTGAGTGATCTAGCAACAGCTGAGCTCACCATCCATCGCAGGGTCAAATCGTGTCTAAAAACCAAATACGTGCACCCCTTCCAAGGATGAGGTGCGGCGAGACCCACCCAGAGTTGTTAGAATCAAACCATGAGCGAAGAGCAAACTGAAAAGCAAAATAAAGAAGCGCCCTATTCACTGAATTTTTCCCGCCAATTTGAAAGTTGGCTCGCAGGCTTTAACGCCAGCATTGCGTTTTCAACCTACCAAGCAGGCAAAGTCTTCTTTATCGGCCATGGTGAGAAGGGCATCAGCATCGCCGAGCGAACATTCGCCCGGTGCATGGGCTTGAGTGCCCGGTCAGATCGATTTTATTTGGCCAGCCTTTATCAACTCTGGCGTTTCAACAATGTCATTGATCCAGGTGGCGACTATCAGGGCTACGACAAACTGTTTATCCCGCATGTGGGCCACACCACCGGGGATGTGGATGCCCACGACATTGGGATTGATGCCAACGGTGAGCCTGTGTTCGTCAACACCTTGTTTAGCTGTTTGGCCAAGCCATCGCCCACCAAGAATTTTGAAGTCGTGTGGCAACCCCCTTTTATCACGCGCTTGGCTCCCGAAGATCGGTGCCACCTAAATGGTTTGGCCATGTATGAAGGCGAGCCTGGTTGGGTCACCATGATCAGTCAGTCTGATGTGGCCGAAGGTTGGCGCGACCACCGCGCCGATGGCGGCGTGGTGATGGATGTCAAAACCAATGAGGTGGTGTGCGAAGGCTTATCCATGCCGCACTCACCCCGTTGGTATAAAGGCAAACTGTGGGTCTTGAACTCAGGCACGGGTGAGCTGGGTCACGTTGATCTCAAAACAGGTCGCTTTGAGCCATTGTGTTTTGTGCCGGGCTTTGCCCGTGGTTTGGCGTTTCATGGTCGCTATGCCTTGGTGGGTTTATCCAAAGCCCGCAACAAGTCTTTTAGTGGGTTGGCGCTTGATGAAGCCTTGGCTTCGAGAAAGGCTGAAGCGCGCTGTGGGATTGAGGTGATTGATCTAGAGTCAGGAAACCTGGTGCACCATTTGCGCATTGATGGCTTGGTTGAAGAGCTCTTTGATGTCGCTGTGATTCCAGGGGCCATTCGGCCCATGCTTTTGGGCTTTAAGACCGATGAGATCAAGCACATGGTGCGGTTTGCTTAAATCAGTCCGCATCTCTCCCGCAAACCTCAGCCACTCAACCCCACTTAAGCAACAAATGATTTGTGGTGCTTTTGATGGGGCTTGATCTTGGCTATTTCCTGTCCTGATTTTCTCTCAGCCTCCATCAAATCAAACGAGTTTTGCAGTTTCAACCAAAACCCTTTGGTCAAGCCAAAGTATCGCGACAAACGTAGAGCGGTATCAGCGCTAATCCCCCGCAAGCCTCTCACAATGGCGTTGATTCTGTTCGATGGCACGCCAATGGCATCGGCCAATGTTTTTTGAGAAATACGTGCAGGTTTTAGAAACTCCTCATCCAGAATTTCGCCTGGATGAGGGTTGTGTGTCAATTTGACCATGAGAATGTTCCCCTTCAGGTTATGTTTAAATCACATGCCCATCATTGTACGTTACACGTATAAACACATCAAATCAGCCTACATCACCCCAGCAAATTTAATCCCAGTTAGGTCCGCCACCTCCCGCTGCCACGTGGTTAAGTCTTCTGGCACAAACCCACTCAAGCGATCGTGCCCACAGGCCCTGGCCATCACTTGCATCAAATGGGTGGATGTATTGAAAAACTGCGCCAACTGATTAGCACTCTGTTGCACATTCAAACGTGCTCTTAGATCTTCTCGTTGTGTGGCAATGCCCGCGGGGCAATTATTCGTATGACAAATCCGCGCGCCCACACACCCCACCGCTTGAATCGCTGAATTGGCCAATGCCACGCCATCGGCGCCTAAGGCCATGGCTTTAACAAAATCCATGGGTAATCGAAGGCCACCGGTGATGATCAGGGTCACTCGACCTGATGCTTTTTGCTGATCCAAGTAGCGCCTGGCGCGCGCGAGCGCTGGCAGGGTCGGGACACTGATGTGGTCTCTAAAGATCGAAGGGGCTGCGCCTGTGGCACCGCCTCGGCCATCGAGGATGATGTAATCGGCACCCGCATCCAAGGCAAACTGAATGTCTTTTTCGATGTGGTTGGCCGATAACTTAAAGCCAATCGGAATGCCCCCTGAAATTTCACGAACCCGATCGGCGAACCGCCTAAAATCTTTTGGCGTTTTTAGATCTTTAAAGGCCGCAGGCGAAATGGCATCTTCTCCCGCTGTTAAGCCCCTGACTTTGGCAATGGCTTCCGTGTTTTTGATGCCTGGCAAATGCCCACCCGTGCCCGTTTTGGCCGCTTGGCCTCCTTTGAAGTGAAAGGCTTGGACTTTCTCAGCAATCGACTCATCCCAGCCAAACATCGCGCTACCAAGCTCAAACAAATACCGGCTGTTCTCGGCTTTTTCCTCAGGCAACATCCCACCCTCGCCCGAACATATCCCGGCCCCTGCCATCTCAGCCCCGCGGGCCAAAGCAATCTTGGCCTCAGGCGACAAAGCGCCAAAGCTCATATCGGAAACAAACAAAGGGATCTCGAGGACCAGCGGTTTTTTTGCCTCCGGGCCAATGACCAATTGAGTGTCTACATCGACCTCATCCTCCAAAGGCCGCGTATGAAGCTGCGCGGTGAGCATCTGAATATCATCCCAATGCGGAAGCTTGGATCGGGGCACACCCATGGCCACCATCGGCCCGTGTTTCCCAAACGCCTTCAAGTCCTCGCGGGCCATTTGATGAATGAGGGCCACTTGAGGTTCTTCTGGCGTGGGTTCGGCCACCGGCATCGCATCTTTTTTCTCAGTCTTTTGAGCCTCATCGACAGTCTTCTGATCTCCTTCAGTGGCTATCTTCCCCACCTGATTATCATCAAAGGCTTTGTGGCTGCCATCGCAGTAGGGTGGGTTTTTGGTGTGTTTGCACTGACACAACCAGGCCTTTTCATCGGCCGGTGGGGTGAACATCAAGGGCTTGAAATCGGTCCCGCGGTGCGAGCCATCGCAATAGGGCTGGTCTTTGGACTGACCACAGGTACACCAAGCGATCTTTTGGTCTTTTTTAAGGGTGACCTCAATGGGCTTGTTGGCAGCAATGATGGCTTGGGACATAACAGACTCCAAATCTAGATGCGTGTAAGACGGGGTGTCGCAGCACCCCCAATGCCATGGTGCGGGCTAGAAGGGGAGTTTCGCCAACCACCGCACCATGCGTTTTGTTTTTTCACTGAATAAGGTGGGCGTATACCAAGACCCGGCAGCCCGCTTGGAGATCTCCCCAAGCGTTGGGTAGGGTGAGATCACCTGCGCCATGGCGCCTATTTTTAAGCCTTGGTTGATCATCAAGGTCCACACAGCGATCAACTCCCCGGCTTGGGGGCCAATGATGCTGACACCCAAGATCTTGCCTTTGGGTGTCGCAATAACTTTCACCTCGCCTTCTTTAACGCCCTCGGCCACCGCTCGGTCGTTATCAGCCATGGACCAACGAACGATTTTGAGTTGATCACCGAATTGTTCTCTGGCTTTTGCTTCGGTTAGGCCCACATGCGCCAATTCGGGGTCGGTGTAGGTCACCCAAGGGAGAGCTTGGTAATTGACCTTGGCAAACCACAACTTAAAACAGACCTGCTTAATGATGATGCCGGCTTGGTAGCCAGCCACATGGGTAAACATCGGGCCCCCAGTGACATCTCCGATGGCAAAAATGCGTTTGTTGGATGTTTTTAGGTGCGCATCGACCTTAATGCCCTTCGCGCTGGCGGTCACACCGGCGGCCTCTAACCCAAGGTCTTCGATCTGGGGCCGGCGACCAGCGGCAACCAAAATATGCGAGCCTTGTAGCGCATGGCGCTCGCCGTCTTGGTCGATCACCACTTCGGTGGGCGTGTTGTCTATGCTTCCATGCGCCACCCGCTGGATACTGGCGTTTTCATAGACGTTGACGCCTTCTTTTTTAAGGGCAGCACGGACAAGCGCCACATGCTCCGGCTCGTCGTTGCCGAGCAGCGTCTGGCTTTCAATCAGGCTTACTGGTATGCCCAGCCGGCGATGGGCTTGAGCCATCTCCACACCGACTGGCCCACCACCAATGACGATCAAATGACTGGGCGCCACTTTTAGATCAAACAAACTCTCATGGGTGAGGACACGGTCAGCATC
>CBFHIS010000079.1:0-4139 GCA_965655975.1 Wenzhouxiangella sp.
TTGATCGTGATTGTTCTCACGATCATTACCGCCGTTTTGTTGTTTTTGATGGACAGTGTCTTTGGCTGGCTCATTCGCCGCCTGATTGGCGCGGCGGGAGGCAGTTGATGTCTAAGAAATGGTATGTCGTTCACGCTTATTCAGGCTTTGAAAAACAAGTCAAGAATTCGTTAGAAGACCACATTAGACGCGCGGGCATGGAAGATCTCTTTGGTGAGATCTTGGTGCCCACCGAAGAAGTGGTGGAAATGAAAAAAGGCGTCAAGCGTCGTAGTGAGCGGAAGTTCTTCCCTGGCTATGTTTTGGTGCAAATGGAAATGAATGATGCCAGCTGGCATTTGGTCAAAAACGTACCGAAAGTCTTGGGTTTTATTGGTGGTCGCCAAGACCAGCCGGCACCGATCACGCAGCGCGAAGCAGACAACATTTTGCAACGCGTGGCAGAAGGTGTTGATAAGCCACGGCCGAAGGTGTTGTTCGAGCCAGGCGAAGTGGTGCGGGTCATCGATGGGCCCTTTAATGACTTTAGCGGCGTGGTTGAGGAAATCAACTACGAAAAAAGCCGCTTGCGTGTGGCGGTGTCTATTTTTGGACGCTCCACACCCGTTGAGCTGGATTTCCAGCAGGTAGAAAAGCTTTAACTTAAAGAAACTTAACTAGACGGGGAGCTGCGGCCTTTGTGGTCCAGCGATTGAACCCGAGGAGAGTAAAACGATGGCTAAGAAGATCAGCGCATACATCAAGTTGCAAGTGCCTGCCGGTCAGGCCAACCCAAGCCCACCCGTAGGGCCGGCCTTGGGTCAGCATGGTGTCAATATCATGGAATTTTGTAAGGCTTTCAACGCCCAAACGAGCTCTGTTGAGCAAGGTTTGCCGTTGCCTGTGGTCATCACCGTCTACAGCGATAGAAGCTTTACCTTCATCACCAAGACCCCACCTGCCGCTGTGCTGTTGAAGAAAGCAGCGAAGATTCCAAAAGGCAGCGGCGAGCCCAACACCAAGAAAGTTGGCACCGTGACTCGTGCGCAGCTTGAGGAGATTGCAAAAACCAAAGAGCCTGATTTGACGGCAGCAGACATGGATGCGGCAGTTCGCACCATTGCAGGCAGTGCCAGAAGTATGGGTTTGAACGTGGAGGGTGTTGAGTAATGGCTGTTAAGAGCAAACGCATGCGGGCGATCCGCGAGAGCATAGACTCGACCAAGGCTTATCCCCTGGATGAAGCACTACAAATTTTGCAATCGGCGAGCAAGCTCAAGTTCACAGAGTCTGTCGATGTCGCCATTCGCTTGGGCGTCGATGCCAGAAAATCAGATCAGGCCGTTCGTGGCGCGATTGTGTTGCCTAATGGAACTGGTAAAAGTGCCCGTGTGGCTGTCTTCGCTCAAGGTGAAAATGCCGACAAGGCAAAAGCAGCAGGTGCCGATATCGTCGGGTTTGAAGACCTAGCAGACGCCATCAAAGGTGGCGAGATTGACTTTGATGTCTGTATTGCCACACCCGATGCGATGCGCGTGGTGGGCCGTTTGGGGACAGTATTGGGCCCGCGTGGCCTAATGCCGAACCCCAAAGTTGGCACGGTGACAACCGATGTGGAAACGGCGGTAAAAAATGCCAAAGCCGGTCAGGTTCAGTACCGCACCGACAAGGCAGGCATCATTCACTCCACCATTGGTAAAGCCAATTTTGATGCGGATGCACTCAAGACCAATTTGAATGCATTGATCCAAGAGTTGATCAAAGCCAAGCCGGCTTCAGCCAAGGGTCAATACTTAAAGAAAGTTGCGCTGTCTACAACGATGGGCCCTGGTATCACGATTGATACCGGTACCTTGTCTTTGTAGTCAGTGTTGCGGGGCGATATTGCCGAGCGTTAAACCTTGGCAGTCCCGTCCAAGACCGTGGGTCAGTGTTCTGGTAAAGGTCATAATGGCCGCCCGCGCAGATGGTGAAGCCCTAGCGGCCAAACCAAAAAGAGTCCAGATCAGAGCACTTGGCTGGTCTGGTGTTTGAAAACTTAACGGAGGTAGCCAATGGCGCTCACACTTGAGCAAAAAAAGGCGGTGGTGGCGGAAGTCAGTGCAGTTGCACAAACCGCTCACTCTGCTGTTGCTGCCGAGTACCGGGGTTTGACAGTTGAGCAAATGACCGACCTGCGCAGTAAAGCGCGTGCAGGCGGCGTATATCTCAAAGTCGCTAAGAACACCTTGGTGCGTCGAGCCGTTGAGGGTACGGACTTTGAATGTCTGTCTGAAGGTTTGGTTGGTCCGTTGCTGTTTGCATTCTCGGTCGAAGACCCAGGTGCGGCTGCACGGCTGATCAAAGACTATGCCAAAGACAATGACCAGCTGGTCGCGAAGTTGGTGGCGTTTAACGCCAACTTGTACGACGTCAATGAGCTGGAACGTTTGGCCAGTCTGCCGACCAAAGACCAGGCATTGAGCATGCTCATGGGTACCATGAAAGCGCCCATCGAGAAGTTCGTTCGTACGCTCGCAGCTCCGCACACCAAAATGGTTCGGACCTTTGCCGCGGTACGCGACAGTAAGCAAGCTGCCAATTAACCTTTTTATTAATTTTGGAGTAAACAAACAATGGCCGTTTCAAAAGAAGACATTCTGAATACGATTGCCGATATGAGCGTGATGGACGTTGTCGAGCTCATCGAAGCGATGGAAGAAAAGTTTGGTGTCACTGCAGCAGCACCTGTTGCCGTGGCAGCTGGTCCTGCTGCTGGTGGTGATGCTGCCGCAGCTGAAGAGAAGACCGAGTTCGACGTCATTCTGGCCGGTTTCGGTGACAACAAAGTGGCAGTCATTAAAGCTGTCCGTGGTGTGACTGGTCTGGGTCTGAAAGAAGCCAAAGACTTGGTTGAAGGTGCACCAGCACCCATTAAAGAAGGCGTGTCGAAAGACGAGCTGGAAGACATCAAGAAGCAATTGGAAGAAGCTGGCGCGACCGTTGAGGTCAAGTAAGCATTCTGACAAATGTGGTCAATCGTGGTTCAAGCCAGGCGAGTGATCTCGCTTGGCTTGAGCCCGTTGTCACAAGAGCAAGACACTGTGTGGGTTTGTCCCAGGTTCCCATGACAGTGAACTTAATGAAAACCTGGCCGAATTGCAACATCAGGTGGGTACGACGCTCATGAGTTACTCCTTCACGGAAAAGAAGCGTATTCGAAAGGATTTTGGCAGCCACGCGGAAGTGCTGGAAGTCCCTTTCTTGCTTTCAACCCAAATTGATTCTTATCAACAGTTCCTGCAACGGGATAAGACAGAAGACCAAAGAGAGCCTATTGGCTTACATGGTGCATTGTCTTCAGTATTCCCGATTGTCAGCTACTCGGGCAATGCCGCCCTTGAGTATGTGAACTATCAGCTGGGCGAGCCTGAGTTCGATGTTACCGAGTGTAAGCTCCGTGGCATGAGCTATGGCGCGCCTTTGCGTGTCACGGTCCGCCTGGTGATTTACGACAAAGACAGCCCTGCTAAAAATAAGAAGATCAAAGAAGTCCGAGAACAAGACGTCTACATGGGTGATTTGCCCCTCATGACAGACACGGGCACTTTCGTGGTTAACGGTACTGAGCGTGTGATTGTTAATCAGATGCACCGTTCACCCGGTGTATTTTTTGACCATGACCGAGGCAAAACCCACTCTTCTGGCAAGTTGCTGTTCTCAGCTCGGGTGATCCCTTACCGTGGCTCATGGTTGGATTTTGAGTTTGACCCCAAAGATGGCATTTTCACGCGCATCGATCGTCGCCGCAAATTGCCGGTGACCATCCTCTTGCGTGCTTTGGGCATGGAAGAAGAGCAAATTCTTGACTACTTCTTCGAAAAGACAACAATCACCCTCCGCGGTGATGATGTTCGGATTGATTTGGTCCCAGAGCGGTTGCGTGGCGAAACTGCGCTTTTAGATATCAAAGACAAAAAAGGCAACGTCATCGTTGCCAAAGACAAGCGAATCACCGCGCGTCACGTCAAGCAGATTGCAGAAGCCAATGTCAAAACGCTCGATGTCCCCAACGAATACTTGATTGGCAAAATCATTGCGCACAATGTCGTTGATACCAAGACTGGCGAGCTCCTGGCGCCAGCCAATGCCGAGATCACTGAAGAGTTGTTGGGCGCGTT
>CBFHIS010000080.1:0-4101 GCA_965655975.1 Wenzhouxiangella sp.
CCGGTGCGACATGTGATCCGCGCGGCCATAGGCGCCAATGCCCCCGTAGCGTTTGAGGGCTTGATCAACGGCATCAATGACAGATTGGGGATGGGTGTTGGGTTGTAGGGTCGCCACCAGTTGGTTGAACGCCCCATCCATGCCATAAGCGGTGGCCAGCGCTGATCGGTTCATCCACATCACCGCATAGCGCAAATGATCTGGAAACAAATCTGCTGGGCTTCTTTGATAAATAAACTCAGGCGACAGCGCAATGCCGGTGATCGTCAAGCGCTCAGCGCGCCCGCCAATCGTGGCGTTGAGGCCATCGCCTGCATGGAGCCCATGGGCGATGGCAAAGCCATCTGAAATCACCACTTCATCGAAGCGATCGGCCAGCGGCAGTCGGCCTTCGCGAAGATACAGCTGGCTGATCATCGGTTGCCTGCCATCGGGGATGGAGACCACCGTGCCGTGGATGGGGTCGCCAAACCCTTCAAGGCTCAAGCGCATCGGGGCTTGAATGCGGGTCTCCAGTTGATCGATCCCTTCAATCGAGGCCAAGCGCTCAGAGAGTCGATTCGGTGCGCGTTTGAGATCAGCAAACAGCTCACCAAACGATTGGCTTTCATAGAAATCGGCTTGGGTGGCTTTTAGGGCATCCAAGGTGGCCACCGAGACCACCAAGGTCATGATCCCCGCACCCAAAACCAAGGTGATGGCGGCCAGCTGGCCGGACAGTCCTTTGAGATCACGCAACAGTTTTTTAGTCAGCGCTTGCATGGGCTTTTTGCGGGCTTACCAATGAAGGCTTGATGGGGATGCGCGCGTTGGATTCTCAACAGACTCAACCACACGCCCATCGCTTAAGCGAATCACCCGATCGGCCATTTGCCCGATCACCACATTGTGGGTGATGACCACGGTGGTTGTGCCCAACTCTTTGTTGACGGTCTCTAAGGTTTCAAGCACCCGAACGCCTGTCTTAGAATCCAAAGACCCCGTGGGTTCGTCGCACAACAACACCTCGGGTCGTTTGGCCACCGCCCGAGCGATGGCCACACGCTGTTGCTCACCGCCCGATAATTGCGCAGGGAAATGGTCGAGCCGGTCACTCAACCCGACCAAGTCCAATGCCTCTTCAGGGGTCATTGGATTTTTGGCGATGTCGGTGACAATCGCGACATTCTCGCGCGCGGTGAGGCTCGAGATCAGGTTATAAAACTGAAAAACAAACCCCACATGGTGTCGCCGGTATAGGGTCAACACACGCTCTGAGGCATTGACCAAGTCTTGGTCGCCGTAGCGGACCTCACCGCTTGTGGCCGTGTCCAAGCCACCTAGGATGTTTAGAAGTGTTGACTTGCCCGAGCCCGATGCGCCCAGCATGACCACGAATTCTTTGGCGAAGAGATCAAGGTCGATGCCTCTGAGGGCATGGATCTCGCGCTCCCCCACCCGATAGACTTTGGTCAGTCCTCGAGTCGCGAAAACAATCGATGGTGGTAGAGATTGACGCACGGTGCCCCTTCAAATAAGCCTTCCCCATTGTCAGCCTCGGGTCCTTAAAACTCAAGCCAAATGTTGAATGAACTTTGAGAAGCTTCACCCAAATACGCGCGGTTTCGTTTTATAGTGCGCTATCTAGTTTGATTGACACGCCCACTCAGAAAGCGGAAGAGACTAACGTGCCCCAGGTTTTAATGATCGACAACTACGACTCGTTCACCTATAACCTGGTGCAGTATTTGGGTGAGTTGGGGGCAGAGGTCACCACCCACCGAAACGATGCGATCGATCTGGCCGAGATCAAACGATTGGCGCCTGATGCGATTGTTCTCTCACCCGGGCCGTGCACACCCGATGAGTCGGGGGTGTGTTTGGCCATTGTGGAAGAACTCACCGGCCAGTATCCAATCTTGGGCGTGTGTTTGGGGCATCAAGTCATCGGCCAGGTCTTTGGTGGCGATGTGGTTCGAGCCGCCCAAGTGATGCACGGCAAAACCTCACCCATGCACCACACCGACCAAGGCGTGTTTAAAGGGCTGACCAACCCATTTGAAGCCACGCGCTATCACTCGTTGGTGGTGGCCAGAGACTCGCTCCCAGAGTGTTTGGAAGAAACCGCGTGGACCGTAGCAGAAGACGGTCACACAAGAGATGAGATCATGGGTTTTCGGCACAAAGCACATTTGGTTGAAGGCGTGCAGTTCCATCCAGAATCCATCCTGACTCAGCACGGCCATCAACTGCTAAAAAACTTTTTAGATCAGTTGCCCGCCTAGACACAGATAGACATTTGAGAGCGCCCATGAGCACAGCCACACAGCCCATCCAACAAGCACTCCATTGTTTGATCGATGGTCACGACATCCCCGCCGATCTCATGACCGCCACCATGGCTCAGATCATGCAAGGCGAGGCCGACCCGGCCACCATTGGGGGCTTGTTGGTCGGGCTTCGCATCAAAGGCGAGAGCGTCGATGAGATTGCAGCGGCTGCCGCGGTGATGCGCCGCTTCGCCACACCGGTGGAGGTCGATGTCCAGGGCTTGACCGACATTGTGGGCACCGGTGGCGACGGTGCCTCTACCTTCAACGTCTCCACCGCCGCTTCTTTTGTCGCAGCCGCTGGTGGGGTGCGCATGGCCAAACACGGTAATCGGTCGGTCTCGAGCCGGTCTGGCGCGGCCGATGTGCTGGAAGCCGCTGGCTGTCGTTTGGATCTATCCGCCGATCAGGCCACGCAATTGATCAATGAATTGGGCATTGGATTCTTGTTTGCCCCGCAACACCACAGCGCGATGCGCCATGCCATTGGCCCCAGACGGGCTTTGGGGTGTTGGAGTTTGTTCAATCTTTTGGGCCCACTGACCAATCCAGCCAAAGCACCCAACCAAGTGCTGGGCGTGTTTTCTCCCGAACGGGTCGGTCCCATGGCCGAGGCGATGAAACAATTGGGGGGGCGCCATGTCTTGGTGGTCTCCAGCGAAGATGGCTTGGATGAAATCTCACCCAATGCCCCAACCCATGTGGCCGAGCTCAAAGATGGGGTGGTCAGCCAATACACCTTAAGTCCTGAGGGCTTGGGTTTGACGCCTCAGCCCCTCGATGGCTTGAGCGTTGCAGGCCCTGAAGAAAGCTTGGCCATGGTGCGCGCGGTGTTGAGTGGCCAAGGCACACCGGCCGCGTCTCAGATCGTGGCGATGAACGCAGGGGCCGCCCTGTATGTGGCCGGCCAAGTACACAGCATCGAGCAAGGCATCGAGCGTGCGTTGGACATTCTTGAGAGCGGGGCGGCGTGGGCTTTGTTGGAACGCTACGCCCAAGCCACGCACTCGGTAGAGGGCTAGGCCATGGCCGATATCTTAAAAAAGATCTTAGAGACCAAGCGAGCGGAAATTGAGGCGGGGCAACAAAGCACGCCATTGGCCGAGCTCAAAGCCCAGGCCCAAGATCTGGAACGTCCCAGAGATTTTGCAGGGGCGTTGAAAGCCAGAGCCGAGAGCAGCCAAGACGCGGTCATTGCTGAGATTAAAAAGGCCTCGCCTTCGGCGGGCATCATTCGGGAAGATTTTGATCCAGCCTGGTTGGCTCGCTCATATCAGGCCGGTGGTGCAACCGCTTTATCGGTGTTGACCGATGAGGTGTATTTTCAGGGGCATCGGGATTATTTGACCCAGGCGCGGTGTGCCTGTGATTTGCCGGTGATCAGAAAAGATTTCATCATCGATGAGTGGCAGGTGTGGGACGCTCGTGTCTTGGGTGCCGATGCGGTCTTATTGATCGTTGCCGCGCTGGATGATGCGGCTTTAAAAAACTTATCAGCACTGGCCGAGTCTTTGCAGATGTCTGTGTTGGTCGAGGTGCACGATGAACAAGAACTCGAACGCGCCTTGGCCATTGATGGGCCTTTGGTGGGCATCAACAACCGCGATTTGCATGTCTTTAAAACCGATCTCGACACCAGTTGCCGCTTGGCGCCTCGGGTGGGCGATGATCGCTTGGTGATTGCAGAAAGTGGCATTCACACACCCGCCGATGTGGCCAAGCTTCAAGCCAGCGGCATTGGGGCGTTTTTGATTGGGGAGTCATTGATGCGACAACCAGACCCCGGTCGGGC
>CBFHIS010000081.1:0-3849 GCA_965655975.1 Wenzhouxiangella sp.
CGCGTTACTCACCCGTCCGCCACTCGTCAGCGCCTAATGCACCCCGAAGGGATTATTCGGCCTGTTACCGTTCGACTTGCATGTGTTAAGCATGCCGCCAGCGTTCAATCTGAGCCAGGATCAAACTCTTCAGTTTAAAAGCAAAGCTTTCGAACAAAAGAGCAAATCCCACTCCTGAATTGTTATCAGGGTAGGTCGCTCTTAATTGGCTTCAATACCAATTGAGGGCGCCCACACAAATTATCTGCTTTTATTTGTAATGAACCACTTTGTAACCCGGCGGCATTTCGCGAACCGGGCCGACCATTATAACGGTGAAGTTAAAAAATGGTCAACAACATATTGCAACTTTCTTTCAAATAACTTTGAGAGTGTGCAACTGGCCAAACAAGTACTTCTTGCTAGGCCAGCCCGCCATTATAGGCGGTTTTGATGAGAGGTCAACAGGTCAGGCGCAATTAATTGATAAAAGACCGCCAAGCGCTTGATCGCTCAGCGCTTTAAATGAGCACAATCACTCAAATGGCCTCAGCGCTCTGCGCCAATCGCGCTGCCAAAGCATCCAACATCAGATCCCCACAGGCTCCCGGCGAGCGCCTGGCTCTCAGGCTGTCTTTGGCGGTTCGGGCATCAAGAGCCGCTAAGTCCTCCGCCACCATGCGATAGGCTTCGCGGAAGGAGGTCCCCTGAGCCACGGCTTCGTTGGCTAAGTCTGTGGCATGCATCGTCGCTGTGACCGAATTGGCCATCTGATCGAGGTCCCAGTCAAGGCCATCCAACAGTCTGGGCACCAGCGCCAAACCATTCATGGGTCGGGCGAACGCCCGAATTAAAGGCCCTTTGGTGTCTTGTAAGTCGCGCTGGTAGCCCGATGGCAGACTCAGCACGCCATCCAATTCGGCGCGCGCACCCACCACGGTGGCGTGCAAAGACCGTAGCAACTCCACCCCATCTGGGTTGTGCTTGTTCGGCATGATCGATGAACCCGTGCAAAAAACATCTGGGATGGTGACATAAGCAAACTCTGCACTGGCAAACAAACTTAAGTCCCAGCAAAGGCGCCTGAGATCCCCCGTGACAGCAGACAGTGCATCGATGGCCCGAAGCTCGACTTTGCCTCGGCTATTTTGCGCCGCTTGTGGGTTGATCACGAGCCGAGCAAACCCGAGCTCTTCGGCCACGCCTGCTCGATCCAATGGGATGTTGACCCCAAAGCCCGATGCGGTCCCCAGAGGCGAGGCGTCCAGCCAATCACGCGTGGCAACAGCCAAGCCCACGTTGTCAATAAACACCTCAGCATGCCCCGCCCACCACAAGCCCAGTGATGAGGGCATGGCTTGTTGCAAATGCGTGTGCCCTGGCATCACATCATCGCTGTGTGTTTTGGCTTTGGCCAAACACACCTCAGCAATCTGAGCAGACACCATGGCCAGCGCACCCAAGCGGTCTTTCAAATACAAGCGCAACGCCACGGCCACTTGATCGTTGCGGCTCCGCCCGGCATGAATGCGCTGCCCCAGATCCCCCAGCTGGTCGCTCAACCAATGCTCGATGGCAGAATGCCCGTCTTCGAAGCGCTCATCGAGCACAAACTCACCCGCCAAGAAAGCGCCTTTTAAATCATCAAGCGCAGATCGGATCGCCGATGCGTCCTCTGCGCTCAACAAACCAATCCGCGCCAAGCCTGCCGCGTGCGCGGCACTGGCCTGGATATCAAACTCGAACAAAGCCTGGTCTAGGACCACATCGTGCCCTGCCAAAAAGGCCATCACCGCCTCGTCGACAGCCGTGTCTGTCTTTTGCCACAGATAGCCGGTCTTTTTGGTCATCGAACCACTCCCAAGCCGTCAAGCTCATCAAACCCTAGGGCCACATTGATATTCTGTACCGCCTGGCTGGCCGCACCTTTCAACAAATTATCCAACACCACCACAAAACTTGCATGGTGTGGGTCTGACGCATCCACGCACACGCCACCCATTTTTAGCAAAGGCGAGTCCACCACCTCCCGAATCTCTGGGATCTCTGCAGACAACTCAATCAATGGTTCTTCGTGATACGAGGCCACCCACCGCTCTACGATGTCTTGCGCTTTCAGTGCTTGCGCCGCTTGCATGTGGATGGTCAACGACAGGCCTCGAAAAAACGGCGCCACATGCGGGTGGAAGCACACGGGCTGGCCCAGATGAAATGAGATTTCTTTTTCATGCATGTGGCCGCTCAATTGATACGGAATCACGTTGTCGGCCAAACGCTTGGGGTCATTGCGCGGTGAGGGCGTCTTCCCCGCACCACTGTAGCCCGACAAACCAAAAATCACGGGTGGCGCAGACAAGAGATCGGTTAATGGCCGCAATGCCATTTGTGCCGCCGTGGCATAACACCCTGGGTTTGAAATTCTGAGAGCGCCTTTTAACTCTTGACGGTGCCACTCGGTCAAGCCATAGGCCCAGGAATGGTGCGCACCAAGAGAACCATTGGCCTCAAACCGATAATCCGCGCCTAAGTCCAAAATCAGAGCCTCGGGGTGATGCGCGCCAATCGCCTCAACCCAAGGCTCGCTCATACCATTGGGCAGCGCCAACACCCAAACCTTGGCATCCACGCCAGCCACGCCTTCGGGCTGCAAGTGAACCAGGGTTTGCTTGGGATCAGGCCAAGCTGGATCAATCTGCCTCAGCGGTGTGCCTGCCTCGCTGCCGGAGCTGGCCAGCACTAAGTCAATTGACGAATGCGCCGCGATCAATGGCAACAAAGCGCTGCCCGTGTGGCCGCGCCCACCAATCAATGCCAGCCCAATCCGCGCGCTCACGTCTCGGCCTCATCCATCGGTCGCCAGCCAGGCTCGCGGTCTTTCGCGTCCAAAACCATGCCCTCAAATGCGCTCATATCGGCCACACCAATACCAAAAACCACCCACTCATCAACACGCACGCTCATCTGGGCTTGCTGGAAATACCAGCCATTGATTGGATTGGCTGCCCGAGAGCGCCAATACATGGTGGGGCATCGTGCGCGCAACGCGCTCCACAAAGCCGCACCCAAGCCCTCCCCTTGCGCTTCGGGGGTGACCACAATCTTGTCGAGGTAAGGCACGCCATCGACACCACGAACAATCAAGGCGGCTGCCCGGTCGCTCTCAGCGACGAGCCATCCAGAGACATCGCGCTCCGCCAACCAATCGGGGCGCAATGGTCGCCCGAAGCTTTGCTCCAACAAATGCTCGATGTGTGACAAGCGCTCGCTTGGCAAGGACTCGCACCATTGAATTTGCTCGCCCCGCCGAATCAACGTGCCGGCCCCGGTGTGAGTAAAAAGTTCTCGGGTCAGTTTGGCGGCTGATGTGATGGACACCGACGTCTCTGCCGGCAGTCGGTCCAACATCGTTTTAATGGCATCAAGTTTCAATGCCATGCCCGAATGCACCCAATCGGATTCCATCAGCGAGGCATAATCGCTGCTTAAGTTAATCGCCGAGATAATGCAGCCATCTTCGTCCAACAAACCACCGGTCTCGGTGAGAAAAATCACTTTGTGGGGTTGCACCGCCCAGACCAACTCTTGGGCTGCAATGTCGGCGTTGATGTTCATCATCTGACCCGATGGCGATTCACCCAAGCAGGCCAACACAGGCAATGCACCCGATCGAATGGCCGCGCTCAAAGGCGAGAGCTCGACTTCATCCACCTCACCCACCAGCCCAAGTTTTTGGGGATCGGCGAGGTGTGATTTGAATACGCCATGCAAGATGCCGCGCGCCCGAACGCCTCTGGCCTCCAAGGCATCAATCAATGCGCTGTTGGCTTCATAAATCACGGGGCGGACCACGGCCATCACCGCTTCTGTGGT
>CBFHIS010000082.1:0-3728 GCA_965655975.1 Wenzhouxiangella sp.
TCTTCAACGAGACAAAAGGTCAATGCCGTGTAGGTGTCGTGGATGGGCAAACGGTCATCGTCGGCACCGCTTTGCCGAAACCAGCGCGGTGGCGCACCGGTGAAATCCAAATCAAAGACCACCGCCAACTCTTGAAGGTCTCGCTGGATGGTGCGAAGCGAGACATCAAAACCACGGTCGTGGTTGAGTTGGCGGTGAAGTCTTTCCACCGTGGCCGAGTTCGGCGCTCGCGGAACCAGCCTGGCCAGTTCCAATTTGCGGATAAACGACACGGTGACCCCTCCTTGCGCAAACCAACAATAACGCTGTCCACATGGACAGACTACAACATACGAGAACTGTGCGACACATAATGTCGCGCTTTACGCGATTGGCTGCTTTGCGTTTTGAGAAGGGTCAGAGCCCGCGCTCGGGATTGGTCCCATGCGTCACACAGACGGCGAGATTCTGATGCTTTCTGAGGTGGCGCCGGTTGTCAAAGACCAGCCTCTTTGGGGCTGGCCCTCTTGTTCGATGCCTACTCCATCATAATGAGGAACGCCTAATTCCCACCACCCCAAGCATGGCCAATAATCCCGCCAGCAAAGCCAACATCGAAGGATTCAGGGTCGGGATTTTCTCGACGCGGCATGTGTCGGCGCCTGGTTGATTCGTGGTTGTTCCCATAGGACAAGGTGTGCAGGGTGCATAGCCGGTCTCGCTCGTGGTGCCCAGCGAGCAAATGGCTTGGAGACCAGGAATGGCGCGCACCGGCTCGATGGTGTCGGGCGCATCATAGTCAAAAGCGCGCAGGTAAGGGTACGAGCGATACGCGCCTTCCTCAATGGTCCACGGGCCTGTCTCAGTAAAATCCCAGCCCGCAAAGCTCATGGCCGTTCGCATCTGCGAGCCCGAGAGCCCGCTCCCGAACTCATCTGTGACCTCTCCCAACACATCTTGATCCCAGTATGACGCCTCGCCAATGTCTGATGAAGTCGAGTCAGACACCAAAGCGGCCAAATCACCTTCTTCGCTCAATGTCACTGAACCAGAGAAATAGGACCGGGCAAAGTTTCCCTGATTTTGAGCCGCGATCCCGGCGGCCTTGCTTTGACCAGCCACCGTCCCCACTGCGTAAGAATCGAAAATGGTCGCATCGTTGAAACCCGCAATACCGCCTGAAGTCGGGCCATTGATCTCGCCATGGAAGGCCACTTCAGTCAGCTCGCCTTGATTGAACCCAACAATGCCACCCACTTGTGCTCCACCAAAAGAATCATCGGTTGAATCAGACACAGAAATGGTGAGATTGGCATACGCTTGATCCAAAATACCGCGATTGAATCCAATCACGCCACCCACTGTGTATCCTCTTAAAGTGACTGAACACGCCGCGTAGTCAAGGCTAATGGCTCCAGAAATCATCATGTGGCGTGCCTCAACGCTTTGTTGTTTAAAGCCCATCAAGCCACCCAAGTTAAGGTCAGCCCTAAAGAAGCCAAACGGGTCGGTTGGACATGATACTTGATAGTCGATGTCTTCTAAAATGACGTTGTTAATGATGCCATCACCAAAAATACCCGGCCTGCCCACGAAGCCAAATAGGCCAATCGCCTCGAATCCATCTTCGCTAAGTTCAGCGCGAATGATCAAATCAGAGATCCGATGGCCATTGCCATCAAAACTCCCTATAAACTCTGATTCCCACTCACCGATGGGTAGCCAGCCTTTTCCCTCATTGGCGGCCTCGGAAGCATAGGTGTTATACCCATCGGTCTCGGATGACAAATCGGTGGTGAGCCGATAAGACTTGGCAAGCTCCGAGCGAATGGCATGGAGGTCGGCCCAACTATCGATGTCGCAAGCTGCCTGGCCTTGCTCACCACAGGCACTAAAATCTTGAGCCTGCAAGGGCGCCCAAAGGCCAGAACATAAAAAACACAATAAAAAACCACGTACGATCATTGTTTTCCCCAACTGATAGATTGTGCAGACACGCAGCACATTAAACACGCCCAACGCACACATCATGCCGCATTTGTTTTTATTAGACCACTCAGTCTAAACGCCTATCTGAGAACTCTACTCAAAATAACCCTACGATTCAAGGAAAGCTTCAAACATCAGGGCACGGATGGGTGATGTATGGATGGGCACCTTATTGAACACCTCTCCATCCATTTCTTCCTATAATGAATACGCCCCTCCCTACGAGCCATCGCATGACGCAAAAAGATCGGTTAACCCCCACGCAAGATGTGAGCATCATTATTGAATGGGAGAACGTCATGCTCAGTGAGGCTGACCGAGCACTCCTGATGTTACAGCGCCTCAGAGAACAAATGGCTCTAAGCCATCGGCGCTTCGAAGTCATCCTGGTCTTCAACGACCAAGAAATAGACCGCGCTTCAGTTGAAGAAGCGCTCAATAAAAGCGAGCAATCTCATCGAACGCTGGGGGTGAATGAAGCAAAACAGGCCAGCACCTGGCGGATAGAGCCAGTTTCGGGCTGTCATTATTATGAGATCAAAAATGCTGGTGCCAAAATGTCTGCTGGTGACATCATCGTCTTCTTAGACAGTGATGTCATACCCGACGATGGTTGGCTCGAGGGCCTGATTGAGCCAATGCTTGATGATCCAAACATTCAGGTGATGGCAGGCAACACGTATCTGACCCCGCAAGGCTTAGTTGGCAAAGCCTTTGCGCTGGGTTGGTTTTTTCCGCTGAAGAATACTCACACCACCAAAATCAACAAGCAACATCATTTTTTCGCAAACAATGTGGCTTTTCGTCGCGCTTGTTTTGAGCAATTTGATTTCCCTAAGATGCCCCCAGGCATGACCCGTGGTGCCTGCGTGAAGTTGGCCAAAATACTCACCGAGCACGGAGTCATCATCTACACCAATCCTCTGGCGCAAACCAGTCACCCCAGTCCCAATGGGGCTGCTCACATTTGGACCCGCGCGTTAGCCTCAGGTCGTGACCGATTTCTACGAGACCAAGACCAAGGCTTGACCATGATGCAATGCATCCGTTCATCGCTTGGTCATTGCATCAGTGCATCTGTGCGGATGTGGCGACGGACGAGGGCGCATGGTCATTCTGTGGGCCTGGCAAAGCTGGAATACTCGGCAGCGGTACTTTTTATGGTGGCTTGGTATGCAACGAGCATTGCGGCGACTTTCGCCACAGCACTGGCCCCGAACTGGGCACGAGCGCGTTGGCGCATCTAGGCTGATGCCAGCCAGCGACCCCTTAATCTTTCGCTAATCTTCTGAGATGGGCGAGTGCTCATTGACTACATGACTCCACCAAAATCCACACCGTGTGATGCTGATGCAACCATGGTCAATGGCTGGGGGGGGCACATCATGAGGGACTACATCAGATCATCGACTGTCACGCCCAACGCTTGGGCCATTTTCTTAAACAGATCGGGCTTTCCTTGGCGCTGGCCAGTCTCTAGCTGAGCAATGTAGGCTTGGGACACGCCGACCAGTTCACCCAACTGGGTTTGAGAAAAACCGCGGTGCTTCCGCCAGACTTTGATGGGGCTCGCGCCTTTGATGAGCGCTTCCACCAGGTCACTGGGGATCAGCTCTTCAATCCCCGCTTCCACTCGGCGCTCGTGCTCATCCAGAGCGACCAGATCATCATAGGCCTCGGCTTTTTCAAGCAGGGCCTCGTATTCGGAAACTGGCAGAATAATGGTCTCGGAATGGCTTCCTATGGTCATTCTGATTTCT
>CBFHIS010000083.1:0-3517 GCA_965655975.1 Wenzhouxiangella sp.
GCTACTGGAGTTTGTCAACCGAGAGCAGGTCGATCAGGTCTGGCTGGCGCTGCCCCTGAGCGAGGAGGGTGACATTCGCGCACTGGTGGAGGATCTACGTGATACCACGGTCGATATTCGGCTGGTGCCCGAGGTGGCGGCGCTGCGTTTGCTGGGCCGGCCCATCAGCGAGGTGGCGGGGCTGCCAGTGGTGGAACTCTCGGTGTCGCCGATGTCCGGCAGCAACCGGGTACTCAAGGAGATCGAGGACCGTGTGCTGGCGCTCCTCATTCTGGCGCTGATCAGCCCGCTGATGGTGATCATTGCGGTGGCGGTGAAGTGGAGTTCGCCGGGGCCGGTGTTGTTTCGGCAAAAACGGATGACGTGGCGTGGGGAGGTGTTCGAAATGCTCAAGTTCCGTTCCATGCGGGTGGATGTTCATCACGGTGACCAACGTTGGGGCAGCGCTCAGGCCAAGCCCATTACGGCGATCGGTCGGTTTTTGAGGCGCACAAGCCTTGATGAGTTGCCCCAGTTCATTAATGTGCTGCGCGGTGATATGTCCATCGTCGGTCCCAGGCCTGAATTGCCGGTGTTCGTCGATCGATTCAAGGATGAGATTCCAGACTACATGAAAAAGCACTTGGTGAAGGCCGGCATCACAGGCTGGGCACAGGTGCATGGTTTTCGTGGGGATACCAGCATCGAAAAGCGCATCGAATATGACCTGTTCTACATTGAAAACTGGTCACTGTGGTTCGATATACGCATAATCTTGATGACGATCTTTAAAGGGTTCGTGAATCCCAATGCTTACTGAGCATCCAACCGCGCTGGTGGAATGAGGCACGATTCTTTTTTCAATATTGAGGGCCGATGCGAGGGCGCTCTTGGTTGAGGTATGGTTAGCCCGTTGTTTGGCAGGGGCGTTTTATGGTTTAGCAACCGTGACCTTAGTGATCTTTTAGGGAGTCTTAAAGCCCGCCAGTCCGCAGGCGCCCGCGCCTTAAGAAATTAATCGAGAATAAGCAGCATCCCCCAAAAAAGCATCCCCCAGTGCATCTAAAGCTTTCACTCAGCTGCGTATTCTCTGCCTTCGAAGATATCCAGCCACAGTCAGCCACAACACCAAGGCCAACATCACCCAACTCAAAGGCGACAGCGCATCCACAGGCTGAGCAGGGGTTTCCGGCAACCTCAAGACCAGTTGCAGAGTTTCTTCTTTTCGGATGTTGTAATCAGACAGCGTTCGGCCATCTTCCAACTCCTTGCCCGCAAAAAACAGCCGTTGCTGATCGGGGGGGAAGTCTCTCCGCTCTTGGATTTTTTGTTTGACGTTTTCAATCGAATCACTGGGCTCGACATCCAAAGTGATGGTTAAACCAGTCACGGCATAGTCGACATAGATCTGCATCGCCTGTGCTGCAGGGGAAAGTATCAGGGCGACGATGACTAAGCAAACAAAAGGCATTTGATTCAGCCGGGGCTGATCGGCGGAAAACAAGTCGGATTTGGATGGTCTGTTCATCAATAGATCACTCATGTCAAAGCTTTATTGCCCCAGAGCCCGTTAACGGCAAAGCGCCTCACAGCTGCGATCATCAACCCGCTCGAGGCTGTGATGATCCAATTCATTCCCAAGGCCTGATTATACAAGCAAACCCAAGGCCTCTCCAGATCATGCTTTAGTCCCTCCACACACTCTCCAATGAACCCTTCAATCGCCTCTAATAAAACCTCTGGCCAAGCTCCCCAGCCAAGCCATCGCCCAACCATCATCAAAGCCTATTTGCATGACTGTGGGGTTTGGTAAGCTAGCAATATGCGTGTTGATCTCCACTGCCATCTGTTGCCCGCCATCGATGATGGCGCCAAAGACCAAGACCAAGCCTTGGCCATGGTCCGCTTGGCACTCGCCGATGGCATCACCGACATTGTCTGCACACCCCATCACCTAAACGGCGTCTATATGAACGATGCCCAGTCGATAAGAGGGCATTGCCGGGCCTTACAACAGGCCATTGATGCATCAGGTTTGGGTTTGCGCCTTCATCCAGGGGCTGAGAACCACTTGGTCCCGGAACTTCCCAAAGCACTGGAAGAGGGCAGTGCCTTGACCCTCGCCGATCAAGGCCGCCACGTATTGGTCGAGCTTCCCGTGATGAGCATACCCTTGGGCACCGACCAAGTCCTAAAATCCATCTTAAGTCAGGGCCTGACCCCCATCATTGTCCACCCAGAAAGAAACGATGCCTTAAGGCGCTCGCCTGAGACGCTCGGGCGGTGGGTGCAATGGGGCTGTTTGGGTCAGGTCACCGCTCAGTCACTGACCGGGCAATTTGGGCCACACGTCCAGCAAGCCGCCAAGACCATGGTCGCTAAAGGCATCATTCATTGCTTGGCCTCCGATGCCCACCGCGACCGGCGCCGGATTCCGGTGCTGAGTGAAGGACATGCGCAACTCGAGCGCTGGTTCGGTGGCCCCTTGGCCACGCTCCTGACCGATGAGGTCCCCCAAAAGCTTTTGGCGGGTCGATCGGTGGATGCAGATTGCACGATGGACCTGATCGCTTCGGGCACAAACCGAAAGACCACCCAAAAAGGTGGTCCAAGCAAGGCTCAAGCCTCGGGCTGGCGCTCACTCTTTGGCTGGCCCCGCAGGAAGTGAGCCACCCGACGGGCATTGCAACTGAGCAGCGCATAGCCCAAAAAGAACGCGGTGAGCATCAGATACTGCACCCACTCGCTCACCCCAGTGCGCCAACACAAAATCCCCACCATGGCCAAGGTGAACATCAAGCCATGGATTAGCGCCACGGTCTGCCAAGGTGAGAAACCGCCTCGCATCAGCAGATGATGAAGGTGGGTTTGATCGGCTGACATGGGGTTGCCTTTGCGGGACATGCGCTTAAACACCATGGTGATGATTTCAGCGGCTGGCAACGCCACCACCCAGGCCACGGCGATGGGTGGGACCAGTGTTTTGACGTCCAAATGTGGATCCATTGCGGTGTTGATGGCGAGATAGGCCAGTAAGAAGCCCAAGGTCATTGACCCAAAATCTCCCAAGAAATAACGGGCTTGATGGCCATTAAAGCCTCGGTAATTCCAGACCAAGAACCCCATCATGGCCGCAGACAGCATGCCTAAGGTTGTGGCAATGAAAGGGTCCATGCCATCAACCACTCCAAGGTACAACAGGCTGACAAAAGCAATCAGCAACACACCGCCCAATAAGCCATCCAGACCATCGAGCATGTTGACGGCATTGATCATCATAACAATGGCCAAGGCCGTGATGGGTTCTGCGAACACACCCAAGCCAATCAATCCCAGGCCCTCGCCAAACGGCATGCCAAGATGACGGATCACCAAGCCATCCCAATAGACCACGCCCAATGCAACACCCAGTTGCACCACCAAGCGAATGGATGCCCGAAGGTCCCAATAATCATCCATCAGACCGATCAGGCCAATGATCAGCGTACCCCAGAGCAACATGGGGTGTTGATCAAAAAAGGACAGGTTGAAACTAAAC
>CBFHIS010000084.1:0-3515 GCA_965655975.1 Wenzhouxiangella sp.
AACACACCAATGATGAGCCAATAAAACCCCTCGACCTTGATCATGGGCAAGAACAACACAATCAACGCAGCGAACCCAAGTAAAGCTCGAGACTCCGTGCGCTCTTGCAACACCATCAGGCAACCAAAGATGCCAAGTGTGGCGCCCAACCAAAGATCTGCATAGCCATACAAAGAGGCATGCGCACTCACCATCGGCAGTGAAATCCAAACATAGGCCAGCAACAAGCCCCAGATCGGCGCATAACCCAACAATCGAAAAGTACCCACCAACATGAAGACAGAATAAAAACAAACCATCCACCACAACAGCCCAGGCCCCACACCCGTCCAAGCATCCCCTGCACTGGCCACCCACACCATCAGTGCTGGGAGCAAACGGGGATACGGCGCCATGTTCGCTCGGACCCACTCATCTCGTCCGGCCATCAGATTCATATCAGGCTCTAGCAAGGGGACAAAGCGCCCCTGCTCCAGCCACAGCTTGGCCTCATAAGCCCAGACGGTCCAAGCATCCCAGCCAAAAACCGGCCTCAAAAGCACATCAGGCAACCAGGTCCCAAGCCTCAAAACAATCAAGCCAGCCAAAATCCAAGTTAAAACCGCCAATAACTTTACGTTCGGACTGGGTGAGGCGCCATGAACTTGGTCACCAACGGCACCTTCGACAGCCACATCTCTTGTCAGGCGTTGGACAACAAAGCCCAAGATCAGACACACGAAGACGAGCACCATCACCGCCACCCACGGCAAAATCTCCCCGGTGGTGACCAAAAGAGCCCACATGATCGCGCCAAGCAATAGCATGGAGACAATTCCACTCAACCCAAACAAAAAGACCCGTCTGCCCGGGCCATCGAGAGGCACACTTTGTCTGCAGAGCCAATAGCTCGGCACTAAAATCAAAGCCAGTTTGACCAGCGTGATGGAAAAGGTCACGACAGGGCACCCTCAAAAACAAGTATCCTGTGCGCTTGGGTGTTTTTGATCAACAAAGTCAACAAGTGATGAGACCGCATAGATAAAGACGAATTGAATTTATGAGAATACTGCATATCGGCAAGTTGTTCCATCCAAGCCATGGCGGAATTGAAACTTTTTTAATGGATGTGGCAAAAGCTTCTCATTCAATGGGGGTCGAACAAGGCATCTTGGTGCATGCTGCCGCTGGGCAAAAACCAGGTTCAGATGATGCCAAAAACTATCCATTTTTGGATTACATTGAGCGGGTGCCCACCTGGGGCAACTTGGCCTATGCACCGATCAGTCCTGGATTTCCACAGGCCTTGTCCCGAGCCATTCGCACCTTCAAGCCCAATGTGTTGCATCTCCACATGCCAAACCCCTCGGCTTTTTGGGTGTTGCTGAGCCCAAGCGCCAGAAAAATCCCCTGCGTGGTGCATTGGCACGCCGATGCCTTTGATCCAAGCTTCGATTTTTCTGTGAAAACGCTCTATTCGATCTATCGGCCTTTTGAGCAGGCTTTGCTTGGGCATGCCCACACCATCATTGCCTCCTCCAAACCCTACCGAGAGTCTAGTGTGGCGCTGAGACCGCATCTGACCAAATGCCAAGTGGTTCCTCTGGGCTTGGATACCAGCCGGCTGGCACAGCCGTCTGTCAAAACATCCGACCAAGCCGTGGATCAGTCAACGAGTCGTCCTCTCAAGATCGTCGCCTTGGGACGACTGACGGGCTACAAGGGGTTTGGGGTTTTGATTGAGGCGCTCCGTGGAACGGATGCCGAGGCGGTGATTGTGGGTGAAGGCCAGATGCGAGGCGAGCTTGAGCGATCCATCATAGATCACGGGCTTGAGGCACAGGTCCGCCTAATGGGGGCGGTGGATGATGAGACCCGGAATCGACTGCTGTCTGAAAGTGATCTGGTCTGCTTGCCCTCGCTCAACCGAGCCGAGGCGTTTGGCTTGAGTGTGTTGGAGGCGATGGCGATGGGCAAAGCCACCCTCGTTTCTAACATTGAGGGTTCTGGGCTTCCTTGGCTGGTTGAGCATGAAAAAACAGGCTGGCACGTTCCACCAGGAGACCCGGTGGCCCTTCGAGAAATGATTGTGCGCTTAAGCCAAGACAGAGAACGATTGGAGGTGGCGGGTCAGAAAGCTCGGGTGAGGTTTGATGAATATTTTGAGATTCAAAAACCCGCTGGAATCATCACAGACATTCAAAGGGCAGTGGCTCAAGCTTCACGGTCGTGATCATTGTCGGGACCATTGTCGCAGTGCTTGTCTTGAGCACTGTCTTGACCGGGCTTTGATGGCTTGAGCTGGTTGACCTCGTTTTTAAGCCTGCGCACTTGCTCTTCCAAAATACCCATCTTCTGCACCAAATGGAAAATTCGGCGCCGGTCTTTGGAGACCTCGATGTCTTCGAGCAACAGTTTGATCAGCAACACCAATATGGCCAAGCTAAATAAAAGTGCTGGGCCATAGGAGACACCCACCCACCGAGACAAGATGTCAACCAGCCGTGGCTGAATGCCCAAGATCAAGATGATGGTCGCCACCACCATCCACCACATCGACTGCATGATGGGCATCCGATCGCGGCGGATCAGCCACAAAATCATTCCCACGAACAACAATCCCAATAGAGCACTGAATATGTTAAGTGACATCCTATTTCCTATGTTTTTTTCTGTTCTCGCCGATGTAGGCTCTCCGGCTGATGCTGAGCAAAATAGAGTACGCCATGTAATAGGCCACGACCCCCCACGAGCTAAATATTCTCGATTGTCCTTGCTGGCGAGCGCCCATCTCAACGGGCACTTCTCGCATTGAAAGCCCAAGTCTGTGCAAATGAAGCAATACACCAATGTCTTGATACTCAAGCAGGGTGCAATCCGTCGCAGATAAAATCTCAATGGCTTGGCGATCATAAATCCGAAAGCCCGAGGTAATGTCCTTGACACAAACGCCGCTGATCAGTCTCAGCAAACGCCAAGCGACGCGACGTCTTTTGTTGCCACGTGACAGACACGAACCGATCACCACATGAGTGCGATGCGCCGTATCTTGTATGGCATCCAGTAGCTTTGGAATATCTTCTGGGGCATGTTGCCCATCACCATCCATGGTCACCACATAATCATAGCCTTCTGCCCAAGCGACTTGAATGCCCGTTTGCATGGCGGCCCAGGCACCTGCATGAAATGACAGCTGAATGACTCGAGCGCCCGCTTCTTGTGCTTCTTGGGCTGTTGTATCTTTGGAGAAATCATCAACGACCAACACATCCAAGCCCAAGGCTTTGACTCGATCAACAATTGGCGCAATGACAGCGGCCTCATTTTGGGCAGGAATTATCACGAGCGTCTGGGCGCGTACGGTTGACATGGCTCAATCAGTCATCACTTGGTCGATACAATTCATGGCACTCCAAACAAGCCAAGCTCAACATGCAAGCAGTGAAGATGGCCACAAATTATCACATATCTCGGCGAGGTCATGATGCGGATCACACAAACCCAAGACGACCAAAACAAGGAGTTAGGCCGATCTT
>CBFHIS010000085.1:0-3323 GCA_965655975.1 Wenzhouxiangella sp.
ATTGCTAGAGCTCTTGGGCAAGGACGTCAATACGTCGGCAAAGCGTTCGCTGGAGGTGCACATCGCACACCTTCGCCGAAAGATTCGTGAGCTGGGTGGGCCAAAATTTCCGATCCAGTCAATCCGTGGGGAGGGGTATCACTTAAGCATGGACTGGACCGTGGGTCATTCATAAAGCCTTTTAAATTTCCCCTCTCTGTAGTTTCAGGCCACTGAGTTCCAGCTTGTGGTTTTAGGTGGGCACTCGGTGCTTGGGTCAATCTCCACCCATAGCTGGTCAGTCGCATCAGTAAACTGTTAATTTTTCTTGAGCTTTCTTGAGCTTTCATCTCATCTCATCACCTACAATCCGCGACGGTACGTCTTTTTCCATAACTGTCTCTGTGAGGTGTAGGTATGTCGCGGTCCCAACGAATCAACACTGGCAACAGGCTGGTCACCACTTTGGTGGCTACTTGCTTGTTCGCCATGACGTTTGCTGCTCAAGCACAAAACTTAGTGATCAATGGCGATTTTGAAAACAACTCGGCCATAACCGCCGGCGGTGCAAACTTTAATCTGTCAAATTCAGACTTCATGAACCAAATGCCCAACACGATTGCACTCGGGACACCCGGAGAGTTGGATATTTATGAACTCGGTGCTGAGGACAGTGATTGGGGTGTGGCGCTTAACACTGATTATCGTGATGACCCCGTTATCGGCGACATCTTGGCCGTTGAGCTGAGCGGGCCATTGGTGATCGATAACACCTACACCGTTGGGCTTTGGCTGTATCATCTTAATCGTAAAAAAACGCTTATGTTTGTCAGTGGCGCCACCGAGCTTGAGGGAGGGTTGGAGAATGTGACGGCCATTACCTCGCTTGGACCCCCAGTTGAGTCAGGTACTTGGGAATGTTTTTCACACACGTTTACGGCCACGGCTGCTTCTACCTATCTTCGTTTACAGTTGGATGTGTCTCCACCAGCTCCCTCGGATCTTCTCAGTCACCAAGTTGTTGACCAAATCTCATTGGTCGCAGGTGAAACCGATCCGTGCCCAGCACCTCCCTTACAATTGGACAATGTGGTGACAGGTTCATCGGGGGGTGGTTTGGTCTTCGGTGGGGCAATGCCGGAGGATGGCAGCACCATTGGTGCAGCGCCCTCAGTGATCCCCAACAGCGGCATGCTGGACACCCCTTACTACTACAGCCGTCTTCAAGAGCGTCATTATGCGATGACCTACAACCCACCCGACAACATCATTCCCTTGTCATTCGCCATGGGTGTGGGCACGGGCAGTAACTTCTGGCATCGCAACTCGTCGATTGTGGTCTCGCAGATCGACAACGACCGGTTTCCTGATTCGGATGACGATCCAGCCGATCTAGGTGCTTTATCCGGCGGTGCGACGTCGACTGGTTTTACGGTCACACGGACCAGTGGTGATAACAACCGAGGCCCAGGCGCACTTCAAGCGGTGGGTGAGATGGTGTTTGAAGAAGGCACTGTGGAAGTGACGCATCTCTATGAGTTAGAAGCAGGAACCAACTTCATCAAAGTCACCAGCTCGGCTCGGGCCACCTCAGGCACCGTTGGCAACGTCAATATGTGGGTCGGTACCACCGATGATTGGGTCGGTGAGACCGACTCGCCCACCTCCAGCCTCGGTTTGGTACAGGGCGAGGGTGCATCGGCGACCTTCGCGCCCAAATGCGATGGTGATACCAATGCGGTGCTGGTCCAGTCAGGTGCTGAGTTCTTGATGCTCTATTCGCCCGATACTCAAAACGCCCAAGCCGTGTTATCGAGTGAGATCAATGTCTACAACTCTTTGATCAATATTCCAGAGGAGGAGCTGGATGAGTGGATCAGCAATGATGAGTGGATCGAGGGACAGCCTCCGTTTGATGCCAATCTCTCCATTATTGACCAAAATCCTACAGACAGTGCCTATCGCATTGAGGAAAACGATGGCGCGCATGCCATGGCGCTGAGCTTTGGCAATGTGGGCACGACACCGGTGAGTCGCACCTGGTATTACCAAGCGGGCGTCTTACCCGATATCCCCTTCGATGTGTGTCCCAACCCGCAGCAGCAGGTCTATCGTTCGCCTGACTTCAACCCCAACGCACCGACCCTGTCTGTGCCGACCAACTCGATCACTGGCTTGTTGTTGCTGATGATGCTGATGCTGGGTGTGGCGGGTGTGGTCACTCAAAGCCGCCTCAAGTTGTAAGGCGTAGGCCAAGCCTCAGCGCTTTGGCCCAAGCACGCACCTTTGGGGCATAGAAAAGCGGGTCCGGCCAGTCTGGACCCGTTTTTTTTATGGGCTGTGAGTCCATGTTTGTGGGTGGTCCGCAAAGCGGTTCTTTGGCGCGGGTTGCTCGCATCTGCCTGCTGGGTGATTGCCAGGCATGGGGCGTGATGCTGCAACTGTCTCTGTTTGGGCCGGGCGATTGGCTTTTTGATTCGGCGTCTTGATTCGGCGTCTTGAGAAAACTTAAGTTTCATGTTGGGTCTGTTTGTTAATATCTGTCAAGTTTTGGGTCTGACCACTGCCTGGCTGGGCAGTTGATGGGCCAGATGTCTTAAATACGAGATGTCATGAATGCGAGGTTTACTTAATGCCTAGAAGGTGGATCACAACATGCAACGTAAAAGACTGGTTTTAGCGATTACAGCGGGTTTGGCGGCGAGCGCCACACCATTGGTGTGGGCAGTGCCCTCCACCAACTGCCCAGCGGCCTCAAGCGGTGTGATCACGGTGGCCACTGGTACAACCGTTGTTGCAACGGAAACAGATGGCTGTACTTTGGCGGCTGGTGAGTCGATTGTTGTCCAGGCAGGGGGCGCGATTGATTTTGATCAGCCGTCTGGGGTTGGCGCGTTGGCCGGTATTCTTGTTCCGAACACTGTCGAGGCGGCCTCCATCGAGGTTGCCGGTTTGGTCTCCATCGGCAACGAACAGAACCGAAGGGGCATCCAGGTGGAGAGCTCGGGAAGTCTGACGGGGGATATCACCGTTTCAGGGACAGTGGAGGTCCCGATGACTACAAGTTCTTCGTCGATAGCTTTACTGGTTGAAGGCGCTGTGGGTGGGGAGATCAGGGTGTCGGGCACAGTGGATGCGGCTGGGGGCTCAGGCGTCCGAGTTGGCATTTCGACGCAGGGAGCAGCGGCTGCCACGGATATTGTGGTGGAGTCGGATGGTGAGGTTCGGGGCGAAGGCAATGGCATGAGATTGGATGGGATAGGTGGGGGTTTGATGGCCAATTTGACCAATGCTGGAGGGATTTTGCCAACAGCGTTGGGAGAGTCACCGATCGGCGGAGGCAT
>CBFHIS010000086.1:0-2847 GCA_965655975.1 Wenzhouxiangella sp.
CGATTAAAGGCACGCCACCCGATGAGATCACGCAATCTGTGATTGATGAGTTGCAAGGCCATTGGTCCACCTTCGGTGAGATTGAGGGGTTTGATTACCCCGTGACGGCGGCCGATGCCAATGCCGCCTTGGATGAATTCATCGCCCACAGACTCAATGCATTTGGCGATTTTCAAGATGCTTTGGTTGATGGCGAAGACTATCTTTTTCACTCGAGGCTCTCGAGTGCGCTCAATGTCGGGCTGTTGGATCCGGCTGTTGTCTGCGAAAGAGCCATTGCGGCCTACTCGAAAGGCCTCGCGCCTTTAAATGCAGTGGAGGGGTTTGTTCGACAAATTATTGGCTGGCGTGAGTTTATTCGAGGGATTTATTGGCGCTTCATGCCAGAGTACGCCGAACGCAATAGTCTTGGCCATGATCAAGCGCTCCCAGACTGGTATTGGACCGGGCACACCCAGATGCGTTGTTTGGCTCAGGCCATCGATGCAACCAAGCGAAATGCCTACGCGCATCACATTCAGCGCTTGATGGTGACGGGTAATTTCGCTTTGTTGTTGGGGGTGATCCCTGAAGAGATCTGTCGCTGGTATCTGGCGGTCTACATTGATGCCTATGACTGGGTGGAGTTGCCCAATACTTTAGGGATGGTGATGCACGCCGATGGGGGCGTGGTGGGTTCCAAGCCTTATGCCGCCAGTGGCAAGTACATCCAGCGCATGGGGGACCATTGCAAGCATTGTGTGTTTAACGTCAAAGAGACGGTGGGCGAGAAGGCTTGTCCATTTAATGCGCTCTATTGGGACTTTCTCATTCGGCATCGCGCGCAGTTTCAACCCAATCCCCGCATGCGCATGATGTATCGAAACGTGGATCGCATGGCACCAGAGCAACAAGAAGCCATTGAGCAACGCGCTCAATGGATCAAAGACCACATCAATGAGCTATAGCGGATCGGTGAACTGCGTCGTCCCGATGCCTTTTTCGGGTAACAACACAGGAATGCCGTCAGCGATGGCATAAACAACCTTGCCGTCGCGGGTGAT
Organism: Wenzhouxiangella sp.; assembly: GCA_965655975.1. Taxonomy (GTDB): domain Bacteria; phylum Pseudomonadota; class Gammaproteobacteria; order Xanthomonadales; family Wenzhouxiangellaceae; genus Wenzhouxiangella. The sequence goes on from CBFHIS010000086.1 coordinate 1,044, forward strand.
CAAAGCCGCTTTGATGGACTCTGTCACCGAACTGTGATCAACATACTGCACCTGGCCGTGCTCGATGGCCTGATTGATTTTTTTCACCCAATTGGGGCTCAAGGGCACCAAAGGTTCATGGCTCAATGGGCAGCACAAGATATCCAGCAAAGGGTTCGGGCTCGTCATGACTCTATTGTAGCGTGCCACGAAGCCATTGTCGTTGGGATCGAGCCTTGCTAACATGGTCTTTTATCAGCGGGATGAATGCATGACCAGCCAGCCAAAAGTCGGTGTCATTATGGGGTCTCAGAGTGACTGGGACACCATGAAACATGGGGTTGAAGTGCTCGAAGCACTCGATGTGCCGCACGAGGTGCGTGTGGTGTCGGCCCATCGAACGCCCGATGCCATGGCCGAGTACGCCAAGTCGGCGGCTGAGCGTGGCCTTCAGGTCATCATCGCAGGCGCCGGTGGGGCTGCACACTTGCCCGGCATGGTGGCCAGCCACACCATGTTGCCTGTTCTTGGCGTGCCCGTCGCTTCCAAGCACCTGCAGGGCCAAGACTCATTGCTTTCAATCGTGCAAATGCCCGGTGGCGTACCGGTGGGTACCTTGGCCATTGGCAAGGCAGGGGCCACGAACGCCGGCTTATTGGCCGCGAGCATTGTCGGGTTGACAGACAAGGACCTGCAACAGCGATACGCGCATTGGCGGCAAAGTCAAAGCGAACGGGTCTTATCGAAACCCATTCCAACCGACTGAGGCTTGATCGCATGCGCATTGGCATCTTAGGTGGTGGCCAGTTGGCTCGCATGATGGCTTTGGCAGGCCATCCTCTTGGACTCGATTTTGTTTTTGTTGATCCAGCCAGTGATGCCTGCGCACGGTCTCTGGGTGAGCACAAAGTCAGTGATTGGTCAGGCGCTGGTCTGGTGGATCAATTGGCGGGTTGTGACCGAGTGACCTTTGACTTTGAGAACGTGCCGGCCGAGAGTTTGGCGATGCTGGCCGATCGGTTTGATGTCAGACCCTCACCCAAGGCCCTGCAAGTCTCCCAAGATCGTTTGGCAGAAAAACAACTCTGTGCTTCGTTGGGTATCCCTGTGGCTCCTTTTGGTGCGGTGGACACGCGTCCCGATCTGATGGCTGCCATCGATTCCTTGGGCCTTCCTGCGCTTTTAAAGACGCGTCGTCTCGGCTATGACGGCAAGGGTCAGTATCGGCTTGAGCGAGCCGAGGATCTGGAGCCGGCGTGGCAAAGTCTGGGTGAGCAAGCGCTCATTCTCGAAGGCTGGGTCGATTTTGGTCATGAGTGTGCCTTAACCGCAGTGAGAGACGCCGCGGGTGAGGTGCGGTTTTATCCTTTAACGCACACTTTCCATCAAGAGGGTGTTTTGCGTTTTGCGTTGAGTGGGTCTCCGGCCAATGCACCCTGGCAAGACAGTGCTGAAAAGATCGTCGAGCAACTCATGGATGCGCTCGAGTATGTGGGGTGTTTGACGGTAGAGTTTTTTGTGACCGAGGCGGGATTGGTGGTCAATGAACTGGCACCGCGTGTGCACAATTCAGCCCACTGGACCATTGAGGGTGCGGTGTGCTCTCAGTTTGAAAATCACCTCCGTGCGCTTGCTGATTTGCCACTGGGTGCAACGACGGCCAGAGGGTGTGCGTTGATGGTTAACTTCATTGGTCAGATGCCAAAGACCGACATGTTGGCGCTCGATGGTTTGCACTGGCATGACTATGGCAAAAAAGCCAGAGCGGGCCGAAAAGTGGGCCATGCAACGTGGATGGTCGATGATTTTGCGACGCTCATCCAAC
>CBFHIS010000087.1:0-2697 GCA_965655975.1 Wenzhouxiangella sp.
AACAAAACGGACCTCGAACAAATCATCGGTGGCTTTGCCAGGCGAGCCCGATAAGCGCGCCGCATCGGGGCCAGGTTGGGTGGTGGGCACGCTTCCCTGTGCAGCCAGCGAGGTGGTCAGCAGCAGAGCCACCATTGCAGTGATGGCCAGCACCTTTAGGCGTCGGTTGATGTGTGTGGTCATGGTCGATCTCCTTCCAGTATCGTTGGTGTGGTTGTCTCACACCTCCACTTTGCCCGAAAGCACCCAAACAAAGGCGGAAGAAACCCTGAAATTGCCCTGAAATTGATCTGATGGCGGCATTGGGGTTTTAAAAAACCCCGCACGCCCGCCATAAAAAAAGCCGCCCAGTGAACTGAGCGGCTTTCGTGTTTCTTTTGGAGGCTGGTGACCCAGCTTCCAATGTCTAGCAAACTTACTCGATGGGGCCTGAACGATCCAAACCAACGGTCCAGCCTTTGGTCCAGTCGCTTTTGGCATCGCGAACCGCGCCAGCGAAATCAACGTTGTCGAAGAAGGCATCGTTGAATGGCACAGCGCCAATACCAATGGCAGGTGAATCAGCATTTGGGATGTAGTTGGTGACTTTGGGGTCGCCATCCACATTGCCATCCTGACCCATGACCCAATCAGAGACCACAAATGGGTCCTCTGCGTCGTCATCGAACGTGGCTTCAATGCAACCACCAAAGACACTGTTGACCACTGAACTCTCACCCGCTGTCGCTTGGGTGAAGGTCGCTGTTTGGTCGATGTCGAAGCAAGTCTCGGTTGAACCAGTCACCAAGAAGTTGGCGATGTGAGCAGCCGTGCCTTCCCGAATCAACACACCATGGCTACCATCGGCTGTGGCCGAACCTGGGCCAATGATGGTGAAGTTGGCCAACATGGGCTGCGAGCGAGGTGTGGCGTCGTTGTTTGAGCCATTGTTGTCGGCCTCGATACCACGGTCGGCGTCGTCACCATATTGCTTGACGATCACGTACTGCGCTTTGCCTTGGAAACCTTTGGTCCAGTCGAAGCTGTCATCGCCATGGCCCGTTAACACGATGTTTTTCATGTTGACTGTGCCACCGAAGGGCTCGATGCCATCATCGGCGTTCAAGTGAACTTGGACAAACTCAAAGGTGGTCCCTGCACCCACACCTTGGAGCGCAATACCGTTCAATTCATTGTCTGGAGAGAACTCAAAGCCAGCATTCGAGACGATCATGTAACGGTACACACCGCTGTTGTCTTCTGGGTCGTTGCCACCATAGGTGCCAGAATCGCCCTCGCCTTGTGCGGTACAGACTTCGGTGCCTTCAGCACAGCCATTGATGGGCGCTTTGCCGTTGATGGCCAAACCACCCCACTCACCACGGCCTTTGGCAACATCGCCACGCATGATGATTGGGTTGTTGGCGGTGCCGTCAGCGATCATTTTGCCGCCTTGCTCAACGACCACATAATCGGTGCTTGGACCTGTGCCGCCAACGATTTCTGTGTTGGGCTCGATGGTCACGGTGGCGCCATCGGCGACAGTGACTTTACCGCGGGGCAACCAGAGGATTTCGTTTGTCAAGGTGACATCTGACTCGATGGCGCCTGTGACAATGCACGAACCCGGCAACGGACCAGCAGTTGCAAATGATGGACACTCGCTGAATTTCTCAGTCACCACACAATCGCCTTGTGTCACAGGACCCAAAGTTTGCGTGCCCGACCCGTCGGTACCGTCATAATCCAAAACGATTTCGTTACAGCTGTTGAAGGTCAACGTACCCGTGCCCCACGTGCTGCTTGTGGCATCTGCTGTTTGGTACTCCGGCCCGAAATCACCACCGACAAATTCCAGGATGGTCAAATCAGCCACGTTGGTGTTTTGATTCACAGAACCCGTGGCGATCAACCAGATGGGCTCGCCATCGCGGTAGGTAAACCACTGCGCTAAAACGTTGTTACCGAATTCTTGGCTTCCATCTGGGAAGATATCGAGAATCAAACCTCGGCCTGATTTCGCTTCTCCTTCATAGTAGTTACCGGTGAATGTTTCATTCACCACGAATGCATTGGCGCTGCCAGCAAATGCCAGGCCCATGGCCAATGGCAGAGCAGCTTTTTTCAAGGTCTTAATCATGATTACTCCCTACTAAAACGGTTTGGATTTAAAAGGTCGCGACTAGTCTTAATCCGACCCGTCCCACAATACGGAGAGAGTTTTTCGGTTAGATGAAGGCTTTGTTATGGTTAGATGACAGAGGCGCTGTCACAAACGAAAAAAGCGCTTAAAAACGGATATCTAGGCCCACTGAGAACTTTCGGCCTTTTTGATAGATCTGGGTGGTTTCTGCCCCTTGGGTGATCTCAAAGGTCGAGTCGAGAAGGTTTTGGGCTTTGAACTTAAACTTGGTCCGCTCGCCGATGGGCCAGGCCAATGTAAAGTCCAATTGGTCAAAAGGCTGGGCGTACTTATCGGGTTGGCCCAACACACCCACCTCAGAAATGCGTTTGCCCGCCACGTTGTAAAGCAAGGTCGCTTCCGGTCCATCTTCGGCATGGGCATAGGTGATCTGGCCATTTAATACGTAGGGCGATTGGCCCTGCAGTGCCCGCGAGTTTGAAGTCAATACACCCTGATCGCTGATGTCGATGTTGGATTCAATCCAAGAGACGTTGCCGGCAATGGTCAAGCGATCCCATAAGAATGCCTCAAAC
>CBFHIS010000088.1:0-1364 GCA_965655975.1 Wenzhouxiangella sp.
CTCGGCCTGCGGCCCGGTCATTGGTCATGAGTGCATCCAATGCCAATAGATGTGCCTCGGCGGCGTTGTCCACATAAACGGTGTCGATCTTTTTATGCGGTGCTGGGAGACGAATTCCTCGGCTGTTGTTTTTTTCGATCAAACGCGGGAGCAATTGATTGTCTCCCGGTCCCCAAATCAAATGCGGGCGGAGCGCCACGGTTCTTAGAGTGCTTGAATTGGCCTTCAAGACAGCGGCTTCGGCTTGCGCCTTGGTTTGGGGATAAGGGGCATGGAAATGTGTGGCGTAGGGCAAGGACTCATCGCCATTTTCAATGTCCCCACCGGCATGAACGACACTTGGGGATGAGGTGTGGACCAAATATCGGATGCCATGGGCGCGACAGGCGGCCAACACATTGTTTGTCCCCACCACGTTGGCCAGGTAAAAATCTGGGGCATACAGACCAGATCCTGCTTTTGCCGCAACATGAATGATCGCATCCACACCTCGAGCCGCTTCCATCACCGCCTCGAGATCGGCGATGTCACCCAGAAAAGAGCGCGCGCCTAGGGCCTCGAGCTCAGGGTAACGGCCTCGATTGAGAATGCGCACACCATCCCCTCTGGCCAGCAGTTGTCGAACAATGGCTTGTCCCAGAAAACCGCCGCCGCCTGTGACCAAAATTTCCATGGCTAAAGCTTAGCCTTTTTGGGCGATAGATTGGTATCATTCGGGCCATGAGCCAATATGTCTACACCATGCACCGGGTGTCTAAAACGGTGCCTCCGAACAAGACCCTGATTAAGGATGTCTCGTTGTCTTTCTTCCCTGGCGCCAAAATTGGTGTGCTGGGTCTCAATGGTGCGGGCAAGTCAACGGTCTTGCGCATCATGGCCGGTGTCGACAAAGAGTTCGACGGCGAGGCCCGTGCGCAACCCAATATCCGGATTGGCTACCTGCCCCAAGAGCCTGAGCTCCCTGAGGAGGCGTCAGTGCGTGAGGTGGTGCTCGAGGGCGTGGCAGACATTCAATCGCTGCTGACCCGCTTTGACGAGATCTCAGAGGCGTTTGGGGAGCCGATGGACGATGAGGCCATGACCGCCTTATTGGCCGAGCAAGCCGAACTGCAAGACAAAATCGATGCCGTTGATGGCTGGGCCTTAGATCGCACCTTAGAAGTCGCGGCGGATGCGTTGCGACTGCCCGCTTGGGAAGCCACTGTCGCACACCTCTCTGGTGGCGAACGGCGTCGGGTGGCCTTGTGCCGCTTGTTGCTCTCTAAGCCAGATATGTTGCTTCTGGACGAGCCCACCAACCACTTGGATGCCGAATCGGTGGCGTGGTTGGAACGCTTCTTAGACCAATTCCCGGGCACTGTGAT
>CBFHIS010000088.1:1464-2681 GCA_965655975.1 Wenzhouxiangella sp.
GTGGAATTGGCCTATGTGGACCAACGCCGCGACAGCTTAAATGGTGACCGTCAAGTGTGGGAGGAGATCAGCGATGGTGCCGAGGAAGTCCAAGTCGGCAATTACCGAATTGCAGCGAGAGCCTATGCCAGCCGCTTTAACTTTAAAGGTGCTGAGCAACAAAAACGCGTGGGACAGCTCTCAGGCGGGGAAAGAAACCGGCTACACCTGGCCAAGGTCTTAAAAAGTGGTGGCAATGTATTGATGCTCGATGAGCCCACCAATGACTTGGATGTGGAGACCTTACGGGCCTTAGAAGAAGGTTTGCTGGCGTTCCCAGGCTGCGTGCTGGTGATCTCGCACGACCGTTGGTTCTTGGATCGAATCGCCACGCACGTGCTGGCTTTTGAGGGTGATTCACACGTGGAGTTTTTCGAAGGGAATTTCTCGGACTACGAGGCAGATTTAAAACGGCGTATTGGCGATGCTGAACCCAAACGGATTCGCTATAAGCCACTGAAAGGCTAAGGCTCAAACCCACGGGGCGCCCAGCCCAACTGCTGGCGCGCCTCGTGATCATCCAGAATCAAATCCGCCGATTGTCTCGCGAGCATCGCCTGACTCACGTCTTTTAGAAGCCCTATGGCATGGGCCATTTTAAGCACGGCATGGAGTGGCTTTGTTGGCATTTTTATTGGCCGTCCTGAAAGCCTCCGTCTTTGTGCGATGCATTCCAGCATTTGGGGATAGGTCAATATTTCACCGCCTTGCAGGCGAAACTCACCTTCAATGAAACGAGCATCATCTATATAGGATCCCAAAGCATCCACTATGAGCTTGGCGACATCATCAACGTGCACAGGCGCTCTTCTCCCCTCACCCAACACGGGCACCCACCGGAGATTTCTGATCAAACCAGCCAGTCTATTGATGTTGTGATCATCCCGTCCATAAAGCAGTGTGGTTTTTAGTAATTGCCAATGTATATGTCTTGTTTGGCACGCATTGACTAGGGCCTTCTCTGTGGCCAAGATCTCAGCCATTTGCACACGCTCTCTTGAATCCTCGGAATCAAATTTGAAATCAGTGCTTGCAGAGCTCAATGCCCAAACAACGCTTGGCCGATTGGAGGCATTGGTTAGGTAATCAACTACATGCTGGATCGGTCCGAGGCTGATCAAGACATCTGTCTCTATCTTAGGCACTGTTTGCTTCAGGTCTAGAGCGTGCCAGTGGAC
>CBFHIS010000089.1:0-2673 GCA_965655975.1 Wenzhouxiangella sp.
CGCAGCAGTTGATTGAACTGATCAACAACAGCTACTTGTTTGAAGATGCGGCCTTCCGTGGGCGGGTCACCATCGACCCAGACACCGATCAAGAACGGTTCACGGTGCAGGCTGTGATTGACAGGGGGGCTGGCAATGCAGTGGCTGCCGCAGAAGGAGAATAATCGACCCCTGGCCATTGGCTTATTGGTGATTGCGCTGGGCGCGGTCTATTTCGTTGGGTTCCATTGGTATGTGATGGCTCAGGCGGAACTGGCCAGCGAAATTGACCAACTAGAGCAACAGGCCGCTCGTTTTAAGGCTGCCATCAATCGGCGGGGTGAATTAGAGGGGCGTTTGGGTGAATTGGAAGAAGCGCGCCTCGACAGCGCACTGTTTCTCGGAGAAGACAGTTTTGCGTTGGCGGCAGCACGGCTGACTCGAACACTCAGAGAAACCGTGAGGAATGAAGCCGAACATACCGACTTTTGTCGCGTCGCCGCGACCGAAAACCGTGCCCCGGATGAGGAGGAACGATTTGAGCAAGTGACGGTCAATGTTCGCATGACCTGTCCATTGGATGATTTGGTCAAAATCATCTACACGCTAGAGCGCAATACGCCCATGATCTTTATTGACTCTTTGATCATCCAGCAACGGGGTGGCCGCACGCGGCGAGGCAATAGTGTAGACGGGGCCTTAGAAGTCCGCTTTGATATGTATGGCTACCGAAGCGAGTTGCAGGAGGTGGGCGATGCTTGATGTTGAGAAGAATCTCCTCACCACCATGTTGCTTGCTTTCGTCGGCATCATGGGTCTCGTCGGCCTCGTGTTTTTGGGGTTGTTTTTAAGAACCCATGTCGATCGCATTGCGCCAGCCGATGAGCAAGCCATCACGGCCAGTCCCGTGAAAGCACCTGATACGGGTTTGGAAGAGTTGGGTGAGTACGCCATGATCATTGAGCGTCCTGTGTTTTTTCCAGACCGCCGGCTGCCCGAGTTGGCTTTGGCAGAAGAAAATGATGATGAAGAAGAGGCCTTTGCAGCCATCCCTGAGCCCGATCCCATTGAGCCTTTGAAAGCGGTGGTCGCTGGCATCATCATTACGCCTGAGGCAAAAATCGCGATGGTCAATGATGAAGTGGCCGGCAAAGTGATGGTGCTCAGAGAAGGCATGAGCCTTGAAGGCGAGCAGTCTGCTTGGCAGCTCAATGAGATCACAGCACGGAAAGCAGACTTCGTATCTGTTGATGGCCAGCGGAGTGCTTTGGAGTTGCAGGTGTACACCGAAGGGTTGGTCGCAGGCAATTCTGGCTTGGCAGTCAATGCAGCAGAAAATGACGGCGCCGCGTCGGGTGAACAGGCCGATGCAGAAGAGGCGCAGAGTCGAGCAGAGTTGATCAGACAGCGCGTGGCCGAGCGCCGCGCAGAGCTCAGGGCCAGAGCGGCAGAGCGTGCGCAAGGCCAACAGGGCACGCCCCAATCGGAGCCCGAGCCCTGAGGCTGGTGGCAAGACTTGAGCAAGAAAGAATCAAACAACAATTAGGAAGTTCAAATCAAATGAGTCGTTTTATGACATCACAGAGCTGCCGATTACAAGACGGCGCCCACAAACAGACCATCGCCCCGTCGCTGGTAGCGGTATCCATCGTGTTTTTATTGACGGCGTGTTCTGGTATGCCCGAGCGCATGGACAAAAGCAGCCGAGCAGACCAAGCCGAGGCCAGGGCAGCTGAGCTGGCCCAAGAAGAAGCAGAAGACAACATCATCTTCTCCCAAGCCGACCCATCGGCTCAGGCCTTTCAAGGATCAGAGAGGTTCTCGGGAACCGGTACCTTTATCAATGAGGAGGCCATTGGCCCCCGAGCGGGCCCGCCGAGTGAAGAGGGTGAGATCACACTCAACTTCGAGGGTCAGGGAATCCAAGAAGTGGTGCATGTGGTCTTAAATGAGCTGTTGCAGGTCAACTACATCATCTCTCCTGGCGTCAGCGGCCAGGTGACTTTTTCCACAGCCCGCCCAGTGGGTCGAGACCAAATCATGCCAATCCTTGAGATGCTGCTCCGTTGGAACGGGGCCACGCTGATTTGGCGTGAGGGCAAATATCACGTGGTGCCCATTGGAGAGGCTGTTCAAGGCAACTTGGTGCCCAGGCTGGATTCTGCCGGGCAGGCACAAGGCTACGAAGTCATGGCCGTCCCTCTCCAATACCTATCGCCAGCCAAAATGGCCGAGCTCTTGCAACCATACGCCAGGGCAGATGGGATCTTCAACGTAGACAACGCACGGAGCTTGTTATTTATTGCGGGGACGCGCTTTGAGCTACAAAACTATCTCCAAATCATTGATAGCTTTGATGTGGATTGGCTGGCGGGCATGTCAGTGGGGATGTTTAGCCTAGACCGAATCGAGGTCGGTGAGTTGTTGCCTGAATTAGAGGCAGTGTTTGGCGAGGGGGGTGAAACACCCTTGGCGGGTATGTTCCGCTTTATTCCGCTCGATCGGCTCAACGCTGTGATGGTGATCACGCCCAACGAGCACTACTTAGACCAGGCAGAAGAATGGATCGATCGGCTCGACCGGTCGAGCCCAGAAGCGGGGGCGCGGTTGTATGTGTACCGTGTGAAAAACCTAGAAGCCGATGTCTTGGCTGGTTATCTGGGTGGCATCTTTGGAGCCACGACCGATGGGGGA
>CBFHIS010000090.1:0-2628 GCA_965655975.1 Wenzhouxiangella sp.
TGCGTCTTGCCAAGCATCGATCAACATCTTGAGCTGGTCATGACTATTGAACGTCAACACATACACGATCAATGATGGCGGCTGGTTCAAGGTCTGAGGTTTGGGACCATCTTCGCTTTGGTCTGCCGTGGATGGCTCGTTGGATGCCACCAAATCGATGGTGGTGGCGCCAATCAAAGGCAGCTCGCCTTGCTCGATGGCCTCGAACATGGGCCAGATCAATCCGTCTTGTTTGAGCTCAAAGCGCTGGAGCCGTTCTGGATGGCGATAACTGAGTGCAGTCAGGATGTTTTCTTCTGTGCCCATGTCGCCTGATTCAAAGGCTTCTTTCAATAGCGCTTCATACAAAGGAGCGACGGCATCAATGGCCGCGGCGTTGCCACCAAAAAAACCACCGCGGACCACATACTCGACATGATCGGTATGACAAAGTCTTGCCATGCCCACCCGGTCATAACCATGGATCTCCTGGCCTTGTGTGTAGGGAAACGAGGCGACCAGCATCCGATCCAAGGCACCCGCCAGCCACTGCCCCCATCGATCGATGCCAAACAGGTTGGGGCAGGTTCGAATGAGACCCGCGTCTGCCCAGAAATAAAGCGCCTGTTCATCTGTGGCTCGCTTCGCTGCTTCTAACAGCAGGCGCATTTTGCTCATCACCAAGGGGTTGTAGAACGGGAGTCTCGCTTGTGGGCTGGTCATGAGCCAACCGGCACGGCCAACCCAACGGGGGTTTTGTTGGTGGGCTTTGACTTCATCAAGGTACTCGAAGTCCATCGCCAATTGCTCGGTGGACCATGGCTTGAATTCAATGAGGGCTTGTTGCTCTTGACTCAACGCTTGATTGAGGTTGGCTTCAGTCGCCTCGTCGGTCCAGACGGTCACAGGCAGTCCCAAAGACAACAATTGAAGCAACCAAGCTTGATATTGGGTCATGCTTCGGGTCTCACCACCGCCCATGGCATCGACCCCGCCTCGGCCAAGGTCCAATAAGGCGGTGACCAAATGGAGGCGGGAAGCACTAGCCACGGCGAAGCACCTGATGCGTGTGAATGGGCACCTTCGAACCAGCGCTGGAATCCAACAAGCCTGCTGGGATGCCATCGGCATCTAAAGCGAACCAGCCCATTAGGCCTTCAAGGTCAATCGAGGCTTGTCTCAGCAAACCTTGCGGGGATGGCCTTTGATTGTGTTCGATCCGCTGACCGAAATGGTGCCAATAGTGCGCATTGACCTTAGACAAGGTATCTCTGGGGGTGATCAGCACATCCAAATCATGCGTCCGATCGTTGGGCTCACTTAAATCATTTGACGCTCTGGCGCGTGAATAAATGCCTGTCTGGGTGCGCGTGATGAGGTGTTGAAGGCGGCCGATCAGACCATCGACCAAAAGCCCCAGGGACGATAGCCACTCAGGCGAGAGCCACACAAAGCACTCCGTATTAAATCGGTTGCTGATGGCGGCATCATGCAGCAAACCCACGGCCTGAAGATGAATCAGGCGTTGTTGGCAGGTCTTTTCAGCAAGATGAGCCCAGTGGTTTCGGAGCACACCCTCGTGCCAGAGTGGGTTTTTGACTTGGTGGTGGATGGCTTGAGCGTGTGTTGGGTGGTTTAAAGCGCTTGTATCCATCGCTTGGCCATGCCAGATCAACACCGGCACCTGATGCGATGCTTTTTTGATGGCTTTGGCCCATGCCGCATTCGCCATTTTGTCCTGGCAGGTCGGCGCATGGGTGACTAAGGTGAACACGCTCATTGGGGGATCAACAGCTTATACCCTATGGGCTCACCACCTTACGGGCCAGAAGTTTGAAATCGATCTTTAAAAATAATCGGCTGTGGTGATGGCGTGGGTGTTGGGGTGAGACTGGGTATTGGTGTATTTGACGGCGTGGGCGTCGGTGTTTGCGTTGGCGTCGCACTCGGCGGAAGAAACGATGGCGTTGGGGTCGGCGTTTGCGTGGCAGTCGCGCTCGGTGGGATGGGTGATGCTGAGGCAGTAGCGCTGTTGAGTGGCGCATCTTGCGCTGCTGCCGAAGACACCAAAGAATCAATCACGGGCCTGAACCAAGCCGCTGGCAACAAACCAGATTGGATGGCGGCACCCGCCCCCACAAGCCCCAAGGCCTTTAGCAGCTTGCGCCGACTCTCTTCAGACCCCATCGCCTTACCCTCAATAAATGTTCACTTTTAAGAATACCCCAATTTGTGGGGTAGCGATAGTTTTATGAACCGGTTCGGCGAATCAAGCTTGGGTCTGTAGCAGATAAAGTCGGGGTCTCTTTTTGGTAAGTGCGTAAGACTTTAGCTATACCCACCATACGCACCCGTGGGTTAGGCTCTTCAAAAGGCCGCAGGGATAACAATGGCGGTCAAATGGACCAAATCTAACTGGGGAAAATCATGAAACCAAAAGACGCGACGACTCGAAAAGAATCGGCCGGGCGGGACTCCGAATCCCTTGTGTGTTTACAACAACAAGCCCAAATCAAAAAGTTTCGGGGGCAGTTGGCCTGGACGGGCGACTTGGGTGCGCTGAGATCGCGGCGTTGATCGCGGCGTTGATAGCAAGTTTGATCATTCTGATCATCTCGACTTAAGGCTGCCCATAACGCACCGCCATTT
>CBFHIS010000091.1:0-1008 GCA_965655975.1 Wenzhouxiangella sp.
GGTGAAATGCGTTTTTCTACTAGCAAACGAGTACTGGTGACAGGTGGGGCCGGATTTCTGGGCTCTCATCTGTGTCAGCGGCTTCTCAACGAGGGCTGTGAGGTGCTTTGTGTCGATAACTTTTATAGTGGCACCAAAGACAATGTGCTGCACTTATTGGATGATCCGCACTTTGAGCTGATGCGTCACGACATCACCTTTCCGCTCTATGTTGAGGTGGATGAAATCTACAATCTTGCCTGTCCAGCCTCGCCAATTCATTATCAGCGTGATCCCGTTCAGACAACAAAAACCAGTGTTCATGGTGCGATCAATATGTTGGGGCTGGCGAAGCGAACCAAGGCGCGCATTTTGCAAGCGTCAACCAGCGAAGTCTATGGTGACCCTGAAATCCATCCCCAGCCAGAGAGCTATTTGGGGCGTGTCAATCCCATTGGCATTCGGGCCTGTTATGACGAAGGAAAGCGCTGCGCCGAGACACTGTTTTTTGATTACTGGCGGCAATATGGGTTAGACATCAAAGTGGTGCGTATATTTAATACCTACGGACCACGCATGCATCCCAACGATGGCAGGGTGGTGAGTAATTTTATTACCCAAGCGCTAAGGGGGGAGGATATTACAATTTATGGCGATGGTTCACAAACCCGAAGCTTTTGCTACGTCGATGATCTCATCGAAGGTATCGCACGGATGATGTCTGGTCCTAAGGAACTCATCGGCCCAATCAATCTGGGCAACTCTCATGAGTTCACCATCAGAGAACTGGCCGAGACCGTACTCCGACTGGTGGGTGGCCAATCCAAGCTAATTTTTAAGCCCTTGCCGCAAGACGATCCCAAACAGAGACAGCCTGATGTATCACTGGCCAAACAATCTCTTGGATGGGCGCCCACGATCGAGCTTGAACAAGGGCTTGAGAAAACAATCGCATATTTTCGGGGGTTATAGAAAAAATGCAGACTGGTTCGCATGGTTTGATTGTCGTCACCCCGGTCTATGAGGATG
>CBFHIS010000091.1:1018-2623 GCA_965655975.1 Wenzhouxiangella sp.
GCTATTTCGGGAATTGGTAGAGCAATTCAACCAAGATGTTTTTGTTGTTGCCGTTGATGATGGCTCTGTCAATCAACCGCTTAAGATTCACAGCTTGGAGGAGGCCGGAATTGATGGCGTCATTCTAAAACTGCGAAGGAATGTGGGCCACCAAAGAGCCATAGCAATTGGGCTTGGCTATGTGGCCGAGCATGTCCAGCCTCAACAGACAGTGGTCGTGATGGATTCTGACGGGGAAGACATCCCATCGAGCATTCCTCAGTTATTAGAACAGCTCCGAGCAGAAGGTGCCGATGTCATAGTCGCAGCGCGCAAGAGCCGAGTAGAAAGCATTGGCTTTAAAGCCTTCTATGTCATCTACAAGGTCCTTTTTAACCTCATGACGGGACGAGCGATTAGGTTCGGTAACTACATGGCCCTGACAGAGCATGCTGTTAAGCGCCTTGTGGCGATGCATGAGCTCTCTATCCACGTGGCAGGCGCCGTACTCGCCTCAAAACTGAAGGTCAGAATGTGTCCGATCGATCGCGGGCCCCGTTATGCAGGGCAGTCGAGAATGAGTTTTGTGAGTCTGGCGCTGCATGGATTCAAGGGGCTGATGGTGTTTGCCGAGGATGTGCTGGTGCGTGTGGGTGTGGCCTGTGCCACGATTGCGACTCTGTCTGTGATTGGGATTGCTGCTGCTGTTGTGCTCAAAGTACTTGGTTATTCAACACCGGGCTGGTTCTCTGTTGCTTTGGGGATATTGGTGTTGATGGTGATGCAAACAGGGGCGCTCGCATTGATGACTTTGATGCTAACAGGCGTTGTCCGGAGCGGAGCAGTTACCACGCCCTTGGCGCATGAGGATTTTGTTGAAGAAGTCCTAAAAACACAAAGCCAAAATTCCGCCGCATGAGACACCACTTGACGGAGATTGTCAGGTTTGGCCTAAATGGTTTTGTCGCAACAGCGGTACATTTTGGGGTTCTAACGTATAATTTTGAGGTGCTGGCTCTGCCTTCTGCTGGCTTATCCAATTTTTTGGCCGCTATTTTCGGCATCACGGTTTCATTTATCGGTAGTCGCTATTTTGTTTTTAGAAAAACAGACGAAGCAATTCTCAAGCAAGCCATGAGATTTAGTGGGCTATACGGGGCAATTGCGATGATGCATGGCGTGTTTTTGCTGATTTGGACAGACTGGATGGTTCTTGATTATCGGATTGGATTCTTATTGGCCACTGGGGTGCAGGTGGTTTTGAGTTACACAGGCAATAAGTGGTTGGTTTTTAAAGCATGAAGATTCTTAGAGCCAGCGTTGCAACAAGCGCTTTTCTTTTGCTGCTTTTCCTTGTTTATTACGTGCATGTGCGGCTTTTTAAAGTAGAGGTCATCTTTTATGACTCGCTCTTGGATGTTTTTATCGCTGTTGTGGTGGCAGGAATAGCGCTTTTTTCTATCAGCTACTTTGATATGATCAATTGGTTTGAAAAGCTGCAGTTGATTCTTATCTGGTTGCTGATTGGGTATTCGCTCGCCATCTCAGTCCCGACGGTGATTGACCGTTCGCTGTCTTTCTACATTCTTGAAAAAATACAACAACGCGGCGGTGGAATCCAACAAG
>CBFHIS010000092.1:0-2388 GCA_965655975.1 Wenzhouxiangella sp.
CTTGAGAGCCCAGAGAGCGTCACTAATGGTTGTCCCTCATACCAAAGACTCGGCAGCACCAATGCACGCGCACGGCGCATCCAAACCGCGACCTCTGCGACGGGCAGCCATCCGGTGATCTCGGCATCCGGATTGGCTGCACGGATGGCGGCTTCCTCGGATCCCGACCCGACAAAGACCACCGGCACGTTGCTGGAGTGCGCGGCGCGGGCCAGATCAACACAGCCCTTCTCTTTGGCCAAGCGCCCAACGTAAAGGAACATGTCGTTCTTTTCCGCTTCGATGCGAGGCTCGCTGTCATCGAAAGAGACCGGATTCGGAAGGTAGTGCAGATTGGCCGATTCGGGTAGATACCGCTGGATCGCACTGAGCTGCGTCTGTGACAAGTAAATGATGTGTTTTAACCCACGAGGCAGACGCCCTGGACCCCACAATGCCGCCTGGCGGATCACCCGCCATCGCTTGTGCCACCTTGAACGTGAATCGCAGTTTCGGGTGAGGCAGGCCGCTCCAAGCGGCTTCCGGGTACAGATCTCCTCGCGTTGATAGTCGTAGAACCCACCGTTCGGGCAAGCCAGAAAGTACTCGTGCATCGTGTAGACATGGGGCACACGGGCACCGGTAAAGACAGGACCGAAGGCCGGCGAGAGGGCGCGCGAGAAGCTGTGGGCGTGAAGAATGGTGCTGGTGGGGTCGGCCTCCTTCACGATCGCATCCAGCGCTTGAGCGGCCTTCGAATTCCAGAGACCTCGGCGCATGGCAGCCGGCCGGTCGGGATCCCCCAGCACATCCTTTTGATTCAGGCAAACCACATGGACCCCGGCCGAGAGCAGGCTTTCGTCTACGGGGCCGCAGGGGGCGAAGAAGGTGACGCGCTTTCCGAGCGTAGCCAGCCCCTTGGCCTCTTCAATGGCCACCATCGCCGCACCGCCGGTGACGCTGGCGGTGTCATTGATGAGGATCACGCTCTCAATCGAATCCGTCGACATAAACTCATTTCGCTGTGAAAGGCTCTGACCGGAAAGTGAGTCGGGCATTGATGGACAGGTCAAAAGTCTCGATTGAACCCAGTTCTCTCGTTTAGGCGATGTGTGAACCGATTCAAAAAATTTGACGCAACCGGTCACAGATCGTGGCCAAAGCAAGAAGCTGGCCACATCAAAGAGGCGGTCCCAGGTATCTTCTGGGACTCGGTTCTCTCATTCAGTTATCGATTGACGCGGCGCAGAGTCGGTGAAGCCAGACCCAGAATCAGCATGGCCAACATCAGCAGCAAGACTTGGTTGTTGACCGGGACTGGGAGCGGTAGCAACTCAAGGCCAGGGATTGGGTTCTCGGCCGGTACGCTGGCTGGGGCGTCATACTCGATGGAACGCAGGTACGGGAACGACAAATAGTCGGTGGGATTGATCAACCAAACCGTGTCAAAATCCCAGCCAACAAATGTGGGTTGTCTCTTCAGGTCCGCGGTGGTTCTGCTCACCAACCCGGCTGGATCTGTTGGCAAGCTTCCGATTTCGCCACCCGTGCCTTGTAACTCTGGATTGACCGTCTCGTTCCAAAAAGAGCGTGTGATGGTTCCACCACTTGTCCCCAAAAAGCCACCGGCTACCCATCCAACTCGATTGGCTGTCACCACGCCTGTGGCATAGGCGTTGGTGATTGTGGCAGGACTCGCATCGTCATCATCACTGGTTGGCTCGCCAATCAGACCACCGACGAAATTGGCGCCTTCCACGTCTCCGGTCGCATAGGTATCAATGAACGTGGCACCCGAACGGCCGGCGAGACCACCAACCCACTGACCCGCATCACCAGCATCGGTACTTTTGATATCGCCAGTCGCATACGATCTTCGGATAACGAGACCAGCATCACGTGAGGATGCTCCGAACAAACCACAGACATTGCGCCCATCCGAGGTAACATCACCCAGTGAATATGAGTCTTCAATCAATTCACCTGAGCCATTCTCGTTTGCCACAAGACGCCCAATCAAACCTCCGACGTAAGGAAAGGAGCTGTTATTGGTGATTGCGACATCGGTACCGGTATTTTTTAGGGTGAGCGTGCGGTTGTGCCTGAGCGTGTGCACAAATCCCACAAGACCGCCCACGGAGCAACACGTTGAGGTAAAGGTTCCTTGAACAAAAACGTTTTCAAAGGCCGCACTTACCCAAATTTCTCCAACCAAGGCCCCTATCCTTTGTGCATTTCCAGGCGTCTTAATGCTCACATCCGAAAGCGACAAATTCTTGATTGTAAAAGTAGCGGACTGGTTCCCTGAAGCATCTGGATCCAGCGAACCCAATGAACCGAATAGGCCCCAGCCTGTCGCATCACTGTCTACATCGATCTCCAAACCCGAAATCGTGTATCCATTGCCAT
>CBFHIS010000093.1:0-2271 GCA_965655975.1 Wenzhouxiangella sp.
CAATAAAAAAGCCCACAGGCTCAAGCCAGCCGATCAAAGAGGCGATTGCTGGATTGTGCGACCACGCCGGTGTGCCAGGGCCAGGCCGTGAGAATCACCACCACACCAAAATCGATGGCGTTGAGCTTCGTTGGGAACAACACACAGAGTTTGGTTCGGTTGTATTGATTCGGAGCGGGGAGACCCAAAAAGCGCCCTTCCCCACCGACTGGCTGGGCGACTTGGATGCCCATCTGCTCACGGGCACCTTGATCACCGTGGCGGCATCAGGACCACATTCCCAAGCGTCCAGTTCTGATTTGAGGGCATGGATCAATGAGTGGCCCCATGGTGTTGGTGGCACCGTGTTGTCTGGCTTGGCTGAAATTGCAACCACACTGCAAGCCAATGAGGACGGATTGGTGGAATACCGCATCATCAATCATGGCTTGGACGATGCTCGCTTGGGTCGTCTTACCCAACGCCTTTATGAGATCGAGACCTACCGCATGCTGGCTCTTCTGGGACTGCCACTGGCCAAGCAAACAGGCGCCGAACTCAACCGCCTAGAGCAGCGCTTGGTGGAGTTGGTCGAACGCTTAGGACGAACCGAGGATTTAAGTGAAGACCAAGCTCTCCTTGATGAGCTGTTTGCATTGGCTCAATCGTCCGAGCAACTGATGGCAGATACCGACTACCGATTCTCAGCCACACAAGCCTATGGCCGCATTGTCCATGACCGCTTGGAAGAAATTGGCGAGGCTGGCCTCGATGCGCGCCAGCGCTTATCTGAGTTTCTGGATCGACGGTTTGAACCAGCGCTTCGAACCACAGCCAACATCACAAGACGTCAAGACCACTTGAGTGCGCGTATTGCCCGTGTGGTGAGCCTAGCGCGGACCCGGGTCGAGGTCAGCCTACAAACCCAGCACCGCACACAGCTTGAGGCCATGGCGCGCCGTGCCCAACTCCAGCTCAGGCTCCAACGGACGGTTGAGGGGCTTTCGGTGATGGCCATCAGTTACTACGCGATTGGGATTTTGGGCTATCTGCTGGGCGGCTGGGTCCCCACAGGCTCACTTAAGCTGTTGATTTCTATCACATCACCCCTGCTTTTGCTCGGCATTTGGTACCTCTTGCGGCGCTGGCGCCGCAAACTCATGGCCGACGCCGATTCTGAGGACTGATGTGCTAAGATTCAAACATGCGTTTAAATCGAGTGTTTGCCTCAGAAAGCACCAGCACGGTCGACCGCATTCTTGATGCGGCCGAGCGATTGTTTGCTGAACAAGGTTTCTATGTCACCACGCTAAGAGAAATCACCCAAGCTGCCGAGGTCAATCTGGCGGCAGTGAACTACCATTTTGGCTCAAAGCAAGCCTTGGTCATCGCTGTATTCAAGCGCCGACTGGATGAACTCAATGCAGACCGCTTAGCACGCCTAGAACGCGCCCACCAGCGTCGCTCACCACCGATCTTAGAGGACGTGCTCGATGCCTTCGTCTATCCAGCCATGGCACTGATGGGCAATGAATCCGCTGGTGGGCATCGATTCATGCAATTGCTGATGCGTGCCTTTGCCGACCACGATGAAGCCTTGCATGGCGCCATTCGTAATGAGTATGGCTACATCATGCGACGCTTTGCGCAAGCCATCGAGCAAGCACTGATCGCAGAAGTGCCGCACGACCCCAACCGATCGTCGGAAAACATCCGCCAACAACTCGACTTTTTGGTCGGCGCATTGACCTACACAATGGCCGACCCAAAACTTAAAAACCCACGGGCCACCGCTTCTTCATTGGTGGCATTCGCCGCTCAAGGCATCCGCGGAAAAACACCTTCTACCGAATCATCACGACCGACAGAGGACATTTCATCATGACTGCTTTACTGATCTTGGGTTTATTTGTTGCCCTCGGTGCCTTGGCATTTTCCAGAGCACCATTGTGGGTGGCCACTGCGGTGATTGCTGCCGGCCTGGCGGGCGCTTACTTGCTGGGTGCTGGCGCGGCTGTTGTGGGCCTGTATGGCCTGACCACGCTGACCTTGGCTTTTTTAAGCCTAACGCCTGTGAGACGAAGCTTGATCTCGAAGCCGCTGTTTGGGTGGTTTCAGAGCGTTTTGCCAGCCATGTCGGACACAGAAAAAGAAGCCTTGGATGCCGGTACCGTGTGGTGGGATGCTGAGCTTTTCAGTGGCAAACCGAACTGGAAGACGCTCTTTGATCTGCCTGCGCCTGCAATCAGCGAGGAAGAGCGAGCATTTGTGGACGGACCGGTTGAGCAGCTT
>CBFHIS010000094.1:0-2222 GCA_965655975.1 Wenzhouxiangella sp.
AAACCCACATAGATCGCTGCTTTGCCATAATCACCGGCTTGGATTAATTGTAAATTATCAATAGAAAAAGCCGAAAACGTGGTGAAGCTCCCCAAAAACCCCACCACCAACAGACTTTGGATGGCACTGCTTTGGTTTGTCTTACCAACCAGCAAAGCCACCAACACACCAGCCAAAAAAGACCCCACCACGTTGACGCCCAACGTCCCCCAAGGCATTTGCTTGCCAAGTAAGGTGTTCATCCAACCCACGGTAGCAAACCGCGCGACCGCACCCGCCGCACCCCCAAAAGCAATGGCCAGCCACTGCATCACAATGACTGGCCAATGGTTCGTGCATTCAGATGATGAATCAATTCGCGCACCTTACATGGGCGTTTCACACAAACAGTGCGCCATCACACCCCGCTGCCCAGCTTCGGTGGCTTGATCGATGCGGTGGAGTTCGCTCATCAAACGCCATTGATAGGTTTGTGGAATGAATTGCAACAAAGGATTGAGCTTGGATGAGAGCACAAATCGATCCAGACCCGCAAAACTCATGGCCCGCGCTGAAAACTGCATCACGAATTTCTCAAAATCAGAGAGCTCGGGCTGGACATAGCTCGTGGCGTAGTCCTCACCCAAACCCGCTTGACGCGCAGCCGATGCCACGGCCTGCTCCAGCGTGCCCAACTGATCAACCAGGCCCCGCTCTTGGGCTTGTTGGCCCGTCCAAACACGGCCTTGCGCCACCTCATCCACAGCATCAGTGGACATATCGCGGTACTCAGAGACCAAGCCAATGAATTGCTCGTAACCGAACTCGATCACGTTTTGGAGCATGTCGGAGATGTTGTCATCCAAAGCCCGATCAGAGCGTAAGCCACCCGCATAAGGCGTGGTGCCGACACCATCGGTGTAGACACCGACCTTGGCAAAGGTGTTTTGGAACGTGGGGAAGAATCCGAAAATACCAATCGATCCGGTGATGGTCGAGGGATAGGCCCAGACCTCATCGGCGCCCATGGCAATCCAGTAACCCCCAGAAGCGGCGACGTTGCTCATGCTCACCACCACAGGCTTGCCGGCTTCTTTGAGCGCCAGTAATTCTTTACGAATCACTTCAGAGGCAAACGCACTGCCCCCACCTGAGTTGATCCGAAGAACCACGGCTTTGATGTCATCGTCGCGCGCGGCCTTGCGGATCAGGCGCGAGGTGGACTCCGAGCCAATCGTGCCAACCGGTTGGTTGCCCTCAGTGATCGAGCCTTCGGCCACGATAATGCCGACTTGGCTGTCGCTGTGTTCTAAATCGGGTTTGATTTGGGCCAAATAGTCAGACATGGTGATATTCAGATAGCTGTCTTTGTCATCGGGCTTGCCCATCTGAATCATTTCAGCGCGCATTGCAGGGCGAGAAATCAATCGATCCACCAAGCCTTTGTCGAGGGCCATCTGGGCCAAGTTGCCACCGGCTTCATCAACATAGCTTGCTAAATTCATGGTGATGTCGTCTAAGACCTCAACGGTCATGCCGCGGTTTTGGGCGACCATCTGCAAGTAACGCTGCCACAGGTCATTCATGTAGAAAAGTGCGGCTTCTCGGTCGGCCTCGGATTGCTCATTAAGAATGTAGGGCTCCATCGCTGACTTATAAGTACCCACCCGGAATAGATTGACATCCACATCGAGTTTGTCGAGCGCTTCAGCAAAATATTGACGGTAACGGCCATAGCCTTCCAACACCACCGCGCCATCGGGATCCAACCAGACCTCATCGGCCAGTGAGGCCAAGAAATACTGGCCCATGGACAGATTGGCCCCATAGGCGATCACGCGCTTATCGGATGCTTTGAAACGAGAAAAGGCATCGGCGACTTCGAGCATCATGCCCGCACCCATGCCAGCAAAGCCATCGGTGCTGATCAACACCTGCCCGATGCGGTCATCGTCTGCGGCTTCTTCGAGTACGGCCACCAGGTCCCTGAGTTCGGTTTGTGGCTCGGACTGACCTGAGATTTCATCCAACACCTCATCGACCGGTGAGCGACTGGATTGCTCAACCACCACCCCTTTGGGGTTGATGATCAAGGTGGTGCCTTCTTCAATCTCGGCGGTGTCATCGCCTGAAACAATAGAGGCGATGATGGCAAAGGCAATGATCAAGAACAACACATTGAAGACCGCCATGCGAACAGCGGTCACTGAGCGCCAAAAGCCTAACCAAATGCGGACGAAGAA
>CBFHIS010000095.1:0-2225 GCA_965655975.1 Wenzhouxiangella sp.
TTCGACAAACGCCATCTCCAAATCAAGTTGCGTGAACTCAGGCTGGCGATCGGCTCTTAAATCTTCGTCCCGAAAACATCGAGCAATCTGGTAGTAACGGTCCATGCCACCCATCATCAAGAGTTGCTTAAACAACTGAGGAGACTGTGGGAGCGCGAAGAATCGACCTTGCTGAACCCGGCTTGGTACCAGGTAGTCTCGGGCGCCTTCGGGTGTGGCTCGGGTCAAAATTGGGGTTTCGATGTCTTGAAAATCGAGCGCATCCAAATAGCCACGGATTGCGCGGGTCAGTTGCGTTCGCAAACGCAGGTTTTTTTGCATGCGTTCGCGTCGTAAATCCAAATAGCGGTATTTCAGCCGAACCTCTTCACCATCTTCGTCACTCATCAGCAAAGGCAAAGGGGCGGCGGTGCTCAAGATCTCTAACTCATCAACCAGCAGCTCGACCTTGCCGGTGGCCATGTCTTTGTTCCATTGACTCTCGGGCCGCAATCTGACCCGGCCAGTCACGCGAATGCAAAACTCGTTTCTGAGCGTCTCACCCAATTCAAACGCGGCGCGGTTGTCTGGTTCAATCACCACCTGCAAGACACCGGCGTGATCGCGCAGGCCAACAAAGATCAAACCACCCAAATCGCGGGCTCGATCCACCCAACCACACACGGTCACAGTTTGTTCGTTGAGTGTTTCGGTAATCTCACCGCATCGGTGGGTTCGCATGGAATAGACCTTTAATTTTTTTGATTGGTTTTGTGATTGGTTTTGTGACTGATTTTTTTAACATTAGACCAGCCAGGGGCCTGTTTACAAACAGTCCATCAAGCCACTTTTTCACCCGAGCTTGGCGCGCTGGTCTTGGTGCCACCATCGGCGGCCTTGGATGTCTTGGTGTCTGCGCTCGTCGTTTCTGACTTGGGGCTTTTCTCCGCGCCGTCACCGGCAAGGTTTCGTTTGCCGGATTGTTTGAAATCGGTCTCATACCAGCCGCCACCTTTGAGCCGAAAGCCGGCCGCGGAGATCAATTTTTTGACCTCGGATTGGTGGCATTCGGGGCACTCGGTGATCACTGGGTCCGATATTTTCTGCAATTTTTCGAACTCATGGCCACAGGCCTGACAACGGTATTCATAAATTGGCATGGTGCAATCATCCCTACTGATCATAGACTCTGGCAATTATGGGGACGAATTGGCCCAATTTCGAGTCTTGAAACCCCCATTTTGCCAGAAATTGTTGTCCAATCCTCATCTATCATAGACCCCATGACCCAAATCCCCACCCCAGCCAATCCGCCAGTGGACAAAAATGCCTTGGCCATTTATCTCAAGACGCTGGATTTTGAGGCGGGTCAACGCGTCACCCATGCCTCGCACCACCAAGGCGAGGTGCGTCTATTTGAGCCCAACCACCCCGACCTACCGGCCAAGCTCATCGTCAAACGGCCATTCTTGAAAGCGGCTGAGGCCAGCCATGGCTGGCGATTGGGGCGCGCGATCAAACGCTGGCTCTCGCTGTACACATTGAAAAGAGAACACAGCGCGTATCAACGCTTGCATCAAGTGCCTGGCACGCCGGCCTGCTTTGGCTTGTTTTTTGAGACCTACTTGGTGCTTGAGTTTATTGATGGTCAGCCTTTGAGCGAGGTGGCTGACGCTGATCCCATTGTATTTGTCCACCTGAAAGATACGATCGATGCCATGCACGCCGCTGGGGTGGCCCATGGTGATTTGAAAAGAAAAGACAACATCTTAATCACCCCCCAAGGCATCCCAAAAGTCATCGACTTGGGCACCGCGCTGGCCAGAAAAACGGGGTTCCACCCCATCAATCATTGGCTGTTTGCCTTCTTGGCTCAGACCGACCGCAACGCTTGGGTCAAACACAAGTACTCAGGTTATGCGGGCGTCAGCGGTGAAGACGCGGGCTATTTGAAACGCTCGTGGCTCGAGCGGGTGCTCACCTATTGGCGGTCGCGCAACCGTGCCAAGCCTTGATCCAAAGAGATGCGGGGCACATAACCCAAGGCCTCACGCGCTTGGGTCAAGTCATACCAATGGGCTGTTGCCAAATGCTCAACCACAAAGCGCGATAAAGGGGGTTCTGTGCGCCGCCTGGCAAGACGCCAAAGACCCTCAACGAGGGTCGCCAAGCCCATGGCAAGATTAAATGGAATGGGTTTGATGTTGGGCTCACATCCCGCGGCCTGCAACAAACGCGCCATCATT
>CBFHIS010000096.1:0-2152 GCA_965655975.1 Wenzhouxiangella sp.
CGAGGCCAAATCAAAGGTGGCTGAAAAACCCTGGCCACCAAACACCACATAAGCAGCCGTTGTAGCCTGAGAGTCAATTCGCGCCGCACCAACAATCAGATCGTCCACCCCATCGCCGTCGATGTCGCCCGCTGAGGAGACTGAGGCCCCAAAAGCATCCCCAGCCGCCTCACCAAAGATTTTGAATCCATTTTGTCCATCGAGTGTCGCCAAATCAAACGTGGCTGAATAATCTTGATCACCAAACACCACATAGGCGACACCCACACCCTCATTGCCGCCCTCATCCGCACCAGCTGCTCCGAGAATCAGATCAGCCAACCCATCGTCATTGATATCGCCGGCTGAGGCCACCGAAAATCCCAGCCCATCACGATCACAATCACATGAGATTTTGAATCCAGTTTCACCATCGAGTGTCGCCAGATCAACATTGGCTGAAAAGTCTTGGCCACCAAACACCACATAAACGGCACCTGGATCCCCCCCAGGAGCGGCATTTGCTTTTGGTGCGCCGACAATCAGATCATCTACCCCATCGCCATCGATGTCCCCTCCTGAAGAGACCGACGCGCCAAGGATGTCCTCGGCTGCCTCGCCTAAGATTTTGAATCCATTTTGACCATCGAGTGTCGCCAAATCAAACGTGGCTGAGAAATCTTGGCCACCAAACACCACATAGGCGGCACCGAAATCATCGTCACCGGCATAGGCTGCACCGATAATGAAGTCAGTCACCCCATCGCCGTTGACGTCCCCTGCTGAGGAGACCGAAGCACCAAAAAACTCCTGAGGAGCCTCTCCTTCCACTTTGAACCCATTCTCACCATTGAGTGTGGTCAAATCCAAGATGGCAGGAAATGGGTCATCGGCTCGGGCGACGCCCACACCAAAGACCACCGGTAACAGCGAAGCCGACAGGCCATATCGAATCGCTCGAGTCAGGGCACTGCGCTCGCCCACTTGACTGAGGCAAGGTTGTTGTTTCGTCTGTTGCTGTTTCATAAGCGAAGTCTCCGACTCCATTTCATAACGTCCCCGCTCCACCCACGTCTATTGTACCCGACAAACGAAAAAACTCGTAGGCTTCATGGACCATCTAACCTCAATTGGCGCCAACCGAGGTGGTCGCCCTACTGACAAAAATAACCTCTCGTTGCCCCATGCCCTCTGCAATCCTGGCCGCATAGATCTCATTGGGTGCTGTCACAAAAGATTCAGCATCCAAAAGCGTCTCATCGCCATTGGCCGCCAGCTTAATCACTTCCTCAACAGCCGCATTGAGGCGACCGATACATTGGCCATCACCTGCTTCATGAATCAACACATGATCTTGGACACGGCAACTTGAACCTGGCGGGAAGACCACAGGTGCTTGCGATTCAGACAGGTCAAAAACAGAAGCAACATTCTCAGTCAATACGAGCTCGGCAATGACTCGCTCTAGACTGATCTCGAGTCCAGAGATCAAGGCACCAAACTGAGCCGCCGCGTCTGCAACCACGGCTTGCAATTGCGCATTGAGAATGGCCAATGCACCTTCAGCCCCTCCAGCATTAAATTTAATGCCAATTCGCTCATTACTCTTGGCTGTGACGTTGGCGTAGTTTTTCTCGAAGGTGCTGGAGAGCACCTCAGCGGGTACCCCGGCCACCAGACCGTCTTCATTTAGATACACCGCTTGCACCAAAAACCCTTGATCAGAACAAGCTCTAAAAGACACCTGCCCATCTGCCAGATCATTGGTGATCAGCTCAGCCTCAATATCCGACGTGGTGATACCGGTTTCATCGATGGTGATGGAACGATAGCCCTCAGCCCCTGCTTGCTGCGCGATCACCAAAGCCAAGGTACCCGGACCACCGACTGCCACACCATCGATCGGTGCCCAGTCATCGCCTTGACTGGGTGCGGAGACATAATAGGCACGTCCGCTGGAGACATCATCGCAAGTGGCCGCATGACCCAAAGCGGGTGCCATCAAATACCCCCCAATGAGTAAAGCCCAACCGATCATTTTCATCTGCGCTCTTATCTCCATTTCTGTTCAGGCCAACAAAATCAGAGTAGCCGAGCCTAGCGCATCCGTCAAACGGCATGTACAGGGCAGACCAGCAGGGTCTAATGCGCTCAAATATGCTCATCTATACTG
>CBFHIS010000097.1:0-1852 GCA_965655975.1 Wenzhouxiangella sp.
TCTGTCAGTCTTGTTTTTGATGTGCCCCAGGCCGAGGTGCCCAGAAGCCTGTTTTTGCGTATCGACTCACCCCACAGCATGATGGTGAAAACCGAGCTCTTATCTTGGGATGAGATGCACCAAGCCGATTATGTCTATACCAGCTGGCTGTTTGCTTATCTCGCTTTTTTGTTCGCTGTTTTGATTTTTTCTTTGCTGGTGTGGTGGTCCGACCGTGAACGTGTGGTGGCTGCCTTTTGTGTGCAGTTGAGCTTCTCGATCGTTTATGCCGCCTTGATGTTTGGTGTGATCAAACTACTTTTTGGTGATGCGCTCAGGCCTGAACTGCTCAACCAGATGACCAATCTGGTGATTGTTTTGTATCCCATGAGTGTCTTGATTTTCTACCGCGTGCTTTATACAGATCATGGGCTGTGTCGATGGGCGCGTCTGATCTTTGATGGTTTGATTGGGCTCTCAGCCGCCAACTTTGTCTTGCTCATCATCGGATGGGTGCCCGATGCCCTCAAGTGGAATGGCCTTATTTTATTAACGGCCAGTTTGTTTGCCATGCTCATTCCCTGGTTTGCCTTGAGGCCCGTTGCATCTCAATCCCAATCCCAATCCCAATCCGTGCTGCCGGTTTGGATGTTGCGAAGCGCGGGTGTGATTCTCATTTTGGGGGCTGCATGGGGGATCGCTCGGACGCTTGGAGATATTAACTCTGATGCGGGGTTTGAGTATTTCTTGGTGCACTCTTTTGTGCTGGCCGTGGTGATGGCGTCCATGTTGCAGTATCGAGCCAGGCGTCGCTTGGTGTATCTAAAAAAAGATGTCGATCTTGCCCAACAAACCGCTGACCAAGAGCGCATGGGGCGAGAGACCTTAGAGCAGTTCATGAGCATGTTGAGTCATGAAATCAAAACCCCTCTGTCTGTGTTGCGCCTGGCGGTTGAAGATGGTGTTAAAGACACGCCACTGAGAATGCGCGCTGTGGACGCTGTGATGGACATTGATCAGTTGATTGCGCGGTGTTTGCAGTCAGACCAAGTGAGCAGCGGCCTCCTGCAACCCCATACCGAGCCCGTGGACATTCAGGCCATCGGGCAGGCGGTGGCGATGCGCTTGGGTGCCAATGATCGGGTCATTTGGCAGATCGATGGGGATGCGTCTGTGAAAGCCGATGCTTGGTTTGTTGAGGTGATCTTGTCAAACCTTTTCGAAAACGCCCTGAAGTATGGAGACCCAACCACGCCCATCGAGGTCCAGGTTGCGCCAAGTCATGGCCTTCGCGCCACCACAATCACGGTGTCAAATGGGTTGCCCGAGGCCGTCAGGTTTGATGGTGAGCGCATTTTTGAGAAATTCTATCGTGGAGAGGGCGCTCGACGCGTGTCGGGTGCGGGTCTTGGGCTTTACTTGGCCAAATCATTGGCTGAGCTACTCGGGGGTGGTCTCAGATACAATTCAAGCTCATCGGCCCATTTTGTTTTGGAGTTGACATTGCCACGATGAACATTTGCTTGGTTGAAGACAATGACGCGTTGCGAGAGACATTCGTCGAGGTGCTTGGCCATCGGGGCTTCGATATCGTGGGTGTTCCCGATGCCGAAGGGCTGGACCATCAAAGGGCACAGAGTCGATTCCAGTTGTTCATCTTAGATATTCAGCTTCCCGGAGAAGATGGCTTATCGATTGCTCGACGCTTAAAGAAGGTTGAACCGGATTGTTATGTGATCATGATGACAGCAAGAGGTCAAATCACGGATCGGGTGTTGGGTTATGAGAGTGGGGCAGATGTGTACATGCCCAAACCTGTGGAATTGGATGAACTCACCGCTGTCCTCAAATCATTTCAAGCCCGCTTGGCGCA
>CBFHIS010000098.1:0-1715 GCA_965655975.1 Wenzhouxiangella sp.
TTGGCATTCTATTTTTTCTGGATGCGACCAATCGTCGCTGTCGTGTACGGTAATGAACTCGCCGGTTGCCTCGGCAAGCCCGATGTTTCTGACGGCATATGGACCGCGGTTACGGGTCTGTGGCAGTGGCCTGATGCGTGCGTCTTGTTGAGTCAGCTGCTGAACCACGGCCATGGTCTGATCGGTAGAGCCATCGTCGACCACCAAGATCTCCAATGAAGCATAGGTTTGGTTGAGCAAGCTCGAGAGTGCCACAGCAACGGTCTTCTCAGCATTCCAGGCCGGCATGATCACCGTGACCAAGGGGCCTGTGCGTTTTCGACTGTGCGCACAGACCAAATGATCTAGGCCAAATGCGTCTTCTTTCATCATCACAGGCAACAGATTGCGCTTGGCAAAAAGCGCATTGATGTCTTGAATAGATTGCGCCCAGCGCCCTTGGGTGATGGCCAAGTTGCTTTTCATTAAAGCCACATCACTGACATCTCGGTGGGTGCTTGGCAGCGCTTGAAGCACTGCATCGGCCTCTTGTGTGCGATCAGACCTATTCAATGCGTCACAATACATCAGTCTGGGCAGATAACTCAGATTCGACACGCTTTGAGCATCCCCAGCCCAGTCTCGCTGACCCAGGGTGAAAACCGCGGCACCCCAGTCACCTTTTAAGCCGGCTCGACGCGCCACCAGCCAATTCATGTAGGCCTCGTCTTGAGCGGTCAATGAGTGCCGATGTTGATCTTCGGGCGATTCCATCAACCCGCCTGATTCTGCCTCTGATATAAGTGGATCGGCGAGTAAAAAATCCAGATGGTCCGCACACGCCAGTCGGCCTTCATGGCGTCCATGGTGGTGAAAGTGAATCCATGGGTCCTCGTAGCAAACAACATCAGGATATTGTTTCAGGTACCAAGAAGCAGAAAAAAAAGGGGCAGGCTTGGGCAGTCGCCAGCGGCCAGACAACCGCTCAACACATCGCATTTTAAACTGTTTGAAAGAGCGCTTGATCAACTCTTAGGGGCCTTTGGCTTGGGCTGGACGCTCATCGCTGGTTTCAATTTGGCGGTCAATGGAATGGCTGAGGTTGGGATGGTGGGTAGTTTATGCGATCGGGCAAGGCGTGTCTTGTCTTTGATGATCCAGACTGCCTGCGACCACCAGCAACTGAATGTGGCAGAAACAGCAATCAATCAATTGCGGCGCGCCATTGAGACAGCCTGCAGGGCTTCAACGGCGCCAATTCGCTGGCCAACACGACTCACCAGATAGCCCATGATGCGCTCTACCGCATGCGCTGTTGATCCATCGGTGCCCCCTTGTTCCAACTCGAAATCATGCTCGGTCAATTGCAGCTTAGCCATCCAGGCCAACCAGTCAGGCTTGGCCCAGAACATCGACCCCGCTGCAAAATTAAGCGCGGCTGGGTCCACTTCCACACCGGCTCTGGCCAACAACTCAGCGGCTCTTAACCGATTGGCACCCCACCACTTCGCCCCAACCAAATGCTGCTGATCGGTCACCAACATCCCCACGCGCTGATCGGCCAAAAAAGTCTCTACCAATGCTTCGGTTTGCTTGGGGGGCAACAAGCCATGCAATAAAGACGCTCGCCATTGCGCGCCTTCTTTGAGATGTGGTGAGCGCTTGGTGTGGAGCTTGCACACGGCCTCATAACCTGCCAAGACACCAGCGTTGATCAGCGCCACCCAAGGAAAAAT
>CBFHIS010000099.1:0-1681 GCA_965655975.1 Wenzhouxiangella sp.
GACCTTGATCGAGGTCTTGGTGGCGTTGGTGATTGTGTCGGTGGCGGTACTGGCCTTAGCGCGATCGGGTGGGCAAGTGTTGGATACCCAATACCAGCTGGAGCAACGCACCTTGGCCATGCTTGTTGCTGACAATGTGTTGGCCGAGATTGAGTTGAGTGGTGATGCTGCACCCAGTCAGCGGACGGGACAAACGACTCTGGCCAAGCGCACTTGGTATTGGCGTGCGGTGATTCAACCAACACCCGATCAGTCGATGCTGCGGATAGACGTGGTGATTGATGACACATCAGAGATCACCCAACCCATTGTGGTGCACACAGGGTTTGTTTCCTCATGAGATCTCATCCGAGCAAACGGGCTCAAGCCGGTTATACCCTGATTGAAATTTTAATCGCCATTGCAATTTTCTCGGCCTTAAGTCTGAGTGCCTACACGGCACTGAACGCACTTTCAAAAGCCTCGCAGGCAGCAGAGCAGCAAAGCATTGCACTGGCGCAGTTGCAACAGACCATGGCGCGTTTGGACGCAGATGTTCGCTCTGTGGTGGGCCGCCCAAGCTTTGCAGCCACCCCCGATTTGTTGGTGCATGATTTTTCAGGACAGGCGAAGGCTTTTGGTGCGATTCGTTCCGGTTGGGCCAACCCCTTGGGCCAACCCCGAGCAGAGTTACAGCGCTTTCAATGGCAGTTCCAAGCCGGCACCTTGCAAAGACTCTATTGGCCCACGCTCTATCCTAGCGAACGCTCTGTCGCACAAGTCGAATCCTTGGCGGTGGATGTGGAGGATTGGTCCATTCGGTATTTATCGCCGAGTCGCGGCTGGCAAAGCCAATGGGAATCAAGGCCCGGTGAGGCATTGCCCAAAGCCATCGAAATCATACTCAACCACGCCCACTACGGCGAAATCCGTCGTTTGATTGTGCTCAATTGAGACCATGAGAGACCGCATCAATACAAACCGCATCACTCGGTCTTTTCGCCAAAAAGAGCGGGGTGCGGCGCTGTTAATCACATTGGTGGTGGTGGCCTTGGCCAGTGTGATCGGTTTATCGATGATTGAGCGGGCCCAAAAAAGCATCACCCGGACTCAGGCGCTGATCGATCGATCGGCGGTGGATCGATTGAGTGACGGCATGGTGGTTTTGGCCAAACAAACCTTGTCGGATTGGCAGGCCGATGGCAATCGATTGCTGTCGGGTGTGGATTTGTCTGAGTGGACACCCCCATACCGTGTCCCTGGTGGGGTGATTCAAGGGCGTTTGCTGGATCAAAATGGGCGCTTTAACTTAAATGCCCTGATTCATCCAGAGCCCGAGCAGCGCTTCCATGCTCGCCAAGTGCTTGAACGATTGTTGATTTCTTTAAACCTCAACCAGCGCTTGGCTCAAGAGATCGCGGCCTGGCTGGAGGCGCCGCGTGCGCCAGATGCGCCCAACAAAGTGGCGCTGATGCATGTCAGTGAGTTGATTGAGATGCCTGGGATGGATCGGCAAACCCACCAGGCCTTGGCGCCATGGGTGAGCGTCCTGCCCACACCTGAGCTTTTGGTGAACATCAATCAAACAAGCCCGCGTATCTTGTCTTCTGTGTTTGCCGCGCTGAGCTTGACCGGCGCCCAGCAACTCTTAGCAGACACGCCCTTCGAGCGGATTGAAGACCTATGGGCACATCCGGTGTGG
>CBFHIS010000100.1:0-1651 GCA_965655975.1 Wenzhouxiangella sp.
CAGACCACACAAGCGAAGATGCGCGGGATGGGGTCCGTTACGTTGAGATGCGCAACGTGTCTTTGCTTGGGCTGGTGGCGAATATATTTTTGTGTGCTGCCAAAATCATCATGGGCTGGGTTGCCCAGTCCCAATCTCTGATTGCCGATGGCATTCATTCTTTGGCTGATGCCGCAACCGATGCAGCCGTGATTGTGACAGCTCGATTCTCCAATCAGGGTGCGGACGCGGGGCACCCTTATGGTCATGCGCGCATTGAAACGGCAGCAACTGCTGGGCTTGGTGTGGTGCTGATCGTCACAGGCTTGGGCATCATCATAGATGCCGGTAGTCGTTTGATGGACCCGAGTCTTCTATTGAAGCCAACGGCACTCGCTCTTGTGGCTGCTTTTTTATCCATTGTCATCAACGAGGGTCTCTACCAATACACCCGCTGGGTGGGGGCACGAGTCAAGTCATCATTGCTCCTGGCCAATGCTTGGCATCACCGAACCGATGCACTGTCATCGGTGGTCGTTATGATTGGTGTGGGTGGTGTGTTACTGGGCTGGGAAGCGCTCGATGCAATCGCAGCGGTTATGGTGTCCATGATGATCATCCATGTGGGCTGGCAGCAGCTCAGAGCTGCCTTCGTTGAGTTGGTGGATGCAGCCTTGCCCAGTGATCGGGTGCAAGAGATCACCCGTGTGATTGAGGGGATTGATGGTGTCAGCCATCCACACCGATTGCGAACCCGCCGTATGGGCGAGCATGCGCTGATTGATGTGCATGTCGAAGTATCACCAAGGATCAGTGTCTCGGAGGGTCATCAACTCGCCGAGCGTGTTCAGGCAGAGCTTAAAGATGTGCTCGAAGAGGTCAACGACGTCACAGTCCATATCGATCCGAAGGGTCAAGAGACGGTGTGGTTGGAATTGCCAGATAGACCATCGGTGTGCGAACAGCTCAAACGTTTTTGGGTGTCTGAGCTGGGGGAAGCCCCTGTGTCTCAGCTCCACTCCGTGTTGCTGCATTATCTCGATGGACAGATAGATGTTGAGGTGGTTTGGGGCCAAGAGACATCTCAAGATCTTCAAGAAGCCATGGCAAAGCAGGCTTTGATTGTGCAGGCAATGAGGGCCACTGAGCATGCGTTGCCTTATGTTCGAAAAGTTCAGGTCTCATTTCTGGCAGGTGATGTGGCCGCCAAAGGCACGGACGGAGCTGAGCTCGGTGACTGAGGCAGCCCAGTGATGGGCAGCACTTAGGATCGACAGAGCATCATAACCAACGCCATGCAATCGCTTGTGTTTAACAGAATCTCATCTATCCCGACCTTTGGATGGTTTGCCTTGATCGCTGCCACTTCCTCTGCCTTCGGCCAGACATTTTTTATTGGCTTATTTGGCGCAGAGTTTCAAGCTTCGCTCAGCCTAAGCGTGGCGGGGCTTGGTTATCTTTATGGTTCTGCCACGCTCCTCAGTGGGCTATTGATGTTTTGGTTGGGAGAGCTGGCCGATCGGCTCGACATGAGCTGGGGCATTGTGATCAGCTTGTCTGTTCTTATGGTGGGCTGTGTGATGGTGTCAATGGCTCATCAACCTCTTGCGCTATGGCTCGGATTTTTTATGCTGCGCTTGGGTGGTCAAGGTTTGACGGGTCACTTGGCCAT
>CBFHIS010000101.1:0-1608 GCA_965655975.1 Wenzhouxiangella sp.
AAGTCATGAGGAATCCAAAGACATGAGCGCATCCGATCATAACCACCCAGCTGAGCCGGGTCTGAAAGCCTCAGGCCCATCCCGGCGGGGGGTGGTGGTCGAGCAGGTCCAAGACCCCCAAAAGCCCCACCGGATTGAAGGGGCCTGTCAATTGTGGCGGCGCTATGGGGTATTGGATGAGGCCGAGATCGCCAGACGGGTTGCTGAGGTGTTGGTGGTGGCGGTCGATCAAGTCAGCGATGAGGTCGTTGGGGTGAGCACGTGTTATTTGGCCACGCCGTCTAACTTGCAATTGCCGATGTGGGTGTATCGGACCTTTGTGGCGCCGAAGTGGCGGGGGTATGTGATCTACCCGATGTGGCGGGCGGCGTTTGATTATCACGAAAAGCGGTTTTTGGATGGGACAGACACCCGGGCCAAGGGGCTGTATGTGGAGGTCCAAAACCGCCAATGGCAGCGCGAGCACACCGAGGCGGTGTGGTCTCGGGGGTGGTTCACCTACATTGGCCCCAGCCCATCGGGGGCGGATTGTCGGGTGGCTTATTTTAAAGGGGCGAGGATTCGGTGAGGGTGGTTTTTGAGGTGAGCACTGTTCAATGAAGACGGTTTCGTGAAAAGCGCTGGCGGGCGGGCTGGGGTGCAGCGGGTTGATGTAGAGCGGGCCGATCTTAAGAAAGTCACCATAGAGCGAGCAAGAGCGCTGTTGGTGGCTGTGGCCCGCCAACTCATGCAAGACCAAAGCCCAGCCGGTGCTTTTCCAGCGGGGCACAATGGCCCCTACCACGACCCTGAAACCCCGACCCGCAACACCGCCCATGGCTTGTATCTGCTGGCTTGGTTGTCGGACCAAAGCTGGGTGGGGGCGGTGTGTGGCCCGTGTTGTGACGGGTCCTGCAATTCTTGTAATGCCTGCAATTGGTCTCATGACAACGCTCAGAGTGGGGGTGATGCCGACGGTCGTGGTCATGATCACAATGGCGAAGCTCTTTGCTCGGCCATGCGTCAAGCCGCTCACCGTGCGGCGGATTATTTGTTGAGTGAGGCGGTCCGGCCCACGGTCGCTGGCGGCGTGTTTGCCGAGGCGGCTGGGCGTCAGTCCGGCGATGGTGCCCAACAGCCAGGCGGGGCGTTTTGGTGTCGCATGAGTGCGCACAAGGATGACTGCAATGGGTTGATTGGTCAGGCCTGGGTGGTGGAGGCTTTGTTGTTGGCCAGTCAAAAACTGGCCCGGCCTGAGCTTCGGGCCTTGGCGTTGGCGGTGATGGAACGCCACCAATTCTCTGAAACCTATCATGCCTGGCATGGGCTGTCGGTGTCGGGCGAGACCTTGCCGGTGGTCAATACCTTCAATCAGCAGTTGTGGTTTGCAGCGATGGCTGCGCAGTTTCCTGAATCCAATCGGTTCCATGGTCAGGGTCTTAAAAAGGGCAAGGGCAATGGGCTCAAGGTCAATGAACTCAAGGGCAATGGACTCAGGGGCAATGCCTTACGGTTTTTGGATCGGGTGGCATCTGTCTTGCGTTTGTATCCCGATGGGGTGATTTTTCATCACTCGAGTGTGTTGAGGCCGGTGGGTTTGGCACCAAAACGCTGGCCGCTCTTGTCTTG
>CBFHIS010000102.1:0-419 GCA_965655975.1 Wenzhouxiangella sp.
TCGACCGCGAGGCGGTCTTCATTGAAAGGCACTTATCACCCCTGGTGAAGCATTTCCCGTCTCTTCGGATGGTGATGGAGCACATCACCACCGAAAGCGCGGTGGCCTTTGTGCGTTCAAGCCCACCAAACTTGGCAGCCACCATCACCGCGCATCACCTATTATTGAACCGAAACGCCATGTTTGAAGGCGGACTTCGGCCGCATCATTACTGCCTGCCATTGATCAAAAGAGAACAACACCGCCAAGCCCTAGTGGCAGCAGCCACCAGTGGGGAGCGTAAGTTTTTCTTAGGCACCGACAGCGCGCCCCACCCCAAAGGCGCCAAAGAAGCCGAGTGTGGCTGTGCTGGGATTTACACTGCGCGAGATGCCATGGGGTTCTATGCAGAAGTCTTTGACCAAGCCAATGCATTGGAC
>CBFHIS010000102.1:429-1575 GCA_965655975.1 Wenzhouxiangella sp.
AACCATTCGCTTGGTTCGTCAAACCGTCGATGTGCCAGACAGCCTCGACTTTGGCGGTGAAGTGGGTGTGCCACTCAGAGCCGGTGGGCAGGTGGCCTGGTCGGTCGCCGCTTAAGCGCCCATCTCATTTTTAGCTTCACCCATACCCACCACTTTGAGTGCCTTGGGTAGGATCTGAATGTCTATCTCTTTGGCATGGGAAGAGACCCATTCGCCATCGACATGCACTGCCGTGCCTGGCATGGCCTGCACCACCATCTTTTCAAATCTCGCCTGATGAATCCCAGCAAATTCGGTGTGCCCACCCCAAAACACCGTGGGCAGTATCCTCATTTGTTTCCACAGCGAGAGATCATTGGCCCAGCATGCATCCAAGTAACCATCTTGAATGTCTGCTTTGGGTTGCAATAAAAACCCACCCCCAGCACGGCGACCATTCCCAAGGGCCACCAGTAGCCTGGGTTGACCTTGGCGATCTGCCGAAGAAAAGTCTGGACTTGAAAGCGTCATCTCAATCGGGCGATACCGAAACACTTGCCAAAGAGTGGCCAGCAAGTAACGCGAGAGTCCTTTGACCATGCGGAGTTTCTGGACGGTCCCTGCCACCGCACCTTCAATGCCAAGGCCCATGCTGTTGATGAAGATGTGCTCGTGTTCCCCACCTTGGCTGTCTTGAATACAGACTTTGCCCACATCCACATAAGCCCTTGGGGCTTTTTCAAAATGATCAACCAGCGTTTCGGGTGTCGGCTTGTTGAGCACAACCGGGTGGCTCAGCATGGTTGCAAAATCATTGCCTGAGCCAACGGGCAAGACCCCGAGACTTGCCTGTTGGCCAACCAAGGCACTGGCCACTTCATGCACGGTGCCATCACCGCCAACCGCCACCACAACATGACTCGGATCATTGGCCCGTTGCGCAGCCCATAACCTCGCCTCGGTGGGGTTTTTGGTCACGAGAACTTCTGTATGCGCCAAAGAACAGGCTTTCAGGAGCGCCAAAGCACGACGCTTTTGGCGAGACCACGGGTGGCCAGAGACTGGATTGATGATAAAAGTCAGCATGGGGGTGCAGGGAAAATTTCGTCTAAGCGTTGATCTATTGGGGATTTTGGCATGCGACAATTGAAACATGGTCAAAAAAGT
>CBFHIS010000103.1:0-1455 GCA_965655975.1 Wenzhouxiangella sp.
AAAAACTACGCCATTCGCCCTCTGACAACGAGCACACCAAACGTCAAGAGCATTGCCATCAAGACAAACAAGCCCCAGTTCGAGTTTGTTGGAATCGAAGTTACTTGATTACATTGGAATGGACCAAACCAGTTTGAGTGTCCACCGCCATCATAGTCGTTAGTGATGAGATAGAATGGAGGCTCAATTTGGGAGTCGAGCCTATCTAGAAGAGGTCCTCTTCGGGCACAGAAATCGGCCCCCCTAATACCTCCGTCTGGGCCTACTTCCTGTATGACTTCATCTGTCTGAGGATCTCGAACGTCAACTTTAACGAACGCCTCCTCCTGACTGTCGTACTCATCCGTCAATTGAAAAGTGATCCCGCGGAAGTCGTCACGCACCCAGAAAACCAGTGAGCTGCATCCTGCGTTCTCCTCATTGCTGCCCTGATCATAAGGACGCCGATCTGCTGCCTGAGCTTCCTCACCGCATATCCAGATATCAAAGAATTTGCCAACTGGCACTTGCCCGTCTTTGAAGGCGATAGTGACATCTTGACCCACAACTGGCGTGCCCGTCATATCGAGCACCAAGGGATCTGGGCTCTGCGCATTCGCTGCAATTGCAAATAGACAGGCACTCAAACAAACACCAAACCGATACCTCACTTTTCTCATAATTACTCTCCCTAAAACAACGTAAATTCGAGGAAAGGTCAGGGTAGCAAAAAACCCAACGTCAATAATTAAGGTTCCTTAGGAAAAAAGAGTGGCACATTCATTTAAGCCCATTTGGACGCCTCCTACCAGCACGGCTTGAGGGGTGTTTACCCCACTCCGTCCATGGTGATGGAACGAATGACCTGAGCCCCCGCTCTCTTTGGCAGAAAACTTAAAAAAGTTCAAAAAGCGCGCCAAAGCCAACCTGGAATCTTTTTTTTCGCGTAGATTCCCAGCTCACAGAGGCCCTATACACACGCGATTCCTACTCAATGACCCTAGATCCAGCCATGGACAAAAAGTCAATACATAAGGCCCATTCAGAGCTTGTGATATTCAAACCCACGACGGGGCTCCTTTTAAGGATTGGGGCGCTGTACCCATCTAGTGTGGATCCTGATACTTCCGCTGCAAATCATGCTGGTTATAGGCACAGAGTCTGAAGGGCGATCAAGCAAAGCCGTCCCAATCACCGAATGCTCATGCCTTACCGCTTGT
This sequence comes from Wenzhouxiangella sp., assembly GCA_965655975.1. Classification (GTDB taxonomy): domain Bacteria; phylum Pseudomonadota; class Gammaproteobacteria; order Xanthomonadales; family Wenzhouxiangellaceae; genus Wenzhouxiangella. Next base: position 1,200 of record CBFHIS010000103.1, read on the forward strand.
ACTGGGTTGGGCAGTAGGCTCGGGTGATTTCAGGACTCCTGAGTTTTAGGTGTTTGGTCTTTCGATCCGTGACCCGCTTGCGCCACAGCCTGAAACTCGAGGGCTTAAGAGACCGGCGCATGAATTCAATCACGTCCGACTCGCTCAAGCCAAACTGCACCTCAATCGCTTCAAATGGGGTCCGATCTTCCCAAGCCATTTCAATCACGCGTGAGGCATCTTCGTCTGATAGCTTCATTGAATCTTTTTCCAACTG
>CBFHIS010000104.1:0-1410 GCA_965655975.1 Wenzhouxiangella sp.
AAATGAATTGGGTGGAATGTTCACCTGGGCGCATCGGCTGTATGGCATTGAAAATGTGCATGTCAGCCACAGCACTTTCCATTCCAATCCAGGCCGTCCCAATTACTGGAATCCCAGTGGCAGCGGTGTGGTCTTGGGCCGTACCGATGGTGGGGTGATTCAATACAGTGTTGCCTACAACAACGGAGCGGCCAACACCAACTCAGCAGGCCCGGTGGCCATTTGGGCCTACGACTCCAATAATGTGGTCATTCAACACAACCTGGCTTATGAAAATCGCTCAGCCGGTGGCGATGGCGGTGGCTTTGATCTGGATGGTGGCGCCACGAACTCAGTCATGCAGTACAACTTTAGTTACAACAACGATGGGGCTGGCTATTTGCTCGCACAGTATCAGGGGGCGCCCACCTTTGGGGGTAATGTGGTGCGCTACAACATCAGCCAAAACGATGGTCGCCGAAAAGGTTATGGCGGGATTACTGTATGGGCAGCGCAAGCCTCAAACCCAGTGCGTGACACAGAGATTTATCACAACACCGTGTATGTCAGTCAAGCCGATCAAGGCACTGCGGCTGCGGTTCGCCTGTTCGGTGGGAATTTCGACAATATCTCCTTTCGGAACAATCTTTTTTTCGCCGATGGGGTTGATGTGGTGGATGCCGATGTGGCGGTGCCAAGCTCTAAAGTGATCTTTCAGGGCAATCTGTATCACCGGCTCGACCGCGCCAGCCCGACCATTCGCTATGGATCCGTACTCTATGACTCGCTCGCGAGTTGGCGCGATGCCACTGGGCAAGAAGAGGTCAGTGCAGAGCCGGTCGGGTTGGCAGAAGCCCCCGTATGGTGTCAGCCACCTTTGCCATTTGAGCCGACCACCATAGAAGAGTTGTTGGTCATGACGCATTATCAACTGGTAGGCGCATCACCCAACGTCAATGCAGGTCTTGATCTGAGTGAATGGGGCATTGACCGAGGCTCAACCGATTTTTTTGGAAACACCTTCGCGGATGACCAGCCAGATGTGGGTGCTCATGAGTTTGCGGCTGGTGATTGTGCGATCGTGTTCAGGGCTTCATTTGAGGCCCTGCCCTAGGCAGCAGAGCAGTGCATTGATCCAGATCTGGCTGATTCAGCGTTTTATCAGTCAATAGCCTGTTGATTTTTGATGAGCAGCTTGGACAGATGATCTCACTGGTCATCAACAGATCGCGCCAACATGGCGAGGGCTTTAACGCCTTTTTGTTTGCTCTTCGACCCCGTGCCTCTCTGACACGGAACTTGCCCTTAAGTTTTCTTGAGCTTCGAAACCAGCTGAATGGGTAACATCACTGACTTAATGCTAATGGCTGAAGTGACCGGCCTCGGCTTGTCAATCAAGCGTGAGGGCTGGCCGAAGCCAAAAGACCACTA
>CBFHIS010000105.1:0-1406 GCA_965655975.1 Wenzhouxiangella sp.
TGGGATTGTGCGGCCGCCACCCCCACCCGCCGAATCCTTGGATCCGAGTCAAACTCTTCTAGGGACTCTCCTTCAGCAAACTGCCAACACAAGCCCACGCTCAATTGATCGGGCCATTTGGCTTGCTCGAACAACGAGCGCAGCGTGGGCACCAACTCAGGATCGCGGTAGGCGGCGATTTGGATAAAAATACTCATCAAGAGGTCTCTTGAACTCCATCGAACAAGGCCTGTTCCACGGCCCCCACAGACTCGCCCCAAACCAACGCCCACTTCTGGGCCAATCGACTGATCGCCTCCATCTCATCGACAGAGAGGAGGTCATGCGTTTCGCTGCCCATCCGCCCCATCCATTCAGCCAACCACCGCGCTCGACTGACAGATTCAGATGCCAAGGGTTTTATGTGCGGGACATCATCATTTGGGCGGTCGACCCAAAGACAGAGCGCGCCTTCGGTAAAGCGCTTGGTGGGGTCGTTTGGATCACTCAAGGCCTCGATCTTAGAGTCCGCCTCATTCCACACCAAGGCACTCAATGGGCTATTTGGGTGAGCGCGCGCATCCAAACACAGATAAGGCCCATCGGCCGCCACCTCCACCCAACCGAAATTCGGCAGCAACTTCAAAGACTGACCTTGACCTGCCCCATCGCCCAAAAGACCACTCAAGGCATCGGCCAGGATCAATGGCCCCACCGCTTCTTTTGAACACCGAGCATGCAATAGATACGACCCCCGCATAATTTGAAACTCACCCGTGCCGCCCATCACCGCAGGGCCAACGCGGTAATAACACGGCACGGAAGCGCGATCTGATTGGTAGGGTTTGAGCACCGACAAATTGAGCGCTGTCTCCAAGCCACGGGCCATCAAGACCGCAAAGGCATTCTCGCCTAGGGCATACACACTCACTGACCTACACCACCACCAAGGCAAGCTGGTCTTGGATCATCTGTTGGCAAACCGACATCACATCCAAAGGTAAGGTCTTGGCTTCAGGGTAGGCGTCCATCAACAAGGCCAAGATGGCTGCCACATCACGCTCGCCATCGATCAATCGCCACACCAGGCCTGCGGTTGCATTTAAGTGATGCGTGTGTTGCCTGGCTTGGTCAAACAAGACCACCTCATCGTCCACCAGCAACGATGACCACATCGGGTTTTTCAGCAACACTGTCTGTTCTGAGATGGCGACATTATCCGTGGGGTGACGTGGGTTGGTCATAACATTCACTCGCTTCTCAAACTTAAGTCTGCTGCATCACGCAGGCCACGGTTGGATGTCTGGCTCGCCCCAACCTCGGTCTCGATGATACGGCCAAATGGTCAACTGGGCAGGCGCTTGGCTGGCATGTACCTTCATCAAGCACCCATAAGCTTCCGCATCTGGAGACTCGGCCAGTATTTG
>CBFHIS010000106.1:0-1374 GCA_965655975.1 Wenzhouxiangella sp.
GAGGCCAAGGCGTGATCGTACCAGCGGGGGTATTCGCGAAAAATTTGGCAAATGTTGTCTTGCTTGGCTGGTGGCGTGGCTGCACACCCCGCCACGATAAGAGCCAGCACAGAAGCCACGATTAGACGCTGGATACGCAAACTCATCAATAGCCCTGCCTCTTCATGGTTTTACCCCCAGACCGACATGCGTTAATTCAATAGATTGCCTGACTTGAGGGTGATGCGCAAGCCCAGGCCCGCGATGGTTTCTTTGCCGGTTAAGTCTCGGTCGAGTTGCCTGACACCGCCATGCACCGTGACCATGTTGTGGAGCTGATAGCGAGCGCCCACTGCAAAATAGGTGCCATCGGCTTGATCATTGGCATCATTGAATAAGCCGGCATTGGCACTGATCCGCCATTGGTCCAGTCGGTAACTCACAGTTGTGAACAAGAAATCGCCGTCTTCTAAGCCCTGGCCACGAGATTCGTAGACAAAGCCAGTCGACCAATGGTCCTGATTAAAATGGGCGCCGATCTTAAAGGCATCGCGATTGTCTGGCCCGCCTTCGTATTGGCTGCCATCGATGTAGGCACCAATGATCTCAACCGGACCGACAGGCAAACTGGCAGAGGCGGAGAATAGATGATCATTGTCACCGTTGAGATCGCTTGCACTCGCATCGTCCAACGAAACGAGCGCTCGGAAGCGGATGGGGCCAACTGATTGTCGATACGCCAACGAGCGATCAAAGTACCCGCCGTGCCCAAAGGCACCACCAGAGCGCCCAACATTCCCCCGGGCTTGCATGAAAGTGGCGTTCAGAGGGTCCCAGCCAAGGCCAGCCTCTTTATAGGGCGATTGAATGCGACCAGCAGCCAGCTCACCCAAATCAGAGCGAATCCCAACATAGAGGTCGCGATCACGCCCTGAGCCATCTTTCAGGCCATCCATATCCACATTGAGTCCAACGCGCCCAAAGACTTCTGTTGTTGGACTGATTTTGTGTGCACCGTCTATAAAAATTGCTCCCCAATTGGATGAATTTTTATTGCCGCCAGCCCAGCCATCGGTGAGATTGAATCCATCTGTGCCTCGGGCGTCGGCCACATCACCATCGACATAAACAATCTCGGGCTGAAGGCGGAGTAGCACTGAGAATTGGCTGTCAGTGTCCTGTGCCGCTGCCATGGGAGGCATCAGCACGAGTGATGCGAGCCCAACGCTTTGGGTGAAACGAGAGGTCAAACGAGCCCCTTGGCTCTGAGGTGCCAACTTTTTATTCACGCAAAAACCTTTATTTGATTTAAAAAAGCAGATTACGATTTTAGCAAACTGGTGATGGGGAGCGTTAAAACAAACCCCGCAACACCGACGCCGAATGCCATTGCGC
>CBFHIS010000107.1:0-1011 GCA_965655975.1 Wenzhouxiangella sp.
CTCCCCAAAGTTTTGGGAACTTTTTGATCCTGCCATCACGAATTTCTTCGGTGTAACCCAAGTGATATGCCGAGATATTACCCGCGTTTCCTAGCGGCATTGCGTGCAGGTCGGGCTCTTTGCCCAACACATCAACCACCTCGAAGCTTGCTGTTTTTTGTCCCTGCAAGCGGTCAGGGTTTACGGAGTTCACCAAGAAAACCGGGTATTTTTGATCAAGCTCTCTGGCAATTCGTAAGCAATCATCGAAATTACCCTTGACCTGCAGAATCTGTGCCTTATGAGCGATTGCCTGGCTTAGCTTGCCATAGGCAATCTTGCCACTGGGAACCAAAACCACGCTCTGCATCCCAGCTTTGGTTGCATAAGCCGCAGCAGCGGCCGAGGTGTTTCCAGTGCTGGCGGCAACAACCGCTTTGGCGCCTCTGCCCAGAGCCTTGCTAACAGCGGTGGTCATACCGCGGTCTTTGAAGGAACCTGTTGGGTTCATGCCCTCAAACTTTAGATAAACCTCACCTACATCCAATAGCTTTGCAAGTTCTGGAGCGTCAATCAATGGAGTTCCACCTTCACCGAGGGTCACCACCGGATCGCTATCAGTCCAATTCAACCTGTCCGCATATTCGCGTATTACACCGCGCCACTGATGTGCCATCTAGACACCCTCCACTCTCACTTGACCTTTGAACTCGGTCACCAAATCACTCTCGTTTAGCTTGCCAATCAATTTTTGAAGACTGCGTTCACTCGTTTCGTGGGTGATAATCGTCAGCAACACGGTGTCACCATCATCAATGGTTGACTGCTCTAGCGTTTCAACGCTTATCTCCAGCTCAGCAAACATAGTTGCAATCACCGCCAGAACTCCCGATTGATCTTTTACTTCCATCGATATCTGATAGCGAGTGATGATGTCATCGATTGGCAGGATGCTGAGCTTCGCATGGGAAGATTCGCTCATTGTTGAACCGCCACCCAAGTGTCTCTTTGCAGCCATCACAACATCGCCCA
>CBFHIS010000107.1:1021-1267 GCA_965655975.1 Wenzhouxiangella sp.
CGGTTTCTAGTCCCCCAGCGCCCGCACCATAAAACATCAGTTCACCACTTGCCTCGCTTTCAACAAATACTGCATTGAAAGCACCTTTTACGCTGGCAAGTGGGTGGGTCAGAGGAATCAGGGTCGGGTGAACTCGGGCCGCGATTGAATCCTCATCGACTCTCTCGCAAACTGCCAAAAGCTTTATCGTGTAGCCCGCGTCTTTGGCGGCCTCGATATCCAATTGGGTAATCTTTTCGAGTCCCT
>CBFHIS010000108.1:0-1265 GCA_965655975.1 Wenzhouxiangella sp.
GATCGCTGATGGTGAGTGTTGGTGCGCGCCTGCCTCACGGTTGGGGCAGGCGCCCTGAGGTGTCATCCGCTCGAAAGGCGGTTAGTGCGAATCAATCCGCATGGTGATCAGTTCGATCACTTCTTCAACGGTTTGAAAATGTGAGACCCGCTCTTTGTCGACGGTATCGCCCAAACGATACTCCAAGATGGTGTAGCCATCTTTGGGTGCTGGCATGTCGTCTTTTTTGGCCAAGTTGAGAATTGTGGGATCGGTTTCGATCTCAATCATCATGGGCTGCAAAGGCTTTTTGGTTTTTGGGTCGGTGTCGATCCTCACTTTTTCTAAGCGGATGACGTCGTCTTCAAAATCCACATTGAGCCTTTTGGGATAGCGATCCATCAAGTCGTGGATGGCGTCTGACATGCGGTTGTATTGGTCTAAGGACATGGTTTCCCCCGATCTGGTTTGATGATGGTTTAACTTCTTTTCAGACAACTTCCTCAGAGTTTTCTGAGAAATTGCCTTCCATTAGAGCACGAAATGGGTGGCTGTGTCACCTGTCTTTAAAAACCCCCTGACCCGATGACGAATTGATCCCTTCCTGTTTGCTCAGTGGGTGCTGGATGCTTGGGCAATGCTGATCTCAGTGACTCATGTCATGAGCCCGGAGACCGGTGTCTATCCATCCGCACCGAGCGATCTGTTCTGGCCAGATCACTCAGGACGGCATGGGTTTGGGGTTTAGTTTCGGGTGTTACCACGGCGCTCTTGGCGGGCCGGACCCACTTCGGCGGCGTCGAGCTCGCCGTTGCCATCTGCGTCTAAATTGGCAAACATCTGATCGTGGATTTCGCTTAAGGCAAGCGTGCCATCGCCATTTAGATCTTGGCTCGCAAATCGCTTCAGGACCCTCTCGTGCCTGTTTGCTGGCTGGGTGCTTAGAAAGGCCGTTAATTCGTCAGGCGAGACCTCATTGTCTTCATTGGTGTCGGCTTCTATGAACATATTCAAGCGCGAGCCACGTTTGAGCGGCTTAAACTCGTCACGGCTAATCACACCATCGTCGTTGCTGTCCATCGCTCGGACAATCAAATGCCCCGGGGCTTTGCCCGCATCAATGGGCGGTGCCGCTGTGGCCAGCTGGCTGGCACCCAACAAGACCAAGGCGCTGATCCAGAGGACTGGGCTATGTTTTTGTTTGTTCATCTTTGATCTCCTTCATGCGCTTGCACCATTGTTTCTCCCCATTGATTCCACCCATTACCCCATCTTAACTCTCGAGC
>CBFHIS010000109.1:0-1259 GCA_965655975.1 Wenzhouxiangella sp.
CCCCTGCTTGGATGGATTCAATCGATTGGGCCAAAGGCGATGGGTTGATACCAGCGATCGTACAAAACCCCAACACCGGCGATGTGTTGATGCTGGGCTACATGAACGAAGAGGCGCTCAAGGCCACATTGGCGACGGACAAAGTGACTTTTTTTTCCAGAACAAAACAACGCTTATGGACCAAAGGAGAAACCTCGGGACATACGTTGGACTTGGCCGAGATCCGTCTCGATTGCGACCAAGACACTCTGTTGGTTCAAGCCACCCCCAATGGCCCCACGTGTCATTTGAACAACCCCACTTGTTTTGGGGACGTGCCACCAGCGATTGGCATGTTGGCGCGTCTAGAAGCCGTGATTCATTCAAGAGCAGCAGAAGGTGGCGGGCAGGGTTATACACAAAGCCTCTTGAAAGAGGGCATCACGCGCTGCGCGCAAAAGGTGGGGGAAGAGGGCGTGGAAGTGGCACTGGCTGCCGTGGCAGGGTCAACTGAGGAGTTGCACGAAGAAGCCGCGGATTTGCTGTATCACCTCCTGGTGACCCTAAAGGCGGCCGACACCCAGTTGCAACCGGTGCTGGATGTCTTAGCAAAGCGCCATCAAAACGCCACCAAAGCGCCCGAATGACTCAACCCGCCTTGGTTAACGACTTCCACGCCTCCAACGCGTCTTCAACGCCGGCCTCATAGAAAAGACGGCCATGCTCGATGGTGGCCAATGTGGGGTCTGAGCCAATGCGGCCATCGGCAAATTGATCACGGTAATTGAAGGCATCTCGGATCTCACCAAATGGCGCTTGCTTGGGCGTCAGTGGCACTTGTCTGACCTGGTCGGGGTAGGCGTGCCAAGTGAGAGCAATCTCAGAAGGGGTGGCGTGCCAACCATCGGCTGAGCCATAAAGCTCTGAGATCAATGCGCGAACCTTCGGGCCCTGAAACCAGTTGACCAATTTCATGGCCAAACCGCTGGGCTGTCTTTTTAAACTGTGATCGGCCCAAATCTCAGCGAACGCCGCCTCGGTGGTATGGATGTTGCCGCCGTGTCCATTCAAAAACATAAACTGACTAAAACCATGCCCGCGCAAAGACTCGATGACGTCTTTGATCACCGCCATCAATGTGCTTGGGCGCAAAGTGATGGTGCCAGGAAAGGCCAAGTGGTGTTGCGCCATGCCAATTGAAAGCGTGGGTCCAATCAAAATGCCTTTTTCGGATAAACCCTCAGCAATCGTCTCTGGACAAATGGCATCGGTGCCAATCA
>CBFHIS010000110.1:0-1167 GCA_965655975.1 Wenzhouxiangella sp.
TGTCTGGTGGTGTGTTCTATTACATCGAAAAAGGTCTCGGCCCCCAATGGAAATGGCTGGCGGTGGCCTACGCCTTCTTCGCTGGCATCTCGGCTTTTGGGCTGGGCAACATGGTCCAATCCAACACCGTCGCCCAATCCATGGCCGCCGGCTTTGGGGTCCCCAATTGGGTCACGGGCGTGGTGTTGATGGTCTTGGTTGGGGTGGTGACTCTGGGGGGCATTTCTCGCATTGCCACCACCGCAGAGAAAATCGTTCCAGTGATGGCAGCCGCCTACATTGTGGGTGCTTTGGGCATCTTGGCGGTCAACATCACCGAGATCCCCGGCGCTTTTATGATGATCATTCAATACGCGTTTGAGCCAGCACCTGCCATGGGTGGGTTTGCTGGAGCCAGCGTGGCAGCGGCGATTCGCTTTGGTATTGCTCGGGGCATTTTTTCAAACGAGGCGGGCTTAGGCTCTGCATCCATCGTGCACGCGCAAGCCAGAAACACCCCATTCCGGCAGGGCTTTTGGGGCATGTGGGAAGTGATCATTGATACCTTGGTGGTATGTACCCTAACCGCCTTGGTGATTTTGGTCACCGGCGTTTTAGAAACCGGTGAAAACGGGGCGGTGTTAACCACAGCGGCGTTTGAGAGTGGCCTGAAAGGGCCAGGTGCTTACGTGATCATTGTCTCAATCGTCTTTTTCGCCTACACCAGCATGCTCACCTGGAACTTCTATGGCGAGAAAAGCTGGGAGTATCTGTTTGGTCAGCGCGTGGTCTTGCCTTATCGCTTGGCTTTCTTGGCGTTTGCTTTTGTGGGTGCCGTGGGTGGCCTGGAGTTGATTTGGGATGTCGCTGATACCTTCAATGGTTTGATGGCGGCACCGAACTTGATTGCCTTGTTGTTGCTCGGTGGCGTGCTGGCGAAAGAAAAGCTCGATTATTTTAATCAGCTCAGAGACAAAGCCAGAAACCAAATCAAGGACGTTTGAGCCGAATCAAGGCAGACAGGTCGCGGCTGATCTCATCGGTCGCGACCACTTGCTCGTAGTCTTTGATCGCTTGTGGCAAAACCGCCGAGCCAAAACCCACTTGCGTGGTGAGGCTCTCACAGATCTTTAAGTCTTTGAGCAACAATTTGGGTGCGAATCCGACCTCAAAAGAATCATTGAGCAT
>CBFHIS010000111.1:0-1148 GCA_965655975.1 Wenzhouxiangella sp.
CCCACACACCCACGCTTTGTTTTTAGAAGACGACATGTTGCTGATGGGGCCAACGGCCGGTCAGTCTTTGTGTCGCTCAGGTTTCCCAACTCACATCGATGGGCTGTTGCCCAAAGCCTTGGCCTTGATGGTGGAACACGATGTGGATTTATTGAAGCTCAATTACTCTGAGCTCTTTGGCACGCACGCCAAACAATGGGCGTGGTGTAATCTTCCAAGAGACGAGCAACGCATGCTGGATCCCAAGCGCCGGGCTGTGTTTTCACCGGTCACGGATGATCAATTGCCACCCACGAGGATTGAGGCCATCCACACGCACCTTGGGCTCGCCATGGCCATTGGCGAGCCGCACTACTCGAACTGGCCGCACTTGATCACGCAACGAGGCACTGAGGCCTTATTCATTCAACCCCAATGGCAACGGCCGTATGAGCAGCACTGGATGGCCAAGGCCTATGCCTTGCAACGCCAAGGCCAGCTCAAAAGTGCTGTGTTGCTCGCCTCGCCCATCAACCATCACAGAGCGGCGCATTACGCCAAAGAAGCGCGCATCGAAAACGAATGGGATGGACCAAACAAGATGAGGCCATCCGATGACTAAGGCCAACATTTTTATCAGCATCGCCGCGTATCGAGAGTTTGATCTCGAAGCGACGGTGCTCAATGCCATCAACAACGCCATAGAGCCAGAGCGTCTGAGGTTTGTGATTTGTTGGCAGCACAGCACAGATGAGGTGCTCGATCAAATCGCTGATCTGCCACAAGTGACCTTGATTGATGTCCCCCATGAGCAAAGCCAAGGGGTGTGTTGGGCCAGGGCCTTGATCCAAACCCATTATCAGGGTGAGGCGTTCGCCCTACAGCTCGATGGCCACCACCGTTTTGTCTATGGTTGGGATCGATGGTTGATCAAGACCTTACAAGGCTTGGAGGCAAATGGTGTGGCCAAGCCGGTGCTCACCGCCTACCTCCCAAGCTTTAATCCCAAAGATGATCCCCAAGCGCGTGCGTGGGAGGCTTGGTATCTGGGCTTTGATCATTTTGATGCCTCAGGCGTGGTGTTCATGCAACCGGCTTTCTTAGAAGAGACGAACGCGCCTTGGCCCACGCCTTTTTGGTCAGCGCATTTTTCATTTTCTCGTGGTTCA
>CBFHIS010000112.1:0-1142 GCA_965655975.1 Wenzhouxiangella sp.
CGAGGCTACCATCTATAATGTCATAGCCCAGGTACCCACCTTGATTGTCACCAGGATTGAGAACATCGTTACCCAAACCACCGTCAAGCGTATCATTGCCAAAAGAGCCATTGAGCGTATCGTCGCCGCCGAGCCCCTGCAGAACGTCCATATCTAAAGTGCCAAATAGAGCATCAGGACCTTCAGTGCCTTGAACCTCAACCAAGCCCTCACTTTGAAGGCTATCAAAGCCATTCCTGATAAAGCTCTCACGTTGTGCCGCGGTCATAACAAGCGTTGCGTCTTCATCCACAAAGATGCCGCCCGGCAATGCATCCAGCGCAACATTCGTTATATCTAGGACACCAAAGTTCTGGACCGATATAAAGCTAAATGGGTTGAACTGCCCAGTGAATACGACATTCGTTCCAGGCACGTACCCCAGATCGATATTGATACCGCTGGAGATGCCCGACAGGTCAGCATCTAATGTCGACGCAATATCTGTGAGCGTCAGCCAACCATACGGTTGGTCCATTTGGAAAGGCGGCCTTGTTATGACTTGGCCAGACGCCTGCGCGGCCGTCAAAGACAGAAAATCTTCAGAAGCCAGCTCCAATGTTGCTCCACCAAGGGCTGTCGCGGGATCAAGCGTCACGCGTGTGAGGTCGCCAGTGAGCTCTTCACTTGTTCTCACAACTCCAATCAAATTTGCGAGCGCGTTGATCTGAGCGTGACTCGCATTGCGAATGTCAGAGACATCTATGCCTGCAACGGCCTCAAACCGCCCCTGAAGAGTAATGGCGTCAACGGTCGCACCGCCAAAAACGATCAGGTCGTCAACCGCGACAGCTGCACCAGGCAGTACCTGCGGATCGACCAACAAATGGGAAGCCAATTCACTAACCGTATCAACAATTGTCGGCTGTACATAAACAGGAATAGTCTGCCCATTAGGACCAACCACCTGCTCAAACAAGAATGCGCCCGGCGCATCCGCCGCAGCAATCTTAAGTACAAAGAACGACGCATAATGGTCATCAAGCGCAGCGCCAACTGAGGAACTCGTCTCCGCAATTACAGCGCCGTACTGGGCACGTGCTGCATCAAAAGCCACTTGGTCTTTTAGCTCACCAAGGCCAATCTCAGCAAAATATGCATCT
>CBFHIS010000113.1:0-1067 GCA_965655975.1 Wenzhouxiangella sp.
AGGTCGACCCTGGCTTAAAATCAAAGCCGAGCGCCCAGCTTTTGAGGGTGCGTCGGCTCATCGTGACACTGCCACCCACGTATTCGCCGTTTCTTAAAATCTCGAGATCGCCCAAGCCCGCGTTGAATGTGGCATCAACATTGAATGTCAATACGAGCTCATCAGAGGCGAGCGTGATGCCGGTGGCACCGTCGCTGGGTGTGGTGTTGATGAGTTCAAGACTCACCTCGGTGGGCTCGATGGCCGTCAATGCCCGCAAAAATGGATAGCTGAGGGCAGCATTTCCCCCCAAGCCCCAAATGGCATTGAGATCCCAGTTGCCAAAGGTGGCCGGCTTGATCATCTCTTCGGTGGTTTTGGGTTGGCCGATGCCACTATCGGAGATGTCCAGCGATAAGGCCTCGCTGTCCCAGAACACATCGGTCCAAGTCTCACTTGTGGCGCTGGCGACCAGGCCGTTGAGCCCTGAGTTTGTGTTGTCTGTGCCGATAAAGTAGGCGCGCCTGAGGGTCCCATTATCGATGGCGCCGACCAATCCGCCGGCGCCCGAGGGGTTGCCTTTGAGCGTGCTTGTGGCATAGACATCTTGATAAATGGGTCCTTGGAACATGACCCCAACGAGGCCACCGGCAAGATCGCCTTCGACAGTCCCACCGGCCATGGCTTCGCTGACACGCTCGCCAAAGAAAGAGGCACCGATCAAGCCACCCGCGATCCCAGCCGCATTGCTTGGGTTATTCAGGTTGTTTCCTGTGGCGGTCACATCCGCTGACGAGAAACTTTGGGTGATTCGGCCCGATTGACTCAGACCGATCAAGCCACCAACCTGTCCTCGGCCTTTTGCTGAACCGGTGGCCGATGCCCCCGAGACCGACCCGAAGTTCAAACCAATGAGGCCACCGATGGCATCGGCTGAACCCTCCACCTGCGCGCTGCTGGCAACATCTGTCAACGTGCCTCGGTTCTCGCCGACAAGCCCACCTGTGATGGCTTGCTGGCTGATTCCTGATTCTGTGGAAGTGACCGAGCCACCCACACGAACCTGAGAAATAGAGGCCGTTGAATCC
>CBFHIS010000114.1:0-1065 GCA_965655975.1 Wenzhouxiangella sp.
GGCCGGGGCTAGCCTAGATTCTGACTTGGTGTGGGCGTTTGGGGCCAATGCGGTGCCCAAGGAAATTGATTCTTTTGCCACGTGGCTGACCGATGGTGACTACCGAACTGGGGTGCAATTGGTCTCGGTGCCGGAGTGGACCATCACCGGCGGGGGTCAGAAGACCTATGCCTTTGTCTCAACCGCGACCGATTATGATGGAGAGATTGTGCTGCCCAACTTTGGCGCCACCGAGCCGCTGATGGCGGGGGCCTCGGCCAATCTCATGTATTTCGGAAACTCAGTGTTTTGGGGGGCGACACCGGCAATGACCTTTGAAATCGAAGGCGAGGTGAGTCGGACCGATTACACCATTACCAACTCTAGATTCACGGCCGAAGAGCTGGGGGATGGTGACTCACCGGTGAAAATCACCCAAACGATCAATACCACGCCTGGGAAGACCTATCGCTTGCAGTTTGTGCAGCTGACGGAAGGGGGCACCACCGATCCGCTGGAGCCTGGGGCGTTTGGGGTGGAGATCACGGGTTATGGCAGAAGTTATCTTCGGGTGAATGAGGCGGGCCGTCGTTTGACCTTGGACTTTGTGGCCACGGCGGACCAAACCGAATTGGGCTTTTTGCAGTATGGGCATTTCAGCTACGACAATGGTTATTCCTCTGAGTTTGCTTTGGATGATGTGATTGTCAACGAGGTGGATGGCATTTGTGGTTCAGGGGGCTCGGGTGGTGGCGGGCAGGGCGGGGCGATCTCGGTGGATGCCACGTCAACTTGGGCCCTGTGGTTGATGGTCTTGGTGCTGATGGGTGGCGCGGGCATCGTCTTGGTGGGCCGAGGCCGCGTCTGATGGCTTGCTGGTTTGCCCATTCATAAAGACCAGACATAAAGATCAGATGCGCTCAAACAGATAAACCACATCAGATGCGCTAGATCATATGCAATTGATTAAAAGCCCCGCGATGCGGGGCTTTTTTTTGGCCAGAGCGGTTGGGTTGGACCGATGGGGCCATCAGCATTGAGTCATAGGAATTGCGTTATCGGAATTGAGTGAGATGAATTGGACGG